>DASXDJ010000165.1:0-30346 GCA_036490755.1 Streptosporangiaceae bacterium
GCACGCTCACCACCACCACGGCCACGCCGATCGCGATGACGGCGATGGCGCCCAGGAGCGCCCATAGCCAGCCCGGCATCAGTTGCCGTCACCCAGCCACGGCACATCCTTGAGGGTGGTTACGGCCAGGATGAGATAGCCGAAGAACCCGGCCGCCAGCCCGATGCAGTACCAGCCGAACAGGTGACCGGAGAACAGGCCGGTCACCGCCGCGCCGCCCACGGCGCCGACGACGGAGGCGAGGTTGGAGACCGCGACTGTTTCCCCGGTCCGCCGCAGCGTCCGGTAGGTCACCCAGCCGATTACTAGCCCGAAGCAGACCGCTCCGATGGTGTCCACCACCACGTTGTCCCACCTCTTGCCGAAGATCCCATTCCGCGCCTGCAGGTGGCACTCGCAGCTGACAATAGCGGCGTAATGGCGGCCTGGCCCGGTGCTCCGGCGGTCACGGCGCCTGCCTGGGGCGTTGCGGCCCCGGTCCCCGTGGTGCCAGGCCGTCGCCGGGCCCGGCGGAACCGGATAACAGCACCGTTCGGGTCGTTTCGGATCATTTGTGACCAAGAACACGGCGGTGCCTGGCCGGCGGCTCCGGGCTGGTGCGGAGTGCCTATCGGGCTGGCATGCGGCGGGTAATGGTGACGTCAGGGTCAGAGATCGGGGCACCGCACTGTGCGTTCAGGCAGCCTCCCGAAATACACTCGGGGAGTTCGCCTGCCGAGAACAGCACGGCTGATAGCGGGAAACGGGGCCAGGCCGGCTCGGCTTGCGGCAGCATCTGCCGCCGACCACGAGGAGCGCCAGGTGACACTGCTGGAGACGATTCACAGCCCGCGGGACCTGAAGAACCTCCAGGCGGAGGACCTGCCGCAGCTGGCCGCCGAGATCCGCGACGTGCTGATCCAGACGGTCTCCAGGACCGGGGGGCACCTGGGGCCGAACCTGGGCGTGGTCGAGCTGACCATGGCCCTGCACCGGGTGTTCGACTCGCCCGCCGACCGGATCGTCTTCGACACCGGGCACCAGTCCTACGTGCACAAGCTGCTGACCGGCCGCAATGGCGAGTTCGGCTCGCTGCGCCAGCGCGGCGGCATCTCCGGTTACCCGAACCGGGGCGAGTCTGACCACGACGTGATGGAGAACTCGCACGCCTCTACCAGCCTGTCTTATGCCGACGGCCTGGCCAAGGCCTACCAGATCCGCGGCGAGAGCGACCGCTGCGTGGTGGCCGTGATCGGTGACGGTGCCCTCACCGGCGGGATGGCCTGGGAGGCGCTGAACAACATCGCCGGCGCCAAGGACCGCCGGGTGGTCATCATCGTCAACGACAACGGCCGCTCCTATCAGCCGACCATCGGCGGGCTGGCTGATCACCTGGCCACCGTCCGGGTGTCGCAGCGCTATGAGCAGGTCCTGGACTACATCAAGACCACGCTGACCCACGCCCCGCTATTCGGCCCGCCGCTGTTCGAGGCGCTGCACGGCATGAAGAAGGGCCTGAAGGATGTCCTGCAGCCCCAGGTGCTCTTCGAGGACCTGGGCCTGAAGTACCTCGGGCCGGTCGACGGTCACGACGAGCAGGCGGTCGAGAACGCGCTGGGCCGGGCTCGCGACTTCGGCGGGCCGGTCCTGGTGCACGTGATCACCCGCAAGGGCTTCGGGTACCCGCTGGCCGAGCAGAACGACGAGGACTGCCTGCATCAGGTTGGCCCCGCGCCCGCGCCCGCCCCGGTCCCGGTACCCGGCCAGGCGGCTGCGCCGGCGGCGCGCAAGCGCAAGTGGACCGAGGATGTCTTCGCGCCCGAGCTGGCCGCGATCGGCGCCGAGCGGCCCGACGTGGTGGCGATCACCGCGGCGATGCTGCACCCGACCGGCCTGAACCTGTTCGCCGCCGCCTTCCCCGACCGGGTCTTCGACGTCGGGATCGCTGAGCAGCACGCGGTCACCAGCGCCGCCGGGATGGCGATGGGCGGCCTGCACCCCGTGGTGGCGATCTACTCCACGTTCCTGAACCGGGCCTTCGACCAGATGGTCATGGACGTGGCCATGCACCGCCTGCCGGTGACCTTCGTGCTCGACCGCGCGGGCGTCACCGGGCCCGACGGGGCCAGTCACCACGGCATGTGGGACCTGTCGCTGACCCAGATGGTGCCCGGCATGCGGGTCGCCGTGCCGCGCGACGGCGCCCGGCTCGCCGAGCTGCTCCGCGAGGCGGTGGCGGTCGGCGACGGCCCCACCGCGCTGCGCTTCCCGCGCGGCGCGGCGCCCGAGGACGTGCCGACAGTGGCTCGGCTCGGCTCGATGGATGTCCTGCACCAGCCCGCGGCCGGAGCGCCGCGCGATGTGCTGCTGATCGGCGCCGGCGTGATGGCCGGCACCTGCGCCCAGACCGCCAGCCGGCTGGCCGACCAGGGGATCGGCGTCACCGTGGTCGACCCGCGCTGGGTCAAGCCGCTGGACGAGGCGCTGGTCGAGGCCGCTCGCGGGCACCGGCTGGTCGTGACGGTCGAGGACAACGGGCGGTCCGGCGGGGTCGGTGACGCGGTGGCCCGGCTGCTGCGCGATCACGACGTCGATACCCCGGTCCGCACCTTCGGCATCCCGCAGGAGTTCCTGGAGCACGGCGAGCGCCCTGACCTGCTGGCCGACCTGGGCCTGGCTCCGCAGCAGCTGGCCCTGGCCGTCACCGAGCTGGCTGCCCGGCTGACCACGCCGGAACTGGCCGCCGACCGCCCGGCCTGAGCCGTCCGCCTCCTGCGGTGATAACAGCAAGAGGCAGGCTGCGTCCGGCCTGATGGCGGCGGCACCCTGCGGAACGCGGCAGAATCGGCTGTATGGAGATACTTGAGGTCGCGGTTGTCGGCTCCGGGCCCGCCGGGCTGTACACCGCTGAGGCGCTGATCAAGCAGGCTGCCGCGCTCGACCCGCCGCGCCGCGTCCGGGTGGACGTGCTGGACCGGCTGCCGACGCCCTACGGCCTGGTTCGCTACGGCGTCGCGCCCGACCACAAGTCGATCAAGTCGATCGCCGAGTACCTGCGCGGCGTGCTGGAGCACGACGGGGTGAACTTCGTCGGCGGCGTCCACCTGGGCCAGGACGTGACCCGCGAGGACCTGCTGTCCTGCTACGACGCCGTGGTCTATGCCACCGGGGCGATGCGCGACCGGCAGCTCGGCGTGCCCGGCGAGGACCTGCCCGGCAGCATTGCCGCTACTGACTTCGTGAACTGGTACTGCGGCCACCCCGACGTCGACCCGGCCGCGTTCACCCTGGACGCCGAGTCAGTCGCGGTCATCGGGGTCGGCAACGTAGCCGTGGACGTGGCCCGGATCCTGGCCCGCCCGGCCGAGGACCTGCGCGAGACCGACGTGTCCCAGCCCGTGCTGGACGCGCTGGCGGCCAGCAAGCTCCGCGAGGTGCACATGATCGGCCGCCGCGGCCCGGCCCAGGCCAAGTTCACCACCAAGGAACTGCGCGAGCTGGGTGAGCTGAACGGCGTGGACGTCGTCATCGGCGACGGCGAGGCCGACCTGGACGCGTTTGACCCCAGCGGCGAGAGCAGCCGGCTGGCCACCGCCGACCGGCACGTGCGCGGCAACTACACCGTGATCAGCAAGTGGGCCGGCCAGCCCGCGGCCGGCTCGGCCCGGCGGCTCACCCTGCGGTTCTGGCTGCGGCCGGTGGAACTGCAGGGCACCGACCGGGTCAGCGGGCTGACCCTGGAGCGGACCCGGCTCGACGAGCACGGCCGGTTCACCGGCACCGGCGAGCTGCACACCCTGGAGACCCAGATGGTGCTGCGCAGCGTCGGGTACCAGAGCGTGCCGCTGGATGGCGTGCCGTTCCACGAGGAATCGCACACCGTGCCCAACGTGGCCGGCCGGGTGATCGGCCCGGACGGCGACGCGCTGCCGGGGGAGTACGTGGCGGGCTGGCTGAAGCGCGGCCCGACCGGGGTCATCGGGACCAACAAGTCCGACGCCGCCGAGACGGTCCGCTCGCTGCTCGCCGACCTGGCCGGCGGTCCCGGCCCGGATGACGTGCAGCTGCCCCGGGCGGGACTGCTGCCGATGCCGGACGCGCCGGCCGGCGCCGCGGCGGGCCAGCACCGGCTGGCCGGGCTGCTGGCCGGGCGCGGGGTCAAGGCGGTCAGCTACGCCGACTGGCTGCGGATCGAGACGGCCGAGAAGGAGCTGGCGGCCGCCCTCGGGCGCGGCGCCCGGGTGAAGCTGTCCAGCAGCGAGGAGATCCGGCGCGCCTGCGGCCAGGCTGACTCCTGAGCGGCGCGGCTAGCCCGGGCCCCGTTCCGGCTCGCTGCCTGGTTCCTGGCTGGCGGCGCGCTGCAGCCAGGCGGCTAGCTCGCGGGCCCGGCTGATCAGCTCGGGCGGCTGGCGGATCTGCACCTCGGCGCCCAGCCTGGCCAGGAGATAGATCATCAGGTCCAGGTCCTCGATCCCGGCGCTGAGTACGCAGCGATCCGGCCCGGCGGGCTCCAGGATGCCCGCGGTCGGCGTGATGTGCTCGGCCACGGCGGCCGCCGGCGCATGCACTAGCGCCGTCACCTGGTAGCGGTAGGGCGCGACGGTGACCGAATGTGCGACCAGGGCCGCCGCATCGGGCGGGTCGTGCCGGGTGAACCGGGCGCCGGAGGTGACGGGCAGCTCGATCCGGTCGACCCGGAAGGTGCGCCAGTCCTCCCGGCCGGTGTCGCGGGCCACCAGGTACCAGCGGTAGCCGGTGTGCACCAGCCGGAACGGCTCGGCCCGGCGCTGGCTCGGCTGGCCGTCGCGGGCCCGGTAGCCGAACTCCAGCACGCGGGTGTCCCGGCAGGCGGTGGCCAGCGTGCTCAGCATGCCGGGGTCCACCACCGGGGCCGTGCGCGGCAGCGCCACGGTGGCCTGGCCGATCGCGGTCGTGCGGGAGCGCAGCCGGGCCGGCAGCACCTGCTCCAGCTTGGCCAGGGCCCGCAGCGAGGTCTCGGCCAGCCCGGCGACCGACTGGCTGGCGGCAGTTCGCAGGCTGACCGCCACGGCCACCGCCTCCTCGTCGTCGAGCAGCAGCGGCGGCAGCGACGCGCCCGCCCCGAGCCGGTACCCGCCCGCCACCCCGGCCCTGGCGTGCACGGGGTAGCCCAGGTCGCGCAGCCGGGCCATGTCGCGGCGCAGCGTGCGCGGGGTCACCGCCAGCCGCCGGGCCAGCTCGGGGCCGCCCCAGTCCGGCCGGGACTGCAGCAGCGACAGCAGCCGCAGCAGCCGCGCGGAAGTTTCCAGCATGAAAGCCAGTGTGCCCGCTATTGCGGACAGAAGCTGTCCGCAAGGCGTTCTAGGTTGAGGTCATGGACATCGACTGGAATCACGAGCTGACCGAGCAGCTGGACTGGCTGTGGCGGGTCCAGCTCCGGCCGCGGCTGGACGGCCTGACCGACGAGGAGTACGTCTGGGAGCCGGTGCCCGGCTGCTGGAACGTCCGCCCGCGCGACGCGCAGAGCACCGCCATGCTTTCCGGCACCGGGGACTTCCGGGTCGAGTTCGCCTTCCCCGAGCCGGATCAGCCGCCGGTCACCACCATCGCCTGGCGGCTGGCCCACATCATCGTCGGGGTCTTCGGCCAGCGGAACGCCTCGCACTTCGGCGGCCCGCCGGTCAGCTACCAGGGCTTCGGCTACGCCGGCACGGCGCAGCAGGCCCTGGCCCAGCTGGACGAGGTGTACGCGACCTGGCTCGCCGGGGTGCAGGGCCTGGGCGCGGACGGCCTGACACGGCCGTGCGGCCCGGCCGAGGGGCCATTCGCCGAGGCGTCGCTGGCCGAGCTGGTGCTGCACATCAACAAGGAAGCCATCCATCACGGCGCCGAGATCGCGCTGCTGCGCGACCTGTACCGGGCGCGCGACACCGAGGGGATTCAGGCATGACGGCATTCGGATTCCAGGTCGTGGCGGACGCCGCCCGGCCGCACGACCAGGCCGACTGGTGGGCCAGCGCGCTGGGCTGGGCGGTGGAGCCGTCGGACGAGGCGTTCATCCGCAAGGTGATCGCCGAGGGCCACGCCGCCGAATCGGACACGATGCTGCACAACGGCGCACTGGTGTGGACCGGAGGTGCCGCCATCCGGCCGCCCGGCGAGGCCGGCGCGGCGACCGGGCCCGGCTACGGCCGGCTGCTGTTCCAGCTGGTCCCCGAGGGCAAGACGGTCAAGAACCGGATGCACCTCGACATCCGGACTGGCGAGGAGGACCAGGAGGAGGTCGTCCGGCGGCTGGCCGCCGCGGGCGCCACTGAGCTGCACCGGGGCCAGCAGGGCCCGCATCACTGGGTGACGATGGCCGACCCGGAGGGCAACGAGTTCTGTGTCAGCTGACGCAACGCCGCGCGCGGATCGTTCACTGCGGGTGCCGGGATGGCTACGATTCGGCGAATGAGCGCGACAGGAACGGACGTGACCCGGCCCGAAGACCAGCCCGGCGAGCAGCCGGGAACGCCGGCGGCGGATGCCGGCCGGCTGCGCAAGCTGCTCGGCCCGCCGGAGATGGCCTGGCTGGTGGACCGGATCCGGGGCCGGCTGGAGCGCGGCGAGCCGGTCGACGGGACCGTGACCCTGGTCGGCGCGACCTCGCCGCAGCGGCGCGGCGCGGCCCGGTTACTGGGCCACGGCGTCGGCCGCGGCACGTCGCTGAGCATCCCGCTGCCCGAGGTGGCTGACGCGCTGCGGCGGTCCGGCGCAGCGTCCAGTCTCCAGGGCGCGGTGGAGGCGCTGACCGGGCCGGTGCGCGACCTCGCCGCCGAGCGGGCCGTGGAGATCGGGCATTTCGATGACGTGCTGGACCGGGCCCGCAGCAGCCCGCTGGCCAGCATGCCCTGGTACGCGGCCTGGCTGGATGAGATCACCCGCGACGGCACCGTGACCCGGCTGATCCGGCAGGGCCACGGCGCCCTGGCCGGGCAGGCCGCCGCGGTGCTGGAGCGGATTCCGGGCGGGCCCGAGCCGGCCGGCATCCGGCTGGCCGACCTGGCCGGCCCGGCCACCGGTGATGCCGCCGCGCTGAACTCGGGCCAGCTGCCGGGCCTGGTGCTGCGCGCCCTGGCTCTGCGCGAGGACGTCCCCGCACCGGACGGCGGCGAGGCCGCCCGCGCGCTGTGGACGCTGGCCGGGGTGGTCGGCGATGACCTGGCCAGCCAGGTGCTGGTGCTCAACCTGACCGCCGGCGGCGAGCCGCTGGGCCGGTGGCTGACCGAGGCCGCCGCCGCGGGCCAGCCGTTCCGGGTCACGCTGCAGCAGCTCATCGCCATGCCGGTGCTGCCGTGGGCGCTGGAGTTGTTCATCTGCACGAGCCCGGCGGTGCTGCGGGCCGCCGCTGAGCAGCTGGGCCCGGCGTGCCCGCCGCTGATCTGCACCGAGGGCGAGCCGTCGGTAGCCTGCGCCCGGCTGCTCCATGCGGCGGTGGCCTGCGGTACCGCCATCCGCTGGCACGCCGACTTCAGCTGGCCGGGGCTGCGGGCGACCACCGTCGCCGCGCGCCGCCTGCGGGCCGAGCCGTGGCAGATGGCCGGCCGCGATTATCAGGCCGCCCTGGCCGCCGCCGCGGGGGAGCCGCTGACCGGGCCGCCCGAGCCGAGCCCGTGGGACGAGCGGCTGGCCACGCTGATGCGCACGGCAGGCCGGGCGATCACCGAGGAGCGGGTCGCGCCGCAGCTGGTGGCCGCCCTCGCGGCCGTCCGGGCCCGCGGCTAGCGGCGGGCCTGCGGCCCGGACTCGCAGCGCAGGTAACGACCTGGTCTATCCGAGTCGCCGGACGCGCGCCAGGCGGGACGGACCGGCCTTCGCTGCGGCACGATGTGGGCGTGCATATCCGACACCGCCGGCTGTCGCCGGCCCGGACCGCGGTGACCGCCGTGGCCGCCGTGGCCGCGCTGGCCCTCGCCGCGCTGACCGCCGCGGCGGGCGCGGCCCCGGCCGCCCGGGCCGCCACGGCGCCGGCCCCGGCCCAGGTGATCACCGTGTCCGCGGCGAAGTACACCAGCACCTACGCCACGCTGCGGGCCTACAAGGTGGTGCACGGCAAGTGGACCCTGGTCTACGGGCCGTGGCAGGCCAGGGTCGGCTACAACGGGGTGGCCAGGGCCGGCCAGAAGCGCGAGGGAGACGGCAAGACGCCGTCGGGCCGCTACGGGTTCAGCTTCATGTTCGGCGTCGACGCCAACCCCGGCGTGCACTACTCGTGGCGGCACGCCTTCCCCTACGACGTGTGGGACGACGACCCGGCCAGCCCGCGCTACAACGAGTGGATCAACACTCATAAGCACGACGCCGGGGCGGCACCGGAGCCCATGCACCAGGTGCCCGCCTACGACTACGGCGCGGTGATCGGCTACAACACCGCCCGCACGCCGGGCCTGGGCAGCGCCATCTTCCTGCACGCCGGCACGGGGTCGGCCACGGCGGGCTGCGTCTCGCTCCCGAAGGCCGAGCTGCTCCGGGTGCTGCGCTGGCTGCGCCCCGCCGCTCACCCGCAGATCAGGATCTCGGTGCGTTAGCCCGGGCCCGGCCCGTGATCGTGGCAGGATCGGCCGGGTGGCACAGGAGGACAGGCACGACCCCTCGGAGGCGACCGGATCGGCGGCCCTGGGGGCCGGCTGGTCACACCGCCACCGCGATGTCTCCGGCGGCTGGCTGCGGCCCACCGTGTTCGGCGCGGTGGACGGGCTGGTCACCAACGCCTCGCTGATCTCGGGCCTGGGCGGCGGCGGGGTCTCCCCGCACACCATCGTGCTGACCGGCGCGGCCTCGCTGGTGGCCGGCGCGTTCTCGATGGGCACCGGCGAGTACATCTCGGTCACCAACCAGAACGAGCTGGTCCGCTCCGAGGTCGCCCTGGAGCGCAAGATGCACGCCCGCTTCCCGGCCGCCGAGCGGGAGGAGCTCGCGGGCTACTTCCGGGAGTACGGGGCCGACGAGGACACCGCGGCCCGGATGGCCGACGCGGTGTCCCGCGACCCCGGCACCGCGCTGCGCGTGCACACCCGCGAGGAGCTGGGCATTGACCCGGACGACCTGCCGTCCCCGGTGCTGGCCGGCGGGGCCTCGCTGCTGGCGTTCTCGATCGGGGCGTTCCTGCCGCTGCTGCCCTACATCATCGGCCTGGACACGCTGACGGCCACGCTGATCATCACCGGGGTGGCGCTGGTCACCGGCGGGATAGTCGTGGGCCGGCTGACCGGCAGGCCGCTGCTGCGGTCCGGGCTGCGGCAGCTGCTGCTGGGTGCCGTGGCCATCGCGGTGACCTACGGCGTCGGCCACCTGATCGGCGGCCATCCCGGCTGACCGGCCCGGCCTGCCCCCGGGACGCCCGGCCGGCCTGCGGGGATCCGCCCGGCCCGGCCGGCATAGGAGCGCGGCGGGCTGTCCGGCCCGGCGGTCCGCGGGGTATGTTCCGTCCTGGCTGGTAACAGGCGATTCCGGGGGCTGATCCGCCTGCCTGCCCGGCGCGCTGGCCAGGTACGCGAGGAAGGCGGATTCGCAGATGACGCACAGGTTCCCGGCCCTGATCGCTGCTCCGCCCGCTGCCGCCGGACGGCTGTGGCTGACCGGCGCGCGGCTGTTCGACGGCACCGGCCAGCCGGTGCGCGAGCACGCTGCGGTGCTGATCGAGGACGGGATCATCCGCCGGGTCGGCAGCGCCGCGGAGCCGTGTCCCGAGGGCGCCCGTGAGCTGGACGCGGGCCAGCGGGTGCTGATGCCCGGCCTGCTCGACGCGCACCTGCACACCTCCGGCGAGGTGCCGAAGGTGATGAAGGGCGCCGAAGCGGTCCTGCCGGGCACCCGGGCTCATTTCCTGCAGGCCGAGCTGCGCGATTACCTGCGCCGCGGCGTGACCACGATCCGCGTCACCGGGTCGCAGGGCATCTCCCCGCAGGAGGCCCGGCAGGCCATGCGCTACGGCGCATTCCGCGGCCCGCGGCTGCTGACCTGCGGCCGGATCATCTCCGCGACCGCGCCCGGCGGCCGCTTCTACGGCGACATGTACCGCGAGGCCGACGGCCCGGACGACATGCGGCGCGCGGTGCGCGAGCAGCTCCGGGACGGCGCCGACTTCATCAAGATCATGACGACCGGGGCCCGGTCCAACGAGCTGGAAGACCCCGAGCCGCTCCAGGTCACCGAGCCGGAGCTGGCCGCGGTGACCGGCGAGGCCGCCCGGCTCGGCTACCTGGTCGCCGCGCACGCGGAGGGGCTGGACGGCTGCGCGGCCGCCATCCGGCACGGCGTGCACACCATCGAGCACGGCATGTACCTGCACCGGCGGCCCGACCTGCTGGCCGAGATGGCCGCGGCCGGGCAGGTCCTGGTGCCGACCCTGTCGGGCTACTACTGGATGGCCGGGCTGCCGCACGACGCCGTGGACCCCGCTTCCGGCGACTTCGAGCCGCTGCTGCCGCCGGAGCTGACCGAGCTGGCCCGCCGCAACCTGGCCGAGGGCGCGGCCAGCATGCGCGCCGCCCGGGACGCCGGGGTGCCGATCGCGCTGGGCAGCGACACGACTGAGGCCACTGGCCTGGAGGCGGCGCGGATGGTCGTCCACGGGCTCACCCCGGTCCAGGCCCTGGTGGCCGCGACTAGCGCCGCCGCCGGGGCCCTCGGCCTGGCCGGGCAGGTCGGCACCGTCGAGCCCGGCGCCCTGGCCGACCTGATCATCGTCGACGGCGACCCGGTGGCCGACCCGGCGCTGCTAGCCGACCCGGCCCGGATCTGGCTGGTCCTGCAGCTCGGCGAGCCGGTTGCCGGGCGGGCCCTGGAAAACTCGCTGGGCACCGGCGTCACCGCCGCCTTATCCTCGCCGCGTGACGATCGAGCCGGACACCAAGGACTGGACCTGGGTCCTGCAGCGGGCCTGCCCGGACTGCGAGCTGGACACCCGGCAGGTCAGCCGGGCCGGACTCGGGGCCATGATCACGGCCAACGCGGCGGCCTGGCCGCCCGTGCTGACCGGGCCCGCTGACGCCCGGCTGCGCCCGGCCCCCGGCCGGTGGTCGGCCCTGGAGTACGGCTGCCATGTCCGGGACGCGCTGCGGCTGTATGACGAGCGGCTGCAGCTGATGCTGGCCCGCGACGAGCCGCTGTTCGCCAACTGGGACCAGGACGCCACCGCGGTTGCCGGCAGCTACGGCGACCAGGACCCGGCTGCTGTCGCGGCCGAGCTGACCGCGGCCGCCGGGGTGCTCGCGGCCCGGTTCGACGCCGTCACCGGAGACCAGTGGCAGCGGGCAGGCACCCGCAGCGACGGGGCGCGGTTCACCATCGAGACCTTCGGCCGGTACTTCATCCACGATCCCGTGCACCATCTCTGGGACGTGACCGGCATCCGGCCCGCTGCGCGAGCGGCCCGTTAACCCGCCGCCGACTGCGCGATCAGCGACTTCAGCAGGTCACGGGTGCGCTGCTGCTCGGGGCCGCGCACGTACTCGGCAGCCACGAAGTCCGTGACACCCGCCGCCGCCAGCGCGGCGACCTGCGCCGCCACCGAGTCCTCGTCGCCCGCGATAGCCACATCGCCGGGTCCGGCCGCGCCCTCCCTGTCCAGCATCGCCCGGTAGGAGGGCAGCTGGCCGTAGATCGCGAGCACCCTGTCCGCCCGGGCCCGGGCGGCCGGCACGTCGTCGGTGACGCACACCGGCAGCGTGCACACTATCCGCGGCGCCGGGCGGCCCGCCTGCGCGGCCGCCGCCGTGATCGCCGGGGTCACGTAGTCGCGGACGGTGGCCGGGCCGGTCATCCACAGCACCGTGCCGTCGGCCTGCGCGCCGGCCAGCCGCAGCATCTGCGGGGCCATCGCCGCCAGCAGCACCGGCATCCGGCTGGCTGCCCCCTCCGGCCGCGGCACGGACAGCTGGATGTGGGCGTGCAGCTGCTCGCCGTCGAACGCCGCCGCCTCGCCCGCCAGCAGCGGCAGCAGCACCGCGAGGTACTCCCGCATGTACCGGGCCGGACGGTCGAAGCTGTAGCCGTACATGTCCTCGATGACGATCTTGTGTGACAGCCCGACGCCCAGGCTGAGCCGCCCCGGCCCCAGCGCCAGCTCGGCCGTCAGCGCCTGCTGGGCCAGCATCGCCGGGTGCCGCGGGTAGGCCGGGATGACCGCCGTCCCGACCTCGATGCCCGGCACCCGGCTGCCCGTCAGCGCCAGTGCGGTGAGCGCCTCCAGGCCGAAGATGTTGGAGATCCACGCGCCCGCGAATCCGTCGTCGGCGGCCCGCTGGAGCTGCTCGGTGAGCCCGTCCAGGGCACCGGGCCCGGCCGGCTCGGCCAGCGAGGTAGCGATCCGCATGCGTCTCTCCGATCGGTCCGCCCCGGCCCGCGCCGGCGGCACCCCCGATCCTGGCCGGGTCCGCCGGGCATCCGCAATACGCAGGATTATCCCGAACGCACCGGCCCGCCCGGCCGCCTCACTCCGCCAGGGCGCCCCGGGGCCGGCCCGTTGTGTCTCGCTCCGGAGTGTCCCGCCCGCCGTGCCGCGCCCGGCCCGGGCCTGCCCGTTATGTCGCCTAGGTTGTCGCATTCCGCTTATGGCCGTGCCGGATGGGTGCCGGCCGGCCCGCCGACACCGGGAATTCACCCGCTCGTCACCTACTGCGACCGGGCCGGCGTCTTTGCTTCGGTGCTCTGCTGGGGACAATAAGGACATGGAATCTGGCCGCAAGGGCACCGGGCGTAACACAGGCGGCACCAGGCGGGAGCTGAACGGCGCCGGCCGAGACACTGCCGGGCAGGCCGGGACGGCGAGCGGCGGCGCGCGCCGGGCCCGGGGGGGCAGTTCCGAGCGCGCGGCCGCCGCAGCGCGCGAGGAGCAGGCCGCCCGCGACCGGGCCCGCCGGCACTCCCAGGCCGCCGCGAGAGCCCGCGCGCGGTCCTCCGCGCGGGACCGCGCCGCCGAGCCCGCGGCCGCCGACCACGCCCGGCCGGGCTCCGGCGGGGCCAGCCCGGCAGAGCCCGGCGAGCTGCCCGCCGGCCGCTACCTCGACCGGGAGGAGAGCTGGCTGCGGTTCGGCCAGCGGATCCTGGACCTGGCCGAGGACACCGACATCCCGTTGCTGGAACGAGTCCGGTTTGCGTCCATTTTCGCCAGTGGCCTGGATGAGTTCTTCATGGTCCGGGTGGCCGGCCGGATACGCCGGATGGCCACCGGCCTGCCGGTGGAGAACGCCAGCGGCAAGTCGTCCGCCGAGGTGCTGCGGATCACCCTGGAGACGGCCCGCGATCTCTCGCTGCGGCACGCGCTGTGCTACGCCGACATGCTGCAGCCCGCGCTGGCCGAGCACGGCATCGAGATCCTGCGCTGGAAGGAGCTGACCGACCAGGAGCAGGGCAAGCTGCAGGAGCTCTTCCGGAACCGGATCTACCCGGTGCTGACCCCGCTGGTGGTCGACCCCTCGCACCCGTTCCCCTACATCTCCAACCTGTCGGTCAGCCTGGCCGTCACGATCGCCGACCCGGCTACCGGCGCCACGCTGTTCGCCCGGGTCAAGGTGCCGCCGCTGCTGCCCCGCTTCCTGACGGTGGGGACCAACCGGTTCGTGCCGCTGGAGGACGTCATCGCCGCCCACCTCGGCGAGCTGTTCGTCGGCATGGACGTGCTGGAGCACCACGCCTTCCGGGTGACCCGGATCCGCGACCTGGAGATCGACGAGGACGTCACCGAGAACCTGCTGCAGTCGCTGGAGCGTGAGCTGATGCGCCGCTCCTTCGAGCCGCCGGTCCGGCTGGAGGTCGAGGAGTCCATCTCTGCCGACGTGCTCGACAAGCTGGTCACCGAGCTCGGGGTGGACCATGACTCGGTGTACCGGCTGCCGGGGCCGCTGGACCTGTCGGACCTCTCCGCGATCGCCGACCTGGACCTGCGGGACCTGAAGTACCCCACGTTCGTCCCGTCCGAGAACGCGCTCCCGCACGATCGCAGCGTGTTCACCACGATGTCCGCCCACGACATCCTGGTGCACCACCCCTACGACTCCTTCACCGCCAGCGTGCAGCGCTTCATCGTCTCGGCGGCCGCCGACCCGCGAGTGCTGGCCATCAAGCAGACCCTGTACCGGACCAGCGGCGACTCGGAGATCGTTGACGCGCTGATTGACGCTGCCGAGGCCGGGAAACAGGTCGTGGTAGTCGTCGAGATCAAGGCTCGCGGTGATGAGCGGGCCAACATTGCCTGGGCCCGCAAGCTGGAGGAAGCCGGCTGCCACGTGGTCTACGGGTTCGTCGGGCTCAAGACGCACTGCAAGATGGCGCTGGTGGTGCGGGAGCAGTCCGACGGCTCGCTGCGCCGGTTCTGCCACATCGGCACCGGCAACTACCATCCCAAGACCGCGCGGCTGTATGAGGACTTCGGGCTGCTGACCGCCGACCAGACCGTCGGCGAGGACATCACCGACCTGTTCAACCACCTCACCGGGTACAGCCGGCCGCCGGACTACTCGCGGCTGCTGGTCGCCCCGGCCGGGGTGCGCGCGGGACTGATCGAGCAGATCGAGCAGCAGGCCGAGCTGGCCCGCGCGGGCCGGCCATCCCGCATCCAGCTCAAGTGCAATGCGCTGATCGACGAAGCGATGATCGACGCGCTGTACCGGGCCGCCCAGGACGGCGTGCCGACGGACCTGTGGATCCGCGGGATCTGCTCGCTGCGGCCCGGGGTGCCGGGCCTGTCCGAGGGCATCCGGGTGCGCAGCGTCGTCGGCCGGTTCCTGGAGCACTCGCGGGTCTACGCCTTCGGCACCGGCGAGCCGGACACGCCGGGCGATGTGTGGATCGGCAGCGCTGACCTCATGCACCGCAACCTGGACCGCCGGGTGGAGCTGCTGATCCGGGTCACCGAGCCGGCCCAGCGCGCTGAGCTGCGCGGCCTGATCAACCGGGCCATGGACCCCGGCACCTCATCGTGGTGGCTGGCCGGCGATGGCACCTGGACCCGCCATCACAAGGATGCCGGCGGCCAGCCGCTCAACGACCTGCAGGACATGCTGATCCGGGCCAGGCAGGGGCGGGCCGCCGATGCCTGACCGGCCCGGGGCCGGTGAGATCCGGGCGGCCGGCGCCGTCGTATGGCGGCCGGCCGAAACCGGGCTCGAGGTGGCCCTCGTGCACCGGCCCAAGTACAACGACTGGACGCTGCCCAAGGGCAAGTGCGAGCCTGGTGAGCACCTGCTGCAGACGGCCGTGCGCGAGGTCGCCGAGGAGACCGGCTGCCAGGTCAGCCTCGGCCGCCGGCTCACCGCGTCCCGGTACAAGGTCGACGGCCGGCCCAAGCGGGTGGACTACTGGGCGGCCCGCTGCCATGAGCAGGCCGAGTTCGTGCCCGGCCATGAGGTCGATGACCTGGCCTGGCTGCCGGTCCCGGCGGCCGCCGCCCGGCTTACCTACGAGCGGGACGTGGTGGTCCTGGGCGAGTTCTCGGCCGGCCCGGCTGCGACCGTCCCGTGGATCCTGCTGCGGCACGCATCGGCGGGCAGCCGGTCCGGCTGGAGCGGCGCCGACCTGGCCCGGCCGCTGGATGCCCGCGGGGCCGCCGACGCCGACCGGCTGGCGAGCGTGCTGAGCTGTTACGGCACCGGGCAGATCGTCAGCTCGGCCGCCGAGCGGTGCGTGGCCACCGTCCGGCCGCTCGCCGCGCTGGCCGCGGGCAGCATCGACATCGAGGCCGCGTTCACCGTCGGCGCCCGGCCCGGCGCCGATGTCGCCGCGGTCCGGGCGGCCGCGCTGGTCGAGGATCAGCGCCCGGTCGTCATCTGCGCGCACCGGGAGAACATCCCGCTGCTGCTGGCCGCCGCCTGCGCCCGGCTGGGCGTGACGCCGCCGTCGGGGCCGCCGCTGCGCAAGGCCGCGTTCTGTGTCCTGCATGTCGCCGATGAGGCCCTGGCCGCGACCGAGCGGCACGACCCCGCCCCGGTCAGCTAGCCGCCTCGGTCAGTCGCCTGGCGGGCTGGCGGGCGTCCAGTCCAGGGTCGGCGGCATCGAGCCCTCCAGGATCAGCAGCCACCGCTTCACCTCCGGCCCGGCGCCGCCGCTGTATCCGCCGATCCCGTCGCTGGCCACCACCCGATGACACGGCACGATGACCGGGATCGGATTGGAGCCCATGATCTGGCCCACCGCGCGCGCCGGGATCACGTCCTCACTGGCCGGGATTCCCGTCAGGCCGGCCAGCTTGCCGTAGGTGACGGTCTGGCCCCAGCCCACGTCCGCGAACAGCCGGCCCAGCACCTTGAGCTGCCCTGGCGCGAACCCGCTCCAGTCCAGCGGCAGGTCGAAGGTCTTGCGCTCGCCGCAGAAATACTCGGCCAGCTGCCGCCGGGCGGCATCGGCCAGCTCCCGCCGGCTGTCTGGCCCCGCTGCCGGAGGGCCAGTTGCTTGCCCAGCCCTGGCCTCCTCCGGCCCCCTGACCCCCTTCGGAGCCGCGGACTCGCCCGGCGCCGCCGTCCCGGGCGGAGGCCTGGTCACGTCCGGAGGCCTGGTCCCGTCCGCAGGCCTGGTCTCGTCCGGCGCCTCGGCCCCGTCCGGCGCGCCTGCCACGGCCGGGGTGCCTGCCACGGCCGGGGCGGTGCCCGTGCGGGCACCGGCGGGCGGGCGGCCGAACCGGACGTGCGCCACCCCGGCGTCGCCGCACCCGACCGAGACCGGCCCGACCGGCGTGTCCAGGACGGTCCATTCGAGCGAAGTCACCGTTCCATTATCCGCGGGCTACCGACAGTCCGGCTGGCAGGAATCCGCCATCAGCGGGCGCTGCCGCCGGGCGGCGCGGGGCGGGGCAGGCAGCCCGCTGCGGGACTGCCGGCGGATTGATCCGCCTGGCCTGCCTGGCCTGCCGGACCCGTCGGCGCAGCCGCCCGGCTTTGCTCCGTCCCGGCCTGGCCGGAGCCCGGGGCTGTCAATAGTGCTGGCATCACCGCCGGGGGCGGCCAGGATCAGGGCTGTGTGCCTGGCAGCAGGCTGGGGCTGGCCGGACCGGGTCGGCAGCATCGGAGCATGCACTGCGGTCGCGGGGTATTCGGGTCGCTGGCGGGCAGCCGCCCGCTGCTGCGCGTGCTGGCCGCCTACGGGCTGTTCATTCTCTCCGAGTACGCGGTCTGGACAGCCATGCTGGTGTTCGCCTACCGGCAGGGCGGCGCGACCGTGGCGGCGGTCGTGGCCCTGGCCCAGCTGCTGCCGGCCGCCGCGGTGGCGCCGCTGGCCGCGGCGCGGGTTCGGTCGCCGGCGGCGCTGCTGGCCGGCGGCTACGTGGTGCAGGCGGCCGGGATGGCAGCGACCGCCGCCGCGATGCTGGCCGGCCAGGCCCTGCTGGCGTACGCCGCCGCGATCGTCGCCTCGACCGCGGTGACCACGACCCGGCCCGCCCAGGCTGCGGTCGTCCCGGCGGCCGCCGCCACGCCTGACCAGCTCACCGCGGCCAACGTGGTGGCCGGATGGCTGGAGGCGGCCGGCATCACCGCGGCCGGCCTGGTCACCGGCGGGCTGATCGCGGCGGGCGGCGTGGCCGTCGTGTTCGCCGTCTGCGCGGGCCTGGGCGGCGTCGCCGCGCTGCTGGTGGCCGGGATCGGCCGGGCCGCGCCGGCGGCCGCCAGCGCGGCGGCCCTCCCGGCTGATCCCGGTCCGGCCAGCCCCGAGATCACCGGAAGCGACTTGGCCGGGCCCGCCTTGGACGGGGACGGCGGCGGGTCCGGCGGCACCGATCGCGGAACGGCGGCCGGCGATCTTGCTGGCGACGCGGGGGCCGGCGGCCCAGGCGACGGACTGAGAGTCGGCGCCGCGGATCGCGCAGCGCCGGCCGGCGGCCCGGCCTCGGCGGCGCGGCTGGCGGCGCGGGCGCCGGCGCCGCGGCTGATTCTGGCCCTGCTGACGGCCGAGGCCGTCACCGGCGGGGCGCTGGATCTGCTGATGATCATCCTGGCCACCCGGGTACTGGGCCGGCCGGCCGCCTGGGCTGGCTACCTGAACGCTGCGTTCGGGGCGGGCGCGGTCCTGGCGGCCACGCTCAGTACCGCGCTGGTGGGCCGCCGGCTGGGCCGTCCCGTCCTGATCGCGGCGCTGACACTCAGCGCCGCGCTCGGCGCCCTGGCCCTGGGGCCGGGCCTGGCCGTGACCGTGCTCCTGCTCACCGCGGCCGGCGCGGGCCGCGCGGTGCTGGACGTTGCCGGGCGCACGCTGCTGCAGCGGTCGGTGCCGTCCGGGCTCACCGCGCGGGTGTTCGGCCTGCTGGAGGGCCTGTGCATGGCGGGCCTGGCGGCGGGAGGGCTGCTGGTCCCGGCGCTGATGCGGCTCGGCGGCCCGGCCGCGGCGCTGGCGGGCGTGGCCGCCCTGCTGCCGCTGGCGGTGCTGGCCGGAGCCCGGGTTGCGACCCGGCTGGACACCGGGAGCCGGGTGCCGGTGGTAGAGATCGCCCTGCTGCGCTCGCTGCCGCTGTTCGCCGACCTGCCCGCGCCCGCTCTGGAAGGGCTGGCCGCGGGCCTGGTCCTGACCCAGCTGGAGCCGGGCCAGGTGCTGATCCGGCAGGGCGAGCCCGGCGACGCCTATTACGCGATCGCGGCAGGCGAGCTGGACGTAGCCCGGGACGGCCGGCTGCGCCGCCGCTGTGGCCGGGGCGAGGGCGTCGGGGAGATCGCGCTGCTGCGCCGGGTGCCCCGGACCGCCACGGTGACGGCCCGGACGGCGGCCACGGTGTACGGGCTGCGCCGGGAGCTGTTCCTGGGCGTGGTCGCCGGGCACCCGGCCACAGGCCGCCAGGCGGACCAGATCGCGGCGGCCCGGCTGGCCGCCGACACAGCACCGGCGCCGGCGCCGCTGGCTGGCTTGTAGTCAGCCCGGCTGGCCGGCCTCCACGCTGATGGTCAGCTTGCCTGGCGGGCGATGATGGCCCGGGCGCCGGCCGCCAGGCTCAGCGTGTCCGCCAGCTGCGGATCGTCGCCCGCGGGCTGCAGCACGACCGACGTCGCGCCGGCCGCGGCGAAGGCGCGGATGCGGTCAGCGACCTCGTGCGCCGACCCCACCGCCACCCGGTCCGGGCCCGCGCCACGGGCCGGGTCCAGCTCGGCTTCCAGGCGCTGCCGGGCCCCGGGTCCCGCGCCGCACGGCAGGTACACCACGGCCTGCTGCGGGGCGGCCAGGCCGGCGGTAGCCAGGGCGGCGCGGACGCCGTCGGGGGACAGGCCCGCGTCCAGGACGACCCCGTCGGCCACCTCGCCCGCCAGGGCCAGCGTCTTCGGGCCGCGGGCGCCGACCAGGACCGGCGGAACCTCGGCCGGCGGCCAGTCCAGCGCCACGCCCGCCAGCCGCACGTACCGGCCGCTGACCGTGACGGTCTGCCCCTGCAGCAGGGCGCGGACCGCGCTCACCCACTCGCGCAGCAGCGTCATCGGCGACTCGGCGAGCGCTCCGACCTGATCCATCCAGCTCGTCACGCCATGCCCGGCCGCCGGCACGAACCGGCCCGGGAACAGCCGGGCCACCGTGGAGATCTCCATCGCGGCCAGCGCCGGATTGCGGAAGGGCACCGGAATGAGCCCCAGCCCGACCCGCAGCGATGTCGTCCAGGCCAGCATCGCGGTGGCCGCGGTCAGCCCGCCCTCCAGGAAGCAGTCCTCCCACAGCCAGACATCCAGGTCCGCCGCCTCGGCCTCGGTGGCGAACCCCCGCAGCTGCTCGGGCGGCAGCTGCGGGCGGAAGACCACGCCGACCCGCGGCAGCGTTCCGTCGTCTGTCCTGGCACTGCTGTCGGTCATGGCACGGCCCTTCCGTCCGGACTCAGCTGACAAGCGCATGCGGCCGGCCCGCGCGACGGCGGTGGCCGGCCTGACCCTGCCCAGTATGGCCGCGCGGGCCGGCGGGCCGGCAGCTCAGGTGGCTGGCGGTGACCGGCCGCCGGTCCGGCCGCTCCAGTCCGGTGGCGCAGGCCGGCCGCTTCTGACCGGTGGCGCAGGCCGGCCGCTTCTGACCGGGGGGCGTGGGCCGGTGGCCCGGAAGGCGGGGCGCGCCGGGGAGCGAAGCGGGCCTCGGGGACACTGGGGCGGACGGTGGCCGAGGTGCGGGAGGTTGCGGGATGCGTGCAGTGCTCTACCGGGAGTTCGGCGGCCCGGTCGGCGTCGAGTCGGTGGCCGACCCGGCGCCGCCGCCCGGCGGGGTAGTTGTCAGAGTCCTGGCCACCGGGCTGTGCCGCAGCGACTGGCACGGCTGGATGGGCCACGACCCCGACATCGGCCTGCCGCACGTGCCGGGACACGAGTTCGCCGGGACCATCGCCGCTGTCGGCGCGGGCGTCACCGGCTGGCAGGCTGGCGACCGGGTGACCGCCCCGTTCGTGTGCGCGTGCGGGCACTGCGCGGCGTGCGCGGCCGGCGACCAGCAGGTCTGCGAGCAGCAGGCCCAGCCGGGATTCACCTACTGGGGATCGTTCGCTGACTATGTCGTGGTGCCGGCGGCCGCGGTCAACCTGATCCGGCTGGATGGCGAGCTGTCCTACGCCGCGGCCGCGGCGCTGGGCTGCCGGTTCGCTACTGCTTACCGGGCGGTGGCTGACCAGGGCCGGGTGCGGCCCGGTGAGTGGGTCGCGGTGCACGGCTGCGGCGGGATCGGGCTGTCGGCGGTCATGATCGCCGCGGCGGCCGGGGCCCGGGTGGTGGCCGTCGACGTGACCGAGGCCGCCCTGAACCTCGCGCAGCGCTGCGGTGCCGAGATCGGGGTGCAGGTCCTGCCGGAGGCCGGATCCGCGGCGGCTGGCACGCCTGCGACGCCGGAACAGGCCGCGGCGGCCGGGCTGGCTCCCGCACCAGGGCGGGCCGCGGAGACGGGGCTGGCCGGGGCGCCAGGGCTGGCTGCGGGGACGGGGCTGGCCGGGGCGCCAGGGCTGGCTGCGGAGGCGAGGATGGCGAAGGGCGCAAACAGGCTGGCCGTTCCGGCGGCAGCGGTGGCCGAGACGGTCGTGGGCCTCACCGGCGGCGGGGCGCAGCTGTCGCTCGATGCGCTGGGCAGCGAGGCGACCTGCGCGAACTCGATCCTGAGCCTGCGCCGCCGCGGCCGCCACGTGCAGGTCGGCCTGCTGCCGGCCGCGCTGGGCCGGCCGCGGCTGCCGATGGACAAGGTCATCGCCGCCGAGCTGGAGATCCTGGGCAGTCACGGCATGGCCGCGCACGCCTATCCGCGGCTGCTGGCCCTGATCGCGGCCGGGACGCTGGACCCTGGCCTGCTGGTCACCCAGACCCTCGGCCTGGATGCCGCGCCGCAGGCCCTGGCCTCGATGGACCGGCAGGCGCAGCCCGGCATCCGGCTCATCGAGCCCGGCCGGGCCGGGGACTGAGCCAGCTGCGAGGCGCTGCTGCCGGCGGTCGCCCGAGGATCAGGACTGGATCATGTGAATGATCACGCCGGTCATGAAGAGCACGATGCTGGCATAGCTGATGATCAGGCCGGTGATAGCCAGCCCATCGCCGGTGCCGCCGCGCTCCCGGATCTGCTTGCGCGCGAAATGGCCGCAGATAACCGAGGCCAGCGTGCCCCAGAACGGGATGAAAGCCAGGACCAGCGACGCGACCGCCAGCCGGTTCGTGCCGGTGGCCGGCGCGGCGGGATAGGCCGCTATCGGCGCGGCGCCGGGGGCGACGACCGTGCCCGGGCTGGCTGGCATCAGGCCGCCGAGCGGGCCGGCCGGCAGATCGCAGGTCAGCTCGGCGAGCTCGCCGTAGGTCCGGGCCTTCATGACCCGGCCCTCGCGGTCCTCCAGCTCCTCGCGGGTCAGCCGGCCTTCGGTGAAGCCAGCCTTCAGCACGTCGATGGCGCGCTCGCGGTCGGCGCTGCTCGCCCGCATGCGCGCGTAGCCAGCCGACTCGTCTCCCCTGGACACCATCGGGCCTCCCAGTGACCACCGGAATACCAGAATCACAGCGTAACCCGCGCGCGGCGCTGGCCCGCGACTGTCGGCACCGCGCGATAGGACAAGACCGACGGGGCGCCAGCAGGAGGCAGCGACAAGCAGGGAGAACGGGGATGGCCGAAGAGTTTGCTGACCAGGTCGAGGCTGAGGTTGCCTGGCTGTCCAGGCAGCTGACCGAGCCGGGAGAGCGCGAGTGCCTGCGCTGCTTCCTGCTCCGGATGATCACAGAGTTCGGCTGCGACGGCACGCACCGGTGGGCGATCCGGTGGCGGCTGGAGCGCGCGCCGCGGGCCCGGGGACTGCTGCGCCGACTCGAGCGGATGGGCGGCTGCTGCGACTGCGAGATCCTGCTGAACGTGTTCCCGGACTACCCCGATGCCGACGGCCGGCTGCCGTGCGCGGGCCAGCCGCAGGCGGGCTCGGTGCTGCCCTGCAACCTGCGCGCGCTGCGCCGCAGCGCCTGAAAGCCGCCAGTCAGTATCGGCGCGGCTGGCGGGCCGGGCCGGGCCGACCCGGCCCGCCCGGCCGTCCGGTCAGGCGGGCCGGCTGGCGGGCCGCCCAGTCGGGGCCGCCGGGTTACTCATCGCCTTTCTCCGCCACGCGCATCAGCGCGCGGGAGATCGGCAGCGCGGTGATCTCGACCTGCCAGGGCCGCGCGCCGTAGCCGGTCAGGTCACCGCTGACCCTCGTCGGCGTGGGCTCGGCCGGCGGCTGCCAGGACAGTCGCCGGACGGCGTCGGGCGGCACCAGGTTCTCGGTCGGCAGGCCGTTGGCGTCGGCCAGCGCGGCCACCGCGGCGCGGACCGCTACCAGGCGCCGGGCGGCCTCCGGGTCGCGGTCAGCCCACCGGTGGGCCGGCGGCGGGCCGTCACTGGGCGGGGCAGACGATTCCGGCAGCGTCCGGTCGGTCAGGGCGCGGGCCCGGGCCACGGCCGCGGTCCAGTCCTCCATGTAGCGGCGCGCACCGCGGCCGGTGAAACCGCTGACCTCGGTCAGCCGGGTGGCCACGGCCGGGATGGCCCGGGCCGCCTCCACGATGGCCCGGTCGGGCAGCACCTTGGTGGGAGACAGGTCGCGGTCGCGGGCGATCCTGTCGCGCTCCAGCCACAGCTCGCGGACGATGGCCAGGCCGCGGCGGTTGCGGACCCGGTGGATGCCCGAGGTGCGGCGCCAGGGATCGGCCCGCGGCTCGGGCGGGCCCGCGGCCAGCACGGCCGCGAACTCCTGCCGCGCCCACTCCAGCTTGCCCTGCTCGGTGAGCTGCCCGGCCAGCACGTCGCGCAGCTCGACGAGCACCTCGACGTCCAGCGCGGCGTAGCGCAGCCACTCCTCGGGCAGCGGCCGCGTCGACCAGTCAGCGGCCGAGTGGGTCTTCTCCAGCCGCAGCCCCAGCAGTTCCTCGACCATGGTGGCCAGGCCGACCCGCGGGTAGCCCAGCAGCCGGCCGGCCATCTCGGTGTCGAAGACCGTGCGCGGCCGGTAGCCGAGCTCGGCCAGGCAGGGCAGGTCCTGGGAGGCCGCGTGCAGCACGGCCTCGGTATCGGCCATAGCGGCGTCCAGGCCGGACAGGTCCGGGCAGGCCACCGGGTCGATCAGTACGCTCCCGGCGCCGTTGCGGCGCAGCTGGACCAGGAAGGCGCGGTGCCCGTAGCGGAAGCCTGAAGCCCGCTCGGCGTCGACGGCGAGCGGGCCGGACCCGGCCTGCAGCGCCTCGATCGCCTCCTGCAGGGCGGCGGCGGTGGTCACCAGCGGGGGCAGGCCCTCGCGCGGCTCCAGCAGCGGGACGACCGGGCGTTCTTCCGGAGCCTCCGCAGCCTCATCCGGCCGTTCCGCGGCATCGTCGGGATGTTCCCCGGCCTGCGCGGCATCGTCCGGGCGCTCTGCGGCGGGCTGCGCGGCATCGTCCGGGCGCTGGCCTGCGGCACCCTCGCCCGGCTCTGCGGCCGCCGCGCCCGTGCTGCTGCCCTCGCCGCCCGGCGCGCTCACGGCTGCCGCCTGCGGCGCGGCGGCCGCAGCGCGGAGACTCCCAGCGGCGGCAGCCCGGCTGCCGCGCAGAGCGCGTCGCACCAGGCGGCCACGTGGCCTTCCAGGTCCGGCGGCTCGTCGTCGGCCGCCGCCGCCGGGGACCAGGAGGCGCGCAGCTCGAAGCCCGTCGCCACCGGCTCGTCCTGCTTGGCGCCGAAGCTCTCGGTCACGACCCGGGTCACCGTGCCGCTGGTCTGCCCGTACCCGGCGGCCGTGGCGTCCAGGGCCTCGATCAGCCAGCTCCAGCCGACCTCGGCGATCAGCGGGTCAGCCGCGATCTCAGGGTCCAGGTCAGTGTGGACATAAGCGATGATCCGGTACTGCCCGGCCCAGCTGTCCTGGCCGGCCGGGTCAAACAGCAGGACGAACTTGCCCCAGCCGATCTCGTCGTCACCGTCCATGACGGACGCGGCGATGGCGGCGGCAAAGGGGGCCAGCCGCCGGGGCGGCGGCTCCTTGTCGAAGGTCAGCTCCGCGCGGACCTCGCTCTGCTGGGCCAGGCCAGCCTCCAGCCCGCTGACGGCGAGCCGGAACATCGCCTCGTCGGCACTGGCTTCCACGGGCTTGGCTTTCACAGGCTGGGCGCTCCCGGACAGGGCACGGTCAAGCTGAGCATTCCCCGGCTGGCCGTTCCCAGTCGGGTCACTGCCCGGCTGGTCAGGTCCCGGCCGGCCGCCGGCCGCCGGGGCAGCCGCGGGCGCGCCCGCGAGGCCGGCCGGCGGCCCGGCGGATCTCAGCGTGGTCTGGGTGGTGGGCACGGCAGTGATGGCCTCAGGCCACCCGGTGCAGCTCGATCGTGGCCGGCTCAGCCGGCCACGACACCGCGCCGATCAGCAGCGCGCCGCCGCAGGCGATGCACGACCATTCCGGGCACTCGCCGTCCGGGGAGTCCGGGCACTGACCAGGCTGGTCATGGTGCTGCTCAAACGGGCGATCCCCGTCACAGTCGGAGCAATGCCGGGTGAGCTGTGCCATTTCGAAACCTCCTTGCCTATGCAGGACCGATGCTGGCACGGCCGCGGCCCCGGGCCGCGGACCCCGGACGGCGTGTCATGCGGGCTTTTGACGGAAATCCCCGCATCGTCATTCAGAAACGGGGCACCGGGCGGCCCCGGCTGCGTCACCGGCTGGCTACCGGGCCGCCATCCGGCCGCGGGCGGCCGCGCGGTGGCCGGGGGCACCTGTGAGACGATCCGGAGGGTGACCTCCCTTACCGACCAGTCCCTTTTCCTGCGCGCCTGCCGCGGGCAGGACCGGCCCGGCACGCCGGTCTGGTACATGCGCCAGGCGGGCCGCTCGCTGCCCGAGTACCGCAAGGCGCGGGCCGGGACAACGATGCTTGAGGCCCTGTCCACGCCCGATCTGATCACGGAGATCACCCTGCAGCCGCTGCGCCGGTATGACGTGGATGCCGCGATCTTCTTCAGCGACATCGTGGTCCCGCTGCGCGCGGTGGGCGTGGGCATCGACATCCGGCCCGGCGTCGGCCCGGTGGTCGACGAGCCCATCCGGTCCGAGGCCGACCTGCGCCGCCTGCGCCCGCTGGAGCCCGGTGACATCCCGTTCGTGACCGAGGCGGTCACCAGCCTGGTGACCGAGCTGGGGGCCAAGCCGCTGATCGGCTTCGCCGGCGGCCCGTTCACCCTCGCCTGCTATCTCGTCAACGGCGGCCCGTCGAAGAACTTCGAGCTCACCAAGGCCCTGATGTACGGGCAGCCGCGGCTGTGGGACGCGCTGCTGAGCCGGCTGGCCGACATCACGATTGAGTTCCTGCGGGTGCAGGTCGCCGCCGGGGCGTCGGCGATCCAGCTGTTCGACTCCTGGGTCGGTGCGCTCAGCCCGGCGGACTACCGGGCCCTGGTCCTGCCGCACAGCGCCCGGGTGCTCGCGGCACTGGCTGAGACCGGCGTGCCCCGGATCCATTTCGGGGTGGGCACCGGCGAGCTGCTCGGCGCCCTGGGCGAGGCAGGTGCCGACGTGGTCGGCGTCGACTGGCGGGTGCCGCTGGACGAGGCGGCCCGCCGGGTCGGCCCCGGCAAGGCGCTGCAGGGCAACCTGGACCCGGCGGTGCTGCTGGCGCCCTGGCCGGTGATCGAGCAGCGGACCCGGGAGATCCTGGAGCGCGGCCGCGCGGCCGCCGGGCACGTCTTCAACCTCGGCCACGGCGTGCCGCCCGAGACCGACCCCGACGTGCTGGCCCGGCTGACTGACCTGGTCCACGAGGCGTCCGCGGCCTGACCAGCGGGATGCCGCGGCCGCCTGCGGGCCGGGTCAGCTCCTGCTCGCCGCCAGGCCGGCCGGACCGCTCAGGCCGTCTCGGTCGGCCGCGCCCGGCGCCGCGCGTACCGGTGCCAGCCGGCGTAGCCCAGGCCGCCGAGCAGCGCGAGCACGACGGCGAACGGCAGGATCAGCCCTAGCGCGGTGACCAGCCACGCGACCGCGTGTCCCAGGCCGCGCCAGCCGGCGCCCAGGCCGCCCAGGAAGCCGCGGTGGTGGCGCGGCGCGGCCGCGGCGTGCGGCTGCGGGCCGAGCAGCAGCATCGAGACGGTGGCGTAGCTCGTCTGGTGGTCCAGGGCCCGCTGCTGGGCCTGCAGGGCCTCCAGCTCCGACTCATCGCTGGCGATCTGGTTCTGCACCTGGAGCAGGCCGGAGACGCTCCCGGCCCGGTGCAGCAGCGTCCGCAGCTGGGTAATGGCGTCCCGCAGCGAGGTGACCCGGCTGTTCACGTCGGCCACCTGCTCGGTGACGTCGGAGGACTGCTGGCTCAGCGACGTCTGCCGGCCCAGCCCGGCCAGCTTCCGCAGCGTGGCGGGGTAGGCCGCCACCGGGATCTTCAGCGTCAGGCTGACCCGGGGCCGCTGCCGGGGCCGGGCCTGGCTGACCCGCGCCTGCTCGGCCGCGGTATACCCGCCGGCGGCGGTCGCCGCGGCGGCTGCCTGCGCAGCAGCGGCGCTCGCGTCGCGCACGTCGATGCTGAGATGGGCGGTGTAGATGATGCTCTGCCCGGCCGCCGACAGCAGCGCGGCCGCGCTGCCGCCGGACCCGGATCCGGACTTAGCCGCGCCGGCGAAGGGCGCGGCGGCGGGCTCCCCGGCGGCACTGCGCTCCGTGCCGGACCCGCCGGAAGAGGAGGCGGAGGAGGCGGAGGAGGGGCCCGTACTGCACCCGGCCACCAGCAGTCCGGCTCCCGACAGGAGCGCGGCACAGGAAACGGCAATGATGCGCGCCGGCATCGAGCCCCTGGTACTCATGCTGCTGGGACGCGCCCGCGGCGCGCACGGTTCCGTCCGGCGGCCATAATCGAACGGGTGAGCTTCCCGAAGATCGAACTGCACGTTCACCTGGAGGGCGCGGTCCGGGCGCCGGCCCTGCTGCAGATGGCCCGGCGCAACGGCGTCGCGCTGCCGGCTGACTCGGCTGAGGGGCTGGCTGCCCTGTATGAGTACCGCGACTTCCGCCACTTCCTGCAGACCTGGCTGATCACGACCGCCGCCGTGCGGACGGAGCAGGATTTCCGGCAGGTGGTCACCGATTACGCCGCTGAGGCGGCCAGCCACGGCGCGGTGTACCTGGAGGGCATCTTCACCCCGGCCGAGGCGGTCGGCCGGGGCGCGCGCTGGGAAGAGGTCTTCGCCGGCTTCTGCGACGGCGCCCAGCAGGCCCGCGAGGAGCACGGCGTCGAGGTCCGGCTGACGCCCGACATTCCCCGCGGCTGCCCGCTGGAGATTGCCGAGCTGACCGCCCGGCACAGCGTCGCCTACCGGGACCGGGGCGTGGTGGGCCTGGGCCTGGGCGGGCCGGAGGCCGAGTACCCGCCCGAGCCGTACGCGCCGGCCTTCGCGCTGGCCGCCGACGGCGGGGTCGCCGCGGTCCCGCACGCGGGCGAGGCGGCCGGCCCGGCCTCGATACGCGGCGCGCTGGACGCCCTCGGCGCGGTCCGGATCCGGCACGGCATCCGCGCCGTGGAGGACCCGGCGCTGCTGGCTGACCTGGCCGCACGGGGCACGGTGCTGGATGTCTGCCCGGTGTCCAACCTGCGGACCGGCGTGGTGGCCACGCTCGCCGACCATCCGCTGCCGGCGCTGGCCGCGGCCGGCATCCGGTGCTCGGTGTCGACCGATGACCCGGCCATGTTCGGCACCGACCTGGCCACCGACTACGAGGCGGCCCGGCAGCTCGGGGTGAGCGCGCAGGACTGCTACCAGGCCGGGGTGGCCGGCGCGCTGTGCGATGCGGGCACCCGCGCCCGGCTGGCCGCGATCGGCCGGGGCTACGACTGGGACGCCGGTGACCGGGACAGCGCCGCCCGCGGCCCGGCGACCACGCCGGGCGGGATCGCGTGAGCGGGCCGGCCGGGCCACCGCCGCCGGGCCGCCCGCCCGCGGTCGCGATCGTGGGCGGCGGGATCGCCGGGCTGGCCGCTGCGCAGGCGCTGCGCGAAGCAGGCGCGGCGGTGACCGTCCTGGAGGGGTCGCCGCGGATCGGCGGGAAACTGGCCGTCAGCCCGGTGGCCGGCATCGAGATCGACGCCGGCGCAGAGGCGCTGCTGGCCCGGCGGCCCGAGGGCGTGGATCTGATCACGGACCTGGGCCTGGCCGGGCAGCTGCGCGAGCCCGGTACCACGACGGCCGGGATCTGGACGCGCGGTGAGATCCGGCCGCTGCCGCGGCGCCAGTTCCTGGGCGTGCCGGCGGACCTGGATGAGCTGGCCGCGAGCGGGCTGCTGTCACCGGCCGGTCTGGCCCGGGCCCGCCAGGACACCGATCTGCCCGCCACCTCCGGAGCCGGAGCGGGGGACGGGGCCCCGGATGTGTCCGTCACCGAGGGGGTCGGCCGCCGGCTGGGCCAGGAACTGGTGGACCGGGTGGTGGAGCCGCTGCTCGGCGGCGTCTACGCCGGACGCTGCGAGGACCTGTCCTTCCAGGCCACGCTGGGGCCGCTGGCCGCGGCCGCACCCCGGTTCCGCGCGCTCAGCGCGGCGGCGGCGTCGCTGCTGCCGCCCGCCGCAGGCCCGGCCTCGCCGCCCCGGCCGGTGTTCACCACGCTGGCGGGCGGCCTCGGGTCGCTGCCGCCGCGGCTGGCCGCCGCATCGGGCGCCGAGATCCGGACCCGGGCCACGGTCCGGGAGCTGACCCGGACCGCCGGCGGCTGGCGGCTGACCATCGGCTCGGCGCGCGCGCCGCAGTGGCTGGACGCCGACGCGGTCATTCTCGCGCTGCCGGCCCGGCCGGCCAGCCGCCTGCTCAGCCAGGTGGCCGGCGCGGCGGACGCCGCCGCGGCGCTGGCCGAGATCCGCTACGCCAGCATGGCCGTGATCACCCTGGCCTACCCGGAGGCGGCCTTCCCGGCGCCGCCGGGCGGCAGCGGGTTCCTGGTCCCGGCGGTGGACGGGCATGCGGTCAAGGCGGTGACCTTCAGCACGGTCAAGTGGCCGCACCTGCGCGACGCCGGGCCGGGCCAGGGTGAGCCGGGCCTGCACATCGTCCGCTGCTCGGTGGGCCGGCTGGGAGATGAGGCCGTGCTGCAGCGCGACGACGGCGAGCTGGCCGGCCTGGCGGAAGCGGACCTGGCCGCGGCGGCTGGCGTGCGGGGCCGCCCGGCCGATGTCCGGGTGACCCGGTGGGGCGGCGGCCTGCCCCAGTACAGCGTCGGCCACCTGGGCCGGGTGGCCCGGATCCGGGCGGGAGTGGGCGCGCAGCCGGGCCTGGCGGTCTGCGGCGCCGCCTACGACGGCGTCGGCATCCCGGCCTGCATCGCCTCAGCGCAGCTGGCGGTAAACCAGGTGCTCAGCCACCTGCGCAGCCGCCACACTGCTGTCCCCTGACATCGTCCATCCGCCGGAAGGCGGAGGACTCCCGCGAGCCGACCACGTCTCAGCCGGGCGCGAGAGCCCGCCTGGCTGGCGCGGCCTGCGCGAGAGGATTTCCGATGAGTGTTCCGCTGATCCGCGCCGACCGCCTGTACGACCAGGTGCCCTACGCCTACGCCGCCATCGCCCGGCCGGGCGACCTGGTGTTCACCGCCGGGGCCTGCCCGCTGGATGAGGACGGGCTGATCGTGGCGCCCGGCGATGTCGGCCTGCAGGCCCGGCAGGCCGTGGCCAACCTGGCCGAGGCGCTCCGGGCGGCCGGCTCCAGCCTGACCGATGTGCTCAAGACCACTATCTACGTCGCCTCGGCCGACCAGGGCGACCTGGTCACCGCCTGGGATGTCATCCGCAGTGCCTTCGGCGAGCACGACGCACCGAGCACGCTGCTGGGCGTGACGGTGCTCGGCTGGAACGGCCAGCTCGTGGAGATCGAGGCCGTGGCCGTCGTGCCCGCCGCCCCGCCGGCCTGACGCAGCCCGCTCCCGCGGCGCCCCGCTCCGCGCCAGGGCACAACGCGGTGGATCGGGCGGGTGATCACCCGCCCGATCCACCGC
>DASXDJ010000166.1:0-14312 GCA_036490755.1 Streptosporangiaceae bacterium
ACGTGCCGCACACCGATGCGACGGGCAGGCAGACACCCAGCACCCCGGAGACCAGGCCCCGCTGAGCGGCGGGGACCTGGTCGGGCAGGACCGCCACCATGGCGGCGAGCAGCGCGTTGAAGAACAGCTGGGCGATGCACCACCCGGCGAGGACAACCGCGATGCTGGGTGCCAGCGCGACGATGAGGATGCCGAGGGATCCGCCCGCCAGGCCGGCCACCATCCACGGCCGCCGCATGCCCGCCCGGGACGCGGTGCGGTCGCTCAGCTTGCCGAAGATCGGGTTGCCGAACATCGACACCAGGGCGCCGATCCCGGCCACCAGCGCCAGGCTGCCCGGTGCCCGGTCGATGCCGACGAGCGAGTTCACCTTCAGCGCCAGGGTCACCAGCAGCGGCGCGAGGAACATCAGGCAGGTGCTCATGTACGCCAGCGTGTACAGCGAGATGAAACCCCATCCGACCCGGCGTGCCGCGGGTGGCCCGGGCTCCAGTGCCGCTTCAGCTGCCGTCTGCGAAGTCACGGTGTCCGGCCCGGCGGAGAGCACGTGCGGCGGGCAGCGCGGGCGAACGTGGCCATGAAGCTCCCATGGTGGTGCACCCATGGTCCGCCGCATGGCAGCCCCGCAAGCCGGGACTACGTCCTAGTAGGCCACGTGCTGGCCCGGACGTCTACTCCCCCGGTGCGCGCGAAGTTCCGGATAAGCGCCGTCAGGCGGAATACCCGCACGCGGACGGCAGTTGCGACCCGGTATGGCAGACCAGTCGGCTGAACGCGAAGATGTGCAGTTCTGGTTCGATCCGCTGTGCCCCTGGGCCTGGATCACGTCCCGCTGGATGCTGGAGGTGGAGCAGGTCCGGCCGGTGCGCACGGACTGGCGGATCATGTCGCTGGCCTACCTGAACCTGATCCAGCACGAGGGCAAGAACCTCACTCCGGACTACCTGGAGCGGATGGGCCGGGCGTGGGGGCCGATCCGCGTCGTCGCGGCGGCCGCTAACGAGCGCGGCGAGGACGTCCTGGGACCCATCTACACCGCGATCGGCACGCGGTTCCACGTTCAGGGCCGCCGGGAGGATCCCGCGGTGATCACGGAGTCCCTCGCCGAGGTCGGACTCCCTGCATCGCTGGCCGCCGCGGCTGACAGCGATGAGTTCGACGAGCAGATCAAGGCCTCGCATCATGAGGCGTTCGATGAGGTCGGCATCGACGTGGGAACCCCGGTGATCCGCATCCGCGGCAAGTCCATCTTCGGCCCGGTCATCACGCCAGCGCCCCGGGGTGAGGCCGCCGGGCGGCTGTGGGACGGCATGGTTCTGGTGACCGAGGCGGACGGCTTCTTCGAGGTCAAGCGGACCAGGGACCGCAAGCCCTCGTTCGAGTAGCCGGCACCGGGCATCGCCGCGGTCAGCAGGTAACCTGCCGACCGCGGTCGTGGCCCTGACCACGGACCGCATCCGGAGGTAAGAAGTGATCATTGTCGCCGGGCATTTCGTCGTCGATCCCGGTCAGCGCGAGGAGTTCCTGCGCGGTCGCGCCGAGGTCATGCAGGCGTCGCGGTCGGAGGCGGGCTGCATCACCTACGCCTTCAGCCCCGATCCGCTGGACCCCGGCCGGGTGCTTCTGTTCGAGCGGTGGGAGAGCAAGGCGGCGCTGGCCGGCCACCTGGCTGCCCTGCGCCAGCGACCGCGCCCGGCCGATGGCGTCGAGGTGCGGGAGTCCGAGGTGCAGCAGTACGAGATTTCCGCGGTGGGCCCGGTCGGCAGCTGACCCCGCGAGGCGGCCTTTCCGTCACCGGCGGCCGGGATGTGGTGTCAGCCCAGGTGGCGCAGCGCAGGCCACTGCCGCGCCCAGGAGCCTCGCGGGCCGCGGCAGATGTCTACCGGCTGGCCGCGCTCCTCGTTGCTGATTCCATCGGTGTTGCTGACCCGGCCCGCCGCGGTGCAGTCGCGCAGGTGCTCGGCTAGCTGACCGGGACCGAAGCCGATGGTGATGACGGCTGTGCTGCCCGGTGGCGGCGGGCCCCACAGGCCGAAGGCGTTATGCCCGCTGTAGGCAGCGGGCAGCCCGTAGGCCGGACCGTAGCGGTCGATCGCGCCGGCCTCGCCGTAGTTCTCGGTGAGAACAACCACGCGGGCCGTGCGCGGCAGCCGCTGCCGCGCTGCGGCGACGTCCGCGACCAGGCTCGGCCAGCCGATGGTCTCGCCGACATCCGGGTTCATGGCGATGACGGGCCCGGCATCCCGCGCCGGCAGCACGGGCAGGGCGATCACCGCGCCGGCCATGGCGCTGACCGCGACCGCGGCCCCGAGCAGCGTCCTGCGGGCCCGGCGCCGCCCGCGATTGAGCCACTGGTCAGCCGGAACGGCGCCGGCCGCAATCAGCACCGGCAGCAGGCCGGCCAGGTAGTAGGGCTTGCCGCCGGTGATCATGAACACGACGGCGAGCAGGACCCAGGCCCAGGCCAGGAACCGCAGCTGCCGCACGGCCGGGTCGCGGAACAGCCGGACGATCCCGGCGATCCACACCGGCGCGAGTACCGGGCCGGCCAGCAGCGCCTGGAACGGGATGATCTGCCACCACGGCGCGGAGCTCGCCGACGCGCCTGCGGCGATCGACCGGGACACGGCGAGCTGCGGCCAGCCGTGCGCGGCCTGCCAGGCCAGCCACGGTGTCCACAGCGCGAGCGCGATCGCCCCGGCCAGCCAGACGGGCCGGCTGGTCAGCAGGCGCCGCGGCCCGCACACCGCCACCCCGGCCACCATGGCGGCGGCGAGAAACGCGGGCAGCGGCTTGTTCAGCAGCCCGGCGCCGAGCACGGCTCCGGCCGCCAGCCAGAGCCGGTCCTGGCCGGAGCGCACGGCGCGCACAACCAGCCAGCTCGCGCCGGTCCAGGCGAGCAGGTCAAAGGTGGATGTGCTGAGCGTGTGGCCGGTGAACAGCACCATGACCGCCACCGCCGCGCAGGCGGCAGCGAGTGCCTGCGCGCGGGCCCGGCCGCCCAGCTCGCGGCAGAGCCGCCCGGTCACTAGCACCGTGCCGCCGGCGGCCAGCGCGGCGGGCATCCGCAGCACGGTCAGTGAGCCGGGAGCGATCGCGCTCATGGCCCGGGCGACGAGCGGCGTGAATACCCCCTGGTCCGGATAGGCCCAGGCCAGGTGCCGGCCGGCCGCCAGGAAGTACAGCTCGTCACGGTGATAGCCGTAGCGAGAGGCGCACGCGATCAGCGCCACCACCACGGCACCGGCCATGGCCAGGACGGCAGCAGATCGCGGGGCCAGGTCAGGCCACCTGCTTTGCCCGGCGCCCGGCCCGGGCCCGCCGGTCCCGGCAGCGGCGTGCGGCTCGGTGGTGTTCGTCGTCATGACCTGATGGTGACGCCGGGCCGGCCGCGGCGCATCGGCCCGCGGTCCAGAGGTGTCCTGCGACCACGGTCATAGGCGGGCGCCCCGCCGGGGCCGGCCCGGCGGGCTACCCGCCGGGGCCGGCGGCGCCGTGGTCGAAGGCGAACACGATCGCGGCCGCCCGGTCACGCACCCCCAGCTTGGTGAAGATCGCGCCGACATGTGACTTGACGGTGCCCTCGCTGACGTGCAGTGCCCCGGCGATCTCCGCGTTCGATGAGCCCCGGGCCAGCAGCCGCAGCACCTGGTTCTCCCGTCCGGTGAGCAGGTCGAGCCGGGCCGCCTCGCGGCGATGGGGGGCGACGGCGGTGCGGTAGGCGCGCAGCAGCCGGGCGGCGACAGCAGGATCGAACCACGCGCCGCCGCTGGCAACCGCGCGAGCGGCGGCGAGCAGCCGGTCGGCGCCGGCATCCTTGAGCACGAACCCGCTGGCGCCGGCCTCGATCACGCCCCACAGCACCTCGTCCTCGTCGAACGTGGTCAGCGCCAGCACCGGCGGCGGGTGCGGCCCGGCCCGCAGCTGGCGGGTCGCCTCGATGCCGTCCATCCGCGGCATCCGCACATCCATCACGACCAGGTCCGGCCGCGCGGCGGCGGCGACCTGGAGCGCCTCCGCGCCGTTGGCGCACTCCCCGACCACCTCGAAGCCATCTTCGGGGGCCAGGATGCGGGCCACGCCCGCGCGCACGATCGCCTGATCGTCAGCCAGCACGACGCGGATCATGCCGACGGCACCGGAACCCGGGCGACGACCCGCCAGCCCTGCGGCGTCGGGCCGGCCTGCAGTTCGCCGCCAACGATCGCCGCCCGCTCCCCCATGCCCGCCAGCCCGTAGCGCGAAGTGCTGACTTCCGCCGCTGCCTCCAGCACCGCCGCCTGGCCGCCCAGCACGCCGACGCTGGAGATGTCCAGCTCGGCTATCCCGCCGGCCACGGTCACCGCGACCAGGGTGCTCGCACGCGGCGCATGGCGGGTGGCGTTGTGCAGTGCCTCCTGCGCTATCCGGTACAGCGCTACGCCCACGGCAGGCGGAAGGCCCGCCAGATTCCCGCTTATCCGGCAGTCAGCCTCCAGGCCGCCCCGGCGGGCCGCCGCCACCAGCTCGCCCAGTTCCGTGATGTTCGGCAGCGGGCCGGCCGGCGCGCCATCGCCGTGTCCGCGCAGCAGGGCCACGGTGTCGCGCAGCTCCCGCATGCTGCGCTGGCCCACCGCCTCGGCGGCGGCCAGGGCCTCGTCGGCGGCGCCTGCGTCACGGCGCAGCACATGGCGGGCACCCGCCACCTGCAGCAGCACCGCGGCCAGGCCGTGCCCGACCAGATCGTGCACGTCGCGGGCCACCCGGCGCCGCTCCTCAGCCTGGGCCTGAACCGCCAGCTGCCGCCGGGCGGCCGCCAGCTCCCGGCCCAGCCGGTCCTGCACGTTCATCACCCAGCCGAGCAGCACCGAGAAGGCGATGCCGATGACCCAGATGCCCCAGGCGATCCGGTTTCCCGCCGGCTGCAGGGCGACGATGAGCACCGGACTGGCGGTCAGGGCCGCGCAGGTCACGCCCCTGCGCCACGGCGAGCTCTCCCAGCGCACGGCAACCACGCCCGCCAGCGCCACCAGGAACAGCGAGGGCTCCAGCCGCCCCGTCAGCTGCGCGGCCACGACCGGAACCAGCACGCCCGCCGCCAGGGCGAGCGTCGGCAGCCCCCATCGCTGCCAGGCCGCGAACGCCGCTACCGCAACAGCCAGGATCGCTGGCCGGACCCAGCCCGCCGGATCTGTGACCGCAGCTATCACCGCCACGGCCAGCGCTACTGGCGGCACCACGCGGCGCATAACATCCGGCCGCCAGCCAGGCCCGGACCCGGTCTCAGCGGCCAGTTCTTGAGTCACACCCATAAAGATAGGCGGGCTGGCCCGGGCCGGCCACGTCGCTGCCGGGTTCCAGCGCCGCCCTCGCGCTCATGCTGGAGGGCGTCCGGGCTGCCGCCGCCCGGCCGGTGTTTGCTGCTGCGGCGGCTAGGGCACGCCTACCAGTTAGTCACGACCAGTTATTCAGGCGGCAGGGCATGCCGGGCAGCGGAGCCCGGCGGAGTGCAGCGGCCGGGGAGCCCGGCCAGTGAGGAGCCTGCGATGACTGAGCCCGGGCTGCCGCGTCTGGACCCGGCGAGCATGGCCTGGAACACCGTCGCCAGCTATGGCACCTACGAGCAGGCGCAGCAGGCCGTGGACCGGCTGTCGGACGACCATTTCCCGGTCGAGAACCTCGACATCGTGGGGTCGGGCCTGCGCCTGGTAGAACGGGTAACCGGCCGGCTCACCAAGGGCCGCGCGGCCATGGCCGGGGCGGCAGCCGGCGCCTGGTTCGGCTTGTTCATCGGGCTGCTCGTCGGGCTGTTCACCACCGGCCCCGCCTGGCTCGGCCTGATCCTCGGCGGCGTGCTGATCGGCGCGGCCTGGGGCGCGGTATTCGGCTTCGCCGGGCACGCCGCCACCCGGGGACACCGCGACTTCTCCTCCGCCCAGACGCTGACCGCCACCCGCTACGACATCATCACCCGCGGCGGCAATTCCGACCAGGCCCGCTCCCTACTCCAGCGGGCCGGCCTGCTGGACAGCCAGCCGGCGGCGCAGCGTCCGACAGCATGACGGCCCGGCGCCGCGAGCGCTGCGCTCTCGCTCGGCGGAGAAGTAGCCGGGCTCCCCGATCGTCATCCCCGGCCCGTCCACCCGGTGCACGACCTGCCGGCCGTCGGCATCCGGGACAAAGTCCTGCACCTCGCCGCCGGAGCACGACATACAGCTCGTCAGCCGGGTCACCGGCCTGCCAGACGAACTCGCCGCGGACCAGGCGCCGTGTCGTAGCTGTCGCGGCCCGCGGCCGCACCTGATCGGGTGCCAGGCCGGCGAACAGGCAGGACGGCGATAGCCCGGCGAGACGCTCCTCCGCGGATACCGCCGCACCGGCAGTGTGCCCGCCGTGCGCGGCCGCACCAGCGATTGCGCGGAGTGTACGGTCGGTAGGTGCCGCCGACCAGCGAGAAGCCCCCCGGGCCGCCGCGCGCCGCGAGCGGCGGGCCGGACCTGGCCCGGATCGGGGCGCTCGTATCCGACCAGGCCAGGTGCCGGATGCTGCTGGCCCTGGGCGACGGCCGCGCGCTGCCGGCCAGCGGGCTGGCCGCGGAGGCCGGGGTGAGCGCGGCGACGGCCAGCAGCCACCTGCGCAAGCTCACCGCCGGCGGCCTGCTGGCGGTGCAGGCCGCGGGCCGGCGCCGGAACTACCGGCTGGCCGGTCCTGACGTCGCTGTCCTGATCGAGGCACTGGAACGGCTGGCGCCGGCGCTGCCGGCCCGGTCGCTGCGGCAGAGCCAGCGCGCCCGGGCCTGGCGGGAGGCCCGGGTCTGCTACGACCATCTGGCCGGCGGGCTGGGCGTGGCGGTCATGCGCGCCATGGTCCAGCGCGGACATCTGGAGCCAGCCGGGACTGACGCCGGGCAGGTCCGTTACGCGATAACGGCTGAGGGCGGCGCCTTCCTGGCGGCGCTCGGGGTGACCGTCCCGCCCAGCCGGCGACCGGTGCGGCAGCACGCAGACTCCACCGAGGACGACCCGCACCTGTCGGGCGCCCTGGGCCGTGCCCTGCTCACCCGGTTTGCTGAGCTCGGCTGGCTGCGCCGCCAGGAGAAGCAGCGCCTGCAGGTCACGCCGGCCGGCCTGGCCGGGTTCGACGTGCAGTTCGGGATTCACCTGGACAAGTAACGGCGGCTCGCGGCCGGTGCGCCTGACGAGCTTCCGGGCCTGGCGGCGGGTCCCGCGCGCCGGGTCAGCCGGTGAGCCCCGGGTTCCGCGGGTAGGGGCGGTGGGCGTTCTGCCGGACGGCCAGCAGCCGCCCGGCGACGAGCCGCCGGAGCGTGAAGCGGACGCGCCGGCCGGTCCGCCCGTCGTCGCCGGGCTGGCCAGGCTCGCCCCACTCGATCTCGGCGGAGCCGGTGAGCTGGAGAGTGCGGCCGGAAGTGAAATCGGGGAACAGCAGCGCTGTCTCGGGATCGATGGCGAGGTTCCCGAAGCTGTTGAACATGTTGTTGCCGGCGTAATCGGGCCACCACAGCTGGCTGCCGTCGACGCGGACGAACCCGGCCGGGCCGCCCCGGTGGGAGGCGTCGCTGCCCCGCCGGGGGTGGGTAGTGCCGAGGAAGAAGGTATCCGCGCCCTGGATCAGGTCGATGTCCTCGGCCGTGAGGGTGCTGCCGCCGCGCACGGCCCCGGCCCCCGCCGGGCCGCGAAACCCGGGCCGCAGGAGGCGCTGCTGGATGTACTGCGGGCAGTTGCCGTAGGCCTGCTCGACCTTGATGACCAGCTGTCCGGGCGCGGCCCGGAGGAGGGTTCCGTTGACCCGGACGCGGCGGCGGGCCGCGAACTCCGTCACGACCATCCCGACCTGCTGGCCCGCCGGAAGCCCGACCAGCGGGTCGCCGGCCGGGAGCGGGGCGCTGACCTTCAGCGTGGTCAGGGAGGTGACGCTGAGAAAGCCGGGGGGCCCGGTCAGCGGCGTGACCCACAGCCGGCCAGCCTTGTCCCGCCCGGTCAGCGCGGCGAACGTCCGTCCGGCCAGGAACCTGGCGATTCCGCCGTCCAGCCCGGCGGGCTCCAGCATCCCGGCCAGGCGGGCCGCCTCGGCGTGAACTCCCGCGCGGTGCTGGACGGCCAGCTCGCCGGCGTGGAAGCCCACGTCGGCAGTCCGGCGCGTCTCCGGCATGATCTGCTCCTGGTCATAGAAATCCCTGACCCCATGACCGTACGCCGCCAAAGGTTTGATGAGAGTCGAAGCAATCGGCGCAAGGCCGGCGGGCGAGCCCGGCCGGGCCAGGTGCCCTGGCCGGCCATGCGCAACTACGCCTACAGCAGTTCGGCTCGGTGCCGGCTGCTCGCGGGATGGATGAACTCGGCTGCGGGCTTGCGCAGCCACTGAGTGACCCGCATCGTCAGAGCCAGATCGGCCATCCGCGCGGTACGCAGATGGGCCAGCCGGCCCGGGGAAGTGCCGATCAGGCCAGCCAGGGCCGCCCAGGTCAGCCCCTCCCGCCGCCGCTGCTCATCGAGCGCGGCATGGAGCTGGGCCAGATCCCAGCGGAGCCGGCTGCCCGGGCCCGGCTCCGGAAGCCGCACGTCTCCGACGTCCGCAGCCGGACCAGCAAGGAACTCCTCCGGCGGCCGCCCGAGCCAGCGCAGCAAGTACAGCGCGTACTGGCAGGACGTCTCTCCGCGCGCACCCAGCCGGGAGACCGCTCCGCCGCAGAGCGGGTGATCGTCGCGTTCGGCATTGAGCTGCCCGGACTGCTCCCACAACTCCCCCGCCAGGTCATACCAGCCCAGATCCCGGTCCCGGCGCGCAGCGTCGACCGTGGCGAAGAACGCCGCGAAGTCGAACCTGGCCAGGCCATCGGCTGGCCGGTCCGCGGCTGACCTGGTCACAGATCCATCGCCGCCGCACGGATATGTTCAGCCCGCGGTGCCAGGGCACTCCGCGTGACCACGTCCGCTTCCACGCCACCAACCGTAGCGCCGCATTCGCAGGCGGTCTGCGGGGGTGCGTGGGCTGACGCGCTGGTGTGGCAGTGTGAACGGCATGAGTGATGGAGTTCGGTACGTGGTGGAACGGGAGCCCGTCCGCCGCGGCGACCTGCGGAGCCTGCAAGGCAGGCTGGACGAGCGGGCGCGGCAGGGCTGGACGCTGGTCAACGTGTCCTACGCGCTGGACAGCTCGAATGACGGCGTGGTGTTCATGGCCTGGAGCCATCCGTATGACTGGGCGCCAGGCAGGCCAGGGTAAGCCGGCGCAACGCCGCCGCCGGTGCCAGCCCGCGCCCAGCCCCGTGGCCTAGTCGAGGCAGAACTCGTTGCCCTCGATGTCCTGCATCACGATGCACGACTCGTTGTCGTCATCGGCAGCCAGGAGCCGCACGCGTACCGCGCCGAGCGCGACCAGTCGTGCGCACTCGGCCTCCAGTACGGCCAGGCGCTCGTCACCCACGAGCCCGGTGCCAGCTCGTACGTCAAGATGCAGCCGGTTCTTGACGACCTTGCCCTCGGGAACGCGCTGGAAGAACAGTCGCGGGCCAGCGCCTGCGGGATCGGTGCAGTCGAACCATGCGCCCTGCTGCTCAGGCGGCAGGGTGCGATCGAAATCGGCCCAGGTTGCGAACCCCTCGGGTGGCGGCGGCGCGACGTACCCCAGCACCTCGCACCAGAAACGAGCGACACGCTCAGGTTCTGCGCAGTCGAAGGTGACCTGAATCTGCCGGACCGATGCCATCGGTCCACCCTAGAGGCGCAGCCCAGCCCGCCGCCACGCGGGCCTCGGTCGCAGCTGACATGGGCTGGTGACCCGTCCGGGCGGGCTCACTGCCGGGCCGGGGCCTGCCGCCGCTCCTGCCACTGGGTCAGGACCGCGATGGAGCCCTCGATGATGCGGTCGGCGAACATCGACGAGTCGTTCACCCGCGGCAGCGGGGCCGCGGGCACCGGCACCTCGAGGAACTCGCACAGCGGCTCCCATCCGTGGGCGGGCTCCCACACCAGCAGCCGCTCCGCGGGCACGCACGAGCGGACCTCGGCGACGTGCCGCTCCATCTTGATGGCCATCGCCTCGGCGTCGAAGATCTCCTTGTCGTCGCCGAGCAGGCCGCTGCGGTGCCACATGGACTTCATGAGCTCCATGAACTGAGCCCAGCCCGAGTCCACCCGAGCCCGCGCGCGGGACAGGTCACGCATCATGACATCGCCGTAGAACACGCCCCAGATGGTGTCGTGCATGCTGCGGGCCCATGCCGCGCCGTCACGCTCGCTGAGCAGGACCTTGGCGTCCGGGAAGGCGCCGGCCAGCTCCTGATAGAAGAAGGCGCCCGGCCAGTCGACGGTGGCCTGGAAACCGTCGAAGATCTTCTCCCAGTCCGCGCCACCGTCGAAGGCGTCCTGCCACTGCTGGACCAGGCTCATGTCGCTCAGGATGTTAACCATGTGATAACACGGCCCGAAGCCGAGCATCTCGAGCGAGATCTTCTGCGTGAGGGTGGCCGTTCTCGGTAAGCCCGCTCCGATAATTTTCATGAATTCTCCCGAGTCTTTCCAGGTCAAAGGCCTGCCAGTGGGCGTGCGGCAAAGTCGTCACGCATCTTAGCCCGGCGACGCAGTGGTCACGGCAGCGAACGGACACGGCGTTTCGGGGGGCCGCCGAGATACCTTGACCTACAAAGCTGACGTCGGCCCGGACTCGCCAAGCTCGCCGGGAGGATATGCCATGCAAGCCATCGCCGTTCATGACCGTGCCGCCGGCGCCGGCGGACTCACCCTGACCGACCTGCCCTACCCGCACGCAGCTGAGAACGATGTCATCGTCCGGGTGCATGCCGCCGGGTTCACCCCCGGGGAGCTCGACTGGCCGGCAACCTGGTCCGACCGCGCCGGCCGGGATCGGACGCCGAGCGTCCCCGGCCATGAGCTCTCGGGCGTCGTCGCCGAGCTGGGCTACGGAACCACGGGCCTGACCGTCGGCCAGCGGGTGTTCGGGCTGGCCGACTGGACCCGGAACGGATCACTGGCGGAGTACGCCGCCGTGGAGGCCCGCAATCTTGCCCCGCTCCCGGCGGATGTCGGCCACACTGTGGCCGCTGCCCTGCCGATCTCCGGGCTGACCGCATGGCAGGGCCTGTTCGACCACGGGCGCCTCACGACCGGCCAGACCGTCCTGATCCATGGCGCTGCGGGCGGCGTCGGGTCAATCGCGGTCCAGCTCGCCCGCGACGCGGGCGCCCGGGTGATCGGCACCGGCCGGGCCGCCGACCGGGACACCGCACTCAGTCTCGGCGCGGATGCCTTCCTGGACCTGCAGGCCGACGGGCTGGGGGATGCCGGCGAGGTGGACGTCGTGTTCGACGTGATCGGCGGCCAGATCCTGGAGCGCTCGGCCGCGCTGGTCCGGGCCGGCGGCACGCTGGTCACCATCGCAGCGCCGCCCGCCGTCCGGCCCGACAACGGGCGAGCAGTGTTCTTCGTCGTGGAACCCGACCGCGCCCGGCTCACCGATCTCGCTCAGCGGCTCAGGGACGGCCGGATCAAGCCGATCGTCGGGGCCGTGCGGCCCCTCTCGGAGGCCCCGGCGGCATTCGCCCCGGACCGGCGCACTCACGGCAAGACGATCATCCAGGTCGCGCCGGAGCCGGCCGCAGGAAGGTAGGCCATGACCCGCATGACTCTGGACGATGTCGTGATGCCCCGAACGACGGCAGCGGCCACGGCCCTGGAGGTGGCTGCCGCCTATCACTCCCCCGCGCTGCTCAACCATTCCCTGCGCGCCTACGTGTTTGCGGCCGCCGGCGGCAGGACGCGCGGGATCGAGTTCGACCCGGAGCTGCTGTATGTGGCTGCGATGTTCCACGACATCGGCCTCGTGCCGGTGTTCGACAGCCACACGGTCGCGTTCGAGGAGGTCGGCGGCGAGGTGGCGAGGGTGTTCGCCGCCGGCGCGGGGTGGCCGGCGGCGCGGCGCGAACGCCTGTCGGAGGTGATCATCCGGCATATGTGGCCGGAGGTGGACGTGTCCGCGGACCCCGAGGGGCACCTGCTGGCCCGGTCGACCGGGACCGACATCGCCGGCGCGAACCTCGACGACTGGGAAGACAGTTTCACGGCTGAAGTGCTGGAGCGCTATCCCCGGCTCGGTCTCACCAGGGAATTCCTGGCGTGCTTCCAGGCCCAGGCCGGGCGCAAGCCGGACAGCTCAGCCGCCAGCGCGGTACGATCCGGCCTCGGCACGAGAATGATGGCGAACCCCCTGGACGCCCCGCCCCGGGCCTAGGTAACCCGCCCGGTCGCCCGGCTGCGCAGGTCAGCAGGCAGGCTCGATGCGGAGGAGAGGGTGTCGGGGTGGTCGGGGCCGGCAGCGGATCGCGAAAGCCGTCATCGCCAGGGCCAGCACCTACGAGGAAGAGGGACAGGTAAGGATTCCGGGCGTGGCCCGGTGTATCGTCGGCACGAAGCAGCGGCGCACGTATTGCTCGGCGTGGTCATCGTCGCCGGCGCGGTCAGCCTCATCTCCTGACCGCTAGCCTCCAGTACGCTCCCGGTGCCCGCAGCCGGGCCAGCAGCATGGCCGCCGCTGGCCATCCTCCAATTCCTCTTGCGTCCGGCGGATGCGGCGTTCCCGGGTTATGTCCTGCCTGGCGTCCTCGACCCAGCAGATGAACTCGTTGCGGGCCAGCGGCGTGATGTCTTTCCAGGCACCGAGTGCCGTGCTGTTAGCGATCAGCGCCTCGCGCAAGTCAGCGGGCAGCTTATGGACCACTCCGCCGGGCACCCGCTGGCTGCTCACAGGACCACGGTAGCCGGGCGAGTCAGAGCCTGGTGACCGCGCGGGCTGCGTCCTGGTTCTCGCACCCGCCTTAATCATGGCAATAAGGGCCGATCCGGCGTACTTGATAGCCGCGACATAAGCGCCGGCCCCGGGGCCGCGGGAGACCAGTGCGGCGCTGCCATGCCGCTTATAGCCAGGCAGAATACGTTACCAGCCGGTTGATCCTTGCCGTCGCCTGGCGGACATGTTAGGCAGGGTTTACCTGACAGGAGGCGCCCGGCGGCGGGCGTCAGAACCGGCCGCGCCGGAGGAGATACGCGAGCGGCTTCAGCGAACGGGGGCATCATGACCGAGGTCAGCGAACTTCGTGACGGCTACGCCGAGATCGGCGACCAGCGGCTGCATTACGTCGAGGCGGGCGAGGGACCGCTGATCGTCAGCCGGACGGCGTCCAGGCCTATGACCTCGGGCAGCTGACCGCCGACATCCGCGGCCTCATCCACGAACGCGGTGCTGAGTCCGCGCTGCTGGCCGGGCACGACTGGGGCGGCAGCGTCGCCTGGGCGACCGCGATGAGCCACCCCGAGGTCGTGGGCCGGCTGGTCATCCTCAACGCGGCCCATCCGCGGAAGCTCTCGCAGGGGCTGCACCACCCGGGCCAGCTCCGCAGGTCCTGGTACTTCTTCTTCTTCGACCTCCCGGACCTGCCCGAAACGGTGGTGCACGCCAACGACTGGCATTTCTTCCGGCACTTCCTGCGCGACGCAAATCCGGGATACACGCCGGACGAGATCGACCGCTACATCGAGGCGTGGTCACAGCCAGGCGCGGCAGCCGGGATGATCAACTACTACCGGTCATCGGTGCGGACCCCGCCGAAGCAGTCCGAAGCGGCGCTTCGCCCGATCATGGCGCCCACCCTGGTCGTCTGGGGGCAGCGGGATCGCTACCTCAGCGCGGACCTAGCCGAGCCTGACCACGACGACGTCCCCAACCTCGACCGCGTCGAGCGGCTGCCCGACGCCTCGCACTGGGTCCATCACGACGAGGCTGAGCGCGTCAGCCAGCTGCTCATCGACTTTTTCGCTCCCGCCCGGCCGGCCCGGGACTCACGATTGGCCGGCTAACCCGCTCGACGGGGCTGGCGGCCCGCATGGGTATCGGTTTCATCGGGGGTGAAGGGAGTGAGCATGCCCGCCACCACCTCGACCCTGATCTCAGGGGACCGCGACGCCGTGCTGGTAGACGCGCTGCTGACCACGAGCGAGGGAGGCCGGCTGGCGGCGTGGGTGCGTCATGCCGGAAAGCAACTCCGGGCGATCGTCGTAACCCACGGTCACGCCGACCACTTCTTCGGGGCCGGGCCAGTGCTGAACGCATTCCCGGACGCGAGGCTCGCGGCCAGACCAACCCCAAGGCCATGGCGAGCTGGAACTCCCGGTTCGCCGGGCAGCTCTCACCATCTCCCCCAGTGCCCGCACTGGCCAGCTCTCAGGAACTGGACCTGGAAGGTCATCCCCTGCTGCTGCGCACGATCGGTGCCGCCGACGGCGCGCTCGCCGCCATCGTGC
>DASXDJ010000167.1:0-86724 GCA_036490755.1 Streptosporangiaceae bacterium
GGACGTGGTGCACGCCATCGAGGCGCACCACAACGAGGTCGAGGTGCGGACGGTGGAGGCGGTGCTGACTCAGGCCGCCGACGCGATCAGCGGCGGACGGCCGGGAGCGCGCCGGGAGTCGCTGGAGGCCTACGTCAAGCGGCTGGAGCGGCTGGAGCAGATCGCGCTGGCCCAGACCGGGGTGGAGAAGGTGTTCGCCATGCAGGCCGGCCGCGAGGTGCGGATCATGGTCAAGCCCGCGGACGTGGACGACATCCAGGCGCAGGTCATCGCCCGGGACGTGGCCAAGCAGGTGGAGGAGGAGCTGACCTACCCGGGCCAGATCCGGGTCACCGTGGTGCGCGAGTCACGGTCCATCGAGTTCGCCCGCTGACCGGGCCGGGATCGGTAGCCGGACCGGCCGACCGGACCGGACCGGACCAGGCCAGCTGGGCCGGGCCCGGGCCGGCTCAGCCGGAGACCTCGACCTCGGGGATGCCCGGCGGCGTGAAGCCCAGGATCTGCCCGTAGAACGACAGCTCCGCCTCCAGCGCGGCCATGATCGACTCTGACTTGCGGAACCCGTGCGACTCGCCCTCGAAGCTGATGTAGCCGTGCCGGATGCCGTGCGCGGTCAGGTCGGCGGCGATGCTGTCGGACTGGGCGGGCGGCACCACCGGGTCGTCCAGGCCCTGCAGCAGCAGCACCGGCGAGGTGGCGTCAGTAACGTGCCCGACCGGGGCCCGCTCGACGTACACCGCCTCGAAGCCGGGCCACGGCCCGATCAGGCCGTCGAGGTAGCGCGACTCGAAGTCGTGGGTCTGGCTGACGAACCCGCGCAGGTCCGAGACGCCGTAGTAGGACGTCGCGGCCGCGAAGACCGGCCCGCGCGCGGTTGCCCCGGTGGTGACCGCGGCCAGTGCCGTCCAGCCGCCCGCCGACCCGCCCCGGATGGCCAGCCGCTTGGGGTCGGCCTCGCCCTGGGCGGCCAGCGACTGCGCGGCTGCCATCGAGTCCTCGACGTCGACGACGCCCCACTGGCGGCGCAGCCGCTCCCGGTAGGACCGGCCGTAGCCGGTCGAGCCGCCGTAGTTCACGTCGATGACCCCGATGCCGCGGCTGGTGAAGAACGCCTTCTCCACGTCCAGCGTCCCGGTCACGTGGGCAGTCGGCCCGCCGTGCACCCAGACCACGTACGGCGGCCGCTCACCCTCGGGGCCGGCCGCGTCCGGGCTGGCCGGCGGGTAGACCAGGGCGTGCACCACCCGCCCGTAGGGTCCCTCCAGCTCCACCGCCTGCGGCACCGGCAGGTAGTCCTCGTCGGGCAGCTCGGCGATGGCACGGCGCAGTACCTCGGCCTTGCCCGTCGCGGTGTCGACCCGCACCACCGAGTCCGGCTGCAGCGGCCCGCCGGCCAGGCCCGCGACCACCGCGCCGTCCGCCGAGATAGAGAAGCTGAACTCATCGAAGGGCATGGTCAGGTCGGTCAGGTCGCAGGTCTCGGGGTCCAGGATGCCCAGCCGCCCGCCGCCGCGGCCGTGCACGACGGCCAGCCGGCCATCGCCCAGCAGCACGAATGGCCGACCGCCCAGCTGCCACAGCGGCGCGGCGAATTCCTCGTCGGCCGGGAACAGCGCCTGCGGCGGCTGCCCGTTCAGGCTGACCTGGTAGATGTTCCACCAGCCGGTCCAGTCGGTGGCGATGTACAGGGTGGTCTCGTCCCGCCACAGCGGGGCCATGACCGACTCGCGGATGCTGCCCTTGAGCAGGCGGCTCCTGCCCGGCACCCCGTCGCTGAGGGCAGCGACCCGCAGCTCGGTGCCATCCCAGGGCATGTGCGGGTGATTCCAGCTGAGCCAGGCCAGCGAGCCGCCGTCGGGGGACGGGCTGGGGAAGGCGTAGAAGTCCGAGCCGGTGACCAGCGTCCGGATCGCGCTCGCGTCCCCGGCGGCGGAGCCGTCCAGCGGCACGGCCACGATCGAACGGGTGACCTTGCCCTCGTCGTGGCGCTCCTGCACGCACCACACCCCGGTGCCGTCGGGGCTCAGGGCGAAGTCGGCAAAGCGCAGCGCGCTGGCGGCCAGCGTGCCGCTGCCCGTGGCCGAGCTGACCTGCTGCGGGTCGGGAGTCAGCGGCTGCGGCTCCGCCCGGCCCTCGGCCACCTGCGGGCCGGCCAGGTACAGCCGCTGGTCGGCATAGTTGGCGAAGATGATGGAGCGGCCCCGCGGCGACTTGCCCGCCTGGCCGGCCGCCTGCGGCACGGGCAGGTAGGACAGGCCGCCGTACTCGTGCACCCGGGTTCGCGCGTTCCACGGCGCGGGCAGCAGCGCCGTCTGCCTGCCGTCCGCCGCGTGGCAGACCACGGTGGTCCGGCCGCCCTCGTCGGGCCGGCCTTCCTGCCACCAGGTGTCCCCGCCGATGGTGGTCACGAACGACAGCCGCAGGCCGCTGACGGCCACGTCGGCGGCGGTAATCGGCGATGGCCATGCGCCGTAGGGCAGCTCTGGTTTCGGCACGGCCGGACCGGCCGCCGAGGTTGCTGGGGTGTCTGCTGAGCTGTCCGCCGCGCCGGGCCCGCCATCTGTCATAGGGCTATGTTGCCCTACCGCGCTAGTGGTACTGGACGTGAAACAGGGACCCCTCGCGCCCGGACGACCGGACCGGCCGGCCCGGAGCCGCGCTGACCAGGCAGCCGTCACCAGCGGTCGAGATACAGGTAACCGGCGGTAGCCGGGATCCGAGGCCGGGCACGGCCGGCCCGCGCGGGCGTCTACCCTGGTGGGCATGGCGGGCGCCACCGGGCAGCGAACCTTCGACATCCGCACCTACGGGTGCCAGATGAACATGCACGATTCCGAGCGGCTGGCCGGGCTGCTGGAGACCGCCGGCTATCAGCGCGCCCCTGATGGCGCCGATCCGGACGTGGTGGTGTTCAACACCTGCGCGGTCCGGGAGAACGCCGACAACCGGCTGTACGGCAACCTCGGTCACCTGCTCCCGGTCAAGAACTCCCACCCCGGCATGCAGATTGCCGTCGGCGGCTGCCTGGCCCAGAAGGACCGGGCCGCCATCACCAAGCGCGCTCCGTGGGTGGACGTGGTCTTCGGCACGCACAACATCGGCTCGCTGCCGGTGCTGCTGGAGCGGGCCAGGTTCGAGGAGAAGGCCCAGGTCGAGATCCTGGAGTCGCTGGAGAAGTTCCCCTCCGTGCTGCCCGCCCGCCGCGAGTCGCCGTACTCGGGCTGGGTGGCCATCTCCGTTGGCTGCAACAACACCTGCACCTTCTGCATCGTGCCCAGCCTGCGCGGCCGCGAGGAGGACCGCCGCCCCGGTGACGTGCTGGCGGAGATCCGGGCGCTGGCGGCCGACGGCGTGCTGGAGGTCACCCTGCTCGGCCAGAACGTAAACTCCTACGGAGTGGCGTTCGGTGACCGGCTGGCGTTCGGCAGGCTGCTGCGGGCCTGCGGGCAGATCGAGGGCCTGGAACGGGTCCGGTTCACCTCACCGCACCCGCGGGACTTCACCGATGACGTCATCGAGGCCATGGCGCAGACCCCGAACGTGATGCCGCAGCTGCACATGCCGCTGCAGTCGGGCTCGGACACGGTGCTGCGGGCCATGCGCCGCGCCTACCGGCGGGAGAAGTACCTCGGTATCATCGACCGGGTCCGTGCCGCGATGCCCGAGGCCGCCATCACCACCGACATCATCGTCGGCTTCCCCGGCGAGACCGAGCGCGACTTCTGCGACACCCTGGACATGGTCCGCCAGGCGCGGTTCGCCGGCGCGTACACCTTCCAGTACTCCATCCGGCCCGGCACGCCCGCCGCCGAGATGCCCGGCCAGATACCGCCCGAGGTGGTCCGGGATCGCTACGAGCGGCTCGCGGCGCTGGTGTCGGAGGTCTCCTGGCAGGAGAACCGCCAGCTCGCCGGCCGCGAGGTCGAGGTGCTGGTGGCCGACGGCGAGGGGCGCAAGGACGGTGCGACGCACCGGATGTCGGGCCGCGCCCCCGACAACCGCCTGGTCCACTTCGCCCCCGGTAACGCCCCGGGCGCCCCGGCGGCGCCGCGCCCCGGCGACATGATCACGACCGTGATCACCCGCGGCGCGCCGAACTACCTGCTGGCCGACGAGCCGCCGCTGGCCATCCGCCGGACCCGCGGCGGGGATGCGTGGGCGGCCCGCGCCGCCGCCGCGGCGGCCGGTGACGGCAGCGGGCCCGCAGGAGCGGGGCCGGCTCCCGAGCAGGTGCTGCTCGGCATGCCGGCCCGCCGTCCCGGCTCCTAGGCCGGTGCCGCGCCCGCCCGTCGTGGCCGTCGTCGGGCCGACGGCGGCCGGGAAGTCCGCGCTGTCGCTGCGGCTGGCCGAGACCCTCGGCGGCGAGATCATCAACGCCGACTCCATGCAGCTGTACCAGGGGATGGACATCGGCACGGCCAAGCTGACCGTCGCCGAGCAGGCCGGGATCCCGCATCACCTGCTCGGCATCTGGCCGGTCACCGAGGCCGCCAGCGTGTCGGAGTACCAGCGGCTGGCCCGCGAGGCCATCGCGGCGGTCCACGCCGCGGACCGGGTCCCGGTGCTGGTCGGCGGGTCGGGCCTGTACGTCCGGGCCGCGATCGACCGGCTGGAGTTCCCCGGCACCGACGCCGGCCTGCGCGCCGCCCTGGAAGCGGAACTGGCCCGGGCCGGCCCGGCCGCCCTGCACACCAGGCTGGCCGTTGCCGACCCGCCCGCCGCGGCCGCCATCCTGCCCAGCAACGGGCGCCGGATCGTGCGCGCCCTGGAGGTCATCGAGCTGTCGGGCCGGCCGTTCAGCGCGACACTGCCGCAGTATGAGTCGGTATACGAGACCGTCCAGATCGGGATCGAGCTGCCGCGCGCTGAGCTGGACCAGCGGGTCGCGGACCGGGTCACCCGGATGTGGCAGCTGGGCCTGGTCGACGAGGTCCGCGCGCTGGAGCGGGCCGGGCTGCGGGCGGGCCGGACGGCCAGCCGGGCCCTCGGATATGCCCAGGTCCTGCGGTTCCTGGCCGGGGAGTGCACCGAGGACGCCGCCGCCGCGCAGACCGTCCTGGCCACCCGCCGGTTCATCCGGCGCCAGGAGTCATGGTTCCGCCGCGACCCGCGGATCCGCTGGGTGGGCGGCGGGCCGGACGTTGCTGCCAGCGCGCTCGACGCGCTCGGCGCGTAACGGGGCGTGCCCCGGTCTGTCGTCTTATAGTGCGGGAATGGCGAGTAACGCCCCTCATATCGTTGAGCTTGACCGCCGTGCCGTCGAGCTCAGCATGCAGATCCTGAAGCAGGCACGGCCGTGTGACCTGGCTCGCCCGACGCCCTGCGCCGGGTGGAGCCTGAGTCAGCTGCTGGAGCACATGACGGCCCAGCATTACGTGTTCGCCGCGGCCAGCCGGGGCCTGGGCGGGAATCCCCGCGCGTGGCTGCCACCGCCGGCCGCCGACGGTCAGGCGGCCGCCTACGACGAGGCCGCCCGGTACGTGCTGGACTGCTTCGCTGACCCGGCCACCTTGCGCCGGTCCTTCGTGCTGCACGACATTAACCCGGCCCTGGCCTTCCCGGCCGACGAGGCGATCAGCTTCCACTTCGTGGACTACGTCGTGCACGGCTGGGACGTGGCCCGGGCGCTGGACGTGCCGTTCGAGGTCAGCGACGAGGTCGCCGAGGCGGCCTTGCTGGTGGCCCGGCGGGTGCCGGACGGGCCCCGGCGGCTGAGCCCGGACGCGCAGTTCCGGCCGGGCGTCCCGGTGGCGGCAGGCTCGTCGGCGATCGAGGAGACGGTCGCGGCGCTGGGCCGCCCGCCCGCCTGGCAGGCGCATCCGGCGCCGGACGGGCTGGCCGGCTAAGGCGAGCGGCGGGGCAGGGGATACGGGGCTGACGGGGATCGGGCGGGACCACGGGGACGGGCTGACCGGGGGAAATCGCAGGATCGGAGCCGCCGCGCGGCGGCAGCGGCGCGGGCAGGTCCTACGATCGGGATCATGCGCTTCGCCAAGGGCCACGGGACCGGCAATGACTTCGTGATCCTGCCCGACCCCGACGGCACGCTGGACCTGTCGCCGCAGGTCGTCGCCCTGATCTGCGACCGGCAGGCCGGCCTGGGCGCGGACGGGGTGCTGCGCGTGGTCCGTTCCGCGTCGGCCGGCCCGGCCGCCGGCCCCCCGGCCGCCGCCGCCGGGCAGGGGGCGGAGTGGTTCATGGACTACCGCAACGCCGACGGCAGCGTGGCGGAGATGTGCGGCAACGGGATCCGGGTGTTCGCCCGCTACCTGCTGGACAGCGGCCTGGCGGCCGGGCCGGAGCTGGCGGTGGGCAGCCGGGCCGGAGTGCGCGTCGTGCGCGCCGACGGCGGCGGCTGGTTCACGGCGGAGATGGGGCCCGCGCAGGTCACCGGCACCGGGTCGGCGCGGCTGGGCGATCGTGCCTATCCGGGCCTGGCCGTCAGCGTCGGCAACCCGCACCTGGTCTGCGTGATCGACAGCCCGGTCGCCGAGGTCGACCTGAGCGGCCCGCCGGACCTGGATCCGGGCCAGTTCCCGGCCGGGGCCAATGTCGAGGTCGTCCGGGTTACCGGGGATCATCAGGCGGAGATGCGGGTCTACGAGCGGGGCTCAGGCGTCACGCTGTCGTGCGGGACGGGCGCGGTGGCCGCGGCGGCCGGCGCGGCGGTCGCGGCGGGGGAGTGGCAGGCCGGGCCGGAGCGGTCCTGGACGGTGCTGGTGCCGGGTGGCCGGCTGGCGGTCACGCCGAGCGCCGCGGCCAGCCGGCTGTCCGGGCCGGCGGTCATCGTGGCGGCGGGCGAGCTGGACGACGCCTGGCTGCGCGAGGCAGCCGCGGGCGGGCCGGACGCGGTCCGGCCCGCCGCGGGCGCGGCGGGCCAGGGCCGGGAGCGGGCCGTCTCAGGCACTGGCTGAGCGGGCGGCCATCCGCAGGCCGAGGGTGACCAGCGTCCAGCCGGCCCGGTTCCTGATGGTCGGGCGCGCGGCGGCGGCCTGGCCGGCTGCCTTGCGCTGGTCGGCCTGCTGGTGCAGCTCGGTGACGTGCTGGTGAGCGGCCTGGGCGAGCAGCTGCGGGTTCATGATCATGGTCCTTCCGGGAGTCACGGGTAACGAGGGTGTGCGGGCCGGGCCGGAGCGGGCCCGGCGGGAGTGCCCGGTGCGGGTGCCGTCGGCAGCGGCGCAGCCAGGGCGGGCGGTACTGGTCACGCGGTGGCTTAGGCGGCGGGGGCGGGTGACTCGGCGCGAGTGACCCGGATGTCTCCGCTGACGCTGCGGCAGCGCAGCTGCAGGCCTGCGCCGCTGCCGCCGTCGGTCTCCTCCAGCTGGCTCTTGATCTTGCCGCTGAGGCTGGACAGGTCCAGGTAGACCTCGGCGCCTGCTTGCACCCCGACCAGCATGTCGCCGGAGACGGTCTTGAGGCCGACCTCACCCCGGGCGGTGCTGTGCAGGTTGATGTCGCCGCTTGCGGAGCTGGCGCGCACCGACCCGGCGGCGGCGGCGATGCTCAGGTCGCCGCTGGCCGTGGTCACGGCCACCTCGCCGTCGGCCTGCTGCAGCTGGACGTCTCCGGAGGCGGTGTTCACGCTGGCGGTCTCGCCGGCCCGCTCGACCCGGACATCGCCCGAGGCCGTGGTGATCTGCAGCGGTCCGGTGACCTGAGCCGCGGTCACGTCACCGCTGGCCGTCCGGGCGTCCAGCTCGGCCAGCTCGCCTACGCAGGCGACGTCGGCCGACGCGGTCTTGATCGTGCAGCGGGACCCGGCCGGCGCCTTGACCGTCAGGTTCAGGCCGGCGTGCGACCGCAGGAAGCCCGCCTGCTTCGGCTGCTCGATCTCCAGGACACCGTCGTGGAAGGACACGCCGACCTGGGCGATGAGCTCGTCTGCGTCGCGGCCGTGCTTAGCCGCCTCCAGCTCCACGGTGGTGGTACCGGTCGGCTCGCCGGAGACGGCCACGCTTCCGGACGAGAGGCTGATGATGATGTCGATCGGGTCGGTTCCGGGGAAGTCCCAGCTGGTCATCTCGGCATCCTTTGGTCGGGGAGCGGGCTGCTCCGCGGGCTAGGTGGCGGCCGGCGGACCGTTCGCGGGCAGCGTCGAGCTGCCGGCGCCAGTCTCGTTCCGGAGCCGCTGCGGGTAGTTAGTTGTCGGGGCGGGCGGGCGGGCGGGCGGTGCGGCGCCGGTCAGCCGCGGGCGTAACCGGTGAGGCGCTGGCCCACCACTCCTGACTTCCTGGGCCGGCCGGACCGGCCGCCGGAAGAGGAGGAATCGAGCGCCTGGCTGATCGCGCGGATCAGCCAGGTGTTGACCGAGACCCCGGCTGCGGACGCGGCCGCGTCCACCCGGGCCTTGACCGGCTCGGCAATCCGGAGCGTCACCCGGGCCATGTCGTCGGAGCCCGCGGCCTCGCCTGGCGTGGCCGGCTCGCGCGGCTGCTCGGCGGGCTCATCCGCCGTCACGGTGACGACGAAATCCGGGTCGCCGCCCGCCAGCCGGACCTCGATGACGGCATCGTCCAGCCGGGTGGTGATCTCCGCGGCAGCCGCGGACAGCACCTCCAGCAGGGTCAGCCGCACCGAGGACTCCATGGCCTCGGTCAGCATCTCGGCCGCGCGGGTGACGTCCTCGTCCGCGAACCGGGTGATGGTGGCGAGCTCCCGGCGGAGCGTGGCCACGTACTCTGACATCTCCATGACGCCACTATGACGTCATGGAGATGCGCATGTCAAGCTGGATGACGTCAAATCGCGGCACTATCTGACGTCCTAACGACGTCGCGTGACGTCATCGCAGGTCAGAGCAGGGTCGTCACGGGCAGGCCGCGCAGCGAGGCATCCAGGACCTGGATGATGTGCGCCACTGGCATCGGGGTGCCCTGGTCGCCCAGCGCGGCCGCGATCTGCATGGCACAGCCGGGGTTGGCCGACACCAGCAGCTCCGCTCCCGTGGCGTGCACGGCCCGGGCCTTGCGCTCGCCGAGCTGCGCGGCGGCCTCGGGCTGGACCAGGTTGTAGATGCCGGCCGAGCCGCAGCAGGTCCCGCCGTCACCGATCTCCGCCAGCTGCAGCTCCGGGATGCCGGTCAGCAGCTCGCGCGGCTGCCGGGTGATCCGCTGAGCATGGCCCAGGTGACAGGCGTCCTGGTAGACGACCGCCAGCGGCAGCGGATGCCGCTGCGCCGCCGCGCCCAGGCCGGCCAGGAACTCGCTGACGTCCCGGACCTGCTCGCTCAGGGCCGCGGCCCGGTCCGCCCACTGCGGGTCGCCGGCCAGCAGCTGGCCGTACTCCTTCATCGCCGAGCCGCAGCCGGCCGCGTTCACCACGATGGCGTCGACGCCCGCGCGCTCGAAGGTCTCGATGGTCCGCCGCGCGAAGGCCCGGGCCTCGGCGCGCCGGCCACCGTGCAGCGACAGCGCCCCGCAGCAGCCCTGGCCGCGCGGGATCACGACGTCGCAGCCCTCCATGGCCAGCACCCGCGCGGTGGCCGTGTTGACCTCCGGGAAGAACACCCCCTGCACGCACCCGGTCAGCATCCCGACGGTGGCCCGGCGCTCACCGCGGGCCGGCACCAGCTCGGGCAGCCCCGGCACCGGACGGCTTCGCCGGGCGGGCCCTTGCCGGCCGGACCGGGCCGCCCGGCCGCGGCGGGCCGGCGCCCGCCGGCTCGGTGCGATGCGCAGCGCTGCCGTGAGCTCCGGGGCGATCCGGCCGATCAGGTCGCTGCGGCCCAGCAGGCGGTCCGCCCGGGTCCGCTGCGCGGCCCGGAGCGGGGCCATCAGCAGCCGCAGCCGCCGGGGGTAGGGAAAGGTCTCGAAGATGGCCCGCCGGATGGCCCGGTCCCGCAGCGACCGCGGCGGCAGCACCTCCGGCCCGGCCTCCGGCTCCTCGGCCCACTCGCGGGCGGCCTCGATCAGCCGGTCGTACTGCACGCCGGACGGGCAGGCCGGCACGCAGGCCATGCAGCCCAGGCAGCGATCCAGGTGGGTGGCGGCAGCCGGGGTGCCCTCGGCGCCGTCCAGGATCTGGGTGATCAGGTGGATCCGGCCGCGCGGCGAGTCCATCTCCTCGCCCCACAGCTGGTAGGTCGGGCAGGCCGGCAGGCAGAAGCCGCAGTGCACGCAGTCCCCGGCCAGCTTGCGCAGCTCGCCGCCGGGATCAAGCTCGCTCATATTCCTCCTGCGAACCGGCCGGGTGACATCCGGTGCTCCGGGTCGAACCGGTCCTTGACTGCGTGCATCAGCTGCTCCGATGGCACCGGCCCCCACATGTCCACGGCGCCGCGGACCGGCGGCGGCGCGGTCAGCACCACCACGCTGGCCCGCCCGGGCAGCCCGGCGCCGGCGGTGAGCGCGGCGCGCAGGCCGGTGACGAACCGGGCGACCGCATCCGGCGGCGCCGCGGCGGGCAGCGCCGCGTGCAGCACCCCGGCCGCGGCCGAGCCGCCGATCGCCGGGTCCAGGCCGGCGTCGGCGGCTGCTGCCCGGATCACGGTCAGCACGGCGGCTAGCTGGCTGGCCCAGAACGCGACCCGCAGGACCGTGCCCTCGCTGGCCGCCGCCGGGCCCTGGCCCCACCACGAGGGCGCCTCGGTGCTCACGTCCGGCGCCGCGGCGCCGCGCGGCGGGGGCAGCAGTCCCGCGATGGTGGCGCCCGGGCCGGCCGCGCGGGGCGCGGGCACGCCAGCCCGCAGCGCATCGCTGCTGGCGGCGCTCCGGCCGCTGTCCGGCGTCCCCTCAGCGGTGGTCCGGCTGTCTTCCGGCGTCTCCCCGGTCGTGCTCCGGCCGTCTCCTGCCGCTGTGCCCCGGTCGTTCCCCGGTGCTCGCCGGGCCGCGCTGGCGAGCAGGTCATGCATGAGCGCCGCGCGCTCGGCGACGCCATCCGGGTCGCCCTCCAGCGCGACGGCCACGGTGACGGGGGCCTCCCGGCCCGGCCAGTCGAGCTCGGCGGCCACCGGCGCGAGCGGCGAGCTGGCCGCCGCCAGCAGCGCGCTGGCCGCCTGCGGCGCCGCGCCGGGCGGGCAGGTCACGCTGATCCAGGCGGCCGCCGGCGGGCGCGGATGCAGCCGGAAGGTCGCCTCGGTGATCAGGCCGAGCGTTCCGTACGAGCCGGCCAGCAGCTTGCCGATGTCGTAGCCGGCCACGTTCTTGACGACCTTCCCGCCGGCCCGCGCGACGGTGCCGTCGGCGCGGACCAGGGTGATGCCGATCAGCAGGTCGCGCGGGCTGCCGAAGCGCAGCCGCAGCGGGCCGGCCACCCCCGTCGCGATGAGCCCGCCGACGGTGCCGGGAGGCTCGGCGGCGGCGGCATCGTCGCGAGCGCGCGCGGCCAGCGCGGCGACGTTGCTCGCCGGTGCGCCCCGGCTGCTGGCCGGGGTGGCCGCGGAGCTGGCCGGGGTGGCTGCGGAGTTGCCGGGAGCGGCTGCGGAGTCGCGCGGGGCGGCCGGGGCGGCGGCGGCGCGGGCCGCGGGCGGGTCCACGGCCAGCCGCTGGCCGGCCGTGGCCAGGATCCGGGCGAGCCGCTCCAGCGGGACTCCGGCCTGCACCCGGGCGACCAGGTCCCCGGCCGCGTGCTCCAGCACCTGGTCCAGGCGGCGGGTATCCACGACGAGGTCACACTGGCGGGGCGGCAGGCCCCAGTCCAGCCGGGTACCGCCGCCGCGCGGCACGACGGCCAGGCCGAGGCCAGCTGCCGCGCGCAGCACGGCGCCGGCTTCCCCGGTCGAGGCGGGCTCGGCCACGTACTGCGGCCGCACGCCCCCGACAGCGTCGGCCTCGGTGCCGGGCCTGACCTGCGGGCAGGCGGCCGCGAGCGGCGCGGGGATCACGTCAGCGGGTGGTGCTGGTCGGTACCGGGCAGCTCGTTGCTGAGTTCCGTAGCGGGCATCTCAGAACTGCTCCAGCTGGCCGGAGGCGACCAGCGGATGCGGGGCCCGGCGGACCCCGGGCACCTCCCCGCACAGCCGGGGGGTGGGGAAGATCTTGCCGGGGTTGCACAGCCCGGCCGGGTCGAAGGCGCACCGCAGCAGCTGCATCGTGTCCAGGTCGTCCGGCCCGAACATCCGCGGCATGTACCGGGACTTGTCCACGCCGACGCCGTGCTCGCCGGTGATCGACCCGCCGTTGTCGATGCACAGGTCCAGGATCGCGCCGGACACCTCCTCGGCGGCCCGTGCCGCGACCGGGTCGCCGTCGGGGAACAGCACCAGGGGATGCAGGTTGCCGTCGCCGGCGTGGAAGACGTTGGCCACCCGGATGCCCGACTCGGCCGACAGCTTGGCGATCGCGTCCAGCACGGCCGGCAGCGCGGTGCGCGGCACCACGCCGTCCTGCACGATGTAGGCGCTGCTGATCCGGCCGACGGCCGCGAACGCGGACTTGCGGCCCTTCCAGATGGCGGCCCGCTCGGCGGCGTCGTGCGCGGCGCGGATCTCATAGGCGCCGGCCTGCGTGCACAGGTCCCGGACGGCCGCCGTCTCCCGGGCCACGTCGCCGGCCGGCCCGTCCAGCTCCACGATCAGCACGGCGCCTGCCCCCTCGGGGTAGCGGCACGCCACCGCCGCCTCGGCGGCCTCGATGGCCAGCGCGTCCATCATCTCGATGGCGCCGGGCAGGATGCCCGCCCCGATGATCGCCGACACCGCCGCGCCGCCGGCGCCCATCGTGGTGAAGGCGGCCAGCAGCGTGGTCACCGCCTCGGGGATCGGGGTCAGCTTGACGATGATCTTGGTGACGATGCCGAGCGTGCCCTCCGACCCGGTGAACGCGCCGAGGAGGTCATAGCCGGGCGCCGCGCCGGTGCCGTCGCCGAGCCAGGTCAGCTCGCCCTGCGGGGTGACGATCTCCAGCCCGGTGACGTGGTGCACGGTGAAGCCGTGCTTCAGGCAGTGCGCGCCGCCGGAGTTCTCCGCGACGTTCCCGCCCACCGAGCAGACCACCTGGCTGGACGGGTCGGGGGCGTAGAACAGCCCGTAGGGCTCGGCGGCCTGGCTGACGGCCAGGTTGGTGACGCCCGGCTCGACGATCGCGCGGCGGCTGACCGGGTCGATCTCCAGTACCTGGCGCATCCGGGACACGACGATCAGCACGCCGTCGGCCCGAGGCAGTGCCCCGCCCGACAGGCCGGTCCCGCTGCCCCGGGCGATGAACGGGATCCGGGCCGCCGCGCACGCGGCCACCACCTGCGCCACCTCCGGCGCGGAACCGGGCAGCACGACCAGGCCGGGACTGCAGCGGTGCGCGGTCAGGCCGTCGCACTCGTAGGTGGCCAGTTCCAGCGGGTCGGTGAGGACGTTGCCGGCGCCGCAGATCTGGCTGAGCTGGCCGGCCAGCGGTCCCAGCCCGGCCCGGCCGTCCGGGCTGGCCAGGCCGCCGGAGGCAGTCGCGCCCGCCGGCCCGCTGCTCGCCGTCTGGTTCATCGCGTTGCCTCCCGCCGGGTCCCGGCTGGCGGCTGCTCCGCCGGGGCCGTTCCCTCAGGATCTCTCGCGGGCGTCCGGGATGCCAGCGCGGGGCGGGCAGGAACGGTATCTGTCTCACTATGCAGACAGCTAGTATCAGCATATGAGCAGCAACGGCGGCCAGGAGGACCAGAGCGCGCGCCGGTGGCTGGTGCTGTTCGTCGGGCTGATCGCGCTGACCGCCGGGTGCACGTTCCAGTACGGGCTGGCCTACCTCATCCCCGCGCTGCGCCAGGAGGGGTTCTCGCTGGAACTGGCCGGGGTGCTGGTCGCCTGCCCGACCGCGGGCCTGCTGGTGACGCTGATCGGCTGGGGCGCCGCGGCCGACCGGTGGGGCGAGCGGGTCGTGCTGTCGGCTGGCCTGGCTGTGGCCGGGCTGATCCTGCTGGCCGCCCGGCAGGTCAGCGGCGTGGCCGCGCTGGGCGCCTGCCTGGCCCTGGCCGGCGCGGCCGGAGGCTCAGTATTCGCCGCCAGCGGGCGGCTCATCCTGGGCTGGTTCGCGCGCCGCGAGCGCGGCCTGGCCATGGGCATCCGGCAGAGCGCGCAGCCGCTCGGCGTGGCGATCGCCGCCCTGACGCTGCCCTCCCTCGGGGTGGCTGGCCGGGGCGCCCCGCTGCTCTTCCTGGCCGTGTTCTGCCTGGTGTCCGCAGCGCTGGTGGTGTTGCTGGTGCGCGACCCGGCCCGGCTCGGGCCCGCCGCCGGCGAGCCGCGCGCCGCCTCCCCGTACCGCACGCCGGTGCTGTGGCGGATTCACGCCGCGAGCGCGCTGCTGGTCGTGCCGCAGTTCACCGTGGCCACGTTCGCGCTGGTCTTCCTGGTGGACGCGCGCGGCTGGGAGGCCGCCCCGGCTGGCCGCCTGCTGGCCGTCGCCCAGGCCTGCGGGGCCGGCGCGCGGCTGGCCGCCGGGTACTGGTCGGACCGGGCCGGCAGCCGGCTGCGCCCGATGCGCATCCTGGCCGTGAGCACCGGGATTGCCATGCTCGCCCTGGCCGGCGCCGCGGCCCTGCGCTCCCCGGTGGCCATCGCGCTGCTGCTGGCCGGCAGCGTGGTGGCGGTCAGCACCAACGGGCTGGCCTTCACCGCGGTGGCCGAGCACGCCGGACCGGCCTGGGCCGGCCGGGCGCTCGGCGTCCAGAACACCGGCCAGAACGCCCTGGCCGCGGCGACTCCGCCGGTGCTGGCCCTGGCCATCGGGGCGGCAGGCTTCGGGGCTCCGTTCGCGGCCGTCGCGGTGTTCCCGCTGGTCGCGGCTGCGATCGTGCCGGTGGCATGGGAAGGCCGGACCGGGCAGGCCACCGCTCCGGCCCCGGGAAGCGACCCGCGCCGGGGCGGGGAGGACGCGCGCCGGTGCGGGGAGGCGGCCGGCGGTCAGGGCATCCGCTCGTAGGCCGGGATGGTCAGGAAGTCGGCGTAGTCGTCAGCCAGCGCGACCTCGCGGAACAGCGCCACCGCGTCGTCCAGGTACCGGGCGGCCGGAGCGCCGGCGGTCTGCTCGCGGATCGTGGCCAGCTCCTCGCCGATGATCTGCTCGACCAGGCCCGCGGTCACCTGCGGGCCGTCATCCAGCGTGATGTCGTTGTGCAGCCACTGCCAGACCTGCGACCGGGAGATCTCCGCGGTGGCAGCGTCCTCCATCAGGTTGAAGATCGCCACGGCGCCGTTGCCGGCCAGCCAGCTGGCCAGGTACTGCAGGCCGACGCTGACGTTGTTGCGCAGCCCGGCCTCGGTGATCTGCCCCGGCGTCTGATCGATGGCCAGCAGGTCGGCCGCGCCGACGGACACGTCCGCGCGCAGCTTGCCGAGCTGGTTGGGCGCGTCGCCGAGCACCGAGTCGAACACCTCGCGGCAGACGGGCACCAGGTCCGGGTGCGCCACCCATGACCCGTCAAAGCCATCCCGCGACTCCCGGGTCTTGTCGTCGCGCACCTTGGCCAGCGCCTGCTCGTTGACGGCCGCGTCGCGGCGGCTCGGGATGAACGCCGCCATGCCGCCCATCGCGTGCGCGCCGCGGCCGTGGCAGGTGGCTACCAGCAGCTCGGTGTAGGCGCGCATGAACGGCGCGGTCATCGTCACCGAGTTGCGCTCCGGCAGCACGAAGGCCGGGCCCCGGGTGCGGAACTTCTTGATGATGGAGAACAGGTAATCCCACCGGCCGGCGTTCAGGCCGGCGCTGTGATCCCGCAGCTCATACAGGATCTCCTCCATCTCGAACGCGGCCGGGATGGTCTCGATCAGCACCGTGGCCCGGATCGTCCCGCGCGGGATGCCCAGGGTGTCCTGGGCCAGGCAGAAGGCGTCGTTCCACAGCCGCGCCTCGCGGTGCGACTCCATCTTGGCCAGGTAGAAGTACGGGCCCTGGCCCTGGTCCAGCTGGCGCCGGGCGCAGTGGGTGACATACAGCGCGAAATCGAACAGGCTGCCCGACACCCGCTGGCCGTCGACCAGCACGTGCTTCTCGTCCAGGTGCCAGCCCCGCGGCCGGACCACGATGGTGGCCAGCTCATCGGCGGGCCGCAGCCGGTAGTCCTTGCCCTCGGCGCTGGTGAAGTCGATCCTCCGGTCCAGCGCGTCCCGCAGGTTCAGCTGGCCGGTGACCATGTTGTCCCACAGCGGGGTGTTGGCGTCCTCGAAGTCGGCCAGCCACACCTTGGCCCCGGAGTTCAGCGCGTTGATCGTCATCTTCTGGTCGGTCGGGCCGGTGATCTCCACGCGGCGGTCGGCCAGGCCCGGCGCGGGCGGGGCGACCCGCCAGTCCCGGTCGGCGCGGATGGCGGCGGTGGCGGCCAGGAAATCCAGCTGGGCGCCGGCGCTGAGCTCGGCCTGCCGCCGGACCCGGGCCGCCAGCAGCTCGGCCCGCCGTGGTCCCAGCTCGCGCTGCAGAGCGGCGACCAGGCTGAGCGCCTGCGGCGTCAGGATCTCGTCATAACGGGGCCCGGCCGGGCCGGTCACCTCAACGCCGTCGGGGTTATTCACAGCGGCTTTCTCCTCCTGTGGCATGTGTCCGGCTTAGTTACCCGTGAGTAGAAAATAACCCACGGCCGCCCGGCCCGCCCTCAGTCTGGCGCAGCCCGGTGCCGTCCGGGAGAGGCGCCCGCCTGCCACCCGGGCACATCCTGGCGCGGCACGGCGTTATTGAGGTGAGGACGGGTGCCGCGCGTGGCACCATCGACGAATCGGCCCGCAACGGGCGGGCCGGGGCCGACCGACACGGCCGGGCACCGGCAGCGGCCAGGTGACCGGGCTGGGATGGCGAATGACTGTACTTTCTGATCAGTACCCCGACCGGCCGAGGCCGGGCATGGCCGATCAGCTCCCCGAGGAGCTGGAGTTCCAGGAGCCGGAGTACCGGGCGCCGGAGTACCGGGCGCCGGAGCATGACGAGCCGGACGCCGGCCAGCTGGACCTGGAGGAGCGGCACGCCCTGCGCCGGGTCGCCGGGCTGTCGACCGAGCTGGAGGACGTCAGCGAGGTCGAGTACCGGACCCTGCGCCTGGAGCGGGTTGTGCTGATGGGCGTGTGGACTGAGGGCACCCTCGCCGACGCCGAGAACTCGCTGCGCGAGCTGTCGCAGCTGGCTGAGACGGCCGGCTCGGAGGTGCTCGACGGCCTCATCCAGCGCCGTGGCCGCCCGGACTCGGCGACCTACGTCGGCGCCGGCAAGGCCGCCGAGCTGGCCGGGGTCGTGACCGCGGTCGGCGCGGACACGGTGATCTGCGACGGTGAGCTGACCCCCGGCCAGCTGCGCCGGCTGGAGGGAATCGTCAAGGTCAAGGTCATCGACCGGACGGCGCTGATCCTGGACATCTTCGCCCAGCATGCCAGCAGCAAGGAGGGCAAGGCCCAGGTCGAGCTGGCTCAGCTGCAGTACCTGGTGCCGCGGCTGCGCGGCTGGGGCGAGTCGCTGTCCCGGCAGGCGGGCGGCCGGGCCGGCGGCGCGGGCGGCGGCGGGATCGGTACCCGCGGCCCCGGCGAGACCAAGATCGAGACCGACCGGCGGCGGATCCGGACCCGGATCGCCAAGCTGCGCCGCGAGATCGCCGGCATGTCGGTCGGCCGCGAGGTGCAGCGCAGTCAGCGCCGTCGCCGCGAGGTGCCGTCGGTGACGATCGCGGGCTACACCAACGCCGGGAAGTCGAGCCTGCTCAACCGGCTGACCGGCGCGCACGTGCTGGTCGACAACTCGCTGTTCGCCACCCTCGACCCGGCCGTCCGCCGGGCCCGCACGCCGCAGGGCTGGCCCTACACGCTGACCGACACCGTCGGTTTCGTCCGGCACCTGCCGCACCAGCTGGTCGACGCGTTCCGCTCGACGCTAGAGGAAGTCGCCGACGCCGACCTGGTCCTGCACGTGGTGGACGGCTCCGATCCCGACCCGCGGGCCCAGCTGACCGCCGTGCGCGAGGTGCTCGGCCAGATCGGCGCCCGCGACGTGCCGGAGCTGGTCGTGATCAACAAGGCTGACGCCGCCGACCCGATCGAGCTGGACGCCCTGCGGCTGGCCGAGCCCGGCGCCATCGTCATCTCGGCGCACACCGGCGCGGGCATCGACGAGCTGCTCACGGCGCTGGACAGGCTGGTGCCGCGCAAGCAGCGCGAGGTCACCGTCACGCTGCCCTACGACCGCGGCGACCTGGTGTCCCGCGCGCACCGTGAGGGCGAGGTGCTGGAGGTCCGGCACGGCGCGGTCGGCACCGAGCTGACCGCGCGGGTCCCGCCCGCCCTGGCCGCCGAGCTGGACCAGTTCGCGACGCCGGTGGCGGCCGGCTGACGGCGGCGGGCCCGCGCCGACCGCGGGACTGTCCGGGCCGCGGGACTGCCCGGGCCGCGGGACGCCACTGACCGCGGGACGATCTGGACCGCATCGCGATGGCGAGGCCGCCGCGGCGGTGGGTACGGATCTGTCCGGGCAGAAATGACTTCTCCGCGCCCCGGTGCTGGCTTTCGCGATTTGCGTATCGCATTTTCGGTAACGCAGCGTGCGTGTTTCGGCAGTTGAGGAAACGCTGGACCGGCCGCCCGTTCGCCGCTAAATTGCTTCCGGCAATTGCGTCCGGTGCACGCCCTCCGACCTGCGTCAGGGCGACAAAAATGACCCTGTACACGGAACCTTCTTGTGCAATACCGTAACTGAACCGATATGTTAGTCAGCACCATCCGCAGTGGCACGCAGGGCCGATGCACGTGCTGGTCTGGCCCGCAGGCCACTGCCGGAACCTTCCACTGGCATGACCACTCGGCAGGTGACGCGTATGGCAACCGACGGGCCCGGCCGCCGCGCGTCAGGATCGACGGGGTAAAAAGGGATGACCGTTCGGCTGCTCACCAACATTGGCCGGTTGTGGACTGGCTCTGAGGTATGGAGCAACGCCGCGATTTTGTCCCACAATGATCGCATTGCCTGGGTCGGTCACGCCTCCGAGCTGCCCTCCAGCATCCCCGGCGTGATCTCCGACATCGTCGATGTCGATCATGTCGAGAACCTCAACGGCGCGCTGGTCACGCCCGGCCTGATCGACGCGCACACCCACCCGGTCTACGCGGGCAACCGGTGGGCCGAGCTGGCCATGCGCACCGGCGGCTCGTCTGCCCTGGAGATCGCCGCCGCCGGCGGCGGCATGGCCTCTACCGTCACCGTGACCCGGGGCACCGATCCGTGGACCCTGTGCAACGGGGTGCGGGAACGGCTGCGGTCCTGGCTGCTGAACGGGACCACGACGATCGAGGCCAAGACCGGCTACCACCTGACCCGCGACGGTGAGCTGGCCGATGTCCGGCTGCTGCGCTCGCTGGAGGGCGAGCCGGGAATGCCGCGGGTGCATGCCACGCTGCTGGCGGCGCACGCGGTACCGCCGGAGTTCTTCGGCCGCCGCCACGACTACGTGGACGCGGTGGGCAGCTGGTGCGCTGATGCGTCCGCGGCCGGCGCGGACAGCGTCGATGTCTACTGCGACGACGGCCGGTTCACCACCCGCGAGGCGCAGTGGATCCTGGCCGCCGGCCGCGCGGCCGGGCTGCTGCCCCGGCTGCACGCCTGCGGGACCGCCGGCAGCGGCGCGGCCCGGCTGGCCGCCGAGATCGGCTGCGCCTCGGCCGACCTGCTGCACGGGGCCAGCGACGACGACGTGGCCGCGCTGTCGCACGCCGGGGTAGCCGCCGTGCTGTGCCCGGCGGTAACCGCCGAGTCAGCCTGTGCCCCGCCCGTCCGGCTGCTGCTGGACAAGGGCGTGGCCGTGGCCCTCGGCTCCGATCACTCGCCGGGCGGCAACGGCATCACCTCGATGCCGCTGATCATCAGCATGGCCATCGCCAGCTACGGGATGAGCGTCACCGAGGCGCTGCGCGCGGCGACCCTGGGTGGCGCCCAGGCGCTGCACGCACCCGACCGGGGCATGATGCTGCCCGGCCGGTTCGCCGACATCGTGGCCTGGGACGCCGACCACGAGGGTGCTTTCGCCTGGGCCTACGGCCTCAAGCCGTACCGCGTCTGGCGCGGCGGCGAGCTGGTCAGCGACTAGCTGACCGCTATGCCGCGTCCGTGCCCCGCCCGCCTGCGCCCGGCCCGTCCGCTGCCGCTGGTGCGGTGACTGACCAGTGACCGCACGGGGCTCAGCGTTCGGGGAGCGGGGCAGCCGCGGCCAGGTGGCCGTGATCACCGACTCCTCGGCCTGCGTCGGCGTGGGCGAAGGCAACTCCGGCCTGGTCATCGTCCCGCTCCGCATTCTGGCCGGGGGAGCGGCCGCCGAGGACCGGAGTACCGCCCCGCTGCCGGAGGCGATTGCCGCCCAGGTGGCCCGGGGCGAGCGGCTCACCACCGCCCGGCCGGCACCGGAGGACTTCGCGGCGGTGTACCGGCACGCGGCGGCGGCCGGAGTGCTCGCGATCGTGTCTGTGCACCTGGCCGCTGAGTTGTCCGGCACGATCGGCTCCGCGCAGCTCGCGGCGGCCAGCGCGACGGTGCCCGTGCACGTGGTGGACTCGCGCACGATCGGCGCCGGGCTCGGGTTCGTCGCCGCCGCCGCCAACCAGGCCGCCGCGGCCGGGCTCCCGGCCGCGGCGGCAGCACGGGCGGCGGCCAGCCGGGCCGCACGGACCGCCTCGTTCTTCGCGCTCGATACCGCCGAGCACCTGCGGGCCGGCGGGCGGCTGCGCGGCACCGGGCCCGCCGGCCCCGTCCCCGGCGCGGACCGGGCGGCCGGGAGCATGCTGGCGTCCCGGCCGCTGCTGCGCATCAGCGACGGCACGATCACCGTCCTGGAGCGCGTCCGGACTCGCGCCGCGGCCCGCGGCCGGCTGACCGAGCTGGCCGCCGAGTTCGCGGCCGGCCTGCCGGGGGAATGCCAGCTGGCCGTGCAGCACATCAGCAGCCACGACGATGCTGACGAGCTGCACCGCCAGCTGACCGCTGCTGTCCCGGCCGTCGGCCGGACCGCCATCTTCCGGGCCAGCACGGCGATCCTGGCCCACACCGGGCCCGGCCTGCTCGGCGTCGTCGTCACCCCGGCCCTCTGAGCCGGCGCCGCCCGGCGGCAGCGCCTCCGAGCGAGCGGGGGAATGCCCGGCGCCGTCTGGACTGACGAGCTTGCGAGGAGGGAAGACGGCGCCACCAGGGCATTCCGCGGGCGAGCGGACAGATCAGCGCTCTGGCACGATGGCGTTATGTCTGCCTACTGGGTGAGCGTGTACAAGGAGATCCTGGACGAGGGCAAGGTCGCGGCCTACTCGGCGCTGGCCCGCCCGGCCCTGACGGCCGCGGGCGGCACCTTCATCGCCCGCGGCCTGCCTGAGCAGGTCTATGAGTCAGGAGAGCGGACCCGGACGGTGATCATCCGGTTCGACTCGGTCGAGGCCGCCCGGGCCGGGCACGAGAGTCCTGCCTACCAGCAGGCCCTGGCGGCCCTGGACGGCGGCGCTATCCGGGACCTGCGCATCATCCCCGGCACCGACTGAGAGACGCGCCGGGCCGGACGCAGCCCGCGGTCCCGGTGCTGCAGGCAGTCCAGTTACCCCGGAAGATGGGGTAAACGCCCCATGATGCGGCGTCGCCTCCCGCCTACGTTGTCACCAGGGACCCCTGGGTCTCGTTCGGGGATGTCGCGGAAGCGGGTGCACCAGGATGAGCTTCGAGTGGGAAATCTTCGAGTCCGGCCCGAATGTCGCCGACCGGACGGTGCTGCTCCTCCCGGGCGGGCTGCATAGATCGCGGTCCTACACCGACCTGATGGCTCAGCCGGCGCTCGCCGGGGTCCGCCTGATCGCGGTGACCCTGCCCGGACATGGCGGCACGCCACCCCCCGCGGACTTCAGCATCGAGAACTACGCCCGGCTTGCTGCTGGCCTCGCCACCGAGTTCGGCTGTGATGCTGTGCTCGGGTTCAGCTTCGGCGCGAGTGTCGCTCTGGAGATGGTCGCGTCAGGAGCATTCTGCGGGCCGGCTGTCTTGCTGGGACCTAGCCTGTCGGCCCGCGACGAGCCGGGCTTCTTCCGCGCTATTGTCGGACTCGGAGGCCTGCTGGGAAGCCTGCCGTCAGCAGCGATGCTGAAGATGATGGGCATGGCCACCAGGCAAGCGCGGCTATCCGACGATCGCCGTGCTGAGCTGCTCGCCGACTTCCGCAAGAACAATCCGCGGATCATGCGGCAGGGCCTGCATGCGTACCTGAAGTACCTCGGCCGTCATGCCTCGCCAGCGGCCCGCCTGTGCGACGCTGGCGTGCCAGCCTGGATTGTGCACGCGGAAAAGGGCGACGGCCGGCTCACCAGCGAGGAGCGTTCCACCCTCGCGGCCTGCCCGCGCATATCGCTGGTCACCATCCCTGGCACCAGCTACTTCATCCCGAATGAGGAGCCCGAGCGGGTCGCCAGCCTGCTGGTCGATGCCCTCGGCCAGGTGGCTGACGATGCCCATGCCGATCAGCGGGACCGCTGATCACCCGGCTCCCCTGGTCGCGGCGGAGCGATCAGGGGTCCCGGGAGCTGGTTACCGGCACCCGGCGGGACGTGGCATGCTGCGGGCATGGCTGCAGCGGCTCAGGCGGGCGCGCCCGCACCGGTGACGGTGGTGGTCGGCGAGGAGGACCTGCTCATCGAGCGGGCCGTCAGCTCGGTCCTGGCCGCCGCAGGCGCCGCCGCCGGGCCGCCGGATGCCGAGGGAACCGACGTGCATGACGTCGCCGCGGCCGGGCTGCCGCCCGGCGAGCTGGCGAACCTGACCGCCCCGTCCCTGTTCGGCGGCGGTGCCGTCATCGTCATCCGGAGCGCTCAGGACGCCGCCAAGGACCTGGCCGCCGAGATCCTCCGGCTGGCCAAGGAGCCCTCTCCCGACGTCGTGATGGTGCTCACGCACGCGGGCGGAGCCAAGGGAAAGGCGCTGCTGGCCGGCCTGATCAGCGCCGGCGCGGCGCGGATCGACTGCCCGGCCGTCAAGCGGTTCGGGGACCGGATGGACTTCCTGCGCGGGGAGTTCCGCCGGGCCGGGCGCAAGGCCGACGACAGCGGGCTGCGCGCCCTGCTCGACTCGGTCGGCAATGACCTGCGCGACCTGGCCGCCGCGTGCAGCCAGCTGTCCTCCGACACCGACGGCGTCATCAATGCCAGCGTCGTGTCCCGGTACTACCGGGGCCGGGCCGAGGCAACCGGGTTCACCGTCGCTGACCGGGCCGTCGAGGGGAAGCTGGCCGACGCGCTGGAGCAGCTGCGCTGGGCACTGGCCACCGGCACCTCGCCGGTACTCATCTCCAGTGCCCTGGCCCAGGGCGTGCGAGCGCTCGGCCGGGTCGGCTCGGTCTCGCGCAGCAAGCGGGCCGAGGTGCTCGCGGCTGAGCTCGGCATGCCGCCGTGGAAGATCGACCGGGCCCGCCAGCAGCTGCGCGGCTGGACCGCCAGGGGGCTGGCCACGGCGCATGCGGCAGTAGCCGAGGCGGACGCGCAGGTGAAGGGCGAGGGGGCCAGCGCCGGGTACGCCCTGGAGCGCGCCATCACCACCATCGTGGCCTCTCGCTCCCAGCACTGACGAGCTGCTCCCGGCACTGACCAGCGCAGCAGGCCTGAGCTGATAACAGCAAGAAGCAGGCGGACCGCCCGGGACCGCGCACCAGGTCGGCTGGGCTAGCGGGCGTGCAGGGTGCGGATGTCCAGGTTCTGCTCGATGGCCAGGGCATCGGCCAGCCGCCGGTCGTGGGTGACCAGGATGAGGGCCCCGTCGTAGGCCTGCAGCGCCTGCTCGAGCTGCTCAATGGCCTCGATGTCGAGGTGGTTAGTGGGCTCGTCCAGGATCAGGCAGTTCACCGAACGGGCCTGGAGCATGGCCAGCCCGGCCCGGGTGCGCTCGCCGGGCGACAGGGCGGCGGCCGGGCGCAATGCGGCGTCGCCGCGGAGCCGGAACTTGGCCAGCAGGGTCCTGGCCTCCTCCGGGGACAGCCCGGCGGCCTCGCGGATCACGTCGGTGACCGGCGTCCCGGTGGCGAACTCGCGCCGGGACTGATCTAGCTCGCCGAACACGGTGCTGGGACCGGCGTAGCGCTCGCCGGCCTCCAGCGGCTGCCGCCCGAGCAGCGCGTCGACCAGCGTCGTCTTGCCGGAGCCGTTGGGGCCGGTGATCCGGAGCCGGTCGGCGGGGCCGATGCTGAGGTCGACCGGGCCGAGCCGGATGTCGCCGCGGCTGACGACGGCGCCGCGCAGCGCCACCACCACGTCGCCCGCCCGGCGGCCGGACCCGATGGTGAGCTGCAGGTGCCACGGCTCGCGGACCTGCTCGGGCGCGCCGGCGTCGAGCCGGGCGATGGCCCGGTCGGTGCGCGCGGCGCCGGCCCCGGTGTTCTGCGCCCCGGAGACCTGGAAATGCTTGCGGTTCTTGTCCGGGTCCGGCTGCCGGCGCGGGTTGGCGGCCCGCTGCGCGCCCGAGGTGGCCCACTGGCGCTGGGTCCGCGCCGACTCGCTGAGCTGGTCGCGCTGCTGCTCATAGCTGGCGTAGGCGTCGACGGCCCGCTGCCGGGCCCGCTCGCGCTCGGTGAGGTAGGCCTCCCAGCCACCGCTGAACTCGGTGCCGCGCCGGGTGAACTCATCCAGTTCCAGGATCCGGTTCACCGTCCCGGCCAGCATGGCCCGGTCGTGGCTGACCAGGGCCAGCCCGGCGCGGCTGCCGCGCAGGTGGGCCTCCAGGCGGGCCAGCCCGGCGTCATCGAGGTCATTGGTGGGCTCGTCCAGCAGCAGGATGTCGGGCTGGGCCAGCAGGATGGCGGCCAGGGCCAGCCGGGCCCGCTGGCCGCCGGACAGCTGCGCGGCGCCGCGCTCCAGCAGGTCGGCGGGCAGGGCCAGGTCGGCGGTCACCGGGGCCGCCCGCTCGGGCAGGTCGGCGCCGCCGATGGCCAGCCAGTGCTCCAGCGCGGCGGCGTAGGCGTCATCGGCGCCGTCCGCGCCGCGGGTCAGCGCCTCGGTGGAGGCATCGAGCGCGGCCTGGGCGGCCGCGACTCCGGTCCGCCGGGCCAGGTGGGCGGCCAGCGTCTCGCCGGGCTGGATGTCGGGTTCCTGGGCCAGCCGGATGACGCTGGTAGTGGCGGGCGAGCGGGTGACGGTGCCCGCGTCGGGCTCCAGCTCGCCGGCCAGCACCTTCAGCAGCGTGGACTTGCCGACGCCGTTGGGCGCGAGGACGCCGACCCGGTCGCCGGGCCCGATCGTGAGGTCAACGCCGTCAAGGACGGTGAGCGCGCCGAAGACAACCTGGACGCCGCGCGCTGCCAGCCTGGACATGATGCTTCTTTCCGCCAGGCTCGCGCCGCTAGAACCCCGGGGCGATTGCCGGACCGGGGGCGGACGGGGAACTGCTGGCTACGCCTTGGTGAGCTGCGCGGCGCGCTGCGCGAGCGCGGACTTGCGGTTCGCGGCCTGGTTCTTGTGGATAACGCCCTTGCTCGCGGCCTTGTCCAGCTTCACCGAGGCGGTCCGCATGGCCTGCGCGGCCTCGTCCGCGTTGCCGGCGTCAGCGGCCTCGCGGAACTTGCGCACAGCGGTCTTCAGCTCCGACTTCACGGCCTTGTTGCGCTGCCGTGCCTTCTCGTTCTGCTTGTTCCGCTTGATCTGCGACTTGATGTTTGCCACGCGAAGTGCCTCGCTTGATGTCGTTGTCTGTGCATGCCCTGCTGGCATGTCATCCTGGTGGTTGGCGCCCGGCACGAGCCGGTTAACTGCGGCTTCGCGCCCGGCGTTGCGCACGCGGGCATGCAGGCAGCCAGCGCCCAAGGATAGCCGAATGCGGCCTGCTCCCTCAAACCAGTAAGGAACTCCGGGTCCCGCCCGCAGCGGTGGCGGGGCGTGAGCACGGGCCCCGGCATGCGACGATAGACCGCTGGACCACTGTCACGACCCCAGCGCTGCCAGCTCAGCGCCGACTACCGGGCGGAATTTTCTGTGCCACCCACCCCTGCAGGACCCACTTCAGGCTCGCCGGCGACCGGGCAGGTCGCACCGGCGCTGCCCGAGCCTGCGCGGACCGATCAGGCGATTATTCGTAATTTCTGCATTATTGCGCATATCGACCACGGCAAGTCCACCCTGGCCGACCGGATGCTGCAGCTCACCGGCGTGGTCGAGGGCCGCCAGATGCGGGCCCAGTACCTGGACCGGATGGACATCGAGCGCGAGCGCGGCATCACCATCAAGAGCCAGGCCGTCCGGCTGCCCTGGCGCGGCCCGGACGGCCGCAGCTACGTCCTCAACCTCATCGACACCCCCGGCCACGTGGACTTCAGCTACGAGGTGTCCCGCTCGCTGGCCGCCTGCGAGGGCGCCATCCTGCTGGTCGACGCCGCGCAGGGGATCGAGGCTCAGACCCTGGCCAACTTGTACCTGGCGCTGGCCGGCGACCTGCACCTGATCCCGGTGCTGAACAAGATCGACCTGCCCGCTGCGCAGCCGGACAAGTTCGCCGCTGAGCTGGCCGGGATCATCGGCTGCGCGGAGTCCGACGTCCTGCGGGTCTCGGCCAAGACCGGCGAGGGCGTCAGGGAGTTGCTGAACGCCGTGGTCGAGCAGGTCCCGCCGCCGAACGGGAACCCCGACGCGGACGCCCGCGCGCTGATCTTCGACTCGGTCTACGACACCTACCGCGGCGTGGTCACCTACGTCCGGGTGGTCGACGGGCGGCTGTCGCACCGCGAGCGCACGGTGATGCTCTCCACCAAGGCCGTGCACGAGACCCTCGAGGTGGGCGTCATCTCGCCCGACCCGGTGCCCTCGGACGGCCTGGCGGCAGGCGAGGTCGGCTACCTGATCACCGGCGTCAAGGACGTCCGCCAGGCGCGGGTCGGCGACACCGTGACCAACGCGGCCCGGCCGGCCAGGGAGGCGCTGCCCGGCTACGCCAACCCGCGGCCGATGGTGTATTCCGGGCTCTACCCGGTCGATGGTGACGAGTATCCCGAGCTGCGTGACGCCCTGGACAAGCTGCAGCTCAATGACGCCTCGCTGGTGTACGAGCCGGAGACCTCCAGCGCGCTGGGCTTCGGCTTCCGCTGCGGGTTCCTGGGCCTGCTGCACATGGAGATCGTCCGGGAGCGGCTGGAGCGCGAGTTCGGCCTGGTCCTCATCTCCACCGCGCCCAACGTGGTGTACCGGGTGGTCACCGAGGCCGGCCAGGAGATCATCGTCACCAACCCCAGCGAGTTCCCCGAGGGCAAGATCGCCCAGATCTTCGAGCCCGTGGTCCGGGCCACCGTGCTGGCGCCCACCGACTACATCGGCGCGATCATGGAACTGTGCCAGGGCCGCCGCGGCGTGCTGCTGGGCATGGAGTACCTGTCGGCCGACCGGGTCGAGATCCGCTACACGATGCCGCTGGCCGAGATCATCTTCGACTTCTTCGACCACCTGAAGTCGCGGACCCGCGGCTACGCCTCGCTGGATTACGAGCCCGATGGCGAGCAGGAAGCCAGCCTGGTCAAGGTGGACATCCTGCTGCAGGGCGTGCCCGTGGACGCCTTCAGCCAGGTCGTGCACGCCGACAAGGCCCGCGACTACGGCCTGAGCATGACCGCCCGGCTGAAGGAGCTGATCCCGCGCCAGCAGTTCGAGGTGCCGATCCAGGCCGCCATCGGATCGCGGGTCATCGCCCGGGAGAACATCCGCGCCATGCGCAAGGACGTCCTGGCCAAGTGCTACGGCGGCGACATCTCCCGCAAGCGCAAGCTGCTGGAGAAGCAGAAGGAAGGCAAGCGGCGGATGAAGACGATCGGCCGGGTGGACGTGCCGCAGGAGGCCTTCGTGGCCGCCCTGTCCACCGACCAGCCCGCCGAGAAGAAGCGCTAGCGCTAGCCGCCGGCCTGGTCAGCCGCTCGTGGCACCGCTGGTGAAGAAGACGGCCAGCAGGCCTACGCCGAGCACGAGCAGGACGACCAAGGCCAGGCCGGCCCAGCCGAGGGCCAGGCCCCAGGTGGCCATCCCCTGGCCGTCATCTCCGGTGCGCCGGATCTGGCCGCGGGCCACGTGCCCGAAGGCGATCGCCGGGATGGTCGACAGCCCGCCAGTGACCGGCTGGGCCAGGCCGCAGACCAGCGCCGCGATGGCGAGTCCGTTGGTGTGCCGGGGCCCGGCCGCCACCGGGGCGTCGGGATAGGCCGGCCGCTGCGGCAGGTCGGTCGTCAGGATGTCGAGATCGGCGTAGGTCTGGGCCGACAGCGCCCGCCCCACCCGCGAATCGTGCTCGTCCTTGGTCAGCCGGCCCTCGGTGTAGCAGGCCTGCAGCACCGTGACGGTGGCCTCGCGGTCCCGGTCAGTGGCGCGCAGCGGCACGGCCGGGGGACCCGGCTGGCCCGCCGGGCGGCCAGGACCGGCCGGATTGCCGAAGCTGCCCGTGCTGCCGAAGCTGCCCGGATCACGGAACCGGCCGCTGCCCCCCGAACCTGGCCAGCTGCTCCCGCTTGTCCCGCCACCGCCGTAGCTCATCCGCGCGTCATCCCCATGCCGCTTCGCCTGCGCAGCGCTCCTGCTGCCCGTGCCTCCAGGGTAAGCGCTCACGGGCTTTCCGGCTTGTCGGCTACGGTGCCCGTATCGGGCCAGCCGGGGTGATCTCGGGTCAATCGGGTCAGCGCCGGGGCCGGCGAGCGCGTGCTCAGCCGCTCCGCGCGTCAGGTTACGGTGGCACAGTCGGGCGCGCCTGCACCGGCGATCAGGCGATCATGCGCAGGCTGCTGGCGGCAGAGGGGCGAGGCACCAGGTGGGACGAGATCGGCCAGCAGGGCCTGAGCCGAGCCGGCGTCCAGGCGATCTCATCGCCGCCCGCGCGGTCCGGCTGGCCGGCTGAGATGCCGGGTCAGCCCCCGCCGGGCCAGCCCGTTCCCGCTGACGGCACGCTGCCCGGCCCGGCCGTTGACCAGCTCGGGGAGCGCCCGTTCGGGATCTATGTGCATGTCCCGTTCTGCCGGACGCGCTGCGGCTACTGCGACTTCAACACCTACACCGCCGCCGAGCTGGGCGGCGGCGCGTCCCGGGAGTCTTATGCCGGCCTGGCCATCGCCGAGCTGCGGCTGGCGCGGCGGGTGCTGGGGGAGCAGGCCGGGCCGGCCACCACAGTGTTCTTCGGCGGCGGGACGCCAACCCTGCTGCCGCCGGCGGACCTGGCGGCGATCCTGGCCGCCATCGGCGACGAGTTCGGGCTGGCTCCCGACGCCGAGGTGACCACCGAGGCCAACCCCGAAACCGTGGAGCCCGCGATGCTGGCCCGGCTGCGTGACTCCGGGTTCACCCGGATCTCGCTGGGCATGCAGAGCGCGGTGCCGCACGTGCTGAGCGTCCTGGAGCGCGCTCATCAGCCTGGCCGGCCCGAGCAGTGCGTGGCGTGGGCCCGCGCAGCCGGGTTCGAGCACGTCAGCCTGGACCTGATCTACGGGACGCCGGGGGAGAGCGCGGCGGACTGGGAGCTGTCCCTGGACCGGGCGGCGGCCGCCGGCCCGGACCACATCTCGGCCTATGCGCTCATCGTGGAGGACGGCACCCGGCTGGCGGCCAGGGTCCGCCGCGGCGAGCTGCCGGCTCCCGACGACGATGAGCTCGCCGACCGGTACCTGGCCGCCGACGAGCGCCTCGGCAAGGCGGGCCTGGCCTGGTATGAGGTCTCCAACTGGGCGGCCAGCGACGCGGCCCGGTGCCGCCACAATCAGCTGTACTGGACCGGCGGGGACTGGTGGGGGGTCGGCCCGGGCGCGCACAGCCACGTGGGCGGCACCCGGTGGTGGAACGTGCGGCACCCGGCCGCCTACGCCACCCGGATCGCCGCCGGGCAGAGCCCCGGCCAGGCTCGCGAGGTGCTGACCGCGGCCGAGCGCAGCATGGAGCAGATCATGCTGGCGACCCGGCTGGCTGAGGGCTGCCCGCTGGCCGTGCTGTCCGCGGCCGGGCGGGCCGCGGCCGCTGCTGCGGTCGCCGACGGCCTGGCCGAGCTGGATGCGCACGCGGCCGGCCGGGTGGTACTGACGCTGCGCGGGCGGCTGCTGGCTGACGCCGTGATCCGCGACCTCACGGACTAGGGGCCGGCTAGCGCGCGGCGGACTTGCCGACGATGGTCGCGCACATCCAGCGCGGCAGCTGGTAGAAGCCGCCGGCACTGGCCCGGATAGCCGCCCGGAGCAGGAAGACCAGCGTCACCAGCCACAGCACCAGCGCGACGGGCACGGCGATCATCAGCGCGACGCCGACCGAGTCGAGCGACAGCATCACGCCCATGATCAGCACGCAGATGTTGTAGAGCAGCAGCGTGATGCCCAGGTTCAGGCCCTGGACGGCGTGCCGCCGGACGAACGCCGAGCGGCGGGCCCGGAGCAGGAAGACGGAAAGCGGGGCCAGCACGCTCACGAACGGCACGCCCAGGTAGGCGAGCATGGCCCAGGCCTCGTCGCCGTCGCGCGCGGGCGCGGCGGCCTCAGCTCGGCCGGCCGTCCCGCCCGGCCCGGCGGCCGCGGCGGCCGGGCTGCCTTCGGTGACCATGCCGTCGCGGTCCGTCCCGCCTGTCCGGGTCGCCGCACTCGTACTGGTGGCAGCGGCCGGCTGAGCTGCCGACGGCCACGGCTGCTGACCTTGCGGCCGCGGCGGGCCAGCGGCCTGCTGGCCCGGCCGCCACGGCGGCGCCGGGGACGGGGGCTGTCCCGCGGTCCATGGCTGCGCCGGGGCCGGGGCCGGCCCGGCGCTCCGCGGCTGCGCCGGAACCGGGGACTGCCCGGCATTCCACGGCTGGCCCAGGTTCTGCGGCTGGCCCAGGTTCTGCGGCTGGCCGGGGCCCGGCACGGCGTTCCATGGCTGTTCCCCGGTGTGCGGCTGCCCCGGCGCCGGGGGCTGGCCCAGGTCGGGTGGCGGGCCGGCGGGTGGCAGGCCGGCTGGCGGCGGGCCGGCGCTGAACGACTGCCGCCGGGACGGCAGCCGGGGCTGGCCATGGTCCGGCGGTTCTCCCGGCTGCGAGCCGGTGCGCGGGTCCACTGCGGGCATCGAGCCGGTGTCCCACTGCACGGCAGGCATCGAGCCGGTGTCCCAGCCCACGGCAGGCTGCGACCCGGTATGCCATTCCGTGGCTGGTGCTGAGCCCGCGCGCGGGCCTGCGGCGGGTGCAGGTCCGGTGACCTCCGTCACAGCGGGCTGGTTACCCCCGGGCCAGTCCCTGGCCGCGCCGTCCTGCCAGTCCCCGGCCGTGCCGTCCTGCCACTGGCCGCCGTCCGGGCCGGGATCGCGGCGCGACCTGTCCAGGTCACGCTGCAGGCCCTCCAGATCGCGCTGCAGGCCGTCCAGGACGCGGCGCAGCGCGCCGGGATCGGCCGGGCCGGCTCCGCGCGTTGCAGCCGCCCAGGCGGTGAAGCCGGGATCGGCGCTATCCCTGCCTGCCCACACGTCGGTACCGGAATCAGCACTGCGCTCGCGTGGTGCCCAGACATCCGGGCCAGGATCAGGATCCTGGCCCGGTGCCGCGTGCCGTCGCGGCTCTGGTTGCGGTGGGAAGCTTGTCATCCGCCCTCGTTCGTTGTGTCTTTTGCCCACGCTAGCCGGTGCGCGGCGAATATGACGGGCAAGGACTGTGCCCCGCGAGCCGATGCCCCAGTATTGTTCGCGCCATAGAATTGGCACTCGGGACACCGGAGTGCCAGGGAGGTGGAGCGTGCTTGACGACAGGAAGCTTGCTGTCCTGCGCGCCATCGTGGAGGACTACGTCTCCACCAACGAGCCCGTAGGGTCCAAGAATCTCGTAGACAGGCACAACCTGGATGTGTCGCCGGCGACCATCCGCAACGATATGGCTGTCCTGGAGGAGCTGGGCTTCATCGTCCAGCCGCATACCAGCGCGGGCCGGATTCCCACCGATCTGGGCTACCGCCTGTTCGTGGACCGGCTGTCCGGGATCAAGCCGTTCACTTCCGCCGAGCGGCGGGCTATCGAGACCTTCCTGGCCGGGGCCTATGACCTGGACGAGGTCGTGATGCGCACGGTCCGGCTGCTGGCCCAGCTGACGCGGCAGGTGGCGGTGGTCCAGTACCCCTCGCTGAGCCGGTCGGCCATCCGGCACCTGGAGCTGGTGCCGCTGACTGACACCCGGCTGCTGCTGGTGCTGATCACCGACACCGGGCGGGTGGAGCAGCGGTCGGTCGAACTGCCCGCCCCGGCCGGGGAGGACTCGGTCACGCACCTGCGCGCGCTGCTGAACGCTTATCTCGACGGGCGCAGGCTCACCGAGGTAGCGTCGGTCATCGACGAGCTGCCCGAGCGGATTGAGCCCGTCGAGCGGACTAACGCAGCCGCCGTATTCTCGGTGATCCTGGAGTCCCTGGTTGAGCGGCACGAGGAGCGCATTGTGGTCGCCGGCGCCGCCAACCTCGCGGCCGCAGATTTCGCCAAGGGACTTCATGACGTCCTGGAAGCGTTGGAAGAGCAGGTAGTCCTGATGCGCCTGCTGGGCGAATCGGGTGATCAGGCCTCGGTGACGGTGCGGATCGGCGCGGAGAACCAGGTCGAGGGGCTGCAGAGCACCTCGCTGGTAGCGGCCGGCTACGGCTCCGGGGAACAGGCACTAGCCAGGCTGGGCGTGCTCGGCCCGACACGAATGGACTACCCGACAGCGATGGGAGCGGTGCGCGCGGTGGCACGGTATGTAGGCCAGATTCTGGCAGGGACGTAGGAGTATGCCGGTCGTGAACGACTATTACGGCGTGCTCGGCGTGCGCCGCGACGCTGATGCGGACGAGATCAAGAAGGCTTACCGCCGGCTTGCCCGCGAGCTGCACCCCGACGTCAACCCTGACCCGCAGACCCAGGAGCGGTTCAAGGAAGTGACGCAGGCCTACGAGGTGCTCTCCGACCCGGAGAAGCGCCAGATGTATGACCTGGGCGCCGACCCGTTCGCGCCGGGCGCCGGGGCCGGGGCCGGGGCCGGCGGCTTCGGCGGCGCGGCCGGATTCCCGTTCAGCGACATCATGGACGCGTTCTTCGGCGGTGGCGCCGGCCCGCGCGGGCCGCGCAGCCGCGCCCGGCGCGGCCGCAACGCGACCATCCGCGTCGAGCTGGACCTGTCGGAGTGCGCGTTCGGCACGACCAAGGACCTGGTTGTCGATACCGCCGTGGTGTGCCCCACCTGCTCGGGCGAGGGCACCGCACCGGGAACTCACCCGACCACCTGTGAGGTCTGCAACGGGCGCGGTGAGGTGAGCCAGGTCACCCGGTCCTTCCTCGGCCAGGTGATGACGTCCCGCCCGTGCCCGGGCTGCGGCGGGTTCGGGACCGTGATCCGCAAGCCGTGCCCGGAGTGCGACGCGGACGGCCGGGTGCGCACCCGGCGCACCATCAAGGTCCGGATCCCGGCGGGCGTCGAGGACGGCACCCACATCCAGCTGGCCGGCGAGGGCGAGACCGGGCCGGGAGGCGGCCCGGCCGGCGACCTGTTCCTGGAAATCGTCCAGCGGCCGCATGAGATCTTTGAGCGGCAGGGTGATGACCTGCACTGCACCGTCACCATCCCGATGGTGGCCGCGGCGCTCGGCGCCACGCTCCAGGTCGAGACCCTGGACGGCCCCGCGGACGTGGACATCCGGCCGGGAACTCAGTCCGGCCAGGCCATCCCGCTGTACGGGCAGGGCACCGCGCACCTGAACTCCTCGGGCCGCGGCGACCTGGTGATTCACGTCACGGTGGAGACCCCGACCAAGCTGGAGCCCGAGCAGGAGGACCTGATGCGCGAGCTGGCCAAGCTGCGCGGAGAGGAAGCCCCCGCCGGCCGGTTCGCGCCTGGGCAGCAGGGTTTTTTCTCCCGGCTCCGGGACGCCTTTAACGGGCGCTGAGACCGGAGCGACGCCCTGCGCCCGCCTGTCTTCTACGCAGCGGACCTGGCGCACGACTCGATCGTGCTGTCCGGGGCCGAAGGCCGGCATGCCACCACTGTCCGGCGGCTGGCTCCCGGTGAGCGGATCGACCTGACCGACGGATCCGGAACGGCGGCTGAGTGCGTGGTCACGGCCGCCCGGCCGGGCCAGCTGGAGCTGACGGTGCTGGCGCGCCAGTCCTGCCCTGCCCCGGCGCCGCGGCTGTCAGTAGTCCAGGCCATCCCTAAGGGCGACCGCGGCGAGCTAGCCGTGGAGACCATGACCGAGGTCGGCGTCGATGTCGTGGTGCCCTGGGCGGCGGAGCGCTGCGTGGCGGTGTGGCGGGGCGACCGGGCGGACAAGGGAGTGGCGCGCTGGCGGTCCGCCGCCCTGCAGGCGGCCAAGCAGTCCCGCCGCTACTGGTTTCCCGAGGTCACCGACGTTGCCTCGACCGCGGCGGTAGCCGGGCGGGTCCGCGGTGCCGCCCTGGCGCTGATCCTGGACCCGGACGCGGCGCAGCCGGTAATGACCGTGGCGAGCGCGGCAGGCCTGGCGGGCACGGCGGGTGAGATCGTGCTGATCGTCGGCCCGGAGGGCGGTATCTCGCCGGCCGAGCATGACGCGCTGGCCCGCGCCGGGGCGGCCGGAGCCCGGCTCGGGCCGACCGTGCTGCGGGCCTCATCGGCGGGCGCGGTCGCGGCGGCACTGGTGCTGACAGCCGTGCAGCGCTGGGCCTGACGCCGCGGGCCCGGCGGGCTACGCGCCAGCCGGGCCCTGCAGCCTCGCTTGTCCTGCCGTGGCTAACCCTGCTCGCTCGCGGTGGTGCCGGCCGGCGCCTGGCGGCCCGTACCGACGGCGTACCGCCCCGCGTCCAGGGCAGACGGCCCGGTGGCCGAGGTCGAGGGCGTGGTTGTCGGCGTCGGCGTCCGCTTCCTGGACGCGCACGGTGATGGGGCCAGCGACTTGGACGGCACGACGTAGGCGGCCTGGGCCATGCTCCCGGCCTGTTTGACGGACTGCTTGCCGCTGCCGGCCGGCGGCGTGGCCACCGACGGGGTGGGCGTGGTGGCCGACCCCGGGTCCGGTGTGGTGCTGTCGCTCGTGGGAGGCGATGTCGGGGTGTCGCTGACCGGCGGTGAGCTGACTGGCGGTGAGCTGACTGGCGGTGAGCTGACCGGCGGCGAGCTGACCGGCGGCGAGGAGCTGGTGGCCGGCGGCGAGCTCGACGAGGTTCCCTTGCCGCCGGACGGGCTGCACGAGGTCTTCGCGATCGGCACGCCGGCAATCGGGCCGACCGCGCCCGGCGCACTGGGGCCGGTGATCAGCTGGGAGCCGTTGGCGTTCAGCCCGGAGGTACCCGACGGGGCGGAGCTCCCGTCGTGGGTGTTCCACGGCAGGGCGCTCGAGTTGAGTCCGGTGGCCTGCGGCAGGGTCATGACGGCGAAGGCGCCGGCCGCCACCACGAAGATGGCAGTTCCCATCGCAGCCACCGGCCGCAGCCAGCCGTACCGGCCCCGGCCGTGCTCGGAGTCGCCGCCCGGCCGGAACCGGTCGACCGCCGTCCAGAAGAACTCCAGCGCGGCCGAGACCGCGGGCTCGGCCCAGGAGGCCAGCCGGACGGCTGCCCCGGAGCACCACGCTGCCGCTGTGGCCAGCGAGAATACGGGCGACGGGCGGATGCGAGCCCGGATGCGCTCAAGTCCGTCAGCGCCGGGCTCGATATTTTCTGCGGCGGCATGCAGCGCCTGGCGCAGCACGTCGTCGTAGTTGGTGTTCACGCTTCACGCTCCAGCACACCGCGCAGGGCGACCATTGCCCTGGCGGTGTGACTCTTAACGGCACCCTTGCTGATGCCCATGGCGGCCGCGATCTGGGCCTCGGAGAGGTCCCCGTAGTAGCGCAGCACGAGAGCCTCGCGCTGCCGCGGCGGCAGGGTCCGGAGCGCGGCCACCACGGCCGACCGCTCCAGGAGCGTGAACGCACCATGCTCGGCGCTGGGCTCGTCCGGCGCTGGCTTGGGAGCATTGCGATCCACGACGACCCGGTGCCGCAATACTGATCGGGACCGGTTCACGACCGACTGCCGCAGGTAGGACAAGGCCTTGTCGCTGTCGCGGAGGCGGCGCCAGCCGCCGTGCATGGCGACGAAGGCGTCCTGAACTACTTCCTCTGCGGTACCGACATCCCGGACCAGCAGCGCTGCCAGCCGGACCAGCGAGCGGTAGTGCTCGCTGTACAAGGCTGTCACTGCGCGGTCGGCATCCCACTCGGTCGCAACCGGCCCGATAGCAACATCCGCTACCAGGGTTTCGGTCACGTTAGTTGGACGCGCTGCTGCGTCGCTAGGTTCACCCGCGGTCATGGTGAATCCGCGCTGCCGTAGCCGACTGGCCGGGCGCCGACTGGACTCAACGCTCGCTTCCCCCCATGCCTGTCCATTCCTGGATCGCATCGCTGCGGCTGCCGTTTGCGACACCCGGAGGCGACGGTGGCAGGGCATGGGCCAGACCGTGCACCAGAGGGGTGGTGCATCATGGGTTCGCAGTACTGTCACCATATATGTCGAAGGCCTCGCGGAGCGGTCACACGTTAAGATCACTCCGTGCCCGACTGCCTCTTTTGCAGCATCGTCACCGGCGACATCAGCGCGGATCGTGTGCTGGAGAGCGAGCGCACCATTGCGTTCCGCGATATCAGCCCGCAGGCTCCCGTTCATGTCCTGGTCATCCCGCGGACCCATCTGGCCACCCTGGCCGAACTAGCCGCGGCGGGCGGCGGGCTGCTCGACGAGCTGGCCGCCCAGGCCCATCAGGTGGCCCGGCAGGAGGGCATCGCCGACTCGGGGTACCGGGTGGTGTTCAACACCGGCCCGGATGGCCAGCAGACCGTTTTTCACGTGCATGCCCATGTCCTGGGCGGCCGCCCGATGACCTGGCCGCCGGGCTGATCAGCGTGGCCTGCGGGATAAGCCGCTGCCGCGGGGGCATTAACATGGCCGCAGTGCCAGCAGGGGCAGACGCCCGGGCAGGGAAGGGTCATTGACAGACAAATCGCGCGAATCGACCAGAGGCAAGCAGGCGGCTAACGGCGGGGCCGGGGGCGGACGGAGCGCCGGCCAGGCCGCGGCTGACAGCGGTGCCGGGAGCACCCAGGTCAAGATCGTGATCCCCGATGACCGCTCGATGGTCAGCCTGCTCGGCTCCCGCGATGAGCTGCTGGCCGTGATCGAGAAGGCCTTCGATGCCGACGTCCACGTGCGGGGCAATGAGATCACCGTCACCGGGGATCCGCAGGAGACCGCGCTGGTGACCCGCCTGTTCGACGAGCTCACCCAGCTGGTGGCCGGCGGTGCCGAGCTAAGCGCGGACTCCGTCGAGCGCAGCGTGGCCATGCTGCGCCGCAAGAACGGGGTCCGCCCGGCTGAGGTGCTCAACCTCGGGATCCTGTCGGCGCGCGGCCGTACCATCCGGCCCAAGACGCTGGGCCAGAAGCGCTACGTGGATGCCATCGACAATCACACGATTGTCTTCTCCATCGGGCCGGCCGGAACCGGGAAAACGTACCTGGCTATGGCCAAGGCGGTCCGGGCGCTGCAGGACAAGCAAGTAAACCGGATCATCCTCACCCGCCCGGCAGTGGAAGCGGGGGAGCGGCTCGGATTCCTGCCCGGCACCCTGTACGAGAAGATCGACCCTTATCTGCGGCCGCTGTATGACGCGCTGCACGACATGGTGGATCCCGATTCCATTCCCCGGCTGACGGCCGCCGGGACAATCGAGATTGCGCCGCTGGCCTATATGCGCGGGCGGACCCTGAACGACTCGTTCATCATTCTGGACGAGGCGCAGAACACCTCGGCCGAGCAGATGAAGATGTTCCTGACCCGGCTCGGATTCGGCTCCCGGATCGTGGTGACCGGCGATGTGACCCAGGTCGACCTGCCGGCCGGCCAGGTCAGCGGGCTGCGGCTGGTGCAGGACATCCTCGAGGGTGTGGACGATGTCTACTTCTCGCGGCTGACCAGCCACGATGTCGTCAGGCACAAGCTGGTCGCCGACATCGTGGACGCCTATGAGCGGTTTGACGCGCGGCAGGCAGCCGAGACCGGCCAGCAGGCCGGCGGCCGCCCCCGGCGCGACACCCGCCGGCCCCGCTAGCGGCAGGCGCGGGACATACGGTGAGCATCGAGATCGCTAACGAGTCGGGGATCAAGGTCGACGAGGCCGCCCTGGCCGCGCTGGCCCGGCACGTCCTGGACGGGATGCGGGTGCACCCGCTGGCCGAGCTGTCGGTCCTGCTAGTCGATGAGCCCGCCATGACCGAGCTGCACATGCGCTGGATGGGCGAGCCGGGCCCGACCGACGTGCTGGCCTTCCCGATGGACGAGATCCGGCCACCGCAGCCGGGCGGCACGCATAACGACCACGCCGGCTCCGAGCCGCCGGACATCCCGGGCCTGCTGGGCGACGTGGTGATCTGCCCGCAGGTCGCCCAGGCCCAGGCCGCGGCGGCCGGCCACGCCACCGCAGACGAGATCAGCCTGCTGTGCACGCACGGCATCCTGCACCTGCTCGGCTTCGACCACGCCGAGCCAGATGAGCACGCCGCCATGTTCGGGCTGCAGGACAAGCTGCTGAGCTCGTGGCGGGCCGAGCAGGGCCAGGAGAGGGCCGGGGATCCCCCCGGCCTGGCCGGGAACGACCAGGACGGACGCGAAAGGGCCCGGTGAGGCGCCGATGGGCTGGCTGCTGATAGCAGCGCTAGCGCTGGTGCTCCTGGCGGCCGTGTGCGCCGCCGCTGAGACTGCCCTGCTGCGAGTGTCGCGGGCCGGGGCCAAGGAGCTGGGCCGCTCGCCCGGCGAGGGCGCGGGGCCGCTGCAGGCGGTGCTGACCGAGATATCGAGGTACTTGTCAGTACTTGTCCTGCTCCGGGTGGCGGGTGAGATCGCCGCCACGGTCCTGGTCACGGCCGTGCTGGTGCAGCGGATCGCTCCCGACTACCGGGCTTACCTGATCTCCGCGGGCATCATGATCGTGGTCTTCTATGTCATCGCCGCCGTCGTCCCGCGCAGTATCGGGCGGCACCGGGCGGTCCGGGTGGCCACCGCCTCGGCGGCTGTGCTGCGCCCGGTCGTCCGGCTGCTCGGCCCGCTGCCACGGCTGCTGGGCGGCGGGGGCGGCCTCAGCCACGGCGGCGAGGACCGGGACGGCCCGTCGGGGTCGGAGGAGGAACTGCGCGGCCTGGTCGACCTGCTGGAGCAGCGTCAGATTATCCAGCCCGACGAGCGGGCCATGATCCACTCGGTCTTCGAGCTCGGCGACACCATCGTCCGCGAGGTCATGGTGCCGCGCACCGACATGGTCTTCGTGGAGCAGGGCAAGACGCTGCGCCAGGCGCTGTCGCTGGCGCTGCGCAGCGGGTTCTCCCGGATCCCGGTAATCGGCGACAACCTGGACGACGTCGTCGGCATCGCCTACCTCAAGGACCTGGTGACCCGCAGCCACGAGCATCGCGAGGGCGAGTCGGTCGAGCAGGTCAGCTCCGTCATGCGCCCGGCCACGTTCGTGCCCGAGAGCAAGCCGATCGACGAGCTGCTGCGCGAGATGCAGGCCCGCCAGATCCACCTGGCCATCGTCATCGACGAGTACGGCGGGACCGCCGGCCTGGTCACCATCGAGGACATCCTGGAGGAGATCGTCGGCGAGATCGCTGACGAGTACGACCGGGAGCAGCCGCCGGTGGAATGGCTGGGCGACGAGCAGGCCCGGGTCACCGCCCGGCTGTCGGTCGAGGAGCTAGAGGAGCTGTTCGACGTCAGCATCGAGGCCGAGGACGTGGAGACGGTGGGCGGCCTGCTGGCGCAGCGGCTGGGCCGGGTCCCGATCCCGGGCGCGGTTGCCACCGTGGCCGGGCTGCGGCTGACCGCGGAGAGCCTGGCCGGGCGGCGGAACCGGATCGGCACGGTGCGGGTCGAGCGGCTCGGGGCCGACGGCGAGGTCGTGGCCGGCGCGCCGGGCGGGGAGCGCGGCATGCCCGCCGGCCAGGCCGGATCCGGCGGCACCGAGCCGGCCGGCAGCAGCACGCCGGGCGGCCGCCCGCGCGTGGCCACGGGCAGCCAGGGCACCGGCAGCCAGGGCGCCGGCAGCCAGGGCGCCGGCAGCCAGGGCGCCGGCAGCAGCACGGCGCGCGGCCCCGGTGGCCGCAGCGGCAACGGCGGCGGCCGGGCCGGTGCCCGGGCGGGCAGCCGGGCCGGCGGGCCTGGCGAGGACCGGCCGGCCGGGAGCGCCGCCGGCGACCCCGGAGAGCGGCGGAACTAACCGGTTGAGCGCGGGCCGGGCGCTGACCGACGCTGACGTGGTGTACTCCGACGCTGACGACGCCGCCCTGTACGACGTGCTGAACCCGTGGGATCCGGCCGCCGACCCGGCTGACCGCTTCTACGACGAGCTGGTGATGGCCGCCGACTCGGTCCTGGACGTGGGCTGCGGAACCGGCGCCATGCTGCACCTGGCCCGCGAGCAGGGTCATCCGGGCCGCCTGACCGGCATCGACCCGGACGTGGCCGCGCTGGCGCGGGCCCGCTGCCGGGCCGACATCGAGTGGATCGAGGGGACCGCGGCCGGGGCGCGGCGGGCCCGCCGGGCCGGCCAGCCCGGGTTCGGCCTGGCCACGATGACCAGCCATGCCTTCCAGTGCCTGGTGACCGATCAGGACCTGCACGATTCGCTGGCCGCGATCCGCGCGGTACTGCGCAGCGGCGGGCAGCTGGCTTTTGAGACCCGCCATCCGCAGGCCCGGGCCTGGACGGACTGGAACCCCGGTCACGCCGCCGACGTGGTCGACGAGGCCGGCCGGGCTCTGCGCGTGTGGCATGAGGCCGAGTCCGTGCGCGACGGCGTGGTCACCTTCACCGGCACCACGGCTGCCGCCGATGGCACGGTGCTCCGGGTGGCCACGCAGAGCCTGCGTTTTCTCGGGCCGGATGAGCTCGGCGGGCTGCTGGCCGGCGCCGGCTTCCAGATCGTGGTCCAGTACGGCGACTGGCAGGGCGGCCCGCTGACCGGGGTCAGCCGCGAGATCATCACGATCGCCCGCGCCCTTGCCCGCGAGCCGTAGCGATGCCCCTCGTGGCGGTCTTAACCGCGAGCCGTAGCGATGCCCCTCGTGGCACCGCCTTCCCTCGTCGCAAGCTCCTCAGTCCAGGCGGCGCCGGGGCATCGCTACGGCTCGCTCGGCCCGGGGCCGCTGACGCGGCCCGGGAGCCGGGCCACTCTGCGGCCGGGCAGCGGCGGGCTGCGCTGCGGCTGCGCGTGCGCGGGCAGCGGCTCGCCCCCGGACGTCCGGCGGGCGGCCTATCGTCAACTGGCGCCGGGCTGGGCTGGGGCCGCACTAGACTCGGGGCCGTGAGCGAGGCCCATCCGGGGGAGGCCCGGCCGGTGACCGAAGAGCCTGGTCCCGAGGATCTCAAGATCATTACCCTGGCCCGGTCGGCCAGGGCCCGAGTCGCGGCTGCCGAGGGCGCCGCAGTGCGGGACGAGACCGGCCGGACCTATGCGGCTGCCGCTGTCGCCCTGCCGTCGCTGCGGCTGTCGGCCCTGCACCTGGCGGTCGCCATGGCCGCCTCCAGCGGCGCTGCCAGCCTGGAGGCCGCGGCCCTGGTCAGCGATGGCCCCGGCCCGGATGCGGTGGACCTGGCCGCGGTGCGTGATCTCGGCCCCGCCGCGGTCATCTTCCACGCCGCCTCCGACGGGAGCGTGCGCGCGACCCTGCGCGCCTAGGGCCGGCCCGCGCCGCCGCGTCCGGCCGCGCCTGCCGCCGCCATCGCTGCCATGAACGCCACCGATCCCGACCGGCCCGCCGCCGACCGGTCCGCGCCCGCCGGCGGAACTCTGCCTGCCGCCCGGCCCGTGCCCGCCGTCCGGCCCGCTCCCGCGGGGCGCCCCACGGAAAAGTCCCAGCCCGCCCCGGGCGTAGCCGGGCTTGCGCCCGGCCGGGCCGCCGCGTTCATTGAGGCCCGGACGCAGCGGGCGGCGGTGCCGCTGGTCCCCGAGATCGAGCTGTTCGTGAGCCGCGCCGAGCCGACGGTCTTGTGGGAGCAGACCGAGCAGGAACTCGGCTGCCCGGACCTCGCGCCGCCGTTCTGGGCCTACCCGTGGGCTGGCGGGATCGCGCTGGCCCGCTACGTCCTGGACCACCCCGAGCAGGTCGCCGGCCGCATCGTGCTGGACATGGCCGCCGGGTCGGGACTGGTTGCCATCGCCGCCGCCCTGGCCGGCGCGGCGCAGGTCACGGCCTGCGACATCGACCCGATGGCCGCCGCCGCGATCGGCCTCAACGGCCGGGCCAACAACGTCACCGTCACCATCACCAGCACCGACCTGCTGGCCGGCGACCTGCTGGCCGCCGGGCCGGTGCCTGCTGGGGGCCCGACCATCGCCGACCTGGTGCTCGTCGGCGACGCCTGGTACGAGCGGCGACTGGCCCACCGCATGACCGGGTTCCTGACCCGGTCCCGGGCCGCCGGGGCTCGGTGGCTGACCGGCGACCCCGGCCGCACCTACCTGCCAACCGCCGGCCTGCGGGCCGTGGCGAGTTACGCCGTGCCGGTGTGGGCCGGCCTGGAAGACACCGACGTGAAGCAGACCACCGTCTGGGAGCCCGCCCCGGCCGCCTGCTGAGGTGCCTGGCCCCGGCCGCCTGCCGACCTGCGTGGCCTCGACCTGCGTGGCCTCGGCCGGAGCACCGGGACGGCGGCGCACTTCGCCCCGGCGGGCGCCAGCCCGGCGTCGATCGGCGCCGCCCGGATCGTGCTGGGCGGCGCCGTGCTGCTGGCTACGGCGCTGGGCGGGCAGCGCCCGCAGCTGCAGCGCTGCTGGCGGCCGGGCGGACGGCGCGGCTGAGCATGCTGGTGGCTGCGGTGGCAGCGAGCGGGTGCCAGCTGTGCTTCTTCTCGGCCGTCCGGCTGACTGGCGTGGCAGCGGGCACCGTGCTGGCCATCGCCAGCGCGCCGGTATTCACCGGCATCGTCAGCCGCCTGACCGGCGGCACGCCGCTGACCGGGCGCTGGCTGATCGCGACGGTGGCGGCCATCGCCGGCTGCGCCATCCTGGTCACCGGGGGCAAGGCTGCGGGCGCCCAGCTGGGCGGCGTGGGACTGGCCCTGCTGGCCGGGTTCTGCTACTCGGTCTACCTGCTGTACGGGCGCGGGCTGCGCACCGTGCCCGCACCGGTGGCGGTGACCCCGGGGCTGGCCGAGCCGGTGGTCGCGGCCCTGCTGGACGTGGTCGTGCTGGGCGAGCGGCTGACCGGGCCGGCCGTCGCGGGACTGGTCCTGGCCGGGCTGGCGATCGCGGTCCTGACGGCCGGCCGGACGCCTGCTGACGAGCGCGTTAACACCGGACTGCCCGGCTAGGAGACAATCAGGGGATGGGATCGCCGTCTGCACCGCGTCCGGGGCTGCCGCCACTGCCAGCCGCCGAGCAGCTGCCGGACGGCCAGGCACCGGCGACGGCCGCGTTCCGGTCCGGGTTCGCCTGCTTCGCCGGACGGCCCAACGTCGGCAAGTCGACGCTGATGAACGCGCTGGTCGGCAGCAAGATCGCGATTACCAGCAGCCGGCCGCAGACGACCCGCCGGGCCATCCGCGGAATCGTGCACCGCCCCGACGCCCAGCTGATCATCGTCGATACGCCGGGCCTGCACCGGCCGCGGACGCTCCTCGGCGAGCGCCTGGACAGCCTGGTCCGGTCGACCCTTACCGAGGTCGACGTGATCGGCTTGTGCATCCCGGCCGCGGAGCGGATCGGGCCGGGGGACAAGTACCTGGCCGCTGAGCTGTCCAGCGTGGGCAAGACGCCGGTGGTCGCCATCGTCACCAAGACCGACCAGGCCACCCGCGAGCAGATCGCCCGGCAGCTCGCGGAGGTCGGCGAGCTGGGTGAGTGGGCTGACGTCGTGCCCGTGTCGGCGGTGTCGGGATTCCAGCTGGACGTCCTCGCCGGCGTGCTGGTGTCGCACCTGCCGCCGGGCCGGCCGCTGTATCCCGACGGGGACCTCACCGATGAGCCCGAGCAGCAGCTGGTCGCCGAGCTGATCCGGGAGGCGATCCTGGAGGGCGTCCGCGATGAGCTGCCGCACTCGATCGCGGTGCAGGTGGAGGAGATGGGCCCGCGCGAGGGCCGGCCGGACCTGATCGACGTGCACGCGATCATGTACGTCGAGCGGCCGAGCCAGAAGGCGATCGTCATCGGCGCCAAGGGTGCCCGGCTGAAGGCGGTGGGCTCGCAGGCCCGGCAGCAGATCGAGGCCCTGCTGGGTAGCCGGGTGTACCTGGACCTGCGCATCAAGATCGCCAAGGACTGGCAGCGCGACCCCAAGCAGCTGCGCCGCCTGGGGTTCTACGACTGACGCGCCCCGGCGGGCCTGCCGTCCTCAGGCCGGCAGGGTCAGCTCCCAGCTGTGAAAGCTGCGATCGGCGCGGTAGCCCATCGCCTCGTTGATCGCGATCATGTGCTCGTTGGCCGCCGCGTTGACCGTGGTAAACCGGCTGACCGACGGGTCGGCGGCCAGCACCCGCTGGTGCAGCGCGGTTTTCACCAGCAGGCCGAGCCGGTGGCCGCGGTGCGGCCGGGCCACGGCAGTGACCGCCTGGAATGCCCAGCCTGGCGCGCCGGGATCCAGGACGGCCTGGCTCAGCCCGGCGAGCTCGCCGGAGCTGGTCAGCCGGGCCGCGGCCGAGAATTCCTGCATCCCGTGCCGGTCCAGGCTGTCCCCTTGCTGGCGGACCCGCTCGGCGTCCCAGCGCTCGGGCTCGATCGTGTCGTCGCGCGGGGCATCAGACATCGCCGACATGACCGCGGCGACACCCTCCCGGTGCTCGGCGGGGACCGGCCCGCGCCACTCGACCAGCGTGTAGCCGGCGGCGGCTGACTCGGCCTGCGCGCGCAGCCGGGCCAGCCGCCCGGGCAGCTCGCCGTCGACGGCCAGGATGCGGCGCACGTCGATCAGCCCGGCCTGCCCGCCGGCCGCCGCGGCGAAGGCGTCACCGGGCGAGCCGGCCAGCGCGTTGCCGGCCAGCAGCGTCCGGCCGGCCTGCCGGGCCTGGCCGCTGGCGTGCGCCAGCAGCGCCGACCCGATACCGTGCCGCCGCCGGTCCGGCGGGACAGCGAGCATCAGGAATCCGGTGCCGGCATTGTCGCTCTCGGGCAGCTCGAGCAGGTAGCACCCGGCGGGGCCGGCCGCGTCGGCCGCCAGCCAGGCCTGCTGCCGCTGGCCGGCGGAGCTGTTGGTCCACCAGAAGCGCAGCGAGGCGGGCGACTCCGGCCCGCCGCCGGGGTCATCGTGCAGGGCTCCGGCCAGGTACAGCCGGTAGCAGGCATCCAGCGCCTCATCATCAGCGCGCGGATCGAACTGCTTCATGTGCATGCGCTCAGCAAACTGGCCGCCGGCCCGGTTGTGCAACGCATTTTCGGGCGGCCGGGTGAGCCTGGTATCGCCTCGCTGTTTGCCCGAATCCGCTGCTCATCGTCACCAGACGTGTGATGATCGGCGGACCCGGGAGTTCCGAGGACGGTCCGCAGCTGGCGGTCCGAACTCGCTAGAGGGGGAACATGTTGATCTTCGGATTGCGGGTCTGCTTCCGCACTGTCGGCACTGGCATGTTCCACTGCCAGCGCTGCGGCGGCGACCGCCGGTACCGGCACCGCGCCGGGCGCCGCTGGTTCCACATCTTCTTCATTCCGGTCATCCCGCTGGGCAAGGCCGGGGTGCACCTGCAGTGCAGCACCTGCCGCGCGCGCTACCGCCCCGGCGTCCTGGCGGTCCCGACCGCCGCCCAGATGGAAGCCGCGCTGCCGGCCGGCACGCTGGCCGCGGCGACCTGCATGCTGCTGGCCGGCGACCCGGCCAGCGGGGCGGCCCGGCGCCGCGTGGTGGACGCCATGCGGTCGGCTGGCCTGACCGAGTACGACGAGTCGGTGCTGGATGAGGACCTGGTGCAGGCGGCGGTCAACGGCGGCGACATCGCTGCCCCGCTGAACTCGCTGGCCATGCAGCTGGCGGTCCCGGCCCGGGAGTGGTTCCTGGCCGACATGGTGCGGATCGGCCTGGCCGACGGGCAGCTGTCCGACGACGAGCGCCACGCGGCCCGGCAGGTCGCCTCCAACCTGGGCCTGACCGCCGCCCACGCCTACGGCGTCATCACGATGACCGAGGAAGGCGCGACGGCGGAGTAAGCCGCTGCGGCGCGCCCGGCGGGCGTACCCCGGGCCCCGTTTCGTCTCCGCCTCGCCCCGGCGTGCCTGCCATTACCCCGCTTACCCCGCGCGGCGCATCTCGGGCGTGTCGGACCGGTGGGCGACAATAGCCAGGTGAAGATCTACCGGGACGACGGCATCGTGCTGCGCACCCACAAGCTGGGCGAGGCCGACCGCATCGTCACGGTGCTCGCCCGCAAGTCGGGGCGGATCCGCGCGGTGGCCAAGGGGGTGCGGCGCACCAAGTCCCGGTTCGGGGCCCGGGTCGAGCCATTTACCCATGTCGACCTGCTGCTGTACACCGGCCGGTCGCTGGACGTGATCACCCAGGCCGAGACCGTGCGGCCCTACGGTGAGCCGCTGGCCGGCGACTACCCCCGGTACACCGCGGGCAGCGCGATGCTGGAGACCGCCGAGCGGCTCACCCCGGTGGAGAAGGAGCCGGCCCTGCGCCAGTTCCTGCTACTGGTCGGCGGGCTGCGGGCGCTGGCCGAGAACGCGCACCACCCGCGGCTGGTCCTGGATGCCTACCTGCTGCGCTCGCTGGCCGTAGGCGGGTACGCCCCGGCCCTGGACGAGTGCGCGATCTGCGGCACCCGGGCCGGGGCGCCGGGCACGCCGGCCGCGCTGCGGTCGTTCGGGATCGCGGCCGGCGGGCTGACCTGCCCGGCCTGCCGTGCGCCCGGGGCGACCACGCCGTCGGCCGCTACGATCGTCCTGATGAATGCGCTGCTCCGGGGTGACTGGGCGACGGCCGACGCCAGCGAGCGCCGGCATCAGGTGGAATGCAGCGGCCTCACGGCAGCCTACCTGCAGTGGCACCTGGAGCACTCGATCCGCTCGCTGCGCCACGTGGAGCACGCGTGAGCGCCAGCCCGGCGGCGCGCGGCAACGGGCGGGCCCGGCCGGCGCGGCGCCCCGACCCGCACGTCAGCGGCGCGCGGGCGCCGGCCATCCCCGCCGACCTGGTGCCCCGGCACGTCGCCCTGGTCATGGACGGCAACGGCCGGTGGGCCAAGCAGCGCGGGCTGCCCCGCACCGAGGGCCACAAGGCCGGCGAGCACTCGCTGTTCGACGTCATCATGGGCGCCATCGAGCTGGGCATCCCGTACCTGTCGGCGTATGCGTTCTCGACGGAGAACTGGCGGCGCTCACCAGATGAGGTCCGGTTCCTGATGGGCTTCAACCGGGACGTGATCCGGCGCCGCCGCGACCAGCTGAACGAGATGGGCGTGCGGGTCCGCTGGGCGGGCCGGCGGCCGCGGCTGTGGCGCAGCGTCATCTCCGAGCTGGAGGACGCCGAGCAGCTGACCGCCGGCAACTCGGTGCTGACCCTGCAGTTCTGCGTGAACTACGGCGGCCGCGCGGAGATCGCCGACGCCGCTGCCGCCATCGCGGCCGACGTCGCGGCCGGGCGGCTGCGGCCGGACAAGATCGACGAGAAGGTTTTCGCCCGGTACCTGGACGAGCCGGGCATCCCGGACGTGGACCTGTTCGTCCGGTCCTCCGGCGAGCAGCGGACCTCGAATTTCCTGCTCTGGCAGTCGGCCTACGCGGAGTTCGTGTTCCTGGACACGCTGTTCCCCGACTTCGACCGGCGCCACCTGTGGCAGGCCTGCGAGATCTACGCCAGCCGAGACCGCCGCTACGGCGGCGCGCGGCCCAACCCGCCCGCCGCGCCGGGACTGGGATCGCCGGTCTTAGGGGCACCCGCCGCCGGGCCGCCGGCCGCCTGAGTCGCTCTAGCGGGTGGCCTGGATGACCGCGGCCACCAGGACCAGCGCGATGACCGCCGAGCGGCCCAGGCGGCCGCCGGGGGTCAGCCGTGGCCAGGACAGGGCGGCCAGCCAGGTCAGCACCAGGGCGACCGCCACCAGGGCGATGCCGGCGCCGATCCCGTGCAGGGCCAGGCCGGTGATCAGCAGCGCGGCGAGCAGGGCGGGCAGCAGCCAGCGCGGCATCTGCCGCAGGAACAGCAGCGGCACGGCGCTGCGCTGCTCCACCGACTCACGGGCGCGCGCGGCGCCTGGTGTGGGGCGCGGCGGGCCGCCGGGCGGCGGCTTGCCCCGGGAACCGGGCCTGTTCGAGGTCACGCGCCACAGAGTACCGCCGGGGCGGCAGTGCCTCCGGGCCGCCGCAGGCCCTCTCGCAGGTCCGGGCCGGGGCGCGGGAGCGGCGCGGGGAGCGCCGCGCAGGCGGCTGCGGGGGTGGCGGCGCGTGGTCGTGCGATAACCGGAGGCAGTCACCGGCCGCCCGCCGCTAAGCTAGATGGCTACCGTCGCAGTCAGGAAATTCCTGGGCCGCGCATGCTCTGTGAGCCGCCGACCGCCAGCCGGATGGAGACCTTGATGGCACGCCGCAATGACCGCCTGGACACCATTGTCAGCCTGTCGAAGCGCCGGGGAATCGTCTTCCCCTCCAGCGAGATCTACGGCGGCCTGCGCGCGGCCTGGGACTACGGCCCGCTGGGCGTGGAGATCAAGAACAACATCAAGCGCCAGTGGTGGCGGTCGATGGTGCAAGAGCGCGACGACGTCGTGGGCCTGGACTCCAGCGTCATCCTGGCCCCCGAGGTGTGGAAGGCCAGCGGGCACATCACCGAGTTCGTCGACCCGCTGACCGAGTGCATGTCCTGCCATCACCGGTTCCGGGCTGACCACCTGATCGAGGCTTACGAGGCCAAGCACGGGCACCCGCCGGAGAACGGGCTGGCCGGCCTCGCCTGCCCGAACTGCGGGACCCGCGGCTCCTTCACCGAGCCGCGGATGTTCAACGGGCTGCTGCGGACCTACCTGGGGGCCGTGGAGCGGGACGGCGAGGACGCGGAATCGGGACTGGCCTACCTGCGGCCCGAGACCGCCCAGGGCATCTTCATCAACTACCGCAACGTGCTGCAGACCTCGCGCCGGAAGGTCCCGTTCGGGATCGGCCAGGTCGGCAAGTCGTTCCGGAACGAGATCACGCCGGGCAACTTCATCTTCCGGACCCGTGAGTTCGAGCAGATGGAGATGGAGTTCTTCGTCCGGCCCGGCACCGACGAGGACTGGCACGAGCGCTGGATCGAGACCCGGCTGGCCTGGTACACCGACCTGGGCGTCACCAAGGACAACCTGCGGCTGTACGAGCACCCGGCGGACAAGCGCTCGCACTACTCCAAGCGCACCGTCGACATCGAGTACCGGTATGACTTCACCGGCACCGAGTGGGGCGAGCTGGAGGGCATCGCCAACCGCTCCGACTACGACCTGGGGGTGCACGGCAAGGCCTCCGGCCAGGACATGTCCTTCCTGGACGCCGAGTCCGGGGAGCGGTTCGTGCCGTTCGTCATCGAGCCGGCCGCGGGCGTGGACCGCGCCATGCTGATGTTCCTGCTGGACGCCTACGCCGAGGATGAGGCGCCGGACGCCAAGGGCAAGCTGGAGAAGCGGACGGTGCTGCGGCTGGATCACCGGCTGGCACCAGTCAAGGTGGCGGTGCTGCCGCTGTCGCGGCACGCGGACCTGTCGCCCAAGGCCCGTGACATCGCCGCCCGGCTGCGCAAGCACTGGAACTGCGAGTTCGACGACGCCAGCGCGATTGGCCGGCGCTACCGCCGCCAGGACGAGATCGGCACGCCGTACTGCGTGACCATCGACTTCGACACGCTTGCCGACCAGGCGGTGACCGTCCGGGAGCGGGACTCGATGAGCCAGGAGCGGATTGGCATCGACGCCCTGGTTCCCTACCTCACGGAGCGGCTGGCGGGCTGCTAGCCGCAGCCGGGCTGCTGGGGTCCCCGGCGGGCGGCGCGGAACTGGCCGCCCCGTCGGGGGCGAGCTGCGCGGCGCTGTTGCACCCCGATACCGACTCCTGGGCTACGGCCGTGTAGCGCTTGCCGCCGACGTGGTAGTGCACCGCGACCTTGCCGATGCCCCAGCAGCCGCTGCTGCCGGGCGCCGATACCTTGATGGCGATGTCGATCCCGCGGGTGCCCGGCGCGGCATTAGCCCCGTCGGAGGCCAGCAGTGAGGCCGGGCGCATCGGCACGACGCGGCCGAGCACCGGCACGGTGCCCGCGGGGGCGCAGTGCCGCCGGAACTGGCCGGACCGGGTCAGCGGGTACCAGATCCCGCTGCAGGCCTGGCTCATGTCACCCGCGACGCTGAGCAGCAGCGGCGGCGGTGACCCGTCCCCGCCGGTGATGCCCACCGCGTCGATGACGGCATGGGTGTCCGCGCTGGCCTGCACCGGGATGAGGATCATCGTGGGGGCCGTCTGCGGAACGGTGCCGGTCGAGGCCACGAAGGCCACCGACAGCGGCCCGGTGCCGAACCCGACCGGCCCCCAGGCCACGAAGGCGCCGGCGGCCAGGAGGATCAGGGCGGCGACTCCGCCGATCAGTCCCCAGTACCGTCCGCGCACCACTGCCTCCGAGACCCGTTGACAAGTCGCCTGAGTTGATGAGTGACCCGATTAGTCACGACACCAAGCTGTTTGCCACTGTATCGCGCGGTCACGGCTGGTCGCAGGCTGCGACGGAGGTATCTGAGACCCGCGCTGGCCAGCGCGGCGGCGAGCGGCCCGCTGGCGGTCGCCGGGGTGGTTACAGGGCGGCGTTGTCGCCGGTCAGCTCACCCAGGACGTGCTCCAGGGCCAGGTCAGGCCCGGTTTCGCCGGCTTCGGCGCTCGTCCGGGGGGAGCGGCGGAAGATCTCGGCCGCCGCCTGGTGGAAGCCGTCCGGCAGGCCGGCGGCCGTCATTGAGGCGGCGATCTCCTCCATCTCCGCCACCCAGCGCCAGCCCTTGGTCACCGCCGAGCCGGCGGCGCCGGCGGACCGCTGCGCCAGGCCGGGCTGGGACTGCTCCCATTCCGCCAGCAGCGCCTCCTCCACGCCCTGATCCCGGGCCAGCGCGCGGATGGCCAGCAGCAGGGCGGCGGTGCCCTTGGTCCACCCGGCGTAGGCCATCTTCAGCGCCGAGGCGGCGGTCGCGGCCCCGGTCACCTCGCGGGCCTCCAGCGGCGTCCCGGCGAAGATGGCGGCGACCGGGCCGGCGCCCGCGCCGGACAGGTACAGCCGGGTGGTGCCCGGCCGCCGCGGCGGCGGGCCGATGATGCCGCCGTCGACGTACTGGCCGCCGGTGTCGGTGATGAGCTGCGCGATCTCCCGGGCGGTGCCGGGCGAGATGGCGTTGGCATCCACGTAGCGGCCGCTGAAGCCGTGCACCGCCCAGGCGACATCCAGGGCGGCGTGCGGCGGGCAGACCGACAGGATGACCTCAGCGCGGCGGGCCAGGGCGGCGATGGTGCCGGCATCGGTGAGCCCGGCGGCCGCGGCCCGGGCCGCGGTGTCCGGCCCGCGGCCGCGGGCCGCCCACAGCACCTGATGCCCGCGCGCGGTCAGGCAGCCGCCGATGGCCGCGCCCATCTCGCCGGGATGCAGCAGCCCGATGACCAGCGGGCGCTTAGTGGAGTTCACGCCTGCCATTGTGGCCGATGGCGGCCGGCTCCCGAGCAGCTACCAGGCGGCCATCGGGAACTCGGCCCCGGCGGGCTGCGGCAGCGTGGTGAGGACGCCGTCGCGCAGCACGGCGATCTGGCCGCGGCCGGCCGGGTACTCGACGATCAGCGTGCGGCCGGAGGTGCCGCTCCACAGCACCCTGGTCAGCCCCGGGTCGCCGGTGACCGGGGGCAGGTCCAGGACCGCGCGCAGGGTACCGGTAGCCGGGCTGTAGGCGGCATACCCGGCGAGCCCGCCTCCGGCCGCCGGAAGCGGCTGGCCGGCCGTGGCCAGCTCCAGGGCGGCCAGGATGGCTCGTCCGTCGGGCGTGATCTGCGCGGCGCCGGTCATGACCCCGGCGGCGGCGGTGCCGGTGCTGACGTCCCAGTGCAGGGCCAGCCTGCTGCGGGCCAGCAAGTCACCGGGCGGCGCGCCGGGGTGCAGCAGTCGCAGGCCCGCGGCACGCTGACTGGCCTGCGGGCCGAAGGCGGACCAGTTGAACGCGAGTGTCCGTGAGTCCGCCGTCCAGCTCAGGGTCTGCGGGTAGACCGAGCCCAGGACCGCCCCGCCGCTGCCGTTCCAGGTCCGGACCTGGCCGGTGGCCACGCTGCCGACCTGGATCTCGCCGGGATCGCGGGCGCCGCCGCCGCCGCGCTGGAACGCCACGGCGAGCTGCCGGGCATCGGGGGACAGCGCGATTCCGTCCAGCCAGCCGCCCGCCGGCACGCTGAGGCCAGGGACCTCGGTGAGCTGCGTGCGCTGCCCGGACGGGCTGAGCCTCAGGATGAAGAACGTTACCCGGGCGGTGACGTCGGCCACCCAGGCGGAGCCGGGCCGGGCCAGGACCGCGGCCGAGACCGGGGCCAGGCCGCTCCGGCCCGCCGGCGTGCTCGCCACCGCGGCCGGGCCCGCCTGCACGGGGACGGTGACGATGGCCCCCGGAGCCGGCGGCCCGGCGGGCTTGTACTGGACGGCCAGCGCGAAGGTGCGGTCATCCGCGGCCGCGGAGACCTGGACGAAGCTGCGGAAGCCGGCGGGCGGGCTGACCCGGGCCAGCCCGGCTCCCGTCCGGGAGCTGTACACCTCGACGTCATCGGCTACCGCGCCGTCCGCCGGCTGGCTGGCGGCCCGGGTCAGGGCCACGTAGTAGGCCGGGATGCCCGCCGTGGCGGCCGCCGCGGCCGCCGCTGAGGCCAGGCCGGCGAGCCGGGTGGCCTGGCCGGGTCCGCTGCCCTGGACCACCACCGCCGGCCCGCGGACGTGCTGGACGGCCTCCGGGGGCGACGTTCCCGGAGTCGTCCCGTCCTCGTGCCGCGCGGGCGTGCCGTACGCCTGCTGTCCGGGGGCGTTCAGCTGGGCTGTGCCGGACGGCTGACCTGTGCTGGGCGGCTGTGCTGTGCCGGGTGCCTTCAGCGGGCCGCGCAGCCCGGTTGCGCGGTGCGGCTGGACCACGCCGCGCGGGCTGGCGGCTGTGGTACCGAGCGTGCCCGGGGCCAGACTGACCACCCCGCCCAGGACGGCCAGCACCGACGCGGCGGCCGCCAGCGGCACCAGTCCCTGCCGCCGGGCGCCGGCCCAGAGGCAGCTGGCCCGGCCCGGCCAGGACCGCCCGGCGCCCGGCCGGGTCCGGTCCGCGGCCGGCCGGGTCCGGTCCGCGGCGGGCCGGCGGCGCTGCTCGGCCCGCCGCCGCGGCTGCAGCCGCAGCGGCCTGATGCTGCCGGCGGCGACCTCCGCAGCGGCCGCTCGGGTGGCGGACCGGATCCGGTCCTCGAGCAGGGCCAGTCCCGGCCCGCCCGCTGGCTCCGGGCCGCCCGGCAGGCTCGCGTCCGGGTCGCGGTGCCCGGCCCGGCCGGCGGTCATGATGTCCCCTTCAGATCCTCGCCGAGCCGGGCCAGCGCCCGGTGCAGCGTGGACCGGACGGTACCGCCGGTGATGCCCAGCGCCTCGGCGATGGCCGCCTCCGGCTCGTCGAGGTAGTAGCGCAGCACCAGGACCGCCCGCTGCCGGTGCGGCAGTCGCATGATCGCCGCCAGCACCTCCTGCCGGTTCTCGCCGGCGATCGCCTCGGCCTCAGCCGACGGCTCGGTCCGCGTGGCCGGGTCCTCGGCCTGGCTGTCGCGCAGCCGGACGGTGCGGCGGCGGGACCGGCGCAGCTCGCTGCGGCACCCGTTGAGGACGCAGGAGCGCAGGTACGGCAGGGCCTTGTGCTTGTCGGTCAGATGGGGATAGTGCCGGTACAGGCCGTAGAAGGCGTCCTGCACGACATCCTCGGCGGTGCTGCGGTCGCCCACCATGACGCGGGCGAGCCGGGTCAGGCCCAGCGCATGGGCGTGATACAGCTCGGTGACCGCCGCCTCGGCCTCCCGGCTGCCGGCCTGCTCGCGCCTGTCGGCTCGGGGCGCGGCGTCCAGCAGTGGCCCGCCGGCCCGGCGCGGTGCCAGCAATATCGCCGGGGCATCAGAATTGCTGCTCACGTATCTGTGACTCGCCTCAGCCGTGTTCCGCTGCTTCACCTGACAGGTTAATTCGCCGCATGCGCCGATCTGGCTGTTCTGCGGAGCCGGGTTGGCCCGGCCGGCCCGGAAAACCCGGCCATTCCGCCTGTCAGGCGCCGCCGGGCGCGGGGGCGGCGGCCCGTCCTGCCGGTTCTGCCCGTCCGTGGCCACGAGCACGGCAGATGCTCGGTAGAGTCCACACAGAGGGGCCGTGAGGCCGCAAATTCACTGAGCCGTCTACCACCGTCGTCTGCCGCCGGGTGTCAGGCCGGCGGGGCGGCATCCCGAGGAGTGCGTGCAGTGCCGAAGCTCGTCTATGACTTCACCGAGGGCAACAAGGACCTGAAGGACCTGCTGGGCGGCAAGGGCGCCAACCTGGCTGAGATGACCAACCTGGGGCTGCCGGTACCTCCCGGATTCATCATTAGCACCGACGCCTGCCGTCATTACCTCGCCAGCGGCTCGATTCCCGACGGCCTGGCCGCCGAAGTCACCGAGCACCTGCAGAAGCTGGAAGAGCAGATGGGCCGCAGGCTGGGCGACCACGCCGACCCGCTGCTGGTCAGCGTCCGGTCCGGGGCGAAGTTCTCGATGCCCGGCATGATGGAGACGGTGCTGAACATCGGCCTGTCCGATGAGTCGGTGCACGGCCTGGCCAAGCAGGCCGGCAGCGAGCGGTTTGCCTGGGACTCCTACCGGCGGCTGATCCAGATGTTCGGCAAGACGGTGCTGGACATCGAGGGCGAGGCCTTCGAGCACGCGATCGATGCCGCCAAGCAGGCCAAGGGCACCAAGAACGACCTGGACCTGGACGCCGGGGACCTGCAGGCCCTGACCGACACCTATAAGGCCATCGTCCGCGAGCACACCGGCCGGGACTTCCCGCAGGACCCGCGCGAGCAGATGGACCTGGCCGTCAACGCCGTGTTCAACTCCTGGAACGCCGACCGAGCCATCCTGTACCGCCGCCAGGAGCGCATCCCCGCTGACCTGGGCACCGCGGTGAACGTCGTGACCATGGTGTTCGGCAACCTCGGGAAGGGCTCGGGCACGGGCGTCGCGTTCACCCGCGACCCGGGCACCGGCCAGCAGGGCGTCTACGGCGACTACCTGGAGGACGCGCAGGGCGAGGACGTCGTCGCGGGCATCCGCAATACCGTCCCGCTGCAGGACCTGGAGCAGATCGACGCCAAGTCCTACGCCGAGCTGATGCAGATCATGTCCACGCTGGAGAGCCACTACAAGGACCTGTGCGACATCGAGTTCACCATCGAGCGCGGCAAGCTGTGGATGCTGCAGACCCGGGTCGGCAAGCGCACCGCCGCGGCCGCCTTCCGGATCGCCGTCCAGCTCGTCGAGCAGGGCATGATCGACCTGGACGAGGCGCTGCGCCGGGTCAGCGGCGACCAGCTCGCCCAGCTGATGTTCCCGCGCTTCGATGCCAAGACCGACATCAAGCAGATCGCCAAGGGCATCAGCGCCTCGCCGGGCGCGGCCGTCGGCGAGGCCGTGTTCGACTCGGCCACGGCCGTCGCCCGGGCCGCCAGGGGCGAGCCGGTGATCCTGGTCCGGCGCGAGACCAACCCCGACGACCTGCACGGCATGATCGCCGCCCGCGGCATCCTGACCAGCCGCGGCGGCAAGACCAGCCACGCGGCGGTCGTCGCCCGCGGCATGGGCAAGACCTGTGTCTGCGGCGCCGACGAGCTGCAGGTCGACGTGCCCGGCAAGAAGTTCACCCTGGCCGACGGCACCGTCGTCAGCGAGGGCGACATGATCTCGATCGATGGCTCGTCGGGCGCGGTCTACCTGGGCGAGGTCCCGGTCGTCGCCTCCCCGGTCGTCGAGTACTTCGAGGGCGGGCTCGACCCGTCCGCCGATGAGCTGGTCGGTGCGGTGCACGCGATCATCCAGCACGCCGACGCGCAGCGGCGGCTGAAGGTGCGGACCAACTCGGACAACGGCGAGGACTCCGCCCGCGCGGTCCGGTTCGGCGCTCAGGGCATCGGCCTGACCCGGACCGAGCACATGTTCCTCGGCGAGCGGCGCCAGCTGGTGGAGAACCTGATCCTGGCCGAGGACGCCGCCGGCCGGCAGGCCGCCCTGGACGCCCTGGAGCCGCTGCAGCGCGGGGACTTCGTGGAGATCTTCGAGGCCATGGACGGGCTGCCGGTCACCATCCGGCTGCTGGACCCGCCGCTGCACGAGTTCCTGCCCGACATCACCGAGCTGACGGTCAAGATCGCGCTGGCCGGCGATGCGGCCACGGAGAAGGATCACAAGCTGCTAGAGGCGGTCCGCCGTCTGCACGAGCAGAACCCGATGCTCGGCCTGCGCGGCGTCCGGCTCGGCCTGGTCATTCCGGGCCTGTATGCCATGCAGGTCCGGGCCATCGCGCACGCGGCCGCCGACCGGGTCAAGGCCGGCGGCGACCCGCAGCCGGAGATCATGATCCCGCTGGTCGGCGCGGTGCAGGAGCTGGAGGCCGCGCGCGAGGAGACCGAGCGGGTGCTGGCGGAGGTCAAGGAGGAGACCGGCACCGACGTGCCGGCGCTCATCGGCACGATGATCGAGGTGCCGCGCGCGGCGCTGACCGCGGGGGAGATCGCGCAGGCCGCGCAGTTCTTCTCCTTCGGCACCAACGACCTGACCCAGATGGGCTGGGGCTTCTCCCGCGACGACGTCGAGGGCTCGTTCTTCGGCCGCTACATCGAGCTGGGCGTGTTCGGCGTCTCGCCGTTCGAGACCCTGGACGTCGACGGCATCGGCCGGCTGGTCACGATCGCGGTGGCCGAGGGCCGCGCCACCCGCCCCGACCTCAAGATCGGCGTCTGCGGCGAGCACGGCGGCGACCCCGAGTCGGTGCACTTCTTCCACTCGGCCGGCCTGGACTACGTGTCCTGCTCGCCGTTCCGGGTCCCGGTGGCCCGGCTGGAGGCCGGCCGCGCCGCCGTCCTGGAGTCCGTGGGAGGTAGCGACAGCCGTTGACCCCCGGCTACGACGGCCTGGCCACGGCGCGGCGGGCAGCCGAGCCGTCCAAGCACGCGGGCAGCTCCGGGCGCGGTCCTTTCACCAGGGATCGCGCCCGGGTGCTGCACAGCGCCGCGCTGCGCCGCCTGGCGGCCAAGACCCAGGTCGTGGCCGTCGGGTCGGGCGATTTCCCGCGGACCCGCCTCACCCACTCCCTGGAGTGCGCGCAGATCGGCCGCGAGCTCGGCGCGGCCCTGGGCTGCGACCCCGACCTGGTCGACGCGGCCTGCCTCGCGCACGATCTCGGTCACCCGCCATTCGGCCATAACGGAGAGGCTGCCCTGGCTCAGCTCGCCGCCGGCTGCGGCGGCTTCGAGGGGAACGCCCAGAGCCTGCGGCTGCTCACCCGCCTGGAGGCCAAGGCGCCGGGCGCCGGCCTGAACCTGACCCGGGCCACCCTGGACGCCACGCTGAAGTACCCGTGGCTGGCCCCGGCCGACGGCGGGCCCGGCAAGTACGGTGCCTACGCCGACGACGCCGCCACCTTCGGGTGGATCCGCGCGGGCGCCCCACCCGGCCGGCCCTGCTTCGAGGCCCAGGTCATGGACTGGGCTGATGACGTCGCCTACTCGGTGCACGACCTGGAAGACGGCCTGCACGCGGGCCTGATCCGGTTCGCCCAGCTGCGGGACCCGGCCGAGCGCGAGCAGGTCACCGCCCTGACCCTGGCCGAGTACTGCGTGCCTGGCTCGGTCACCGCCGCGGAGCTCGGCGAGGTCTTCGCCGGCCTGCTGGAGCTCGAGTCCTGGCCGCGGGCCTTCGACGGCGGCGCGGCGGCGGCCGCGGCGGTCAAGAACCTGACCAGCGAGCTGATCGGGCGCTTCTGCGGCGCCGCCGAGCAGGCCACCCGGCCGCCGGGCACGCCGCCGCTGACCCGGTACGCGGCGGACCTGCAGGTGCCCCGCCGCCAGCGGCTGGAGTGCGCGCTGCTCAAGGGCGTGACGGCGCACTACGTGATGTCGCGCCCCGGCGCCGCGGCCGCCCAGGCCGTGGAGCGGGAGCTGATCTGCGAGCTGACCTGCGCCGTGCTGGACGGCGCCCCGGCCACCCTGGATCCCATGCTGGCCACGGCGTTCGCGGCCGCCGCCGACGATGCGGCCCGGCGGCGGGTGGTCATCGACCAGATCGCCTCGCTCACGGACACATCCGCGGTTTCCTGGCACCAGCGCATCTGCGGGCAATCCCGGTAGCGTTTGCCCGAACGAGTTCAGGGGGCCGTCCCTGGAACCGCACAGTCGCCGGGGCCGCCCCCCGGATCCGGAGGACCGATGACAGCCGACACGTACGTGATCGTGGGGGCGAGCCTGGCCGGGGCCAAGGCCGCCGAGACGCTGCGCGCCGAGGGCTTCGACGGCGCGATCGTGCTCATCGGCGCCGAGACCGAGCGGCCCTACGAGCGGCCGCCGCTGTCCAAGGACATGCTGCTGGGCAAGGCCGACCGGAGCAAGGCCTTCGTGCACGAGCCGGGCTGGTACGGCGAGCACGACGTGGACCTGCGGCTGGGCAGCCGGGCCACCACCCTGGACCGGGCCGCCCGGCAGGTGCGGCTGGAAGACGGATCCGCGGTCGGCTACACCCGGCTGCTGCTGGCCACCGGCGCCGCGCCGCGCCGGCTGCCGGTCCCCGGTGCCGACCTGGCCGGGCTGATGTACCTGCGCACCCTCGCCGACAGCGAGGCGCTGCTGGCGGTGCTGCGCCAGGGCGGCCAGGTGGTGATCGCCGGAGCCGGCTGGATCGGCCTGGAAGTGGCCGCCGCGGCCCGGCAGGCCGGCTGCGCGGTCACCGTGGTCGAGCCCGAGGCCACGCCGCTGCACCGGTCGGTCGGTCCCGAGCTGGGCGAGGTGTTCGGCCAGCTGCACCGTGAGCACGGCGTGCAGTTCCGGCTCGGTGAGAGCATCAGCGAGCTGCGCGGCGATGGCTCCGGCTCCGCCGCCGCGGGCCAGGCGGCCGGCGCGCTGCGCCAGGTGCTGACCTCGGGCGGCGCGACGCTGGAAGCCGACGTGGTGCTGGCCGGCATCGGCGCGGTGCCGAATGCCGGCCTGGCCGCTGACGCGGGGCTGGAGGTGGACAACGGCATCCTGACCGACGCGTCGCTGCGCACCTCGGACCCGGACATCTTCGCCGCCGGCGACGTGGCCAACGCGGTCAACCCGCTGCTGGGCCGCCGGATCCGGGTCGAGCACTGGGCCAACGCGCTCAACGGCGGCCCGGCCGCCGCCCGCGCCATGCTCGGCCAGCAGGTCAGCTATGACCGGGTGCCGTACTTCTTCAGCGACCAGTACGACCTGGGCATGGAGGCGGCCGGCGTGCCGGAGCCGGGCGGCTACGACCAGGTGGTGTACCGGGGCGAGCCGCAGTCGCGGGAGTTCGTTGCGTTCTGGCTGAAATCCGGCGTGGTGGTCGCGGGCATGAACGTCAACGTATGGGACGTCAGCGACGCCATCCAGGACCTGATCCGGTCCGGGTCGCCGGTCGATGCCGCACGGCTGGCCGACGCCGATGTCCCGCTGGCCGACCTGGCCTAGCCGTCCCGGCCCCGGCTAGCCGAGGCGGCTAGCCGAGGATGGCGGCGACGACCTGCGCGGTGTCGGTCAGGTCCGGCAGGACCGCGTGCGCGCCGGCCGCGGCCAGGACCGCGCCGCTGAACTGGCCGGTGGCCACGCCCACCGCGCGGGCGCCCGCGACCAGGGCGGCCTCGATGTCGAGCGGGGTGTCGCCGACCAGCACGGTGGCCAGGCCGCTGAAGTCCGTGCCGCCCAGCCGGGCGCCGTAGCGGGCCGCCGCATGACGGCGGGCCACCGGGACCAGGTCGGCGCGGGTCTCGCTCTCGGTGCCGTAGGCCCCGGCGTCGATGTCGAGCGGGCTGCTGGCGTCCAGCAGGCCCAGGGCGCCCAGCTTGACCGCGGCCATGGCCCGCAGGTTGCCGGTCAGCAGCGACTGCACCACCGTGATACCGGGACGGCCGGCCGCCACCGCGGCCAGCGCCCCGGGCACGCCGGGCAGCACCCGGCCGTGCTCGCGGACCCGGCCGGCCAGCGAGGCGGCCCGGGCGGCCTGGATCTGATGGAACGGGCCGAGCTGCGCGAGCGGGTCGGTCACCCCGGCCGCGGCCAGCACCTCCAGGGCGATAGCCCGGTCGGTGCGCCCGGCCATCGGCACCGCGCCGACGTCGGGCAGCGGGCGGCCGAACAGCTCGGTGAAGGCCAGCTCGTAGATCTCGCGGCCGACGCGGTCGATGCTGACCAGGGTGTGATCGACATCCCACAGCACGAGCCGGCCGGTGCCGCCGGCGGCGGGCCGGGCGGTGCTGCCGGACCGCGGTCCGGCCGCAGGGACCGGGGCAGCGCAGGATGACGGGGGGAGGCGGGTCACAGCGGGAGGCTAGCCGGCACCGGAATGCGGGCAGCCGGGACTAGACTCGCGGCGACGACATGAAGGGGCGGGGAGCAGACGCATGCCAGGCCGGATCCGCGACGAGGACATCGCCCTCGTTCGCGAGCGCTCGGCCATCGATGATGTGGTCGGGGAGTACCTCCAGCTGCGGAATGCGGGCGGCGGGTCGCTGAAGGGCCTATGCCCGTTCCACGAGGAGAAAACACCGTCCTTCAACGTCACCCCCGCGCGCGGCCTGTGGTACTGCTTCTCGTGCGCCGAGGGCGGCGACGTCATCAAGTTCGTCCAGAAGATCGACAGCCTGGGGTTCACCGAGGCCATCGAGCGGCTGGCGGCCCGGATCGGCATCGAGCTGCGGTACGAGCAGGGCGGCCACGTGCCCGGCCAGGAGCAGTCGCTGCGCCGCCGGCTGATCCAGGCTCACCGGGCCGCGGCTGACTTCTACGCCGATCGCCTGACCAGTCCCGACGCCGCGTCCGGCCGGGACTTCCTGTCCTCGCGGGGCTTCGAGCGGGCCGACTACGAGCGGTTCGGCGTCGGGTACGCGCCGAACGAGTGGGAGACGCTGACCCGGCACCTGCGCGGCCGCGGCTTCACCGACAAGGAACTGCTGACCGGCGGGCTGGCCAGCCAGGGCCGCCGCGGCCTCATCGACAAGTTCCGCGGCCGGCTGATCTGGCCGATCGCCGACCTGACCGGCGACGTGATCGCCTTCGGCGCGCGTAAGCTGCGCGCCGACGATGACGGTCCCAAGTACCTGAACACGCCCGAGACCCCGCTATTCAAGAAGAGCTCGGTGCTCTACGGCGCGGACCTGGCCCGGCGGGAGATCTCCCAGCGCCGCCAGGCGGTGCTCGTCGAGGGCTACACCGACGTGATGGCCTGCCACATGGCGGGCATCGGCACGGCCGTGGCGACCAGCGGCACTTCCTTCGGCGAGGGCCACGTGTCGATCCTGCGCCGGCTGCTGATGGACTCCGACAAGTTCCTGGGCGAGGTCATCTTCACCTTCGACGGCGACGCCGCCGGGCAGCGGGCCGCGGTGCGCGCGTTCTCGCTCGAGGAGCGGTTCGTCACCCAGACCTTCGTGGCCGTGCAGCCCGACGGTCTCGATCCGTGCGACCTGCGGCTGGCCCGCGGCGACGCGGCCGTGCGGGACCTGATCGCCCAGCGGGTGCCGGTCTATGAGTTCGTCATCCGCACCGAGCTGGCCAAGCACAACCTGGAGACCAACGAGGGCCGGCTGGCCGCGCTCGACGACGCGGCCGCGATCGTCGGGCAGATCAAGGACCGCGGCCTGCGCGACCGGTACGCGATCAGCGTGGACCGCTGGCTCGGCATGATGGACGAGGACTTCGTGCTGGAGCGGGTCCGCCAGCACGCCCGCCCGGCGCCCGGCGGCCGCGATGGCCGGGACCGGCACGGGCCGCGCCGCGGCGGGCCCGCCAGCGGCAGCAACGGCCGCGGCGCCCGCGGGCCGGGCGGTGCCGTGCCCCAGCCGCGCGACGGCGCGGGCAGCGGTGACCGCGGCCTGGCCGGCTACGACGAGCGGGACCCCGCGCACCGCGTCGAGCGGGAGGCGCTCAAGCTGGCGGTCCAGCGCCCGGCGCTGTGCGGGCCGGCCTTTGACGCGCTCGGGCCCGTCAGCTTCGCCGTCCCGATGCATGTGGCGGCGTTCGAGGTCGTCGCGGGGTGCGGCGGCACCGCGGCGGCGCCCGGTGCCCGGGAGTGGGCTCAGCAGCTGCGCGGCGCGGCACCCGATGAGCAGGTCCGCGAGTTCATCACCCAGCTCGCCGTCGAGCCGGTGCGCGCTCCCGGCGCCGACGCGGAGCCGGACGCGCGCTACATCGAGGCGCAGTTCGCCCGGGTCGGGGAGCTGGCGCTGAGCCGGGAGATCGCCCGGGTCAAGTCGAAGCTGCAGCGCATGAACCCCGTCACCGAGCAGGCCGAGTACGGCCGCCTGTTCGGTGACCTGGTCGCCCTGGAGCAGCGCCGCAAGGTGCTGTCCGGGCCGGCCGCCGACGCCCTGCAGTGATCACATGCACACGATCGGTCGCAGCCGGCACTAGCTCCGGGGTGACAATAATGTGTCCGAGCAACGGCCGCATCCTGACGCACACTAGTCCCCATGAGCGTTACGGCTGCACCCCGAACTGACCAGGTAGCAGATCTCATCGCTCAGGCGCGAGAACGCGGGACGATCGCCATGACCGAGCTCGCCGCGGCCTTCGAGCGCTACGACTTCCCGGCCCAGGCCGTCGATGAGGTGCTCAAGACACTCGCCGACGAGGGCGTCGAAGTCGTCGGCGTCGTCCAGACCGAGGACGTCGAGGAAGTCCGGCCGGTGGCCGGGCCGGATGCCACGCGCCGCGCCGCCACCGGTGACCTGGTGCGGATCTACCTGCGCGAGATCGGCCGCGTCCCGCTGCTCACCGCCCAGGACGAGGTCAACCTGGCCAAGGCCATCGAGGCCGGCCTGTTCGCCGAGGAGAAGCTGCAGGGCGGGTTCGCCGCCGACGACGGGAACGGCGTGCTGATGGGCGAGCTGTCCCTGGTCGCCGCCGAGGGACTGCGGGCCAAGCAGCGGCTCATCGAGGCCAACCTGCGGCTGGTGGTGTCCATCGCCAAGCGCTACATCGGCCGCGGGCTGGTCTTCCTGGACCTCATCCAGGAAGGCAACCTCGGGCTGATCCGCGCGGTGGAGAAGTTCGACTACACCAAGGGCTACAAGTTCTCCACGTACGCCACCTGGTGGATCCGCCAGGCCATCACCCGGGCCATCGCCGACCAGGCGCGCACCATCCGGATCCCGGTGCACATGGTCGAGACGATCAACAAGATGGCCCGCATCCAGCGGCAGCTGCACCAGGATCTCGGCCGTGAGGCCAGCCCGGACGAGATCGCCGCCGAGATGGGCCTGCATCCCCTGCGCGTCGCCGAGATCCAGCGCATCGCCCAGGAGCCGGTGTCCCTGCAGTCGCCGATCGGCGAGGAGGACTCCGACCTGGGGGACTTCATCGAGGACGCGGACGCGGTCGTGCCCATGGAGGCCGCCGCGTTCATCATGCTGCAAGATCAGCTGGACCGGGTGCTGGACAATCTGTCGCTGCGTGAGCAGCGCATCATCCAGCTGCGCTTCGGGCTGACCGACGGTCACCCGCGCACCCTGGAAGAGGTCGGCCGCGAGTTCGGCGTCACCCGCGAGCGGATCCGCCAGATCGAGTCCAAGACGCTGGCCAAGCTGCGCCACCCCAGCCGCGCGCAGATGCTGCGCGAGTACCTGGCCTAGTCACGGGGGTCCGGGGGCGGCGCCCCCGGCCGCTAGGGGTTCCAGGGGGTGGCCCCCCTGGGCAAGCACAGCCCCAGCACGCCTGGCCTAGCAGGCGTCCCGGGCCAGCACAGCTAGTCCTTCTTGCCCGATCCCCGGCCCGAGCTGCGCACGTGGCCGTTGCCGCTGCCGTTGCTCTCGTGGCTGTCGCCGTTGCGCCGCAGCGCCGGCACGCGCTCCTCGACCTTGCTCCGCGCGGACTTGGCCAGCTGGTCGGCCCGGTCACGCACCCCGTCGCTGAGCTTGCTGCCGGCCGTCGAGGCCAGCTCGCTGGCCTGGGCCTGGACCGCGCCGGCGGCCTGCTGGACCGTCGGGTTGCCCGCCACCGAGCGGGCGGCCTTCATGATCTGCTCGTAGCGCTCGCGACCTGCCCGGGTACCCAGGACATATCCGGCGGCGAAGCCGGTGACGAAGCTGATCCGGTACATGTGCATGTCGGCCTCTCCTAGGAAATCAGCCTGCCGGGCCCGGGGCCGGAGCCGCAGGCGGCCGCAGGCGCATGCGGGCACGGCAGTGACCTTCCTCATGCCCAGCGCGGGGCCCGTTATGCGCGGCCCGACTGCGGGCGCCCGGCTACGGCCACCGGCAGGCGGCCTGGTGACCGCGGTCCGGGCCGGGCCGGCGGGCCGCCGGATTCACTCGTCAATGGCTCTGGGGGCGAGACTCGAACTCGCAACCTGTCGGTTAACAGCCGAATGCTCTGCCGATTGAGCTACCCCAGATTGACCGAGACCGATGGTACCGGGTGCGGCGGGGTTGGCGCGACTCGCTTCCCGCCGTGCTCGCCGGAGCCCGCTCAGCCAGCACCGGAGGAAACCCGCCCGGGCAGCGGCTGCTGGGCCCAGATGGTCTTTCCTGTCCGGGTATGACGGGTGCCCCAGCGGTCAGCGAGCTGGGCGACGAGCAGCAGGCCCCGGCCGTCCTCGTCATAGCGGCCAGCACGGCGCAGGTGCGGGGCGGTGCTGCTGGTATCGGATACCTCGCAGCTCAGCGTGGTATCCAGGATCATCCGCAGCTGGATGGGCGGCTGGGCATGCACGATGGCATTGGTGACCAGCTCGCCCACCAGGAGCTCGGTCGTGAACGCCATCTCCGGATAGCCCCACTCAGTGACCTGGTGCGCGGCCCGGGCGCGGGCGTCGGCTACCAGGGCGGGTTCCGGCGGAAGATCCCAGGAGACGATCCGGTCCGGGGCCAGGGCACCGGTCCGGGCGATGAGCAGGGCCGCGTCGTCTTCGGCTCGCTCGGGAAGCAGCGCGTCGACCAGGTTGTCGCAGACCGCGTCGAGCGACGGCGGGTCACGGAGCTCGTCCTGCCCGAGGTGCATCTTGCTGAGCACCTTGAGCATGGCATCCAGTCCGCTGTCGATATCCCGCTCGCGGGATTCGACCAGGCCGTCGGTGTACAGCGCGAGCAAGCTGCCCTCGGGGAGCTCTACCTCGGCCTCCTCGAAGGGCAGGCCGCCCAGGCCCAGCGGGGGGCCCGCCGGCAGGTCCAGGAAGTCGGCCGAGCCGTCCGGGGTCACGATGGCGGGCACCGGATGGCCAGCGCGCGCCATCGAGCACCGGCGGGACACCGGGTCGTAGATCGCGTACAGGCAGGTGGCGCTGAGGTCACTGGCCTCCAGCGGGTACTCGTTCTCGTCCGCCAGCCGCGTGACGACGTCGTCCAGGCGGGTGAGCAGCTCGTCCGGCTCCAGGTCGATGTCCGCCAGGGTCCGGACTGCCGTGCGCAGCCGGCCCATGGTCGCGGCCGCCCCGATGCCATGGCCGACCACGTCGCCGACGACCAGCCCGACCCGGCTGCCCGACAGCGGGATCACGTCGAACCAGTCACCGCCGACCGCCACCCCGGACTGGCTGGGCAGGTAGCGGGTCGCGACCTGGACCGCGGTCTGCGCCGGCTGGTGCCGCTGCAGCAGGCTCTCCTGCAGGGCCAGCGCGGTGGCGTGCTCGCGCGTATAGCGGCGGGCGTTGTCGATGCAGACAGCCGCGCGGGCGACGAGTTCCTCGGCGAGTACCACGTCGTCGCCCTCGAAAGCCTCGGCCCGCTGGTACCGGACGAAGCTCGCGACTCCCAGCGTGGTGCCGCGGGACCGGATCGGGACCGCCATGACCGAGTGGAAGTCGCGCCGGGCAACCCGGCCGGCCCCGGCCGGATCGGCCGCTGCCCACCGCGCGACATCGTCATCGGCCGGGTGGTGCACGAGTGCCCGGCCCGCGGCCAGGGCCTCGGCAGCCGGCGAGCCGGCCGGGTAGCGGAATGTTTCTCCCGGCCGGGCCGCGATCTCAGCGGCGCCGCCCGGGACCGACCTGCAGGCCATCGGGCGGAGCGGCACGGAACTGGCGACCGGGCCGGCCAGCGGCTCATCACCGCGCAGCACAGACTCCAGCAGATCGACCATGACCAGGTCCGCGAGTCCGGGGGTAGCGACCTCCGCTAGTTCCGCGCTGATCCGGGCCACATCCAGGGTGCTGCCGATCCGCCTGGTGGCCTGGTTGACCAGCGCCAGCCGCTCCCTGGCCCGGTGATGATCGGTCACGTCCACGCTCACCAGCAGCACGCCGCAGGTCGTGCCCGCCGGGTCGCAGATGGCGGAGACGGTCACCTTCCAGACCCGCTCGCGGTCACCGGGCGCCCGGGCGGCGCCCTCCCAGGCCACCGGGACGCCGGTGCGCAGCGCCTGCCGGGCGCACGCTTCCACCGCGGCCGCATTCGGGCTGTCGAACATGTCGGTCAGGCGCTGCCCGAAGCCGGCCGCCTCGGTGCTCAGCCCGAGCTGCTGGTACATGGCCGTATTGAGCCGGACATGCCGCAGCTGCGTATCAAACAAGGCGACATTCAGCGGGGACTGGATAATCGCCCAGTCCAGCAAATCCCGCAGGTCCTGCCCCCGGACCGTGCCCTCTGCTTCCCCGTTTATCCCCATATCATGACGGCCATCCCCTAGCTGTGTCACCGTTCAGCTCAGGCCACATTACGTCCATCGCAGTCAGTGCCGTAATCCAGCAGCGCTATTAATAAGCAATCATTCATATACTCATGTAAAATGCGATAAGAGCGATTTAGTAAGCCGGCTTCCCGCTCGATTCGGGGCGCTGGGCACGGCCCTGCAGCTGGCCAGTCCCGGCCCGCCGGCTCCGCTGTCGCGCTGGACGAGGCCGCGAGCGCGGCCGAACTGCAGGCCCTGCTGCTGAGCTCGCAGGATCTGGAGGGCTTCCTGCAGGAGGTGGCCTTGCTGGCCGCCGCGCGGGTCACCTCCGGCCTGTCCGGCGGGATCACCCTCCGGGCCGACGGACGTCCGACGAGGCCGCCGACCTCGTGACCGCGGTCAGCGGCCAGCCGCCGCAGCCAGCCCCGTTCCAGGATCGTCTCGAGAGCAAGGACCGGGAGACTCCGGCCCGGTGACCCGCGCGGCTCCGGCAGCCGGGCAGGACCCGTGCGCCTGGCTGACGGCCGGACGGGACAACCTGACGGACCTTTAAGATGATCTCCAGCAGCCATGTCGCCACGGGCCGGTGCCGGCGATGGCGGACAGTTACCATCGCAGCATCGTCTCAAGGTGAGGTTCCGGTGGCACGAGCGCAGGGCGAGTCCGGCCGTCGTACGAGGCCGGGCCGCGGGCTGTCGCTGGAGCGGATTGTCACGGTCACGCTGGAGCTGGTCGATGAGCAGGGCATCGGGGCCGCGACCATGCGGGCGGTGGCGTCGCGGCTCGAGGTCCGCTCGATGTCGCTGTACCGGTACGTGGCCGATCGCGATGAGCTGCTGGACGCCGTGGTGGATCGGATCGTCAACGAGCTCGGAGACGATCCCGAAGTCCAGCTGCGGCCGGCCGATGGCTGGCGGCCTTACCTGACGGGCATGGCGCACGGAGTGCGCCGCTACGCCCGGGCTCACCCGCACGCGTTCCCGCTCGTGGCCACCCGGCCGCCTGCCGCCCCGTGGGTGAATCCGCCGCTGCGGTCGCTGCGCTGGGTCGAGGCCATGCTGAGCGGGCTGGCGGGAGAGGGCTTCAGCGACGATCAGGTGCTGTTCACCTACCGCACCTTTAACGGCTTCCTCCTCGGCTACCTGCTGCTGGAGACCAGTGCGATGGCGCTGCGAGATCCTAAGCCGGGCGACGGGTCCTTCGTCAGCCCCGATGCCGCCAGTGAAGTGAACGGCGAGTCCGCCCGGACGGCGACCGCTAACCCCGTGCCGGGCGGCCTGAGCCCGGCCCGCTCTGCCGGGCAGCGAGAGGCGATCTCCGAAGCCGACTCCCCGCGTCAGCTCATCGACCCCGCTGATGAGATAGACGCGCGGCGATTCCCCACGGTGTACGGCCTGGCTGCGGGGCTCGCCATGGACCGGTGGGACGAGGAATTCGAGTCGGGGCTGGAGCACATGCTCGACCGCATCGCGACGTACCTCGCCTCCGGCACGGTCGCGCGGCACGCATAGCTGCGCCAGCCCCGCAGGCGGCGTCCGCGTGCCGAACCGCGAGGCAGCCGCCTGTCACGGCCGCCCGGCCCGGCGTTTCATGACGGTCGCTCCGTGAGGTTTAGCACGGGTTTCCTCGGGCAGCCAGCGGTGTGAACAACGTAAGCTTCCCTCGTAAGTTTACTGTGTAAGCCTATGGCGTAAGGCGCAGGGGATCCGGGTGCCGAGAAGGCGGGGACGGCACCGGGAACCATCCTCGTGCCCGGAGGAGGATTCATGAGTGATGGCTTTGCGGCGGCGTCCATGCCGCCCCGGCCGGAAGATGCCGTGCCCGCACAACCGGTGGCAGAGCCGCCGAGTACCGCTGACGTCGTCAGGGATCAGGCTGCCGACCTTGGCGGCAGCACCGTGCAGGCGGGGAAGCACACCGCCGATGTGGGCCGGGAGCAGGCGGCGGCCGTGGCCGCGGAGGCGGGGCGGCAAGGCAGGGACCTGCTGTATCAGGCCCAGGAGCAGGTAGCAGGCCAGGCATCACGGGGTCAGCAGCGGCTGGCGTCAGAACTGACGTCACTCAGCGATGCCCTCGGGGCGACCGCTGACCGCTCCGGCAGCGGGGGCATGACTGCGGAGCTGGCCCGGCAGGCAGCGAGGCGGGCCGGTGATGCCGGACGGTGGCTCGGTGAGCGCACGCCTGAGCAGCTCCTCGATGAGATCCAGCGGTTCGCGCGCCGCCGGCCGGGAGTATTCCTGGCGCTGGCGGCCGGGGCGGGCCTGGCGGCTGGCCGGCTCGCCCGGGGCATGAAGGCCGCCGCCGGTGACGCCGGGCCCGGCCCGGCCGCGGATCCGGGCACGGCACAGCCGGGGGGCCCATGGGCGCAGGCGACTCAGGAAGCGGCCGCCCAGCCGGAGTCCGCCGGTGAGCTCACCCCGGATCCCGCTGCTCCGCAGGCTGACGGGCCGGCCGGCGACGTCACCGGCAGTGCTGCGCTCCCTGACGAGCGCGGCCCGGTGCCCGATCCGGGCCAGGCCAGCCCTGAGGGCCCCCTGTGACCAGCCCGGTCGACCCGGTCGCGCCCGCGCGGCCGTCGGTCGGCGAGGCATTCTCCGAGGTGGCCGCGGATCTGAGCACGCTGATGCGCCAGGAGGTGGAGCTAGCCAAGGCCGAGGCACGCCAGTCAGCCGTGCGCGCGGGCAAGGGTGCCGGGATGCTGGCCGGCGCGGGCATCAGCGGTCACCTGGCCGTGCTGTTCGCATCGATCGCGGCCTGGTGGGGCATCGGCGACGCCATCGGCCACGGCTGGTCGGCGCTGATCGTAGGAGCCGCCTGGCTGCTGGTCGCGGCGGTCCTGGGACTGGCCGGCCGCCGTGAGCTTGCCGCCGTGCCGGGCCTGCCGCAGACGACGCAGACGGTGAAGATGATCCCGGATGCGGTGAAAGGAAACGAGGGCGCGTCATGACCACCGATCCGGATCAGATCCGCGAGCAGATTGAGGACACCCGGACCGGCCTGAGCCAGGACGTCAGTGTCCTGGCCGATACGGTCAATCCGGCGCAGGCCGCCCGGCGCTCGGTGACCCGGGTGCGCTCTGCTGTCGCCGGGGCCAGGGGGAAGGTCATGGGCACGGCATCGCAGTCCGTACCGGACTCCGGTTCCGCGGTGGCGGGCACGGCCTCGGCCGCTCAGCACCAGCTGAGCCGTCAGACGACGGGCAATCCCCTGGCCGCCGGGCTCATCGCGCTCGGCGCCGGATGGCTGGCCGGCTCGCTCTGGCCGGCCAGCAGCGCCGAGGAGCAGGCGGCCGCGAGGGTGAAGGAGGCCGCCACGCCGGCCGTCACCGCGGCAGCCAAGCAGACGGCAGCCAGCCTGCAGGGTTCAGCGCAGCATGCGGCGGAGTCGGTCCGGGACGCTGCAGCTGACGCCGTCAGCGAGGTGAAGAACGAGACCGTCAGCTCGGCGGGCGAGGTGCGCGACCAGGCTCTGGAGGCCCGCGACACCGTCACCGAAAGCCGTCAGTGACATGCGGCACCGTCAGCCGAGCACGAGCGAGAGGGGGACAGCAGTGACACAGGCACAGCCCGCGGAATCCAGGACCCCAGCGGATGCGCCGGACAGCCCGACGGACCTGAGCGGGGGCTCGTGGCTGACCGCGGCACGGCGCGCGCTGAAGGAGTACCAGGCCGATGACCTCCAGGACCGCGCGGCGGCCCTGACGTATTTCGGCATTCAGTCGATCTTCCCCGGCCTGCTGGTCCTGGTCTCGCTGCTCGGCCTGCTCGGCAGGTCGGCCACCCAGCCGCTGATCACGAACCTGGGCCAGGCCGCCCCGGCATCGGTTCGCAAGATCATCATGACCGACATCACTCATCTGCAGCAGGCGCACGCCGCCTCGGGGATCGTGGTCATCCTCGGGATCGCCCTGGCGCTGTGGTCGGCGTCAAATTATGTCGCGGCGTTCATGCGGGCCTCCAACCGCATCTACGACGTGCCGGAGGGACGGCCGATCTGGAAGACCGCGCCCATCCGGCTCGGCGTCACGCTGGCCACCATGATCATGCTGGTCGCCGCGTCCGTCATCGTGGTCGTGACTGGCGGCCTGGCTCAGCGGGTCGGGAACGTCCTGGGCCTCGGCTCGACCGCGGTCACGATCTGGGGGATCGCGAAATGGCCGGTGCTGCTGGTCATCGTGAGCCTGATCCTGGCCCTGCTGTTCTGGGCCAGCCCGAATGCGCGGCACGGATTCCGGTGGGTCAGCCCCGGCGGGCTCGTCGCCGTCACCCTGTGGCTCATCGCCTCGGGCCTGTTTGCCGTGTACATCGCCAACTTCAGTCACTACAACAAGACCTACGGCAGCCTCGCCGGCATCATCATCTTCCTGATCTGGATGTGGATCTCGAACGTGGCCATCCTGCTGGGCGCGGAGTTCAATGCTGAGCTGGAGCGCAACCGCGCGATCGCCGGCGGCCATCCCGCCGACAAGGAGCCCTTCGCCGAGCTGCGCGACGACCGCAAGCTGCGCAAGCAGCGGAAGAAGGAGCAGCGGGCCCGGCGGAAGGAACACGAGCAGCAGGCGCAGAGCTGATGCCCGCGACCTGCGTGGCGCGCCTGGCCCGGCTCCGCGGGCTCGTTTCAGGCCGGTGACATTTGATGTAGTAGTCCTCGGCGCGGGCTCGGCGGGGGAGTGGGTGGCCGGCGGCGTTGCCGATGCCGGCCGGTCCGTCGCGCTGGTGGAGAAGCTGCGCGTCGGCGGCGAGTGCCCGTATGTGGCCTGCATTCCCAGCAAGGCGATGCTGCGCAGCGCGCACACCCGGGCCCAGGCCCGCCGGGTCGCCGATCTGGGGGGCACCCATGCGCCCGTGCCGCTGGACAGCGACCGGGACGCCTTCGCGGCCGCGGTACGCCGGCGCGATGACCTGTCCGGCCAGCGCGACGACACCGGCACCAGCGCGAGCCTGCGGGACCGCGGCGTGACGCTGATCCGTGGTACCGGCCGCATCGCCGGGCCCGGCCGGGTGGAGGCCGGCGGCCGGGAGCTGGCCTGCCGCGATCTGGTCGTGGCCACGGGCTCGGTGCCCGCTGTCCCGCCCCTCGACGGCCTGGCCGCCGTTCCGGCCTGGACGAGCGACCAGGCGCTGTCCGCGGCCGGCTACCCGGCGTCAGTGGTCATCCTGGGCGGCGGCGCGATCGGCTGCGAGCTGGCCCAGGTCTATGCCGGCTTCGGCGTGCAGGTCACCCTCGTGGAACCAGCCGGGCAGCTCGCCGGGGCCGAGGACCCAGCGGTCGCCGGGGAGCTGGAGAAGGTCCTGCGGTCGGGCGGCGTGCGCCTGCGGGTCGGCACAGCGGCCGCGCGTGCCGAGCCGACCGCCGCCGGCGGCGCGCGCGTCCTGCTGGAAGACGGCCCGGCCGTCGAGGCGGACCGGGTCATCCTCGCCGCCGGCCGCCGGCCGGCCACCGATGACCTTGGCCTCGACCTGATCGGCGTCCCCGTGCAGGAAGACGGCGCGGTGCGCGTCGATGAGCACTGCCGGGTGCAGGGCCAGCAGCATGTGTGGGCGGCCGGCGACGTCACCGGCATCGCCCCGTATACGCACGGCGCGAACTACCAGGGGCGCGTGGTCACCGACAACCTGCTGGGCGGCACCGCGACGGCGGACTACCGGGCCATCCCCCGGGTGATCTATACCGAGCCGCCGCTGGCAGGCGTCGGGATGACCCAGAGCCAGGCCCGCGAGGCAGGACTGGACGTCGTGGTCGCGGCCATGGACCTGTCGGAGCTGGCCCGGCCGGCCACCGACGGCTCGCCCGGCGGCCTGCTGGTTCTCGTGGCCGACCGGGGTCGCGGTGTCCTGGTCGGGGCGGCCGCCGTTGGCATGGGCGCTGACGACTGGATCTCCGAGGCCAGCGTCGCGATCCGCGGCCAGGTGCCGGTCACGGTCCTGGCGGACGTCGTGCATCCCTTTCCGACCTACGCGCAGGCGTATGAGGTTCCGCTGCGAGAACTCGCCCGGCGGCTGGCCTGAGCGCTGCCGGGCAGCTCGCAGCCGCTCGTGCCCGGCGCTTACCCGCAGGCCGGGCAGCCCGCCTGCGCCTGAGCCCGCCACTCCCTGCTGAGCAGGGCGAAGTCCAGCTCGTCTGACCACTCGCCCGTGTACCGGCTGTTCTCGACCAGGCGGGCTTCCTGGCGCATCCCCAGGCGCGCGGCCAGGCGCGCCGATGCTGTGTTCCGGGCATCGACCCGGGCAATCACGCGGTGCAGCCGGAGGTCATCGAAGGCCAGGTGCAGGACCGCATGCGCCGCCTCGGAGGCGTACCCGCGGCCGCCATACGCCGGGTGGAATACGTACCCGAGCTCGCCGCACCCGTCCTCGGCGCTGATCCAGCGCAGCAGGAGGTCGCCGATCAGCTCTCCGGTGGCGGCCAGCTCGGCGCCCAGGACCAGCACCTCGCCTTCCTGGTCCAGGGTGCGGCGGGACCACATTCCGGCCAGGCGCGCGCGCACGTCGTCCGCGTCCATCGGATCGAACGGCACGTACCGGCACACCTCAGGCTGGGAGCGGTACGCGACCACCGCCGCGACATCAGCCGGCGAGACGGGCCGGAGCAGCAGCCGGGCGGAGCGGACGGGATAGGCGGGGGCAAGAGTCACCGTGTCAGTCTGGCTCACGCTCCGGCAGCCGGCCTGGCCGGCCGCCGGGCTCCCGCGGGCTGCGTCAGCTAGCTCCAGGTCATGTTGATCTCGCGCTCGAAATTGACGTAGCCGGCGCGCTGGAAGGCGTTCGCCATCGGCACGTTGCCCAGATCGGTGGACGCCCGGATGTGCGGGACGCCCTGCCCGGCGAGGATCCGGGTTCCCTCGGCGAGAATGTCGTCGATGTAGCCGTGGCCGCGGTGGGCAGGCAGGACCGCGAGGTAGGCGATGATCGGGTTGTAGGCGTTGCGGGCCGGGATCACGAACCCGGCCGGCTCCCCGCCGGGCAGCTCGGCGATCTGCCACCACTCCCGCGGGCTGGTGAAGCCAGCGAGCTCGCCCTGGTAATGCCGGGCGGCCACCTCGCGGGCGGGCATCCGGGTCAGGTCGTCGCGGTCGTGCGCGTCCAGCGTCCCCTCCAGCACCAGGGTCATCAGGCCGACGAGTTCTGCCTCATCACCGACCGGCCGGAACGCCAGGCGCCCGCTGGGCTCCGGAACACCGGAAGCGGGCCGCCATTCCAGGCGCAGCCGCTCGACGAAGAGCCGGGCACCGGTCCGTTCCAGCGCCGTCATGCGGTCGGTCACGGGCTGCCCCGCGGCCGGGTTCTCGCGCCAGTCCGGCGGGACGAACCGGCTGTACCGGGGCAGCCGGGCCCCGTCCGGCAGGGTGGCCGCTATGGCGGTGCGCAGCAGGCGGTCCAGGAGGTCAGCGCGATCGAGATCCGGGGAGCGGTCGTCGACGTCGAGGACATCCAGGACGAGCGGCGCGCCGCCGCTCTTGCGGGTCCACCAGGCGGCCCTGGCCAGCAGCTGGTTCCCGCGCACGGCGACCCACATCCACTCCGGGCGCCGCCGGCCCTCGGCCAGGTCGCCGGCCAGCTCCTCGTTAAGGACGTACGGCAGCTGGCAGAACAAGCCGAGCTCGCCGGGCCCGGTGATCGGGCGCATGGTGATGTCGTTCAGATCCATGATCAGTGCCTGCCTCCTCGATTGCGCCGGTCCGTGGTCAGCGCCGATGCTCGCTGGCCGGCCACCGGCGAGCCGGCCGGGTCAGCCCGACGGTCCCGGAGGCGCGAGCCGGTACAGGACATAAGCCAGGCTGCCGGCCTGACCCGCTGGCGGGTAGCAGAAATTATCGGCCGGGTTATGGTGCATCCCGAGCCGGTCCATGACCCGCCGGGACGGCTCATTGCCCGGCCGCGCCATGGCGAACAGCTCCCGGACGCCCAGCTCCCCGAAGGCGAACCCGGCGCACGCTCGCGCGGCCTCGGTCGCGTAGCCGCGGCCCCACGCCGCGCGCCGCAGCCGCCAGCCGAGCTCGATCGCGGGGGTGTAGTGAGCCTCGAACGGGACATGCTGCAGGCCGACGAAGCCCAGCATTTCGCCGTCCGAGCGGCGCTCGGCGGCCCAGAGCCCGAACCCGTGCTGATCGATGGAGGCGGCGATCCGGTTCAGCAGCTGATCGCTCTCGGCGCGAGTCAGGGTGCGCGGGTAGTGCGCCATGACCTCCGGGTCGCCGTTCATCTCCGCGAACAGCTCGCGGTCCCCGCCTGACCACTGGCGCAGCGTTAGCCGGGGTGTCGTCAGCATGAGGCGGGCCGGGGAGCCTCACGGCGATGATCGGGCAGCAGCACCACGCGATGATAGACCGGCATGCGCCCGGCACACGAGCCGGTTTTTTCGGCCTGGCTGGCCGACCATCCCAGCTCGGCCAGGGCACCGAGGTGGTCGCCGGGCCAGATCGCGCCGGCCGTGGCACTCGCGGAAGAGTCGTGCCTGCCTTCCGCGGGCAGGTAGGCACGCAGGAAGATCTGACTGGTGAAACCAGCATGCACGGGCGGGGGTGCTCATGACGGCCAGTGACCCGGGTACGCCGCGCGAGTGGATCGAGGCGGAGCGCCAGCGCCGGGGCACCGCAGCACTGGTCGCGGGGTGCATCGACCTGCTCGGCGGCGGGGAGGCGGACGACGGCCTGATCCTGGCCCTGGGCGGCGGGGTGGCCGAGTACGTGCTCACCGGCCGCGCGGGCGGCCGGGACGGCTACTGGCCCCGGGTCTGGGCCGCCCGCGGCCTGCTGCATGTGTGGGCTGACCAGGCCACGGCCGCGATCATCGCGGCCACCGCCGATGACGCCTGGCGGGTCCGCGAGATGGCCGCCAAGGTGGTCGCGCGGCACCTGGTGGACGACGCGCTCAGCGCCATGACCGGGCTGCAGGATGACCCGGTGCCCCGGGTCCGCGCCGCGGCCGGCCGGGCTATTGCCCGGCTCACGGTCAGCGGCAGCTGAGGCCGGCTGCTTCCCGCTGGTCGCGGCGGGTGCGCGGACTGCGCGCGGACTGCGGGCGGGCCGGGCGGGCCGCGCAGCGCGGTTCCGGCCACGGCAGACTGGATCCATGCGACGCGAGAGCATGGCCGGCCCGCCGGGCGTGCGGTGGATCCCCGGGCAGCATTCCGGGGCCGGGGTTCTCGTGCTGGCGGGATCCCGCGGCCTGGCCGACGAGTCACGGGCCCGGCTGCTCGCTGAGCAGGGTGCGCTGGCCGAGTCGATTCAGTGGTTCGGCGGCCCCGGCCAGAACCCGGGCCCGTGGGAGATCGCCGTCGAGACGTTCCAGGCGCGGGTCGCCCGGCTGGCTGCTGACTGCGACCGGGTCATCCTCATCGGCCTGTCCTTCGGGGCCGAGGCAGCACTGCTCACCGCCGCGCAGACACCGCAGGTCAGCGCCGTCGTCGCGTTCTCGCCGTCCGACGTCGTCTGGGCCGGAGTCGCGCCGGACGGGCGGCAGACCTCGCACTGGACGCTGGCCGGAGCGCCGGTTCCGTTCGTTCCGCTCGCCGCGGACTGGCAGCCCGGCAGTGATCCGCCGAGCTACCGCAGCCTCTACCTCCGCTCGCGGGAGCTCAGCCCGGCGGCCGTCGGTGCCGCCACCATCGCCGTCGAGCGCATCCCGGACGTGGTACTCGTCGCCGGCGGGGATGACCAGGTCTGGCCGGCTGGCCTGCACGCCGGGCTGATCGCCCGGCGGCGCGCCCGCCACCAGCTCCCGACCACCGTCATCACCGAGGAGGCGGCCGGCCATCGCGCGGTTCTCCCCGGCGAGCCGGTCGTGACCGCGGGCATGCGGATGCAGCGAGGCGGCACCGACGCGGCGAACCGGCGGCTCGGCGGCCGGGCGTGGGACGCCATCCTCGGCCTGCTGGCCGGCCCGCCCTAGTCCCAGGGAATGCTCAGGCTGGCGAGGAGCTGCTTGAATGCGCCGGCCGCGGTCCGGAACAGGTCCGGGCCGGAGAAACCGCCGAACGGGCCGGCCGCGGCCAGGTGCGGCTCGAGTGAGGCGTAGCCGGCGAAGCCGGAGGCGTGCAGCGCGGCGAGGGTGCCGGCGACCTGGCCGTCGCCCCGGCCGGCCGGGACGACCTCGCCGGTCGCGGCGATCGCGTCCTTGACCTGGAGGTAGACCAGGTGCGGGCGGAGCAGCGGGTAGGCCTCGGTGTGCGGGGCGACGCCGCACTGGACGAAGTTGGCGGCGTCGAAGGTGGCCCGCAGGGCCGGCGAGCCGACCGTCTCGATGATGTCGGCGCAGCGCTGCGGGATGTCCCCGAAGATGTTCTTCTCGTTCTCGTGGGCCAGGACCACGCCGTGCTCGGCGGCGACGGCGGCCAGCGCTCCCATCCGGTCGATGACCTCATCGCGGTAGCGGCCGGGCGGATCGGCCGGGGGCAGGAAGAACGAGAAGACGCGCACCAGCGGAGTGCCGAGCGCGGCGGCGACGCCGGCGACCCGGCGCAGCCGCTCCAGTTCCGGGCCGACCGGGTCAGCGATGCCGATCTTCCCGATCGGCGAGCCGATCGCAGACACCGTCACGCCGGCCTGCCGGAAGGCGGTGCCCAGCCGGGCGACCTGGCTGTCGTCCAGGTCAGCGACGTTGACCGACCAGGCGCTGCGCAGCTCCAGGTGCGTGATGGACTCCGCGGCCAGGGTGGCCAGCTGCTCGGCCGGGTCGGGTGAGATCTCGTCGGCGAAACCGCTGAGGGTGAAGGTCACCGGGCGGGCCTTACCGGGCGGGCGCCGGGGCCGCCCCGGCGCCGAGCGCGACAGGCTGGCCGGTCCGGGCCGATTCATACACCGCGCAGATGATCTCCAGAGTGGCCCGGCCGTCGGAGCCGGTCACGGCGGGCGGGCGCCCCTGCGCGACGGCCGCCAGCAGATCAGCGATCTGGGCCGCGTGGCTGGCGACGCCGATGGCGGCGGCCTGGGCCGCCGCGTCCGGCAGCGCCGCGCCGAGATGCTCGCGGCGGCCGCGCAGACCGGGGTCAGGAGTTTCTGCCCGCAGGCCGAGGTGGGCCAGCACGCCGTCCTCGATGATGGCGGTCCCGCTGGTGCCGCTGATCTCCAGGCGCTGGGCGAAGCCCGGGAACACCACGGTGCTGGAGGTGATCGTGCCGACCGCGCCGGAGCCGAACCGGACGACGGCCAGCGCGGTGTCCTCGACCTCGATCTCGTGGTTCTCGGTGGCATAGACGGCGCTGACCTCGGCGACCGGGCCCATGATCCAGCTCAGCAGGTCGACGTAGTGGATGCCCTGGTTGAGCAGTGACCCGCCGTCCATCGCCCAGGTCCCGCGCCACGCCGCGCTGTCGTAGTAACCCTGGCTGCGGAACCACTTGGTGCTGGCCTCGCCCAGCAGCAGCCGCCCGAGGCGGCCGCCGTCCGCCAGCTCGCGCAGCCGGACCAGGCCGGGGTCGAAGCGGTGCTGCGAGATGACGGTCAGCGCCACCCCGGCCGCGCCGGCCGCGGCGATCAGCCGGTCGGCGGCGGCCAGGGAGACGTCGATGGGCTTCTCGACAATCAGGTGCTTGCCGGCTGCGGCGGCCCGCACGCCGATCTCCGCGTGCAGGCCGCTGGGCACGCAGACCGCGACGACATCGACATCGTCGCGGGCCAGGAGGGCAGCCAGGCTGGGCTCGGCCGCCGCGCCGTGCTCGGCCGCGAACGCGTGCGCCCGGCCCGGGTCGACGTCGGTCACCGCGGTGATCCGGGCGTCTGGCAGCGCCGCGACGGCCGCGGCGTGCGTCGCGCTGATCACCCCGGCCCCGACGATGCCGATTCCGAACATCCGGCCCGCGGCCGGGCCGCTGCCTGCTCCGCTGGTTTCTGAGCCGCTGGGTGAGCCGCCGCCGGTCACAGTGCCTCCTGCCGTGCCTCGGGATTACCGCCGTCCTGCCAGGCCCGCAGGACGGCCAGGTGCTGGGGGAGCGCGACCTGCGGCTCCTCGATCTCCGGGTGCCAGCGCTTCTCCCACTCGACCGACACCCAGCCCTGGTATCCGCCGCCGGCCAGCAAGGCGAGCATCTCGCGCACCGGTACCTCGCCCTGGCCCAGCAGCACGAGCTGCCAGCCGTCGGCCCGCTCCGGTGCCCGCCGGGCGTCCTTGACCTGGGCCAGCAGGATCCGCGGGGCAAGCGCGGCGTACGCCTCAGCCGCGCTCTCGCCAGCCCGGAACGGGTGGTGGCTGTCCCATACGGCGCCGACGCCCGGGTCCGGCACCCGGGCCAGTACCCCGGCGACGACCCGGGCCGCGGAGAAGTCATCGTGCGTCTCCAGGCCGATCCGGACGCCGAGCCGGGCGGCCCGCGGGGCGGCGGCGGTCAGCACCCGGGCTGCGGCCGCCAGGCCAGCGGCCCGGCCGGGCCCGCCGGCCGGCAGCGGCCCGCCGAACACCCGCACCAGCGGTGCCTCCCAGTCGCTGGCCAGCTCCAGGAACTGGTTCAGCTGCGCGGTCGCGGCAGCGCCGTCAGTCAGCCGGATCGAGCTGTCCACGGCGACCGCGGGCAGCCCGGCCGCGGCTAGCGTGCGCCGGATCTGCGCCCGCTGCGCGGCGGGCATGCCGGGGTCGATCAGCTCGCCGTCGATCAGCCGCAGCTCGACGCCGTCATAGCCCCAGGACCGGCCCAGGGTGAGCGCCTCGCCCAGGCTCGCGGCCGGGAAAGCCAGCGTGCTGAAGGCCCGGCGGAAGGAGGTCATGGAACAATTATGACTTTCCGGGCACGAGCCCGCCCGGCGGCATCCCTCAGCCAGCCCGTCCCGGCCGCCTGCCGCCCAGATCGAGGCCGCAGCTGTGTCTACCTACCAGGATGTGATTAACGGGGAGGATTTCGCGTCGCCCGGGCGCGGAATCCTCCTTCCCAGCCGACGTTGGGTTGGTGACGGTTCAGAGTGGAGGCAAGCATGACGCAGGTCATCTTCGGAAACCATGCGGCGGTCCGGGTCTCGCGGGCCGAAAAGGACCGGATTCGGCGATTTTACCGGGATGTGCTCGGCTGCACGATCGTCCGCGAGGGAGACCAGAAGGACGATTTCCGCCTGGGCGAGGATTTCTATATCGCGTTTATGTACGAGGACGACGGCGTCGCCCTGCCCGACACCGAATTCCTCAAGGCGATGTACCTGGAACTCAAGTCCGACAACGTGGGGGAACTGCGGCGGGAGATCGTCGCCTTCGGCGTCCGGGTCCTGGACGTGCCGGACCCCCACCTGTACTTTCAGGCCCCCGGCGGACAGGTCCTGCGGCTGGCCGGAATCGGCGAGGACCTGTCCCGGTATGAGGGGACCGAGCACGGCGAGCAGTTCGTCGGGAGGTCCTTCGAGGCTGCCGGGCAGCCGCCGCCAGGCCCGCCCGCATGAGGCCGGCAGCCCCGCCGCATGATGCAACGAGGCCCGGCCGCGCGGGTTGGCCCAGACATGCCAATGGAGAGGGCAGCAACACCTCTCCATTTTTAACTTATACCGCACCGGGGGGCTTGCCGCAAGACCCGGGTCGTGCCGCATAATCGCAGGCGTGAATTCCCTGACTACCAGCGCATTCAATCTTCCCGACCACCTCGCAGCCAAGGCCGACCCGGTGCTGATCGGCGGCGACGAGCAGCACCTCGCCGCCATCGCCGAGTGCCTGGAGCAGTCAATCGCTGACCTGGTCGAGCGCCTCGATGCCGAGCGCAAGGCGCCCGGCGGCATCGGTCAGAATGCTCTGGACCGGGATCAGGAGATCCACCGGCTGACCGCCCGGCTGCGCACCCTGCGCCGTTTCGGCCTGGACCTGTGCCTGGGCCGGATCGTCAGCGCAGGCAACGCCGAGCCCGTGTACATCGGCCGGCTGGGCCTCACCAACCGGGCGGGCCGGCGGCTGCTGCTTGACTGGCGCTCGCCCGCGGCGGAGCCGTTCTTCGGCGCGACCCACGCCCGCCCGATGGGCCTGGCCAGCCGCCGCCGGTACCGCTGGACCAGCGGCCGGATCAGCGACTACTGGGACGAGGTGTTCACCGCCGACGGGCTGGACGGGCACGCCGCGCTCGATGATCAGTCCGCCTTCATCGCCAGCCTGGGCAGCAACCGGTCGGCCCGGATGCGTGACGTGCTCGGCACCATCCAGGCCGACCAGGACGCCATCATCCGCGCCGGATCCCGTGGCGCCCTTATCGTCGACGGCGGCCCGGGCACCGGGAAAACCGTTGTTGCCCTGCACCGCACTGCCTACCTGCTGTACTCCGACCCGCGTCTCGGGCACCGCCAGGGCGGCGTGCTGTTCGTCGGCCCGCACCAGCCCTACCTGGCCTATGTCGCAGACGTGCTGCCCAGTCTCGGCGAGGAAGGCGTGCAGACGGCCACCCTGCGGGACCTCATCCCCGAAGGCGCCGCCGCCACCACCGAGGCCGACCCGGAAGTGGCCCGCCTGAAGTCGTCCGCGGACCTGGTCCGCGCGATCGAGGCCGCCGTCCGGTTCTACGAGAATCCGCCGGCTCAGGCGGTGCTCGTCGAGACCCCGTGGTCGGGCATCCGGCTGAGCGCCGAGGACTGGGCCGAGGTGTTCGGGGCAGCCGACCCTGGTACTCCGCACAACGAGGCGCGCGAGCAGATCTGGGCCGAACTGCTTACGATCTGCGTCGATAACCACGGCGGCGACGTGCCGGCTGACCAGCTGCGGAAGTCGCTGCTGCAGAACCGGGAGCTGCGCGCGATCATCAACCGGGCGTGGCCGCTGATCGAGCCGGCGGACCTCGTCGCAGACCTGTGGTCGGTACCTGCCTACCTGCGGATGTGCGCTCCCTGGCTCAGTCCCGACGAGGTTCAGCGACTGCAGCGCCCGGACGCTCAGGCCTGGACGGTGTCGGACCTGCCGCTGCTGGACGCGGCGCAGCAGCTGCTCGGCGACCCGCGGCTGGCCCGGCGCCAGCGCCGCCATGACGCGGCGGTCGCCGCCGAGCGCGAGCGGATGGACCGGGTCGTCAGCAGCCTGATCGAGGTCGCCGACGATGAGTACGGCTTCGGCCTGGTGACGATGCTGCGCGGCGAGGACTTCCACGATGCCCTGGTCGACGAGGCCGCGCTGCCCACCGCCGACCGGGACGTGCTCGCCGGCCCGTTCGCGCACATCGTGGTGGACGAGGCTCAGGAACTGACCGATGCGGAGTGGCAGATGCTGCTGCTGCGCTGCCCGTCCCGCAGCTTCACGATTGTCGGGGACCGGGCCCAGGCCCGGCACGGGTTCACCGAGTCGTGGCAGGAGAGGCTGGAGCGGGTCGGGCTGGACCAGATCAGCCTGGCTTCCCTGAGCATCAACTACCGGACGCCAGAGGAGATCATGGCGGAGGCCGAGCCGGTTATCCGCAGCGTGCTCCCGGACGCCAACGTGCCGGTCTCCATCCGCAGCACCGGGGTCCCCGTGCAGCACGGGCCGGCGTCGGACCTGGACTCCATCCTCGGCGCGTGGCTCGCCGGGCATGCCGAGGGGATCGCCTGCGTCATCGGCGATCCCGCGTTCCCGGCCACCAGCCGGGTCCGGTCGCTGCCCCCGGAGCTGTCCAAGGGGCTCGAGTTCGACCTGGTCATCCTGGTCGACCCAGAGAAGTTCGGCACGGGCATCGAGGGAGTGGTCGACCGCTATGTCGCGATGACCCGGGCGACCCAGCAGCTCGTCATCCTGACCAGCTCCTGACCCGGGGCCGGGACGCGATGATCACGGGACGGCGATCATCGCGTCCGGCCGCTCGGCAGCGCTGACGGGCTCGCGCAGCGCCCGGGGGGCCGCGGCGTAGCGGACGGTGATAACAGCAAGTGGCGGCCGCGCGGCGGAACGGCTCGGTCCCGAGCTGGGGAGGATCAGTCCGGTACTACGGGCGGCCGCCCCGGCACGGCGGTCCGGCGTTCTGGCTGGGACCCAAGACCGGCACCAACTCGCGGGGCAGCGACGCGAATCTGCCGGCCGACCCGGCCAGGCTCCGGGAGTTGCTCGAAGGCCAGGTCGGGGCCCGGGGCAGCAACACGGTCAAGTACTTCAAGGAGTCCTCCGGCGAGAACTACCATCAGCAGCGCAACGGGTCGATCTTCACGATGGCCACCGTGCTGCTGCAGTACGGGGCGATCTCGCCGCAGGTGCGCGCCGCGACCTACCAGGTGCTCTCGACCATGCCCGGGATCCAGGTGCGGCCACGGACCAGGGGACCCGGCGGACTGAAGGGCACCGCCCTGTGGTTCAGCTACCCCGGAGACCGGGCGTCCCAGATCGTCCTGTTCGTCGACCCGGCGACCGGCCTGATCAGCGGCGACGAGACCCTGACGACGCGGCCGGCCGACGGCCTGCCGGCGGCCAGCGTGGCGATGTACAACGTGAACCTCAAGCAGGGCTGGTCGGCCACGTACCCGCACAAGCACGTGAGCTCGGCCGGCCACTAACCGCTCGCCGCGCAGCAGCAGCGAAGAGCCGATACCAAACGGGCGCGGCCGGAGCTGGTCGCGCCCGTTTGGTATCTGGTGTTCCTAGCGGGTGCCTGCCGGTGCCACCCCGGCGCTGACCGCGGCGCCGGCCTCGGGCTCGCGCAGCGGGAAGTGGCAGGCGGCCAGGTGACCGCCGGCGGTGAAGGGCCGCAGCGGCGGCTCCTTCTGCTCGCAGATCTCCTGGGCCAGCGGGCACCGGGTGCGGAACCGGCAGCCCGACGGCGGGCGGATGGCCGACGGCAGCTCGCCCGCGACGCCCCGGTCCGCGCGGGCCCGCGCGGTGGCCGGGTCGGCGACCGGGATGGTGTCGATCAGGCCCCGCGTGTAGGGGTGCACCGGCCGGGCGTACACCTCGCCCGCCGGGCCCGCCTCGACGAGCTTGCCCAGGTACATCACGCCCATCGTGTCGGACAGGTACCGGACCACCGACAGGTCATGGGAGATAAGCAGGTAGGTCAGGCCGAGATCGCGCTGCAGGTCCATCATCAGGTTGAGGATCTGAGCCTGGATGGAGACATCCAGCGCCGAGACCGGCTCGTCGGCCACGACCAGCCGCGGGCTCATGATCAGCGCCCGGGCCAGGCCCAGCCGCTGCCGCTGGCCGCCGGAGAACTCGTGCGGGTAGCGCTCGACCGCGCCGCGCGGCAGCCCGACGGCGTCCAGGATCGAGGCGATCCTGGCGTGCTGCTCGGTGCGGCCGCCCAGCCGCTGGATGGCCAGGGGCTCGCGCAGGATGGTGCCGACCCGCATCCGCGGGTCCATGGAGGCGTAGGAGTCCTGGAACATGAGCTGGACCTCCGGGCTGCGGCGGCGGCGCTCGCGGGTGCTGAGCCGGGTCAGGTCCTCGCCGTCCAGCAGCAGGGAGCCGCTGCTGGCCTTCTCCAGGCCCGCGATCAGCCGGCCGATCGTCGTCTTGCCGCAGCCCGACTCGCCGACCAGGCCGAACGTCTGGCCGGGCCGGATGTCGAAGCTCACCCCGGCCACCGCGCTGACCTCGCCGATCTTGCGCTGCAGCACCGCGCCGGCGGTCACGGTGAAGGTCTTGACCAGCTGGCCGGCGTGCAGCAGCACCGGTTCATCCAGGCCGGGAGCAGGCCGGGGCGCGGCCGGCCCGCCGGTCACCGCCGGCCGGGCGGGGCCGCCGTCGCCGGCGGCGCGGCCGACGGGGAAAAAGCACCGGTAGGCGTGGCCCGCGGTGTCGCTGCCGAGCTCTGGCGCGGTCTGCGTGCAGCTGGCGCGGGCGTGCCGGCAGCGGGCCGCGAACCGGCAGCCGGCGGGCGGGCTGACCAGGTCGGGCGGCATGCCGGGGATGCTGTACAGCCGCTGCCCGCCGGGTGCTGCCTTCTCCGGCAGGGCTCCGAACAGGGCCTCGGTGTAGGGGTGGCGGGGATTGGCGAACAGGGCCGCCGTGCTGGTGGTCTCCACCACCTTCCCCGCGTACATGACCGCGGCGCGGTCCGCGCGGCCCGCGATGACGCCCAGGTCGTGGGTGACCAGGATGACCGCCATGCCGAGCCGCTGGCGCAGGTCGTCGATGAGCTCCAGGATCTGCTTCTGGATGGTGACATCCAGCGCGGTCGTCGGCTCGTCGGCGATCAGCAGCTTCGGCTCGCAGGCCAGCGCCATCGCGATCATCACGCGCTGCCGCATGCCGCCCGACAGCTGATGCGGGGAATGGCCGGCCCGCTCGGCGGCGCCGGGCATGCCGACCAGGTCGAGCACCTCGACCGCGCGGGCCCGCGCCGCGGCGGCATCCGCGCCGCGGTGCAGCAGCACCGTCTCGGCGACCTGATCACCGACCGTCATGGTCGGGTTCAGCGAGGTCATCGGGTCCTGGAAGATCATGCCGATCTCGTTGCCGCGGACCTGGCGCATGGCGTGGTCATCCAGCGCGGAGATGAGCTTGCCGTCCAGCGTGATCCGGCCGCCGGTGATGTGCCCGCCGGCCGGCAGCAGCTGCATGACCGACAGCGCGGTCATCGTCTTCCCGCAGCCGGACTCACCGACGATGCCGAGGCACTCGCCCGCCTCCACGTGCAGGCTCACGCCGTCCAGCGCGTGCACGGCCCCGTTCCGGAGCCGGATCTCGGTGTGCAGGTCGTCAATCTGAAGCAGCGGTGCCATGTGTCCTCGTCAGTGTCTGGGGCATCCGGTAGGCCGGGCTCGCCCGGCGGGGAGCGGGGCCGCTAGCGCCGCTGCAGGCGGACCTCGACCGCGTCCCGCAGGCCCTCGCCGATGAAGATGGCCGCCGCGATCACGATCACGATGCAGAACCCGGCGGGAATGATCAGCCACCAGTAACCGTCGTTGACGTACTGGATGCCGTCGCTGAGCATGCCGCCCCAGTCCGTCTGCGGCGGGTGAATGCCCAGGCCGAGGTAGCTGAGCGCGACGATGAGCGCGATGGCGTCGGCGACCTGGAACGTGGCGTTCACCATGATCGTGCCGATCGCGTTCGGCGCGATGTGCCGCAGCACGGCCCGCGGGCCGCCGCCGCCCATCACCTTCATGGCCTGGACGTAGTCCCGGGTGCGCAGCGACAGCGCCTCACCGCGGACCAGCCGGGAGGTCGTCAGCCACGAGGTCAGCGCGATGACCAGGATCAGCACGCCCCGGGACGGGTTGACCATCGAGACCACGACCAGCGCGAGCAGCAGCGCCGGGATGGACAGCAGGGCGTCCACGACGCGCATCATCAGGGCGTCCGCGATCCCGCCGACATAGCCGGCGATGGCGCCCCACAGCACGCCGACGACGGTGGCCAGCAGCGCGGCGGCGATCCCGACTTCCAGGGACACCTGGCCGGCCACCATCAGCCGGCCCAGCACGTCGAACCCGCCCGCGTCAGTGCCCAGCAGGTGATGGCCGCTGGGGGACAGCTCCTCCTGGGAGAGGTTCACCGTCAGCTGGTTGGTGTGGTACAGGTGCGGCCCCGCGAAGCAGAACAGCAGCATGAACACGATGACGCCGACGCCGGCCATGGCGAGCTTGTTCTCGGCGAACACCTCGAGGCCGTGGCGGAAGGAACTGCGCGGCTTGCCGGCCGGCAGCATCCCGGCGGCGAGCGCCGGATCGCCGGGGGCGGCCACCTGCACGGCGGCCGACGGCCCCGCTGGCTCGGGCGGAAGATTTCCCAGGCTCACTGGCTGTACCTCACTCGCGGGTCGAGGACGGCGTAGGCTACGTCGGCCAGCAGCGACCCGGCCACGGTGGCCAGCGCCACGATGACCGTGAGGCCGAGCAGCACCGGGTAGTCCTGGTTCAGCGCCGACTGGTAAAACAGGTAGCCCATGCCGGGATAGTTGAATACCGACTCGGTGATCAGCGCGCCGGCGATCAGGCCGGGCAGGCTCAGGCCGAGCAGCGTGGCGATGGGGATCAGTGAGTTGCGCAGCACATGGCGCAGCAGCACCCGGCGCTGCCCGGCGCCCTTGGCCTTCGCGGTCCGGACGTAATCCTCGGTCAGGTTGTCCAGCACCGCCGAGCGCATGTACCGGCTGAACAGCGCGATGGTGATCAGCGTCAGCGAGATGATCGGCAGCACCAGCGCATTGAAGTTGGTGAGCAGCACCAGCAGCCCCTCGCCCTGCGGACCCTCGGGCGG
>DASXDJ010000168.1:0-52477 GCA_036490755.1 Streptosporangiaceae bacterium
GACACTAGCTGTGTCAGGGACGTACTCCCACGTCCAATCGCTCACGCGGTCGCCGACTCCGCCCGGCGCAGGATCTCGCTGATCTCGGCCGCCGCCGCCCGCCGCGCATGGCGATCCGCAGACTCCGCGACGATACGGCGAAATCCCTCACCTCGCCGGTACGTGGCGCTCGCGCAGGATGGCGACTCCGTCGCCGTCGAGCTCATCGCAGTAGGGCGTGCGACCGGCCATGGCCATGACCGGGGCCAGGTGGTGCCGGAGACCTCCGGCCCGGCAGCGGCGGTGAAGGACCGTCGGTGCCGTCAGCCGCAGGTCACGCGCACGGCCTTTGGTGAGGGCGGACAGGTCAGAGCCCTGGTAGTACTCGGCCGAGATGGTCAGGGTGGTGACGGGATAGTCGCGCTCGATGCCGAGCGGCCGGCGGATGTCCTCGCCGTGCACCATGGTCTCGCCGAGCATCGCCACGGTCGGGACGGGCGGCTTGGCGTGCCGGTGCTCACCCGGCGGAATCGCGCGGGCGTATCGGCCGGAGTGGCACCGAGATGCTCGGCCAGCTGGCCTCGGTGGGCAGCGGTAGCATCATCGCCGCTGCGCCTGGCTGTCCAGATAAGGCCGGCCTGGACCCTGCGCATCAAGGTGAAGGAGGACACAACGACGATGACGGTCCTGGCGGAGGATCAGGTGTTCCGGGTCCCGGAGGTGGCTAGCAGTGACTGACCATGCAGTGCTGATCGCCGGCGCTGGCCCCACCGGGCTGATGCTGGCCGGCGAGCTGGCGCTGGCGGGAATCGACGTGGCGATTGTCGAGCGGCGGGCCAGCCAGGACCTGGTCGGCGCCCGGGCGCTGGGCCTGCAGGCCCGCACCATCGAGGTTCTCGATCAGCGCGGGATCGCGGACCGGTTCCTGGCGGAGGGGCGGGTGGCTCAGGTCGCGGGATTCGCCTGGATCCGGCTGGACATCAGTGACTTTCCCAGCCGCCATCCCTACGGGCTCGCCCTGGTACAGAGTCAGACCGAGCGCATCCTGGCCGACTGGGTCCAGGAACTGGGGGTGCCGGTCTACCGCAGCCAGGAGGTCGAAGGTTTCGCGCAGGACGACACAGGCGTTGATGTCCGGCTGTCCGGCGGCCGGTCGCTGCGGGCGGAGTATCTCGCCGGGTGCGACGGGGGACGCAGCGTCATCCGCAAGACGGCTGGCATCAAGTTCCCGGGGTCGGACCCGACGACCAGCTCCCTGATTGCCGAGGTCGAGCTGACGGAGGAGCCCGAGTGGGGCATCCGCCGTGATGCCAGGGGCATTCACGGGCTGAGCAAGCTCGAGGACAGCAAGCTGGTCCGGGTCCTGGTCAGCGAGCAGCCCACCGGGAACGCCGGCGAGCCCAGCCTGCACGACCTCAGCGAGGCGCTCGTCGCCGCGCGGGGAGCGGATTACGGAGTTCACAGCCCCGCCTGGATTTCCCGGTTCACCGACACGGCCCGGCAGGCAGCGTCCTACCGGGCGGGGCGGGTGCTGCTGGCCGGCGATGCCGCGCACGTGCACTACCCGGTGGGCGGACAGGGCCTGAACATCGGCGTGCAGGATGCGGTGAACCTGGGGTGGAAGCTGGCCCGGGTGGTCAGGCAGGCATCGCCGGAGACCCTCCTGGACAGCTACCAGGCCGAGCGGCACCCGGTCGCGGCCCGGGTGCTGCGCACCACCATGGCGCAGACCGTGCTGCTCCGCTCCGACGACCACACCGACGCCCTGCGTGACTCCGTGGCTGAGCTGCTCAGCATGGATGAGCCTCGCCGGAGCTTCGGCGCGATGATGTCCGGCCTGGACGTTCACTACGACCTCGGCGCGGGTCACCCGCTGACCGGCCGCCGCATGCCCGACCTTGACCTGGTCACCGCCAGCGGCCCGGTGCGCGTCTACACGCTGCTGCACGAGGCCCGCCCGGTGCTCCTCAGCCTCGGCATTCCTGGCGGCTCCGACATCAGTCCCTGGGCGGACCGGGTACCGCTTATCGACGCCACCTACGGGGGTCCGTGGGAGCTTCCGGTGCTGGGCACCGTCACGGCGCCTGAGGCCGTGCTGATCCGGCCCGACGGTCACGTCGCCTGGGCGGGCGAGCTCACCGACCCAGGGCTGCCGGCCGCGCTGGCCACCTGGTTCGGCCCGCCTGGCTAAATCCGCCTGGCTAAATCCGCCTGGCTAAACCCGCCTGGCTAGACCGCCCCGTTGGGCCCGCCCTGGCTAGGCCGGGCTCCTGATCGGAGCCGGCCTGCTGGCCGGGAACCTGGCCGTCGTCGTCGCCGCCTGGCCTGCTCGATCGCCGCGCCGGTCCGGTACGGGCAGCTGGTCGCGGGCCGCAGTCACCTGTCCCATCACCTGGTGCGCGGGATAGTCGTGGTCGGGCTTGCGGTGCTGTACTGGCTATCGTGACAGCGATCGGTGCGGTAGCCGCGGAACTCGGCCTGTCGGTGGAGGGGCTGCGCTAACGCCGAGCGGGCACTGGGTCAGCTCGCGGCGATGGATGCCGTCCTTCACGCCCGCCAGGCAGAGATCCGGGATGCGCGCAGGCTGATCGGCGGCTGGGCCGGTGAGGTCCGGGATTGGCTGGACGCCGATGCCAGGATGACGGCCGCTAGCGAGCGGGCCGTCAGCCTGGCCCTCGCGGCGGCACCGGGAGGACATCTTGCCCCGTCATGAGCGGCTGCTCACCCGGGTCAGGAGACCAGCGCGCGGCGGGCGTCCTCGAGCCCCTTCTCGTTCTCGTCCGGGCCGCCGATGCCCGTCAGGTTGTTCCCGGCGATACGCCACGCGAAGTAGCTGGCCTGGACGGCCCAGCGGAACCGGACCATCGGCTCCAGGCCGTCCGCGACCTCGGCGGCGCCGAGAAGGCCCGCGCGCAGGTAGGCGCCGGTCAGGGCCGTCGCGCGCGCTGGTCCGCCGACATACATGACGGCCGAGGCCAGGTCGTAGAGCAGAGGCCCGTGCTGGGCATAGCTCCAGTCGATGATCCCGCACCGGCCGGTGGCCGGGTCCAGCCGGAACGCATCCGGCGCCGGGTCGGCGTGCAGCAGGCCCGCCGTCATGGTGTCCGGCCGGGCGGCATCGAGGCCCCGGACCGCCGAGGTGACGGCCGGCCGCAGCCAGGGCCGCAGGGACAGGTAGTCCGCGGCCGGGTCCACCCAGTGAAACCGCTGTCCCCCGGTGACCTCGTAACCCGCCAGCGCCCGGTGCACCCGGGCCATCGTGGTGCCGATGAGATCCTGCTCGCGGCTGTCCCGGCCGGTGAGCGGCTGGCCGGGTACCCAGGTCAGCAGCGCCAGCCAGTCGTCCGCCACCGGGATGCACAGCTGCCCGCCGGCCGCGGGGACCGCCGCGCCAGCGGGGATTCCGGCCTGCTCCAGGCGGCCCGCCAGGGCCAGCCCGCCAGCGAGTTGCTCGCCGGACTGCGCGTCCACCGCCTTGGCCACCCACCGCTGGTCGCCGAGATCAACGAACCAGGTCTGTGAGCCCATGCCGCCGTTGTGCACGCTGACCCGGGCTCCCGTCAGGCCCCAGGCCCGTTGCAGGGACTCCGCCAGGGCTGGCTCAGTGAGCATCGTCCGGCTGACCGGGCGAGACGGCACTGAGGTCGCGCTGATACCCGGTAGCCGGCTGGCCGTTGATCTCGGCCGGGCCGGCCACGTCGAACCCGGCTTTGATCAGCACCCGCTGGGAGGCGACGTTGGCGCTGGTGGTCCGCGCCCGGATCATCCGCACGCCGTACTGGGCGGCGGCCAGGCGGCACAGCTCCTGCACGGTCGCGGTCGCCACGCCCTGGCCGGCGACGTCCTGCGCGACCCGGTAGCCGAGCTCGGCCGTGCCATCCTCGAGGCCGAAGAGGTTGAACCGGCCGAGAACCGTGCCGTCTTCTCTGACGAGCACGTGGAAGGCGCAGCTGCCCGACTCCTGCTGCGCGAGCATGTCGGCGTGCTGCTCAGCGAACTGGTCGAAGAACTCATCGCCGCGGTCGGAGATGAAGCCAGCGAAGTAGGCCCGGTTAGCCAGCTCGAAGGCCAGGACGGAATCGGCGTGGTCGGCGCGCAGGCGCTGCAGCTCGGGCACGCGCCTACAGTAGTCAGCAGGTGCGCTGCGGGCACCTGAGTTTCAGCCCGGGCGCCCCCGTCCGGGGCTGGCTAGGACAGGCGCGCCTCCAGGATGTCCAGGTCCCGCTCGGCGTACAGCCGGTGCTCCCATTCCTCGTTGAGGATGACGCGCAGGCACTCACGGACCGCGAAGCTGCGCGGCGGCGGCCAGCCCGGTCCCTCGACCGGCTCGGTCTGGCTGTCGAGGGAGGCTTCCGTCAGGCTCTCGATGACCTGCCGCACGGTGGCCATCCGGTCGCGGCGCAGCTCGAGCACCGTGTCGAGGGAGGGTCGCGCGTCGCGGTCGCGGGGCACGCCCGGCGTGTCGGGCGCCTCATCCCAGGGCAGGTCCAGCGGGTCCCACGGCGCCGGGTCGCCGAGGATCACGCGCCTGATCCAGGCGTCGCTGGCGAAGACCAGGTGGCGGAGCGTCTCGGTGAAGGACCACTCGCCGTCAACGGACTCATGGAGCAGTCCGGGCGGCAGGCGGCGGGCCCGCTCGGCGGTCTGGCCCCAGAGCCGTTCGAGAATGTCCCATGCCTGCACGAACCCGGCGGGGTCAGCCGGGCGCATCGCGGCCCGGTCGGGATAGCGCCGGTCGAGCTCAGCCTCGACTAGCGGCCCGATGTCGACACCGTTGACGGTGACGTTCTGGAGCTCCCCGTAGATGCTGACGCCGTCCAGCTCGACGCCCCGCAGGACGGCGCCGGTCAGGTCAGCGCCGCGGATCTGGACGCCGGACAGGTCCACGGACACGAGCTGCGCGCCGGTGAGGTCAGCCCGCTCGAACCGGGAACCGCGCAGGTCAGCGTCGATGAAATCAGCCATGCAGGGACAGTAACGGGGCCCTGTGACGGTCACCCGCACGGACACGGGCGCCGGGGGCTGATGCCGTGCCGGCTGATATGCCCTGATTCGGCGCGGCCGGCCACCCCCGGGCCTGTCCTGGCTCGGCCGGCGCGCGCAGACTGGATCAGGCCAGGGTGTCGGTCCGGTGCTCTGCAGCGGTACAGGAGCTACCGTCATCCCGATGTGACCGAGGGGGCGCGCAATGAGCACGACTCAGGGCAGCGGCAGCGCAGCCGGGACGCCGGGCGGTACCTCCTACGCTTCGGCGAGCGACCTGGCGGATGCGATGCGCCGCGCGTCGGCCGCCCACGGCGAGCATGAGAAGCGCACCGGCCAGGCCGACGCCAACTGGCCCGACTGGTACGCCAGGTACATGGTGGCGGAGCGGGCCGGCACCGAACTGCCGCTATGAGCGCCCCGGAACTGGCCGGGCAGACCGTCGTCGTCATCGGCGGCAGCGCGGGCATCGGGCTCGAGACGGCCCGGCGGGCGCGGGCCGCGGGAGCCGACGTCATCATCACCGCGCGCAACCCCGACCGCCTGGAACGTGCCGGACGAGAACTCGGGGCCAGCACCGCCGCCTTCGATGCCCTGGAGCCCGGCCGGATCGAGCAGTTCTTCGAGGAGCTGCCGGGGCCCGTCCATCACGTGCTCCTCACCGGCCCGGGGCCGTACTATTCACCGCTGGCCGACTTCGACTTCGACAAGGCGCGCCGCGACCTGGAGTCCCATATCCTGCTCCCGCTGCGGATCGCCCGCAGTGCTCCCGGCCGGGTGCAGCCCGGCGGGACGCTGCTGTTCATGGGCGGTACCGGGGGCCGCAAGTCGGAAGTCGGCTTCGGGCTGATCGCGGCGCTGACAGCGGCAGGCCCGGCGATGGCCCGGACCCTCGCCGTCGAGATCGCGCCGATCCGGGTGAACGTGATCGCGGCCGGGTTCGTCGACACGCCGCTGTCGGCGGCACTGCTCGGCGACCAGCTCGACGAGCGCCGCGAGCAGCTCCGCACGACGCTGCCGGTCCGGCGGGTGATCGGCCCGGACGACATCGCCGCGCTGGCCGTTCACCTGATGATCAACACGGCCATCACGGGCGCGACCATCGACATCGACGGCGGCCAGCAGCTCGTTCCCGGCTAAGCCCCGGCCAGGTTCAGCCGCAGGCCAGGCAGTGCCTGTCCGGTCCTGAGGGAACCGTCCGGGCGGCGGCGGCGTCCAAGGTGCAGCGGCTAGGCAAGGACGTGTCCATGGGCGGCGGGAAGCACCGGGCAGGACAGATTCTCTGCTGCCTCACGGCTGCGGCGCTGTGCGGCTGCGCGCCGGACGCCGGCCGTGCTCCGGGCAGCACGAGCGGGGCGGCCAGCTGCGTCGGGCCGATGCTGACGACAAGCCCGCATGCCGCCCAGCGAAAGCCGCCGCATGCCGTCACCGTGTCGCCGGGACAGAAGCTGCGGGTCTACGGCTACTGGTACATGACCTGCCATGACACTAACCACCAGCCAGCCTCCCGGCCGTACCGGCACCTCACGATCTTTGTCGTGCAAGGCCAGGTCCGGCACGCGCTGACCGTCGTCCGGGCCGGCCAGCGGCAGGGAGATTTCAGCGCCACCGTTCGCATCCCGCCGGGCCTGCAGCCCGGGCCAGCCACGATCCGCACGTCGCTGCAGGCCGAGCTTCCGCTGCGATTGCGGGTGCAGGACCGCGAGTAGCCCGCGCCGCGCCCGCAGCCCGGCCCTGTCCCGCGCCCACCGCGCCGCGGGCGCGCCTGGTGGCCGATGACAAGATCCTGGTCATGCCCTGGACGCGACCGGCCGGTGGTCAGACCCGGCTGTTCTACACCGTGGCCGGAGCCGGGCCCCGCACCGTCGTGTTCGTGCACGGCCTGGCCGGGCACGGCGGTGAGTGGACGGAGACAGCGGCAGAACTAGCAGGCACCTGCATGACGATCTGCCTGGACCAGCGCGCCCACGGGCGCAGCACACGCCGCCCCGCCGACCTCGGCCGCGAGGCATTCGCTGACGATGTCGCCGCTGTCGTCGAGGCGGCCGGCGCTCCCGGTCCTGTCACGCTGGTCGGTCAGTCGATGGGCGCGCACACCGCGCTGGTCACCGCCGGCCGCCATCCCGGTCTGGCGAGTCACCTGGTGCTCGTCGAGGGTGACGTCGGCGGCGGCGGCGCGGACCCGCTGGACAAGGTGGACCGGGCCATCGCGGCATGGCCGGCCTCGTTCGTGTCCGAGAAGGACGTCCGGGACTTCTTCGGGGGCGACACCCGGGCCGGGCGGGCCTGGGCCGGCGGTTACGCCGAACGGGAGGGCCGCTGGTGGCCCCGGTTCGACCCCGCCAGTGTCCGGCCGGTGATGTCACCGGTCTTCAGCACCGAGCGCTGGGACATCTGGGACCGGCTGACCATCCCCGTGGACCTGGTCGTGGCCGAGCGCAGCACCATCGACGCCGCCCGGATCGGGCAGATGCGCCGGCGGCCGGGCACCGGGTACCACGTGATCGCCGGGGCGGGCCATGACCTGCACCTCGACCAGCATGAGCGCTGGATTCAGGCACTAGGCGAGATCCTCGACCGGTAGCGCCCGCCGCGCCCGCCGGGACGGGTCAGCCGGCAGGCGGGAGCGAGGGCAGGTTGATCAGCCCGGCCGCGGTCGGCCGGAACCCGCACGCGCCGAAGTAGAACGGCGCGAGATCCTCGGTGAAATCGACGTGCAGCCACTCGCAGCCCGCGGCCCGGGCGCGGATCACGGCCTGGCGGACAAGCTCGGTGGCGATCCCCTGGCGCTGACGGGCGCTGTCCACCTTGGTGTCGAGGAGAAAGGCATGATCGCCGCCGTCCCAGGCGACGTTCACGAAGCCGATGAGAGATCCGCCCAGCCGGGCGGTCATCCAGCCCAGGCTGTGCGGTCGCACCTGGTCCCACCAGCCGGGCTCGCCGTGGCCGCCGTGGGCCGCGATCAGGCCGTTCAGTTCAGCGTCGGTCAGCGCGCCCCGCCACCGGTACGTCACCTCGTCAGTCAGGGCTGCCTCCTCGATCACGCCGGGCTCGCTCGCGGCCGCGACCGGCCTCCTCGATCACTTCCCCGCGCCCGTCACTCCGGACGGTAACACCCGCGGCAGGCGGCGCGACCCGATCCGTGGTCCGCTGTCCCGACATGCGGTGATGAGTCCGGGCGCTGAGGACGCCTGCCGCCGGGGCAGCGGTAGCGCTGCGTAATCGCTGGGTAGGCCTGCGGCGTGGACTGGTACCAGCGGGTTCTTGTCGACACCGGCCGGGCGCCCGCGGTCTGGATGCTGATCGGATTCCTGGTCACCTTTGCCATCACCCGGTTCATCACCCGGCGGATCCACGCCAGGGCGGCCAGTCAGCCGGGGCCGCCAGCCGGATCGTCCGGGCCGACCGCGGCGGGACCGGGCACCGCGGGGCCAGGCGCCGCTGGCCGGCGCGGCGGGCTGTCCGACGTCTACATAGGCGGCGTGCACATTCACCACCAGGTGTGGGGCATCCTGCTGGTGCTGGCGACCGGGCTGCTGGAGTTCCGCTACCGGCCGCACTCGCCCTGGGCCGAGGTGCTGGCGGCGCTGTTCGGGATGGGCGCGGCGCTGACGCTGGACGAGTTCGCGCTGTGGTTTCACCTCGACGATGTCTACTGGACCAAGAGCGGCCGCCAGTCGATCGACGCGATCCTGGTCGGCGGGGCGCTCGGCGCGGTCCTGCTGCTGCAGCCATCCCTGATCGGCACGGCCAGCGGGCACAACCCCGCGGCCATCGCGGCTTACCTGCTCGGCGTGTGCTTCGATCTGGCCCTGGCCGGGGTGTGCATCTTCAAGGGCAAGATCGCCACCGGGCTGGTCGGCATCATCGTGCCGCCGTTGGCGCTGGCGGGGGCTATCCGGCTGGCCAAGCCATCCTCGGTCTGGGCCCGCAAGCGCTACCGGGCGGGCCGCCTGAGCCGCGCGCAGCGCCGGTTCGGCCCGGCCTACCAGCGACGCCATGACCGGCTGCGTGACCTGCTCGGCGGCCGGCCCGACAGCCCGGACAGCGGCCCGGGCGACGAGCCGGCCGCACCGGCCGGCCAGCACCCGGTTCCGCTGGACGGAGCACATCCCGGCCCGCCCGGCGGCGAGCCGCCCGACCCGCCCGGCGGCAGCCGGCCGGCCTGACGCGCCGACCGCGGCCGGGCTGCTGGGCACCGCATCCGCCCTGGTAGAAGGCGGACATTCCGTGCTACAACGCTGTCGTGATCACCTACCCGACCGGGCGGACGCTCCGGGTGCATGCGTAACGCCGTCCCGGGCCGGCTCGCCGCCGGTCCCGCCGACGCCACCGTCCGGAACGCCAGGAACGCCGTCTACGTCGTCTTCATCAGCTTCGGTTTTGCCTCCGCGGCCTGGGCCGCCCAGATCCCGCAGGTCCGCTCCGCACTCCAGGTCACGCCCGGAGTACTCGGCCTGATCCTGCTGTCCAGCGCGATCGGGCCGGCCGTGGCCATCCCGCTGACCGGCCTGGCCATCCAGCGCTTCGGCGAGGCCCTGGTAGTGGCCGCCTCGGGCGTCATCGCCGCGGCCGGGCTGGCCGTCGTGGCGGTGGGCTACCGGCACGGCATCGCGCCGACGGCGGCGGGGCTGTTCGTCTACGGCTTCGGCTCCGGCTCCGGCGACGTGGCCATGAACGTTCAGGGCACCGTGGTCGAGCGCGCCCTGGGCCGGGCAATCCTGCCCAAGTTCCACGCCGGGTGGAGCATCGGAACCGTTGCCGGGGCCGGCGTGGGGACGATCATGGTGGCGTGGCACGTGCCCGTGACCGCCGACCTGCTCGGGACCGCCGTGCTGGTCGGCCTCATCATCGTGGCGGCCACCCGGGGCTTCATGACGCTCGCCCCGGAGCCGGAGCCGGCGCCGGCGCCGGGGGCGGGGCCGGGGCCGGCGGGCAGCGCCGGCGCCAGCCCGGCCGCCCGGGCTGCGGCCCGCAGCCCGCTGGCCGCCTGGACCGAGCTGCGCACCCTGCTCGTCGGGCTGTTCGTGCTGTGCATGACGGTCATCGAGGGCATCGGCAACAGCTGGCTGAGCCTCGGTGTCATCAGCGGCTATCACGCGACCGCGGTCCTGGGCACCGCCACGCTGTCGATCTTCCTGGCCGCCATGACGGCCGGCCGGTGGTTCGGCCCGGGGATCATCGACCGGCACGGCCGGGTTCGCGTGCTGCAGGCCGGCGCGGTGATCGCGCTCGCCGGGCTTCTGCTGATCGGCTTCGGCGGGGTGCTGGCCGTCGCGATCGCCGGGGCCGCGCTGATGGGCCTGGGCATCGCCCTGGGCTTCCCGGTCGGGATGAGCGCCGCCGCCGATGACCCGCGCTACGCGGCGGGCCGGGTCAGCACGGCTGCGTCACTCGGCTACACCGCCTTCCTGGCCGGCCCGCCGGCGATCGGGGCGCTGGCCGATCACCTCGGCATCCTGCACGCGCTGGCCCTGGCCAGCGTGCTGCTCGTGGCCGCGCTGTTCCTCAGCCGCGCCACCGCACCGATCCGCGGCCCCGTCCGGAAGCCGGAACTCCCGCTGGACACCGCCGGCTAGTCAGCCAGGTCAGCCCGGGCCGGCCGCTGACGACTGGTTCCACAGGGCCGCGACATGGCGGGCATCGGTGCCGCAGCAGCCGCCCAGGATGGTCAGCGCGGGCAGGTCCCGGGCGAGCTGCCGGTGCTCGGCGGCCAGCCCGGTGATGTCGCCCTCGTCCAGCTCGGTCGCGGCGTCGAGCTCGGCGTGGCTGCGCACCGAGGCGTTGTAGCGCAGGCCGGCGATGCGCTCGCGCCAGTCGCCTGCATCCGCCACGGCCGGCCCGACGTGCCGCGGGTGCGCGCAGTTGACCAGGAAGTAGTCCGGCCGGGCAGCAGCGTCGACCGCGCTGATGGCCTCGGCCAGGGCCTGGCCGCCCGGCAGCCGGCCATTCGTCTCGAGAGTGAAGGAGATTGCCACCGGCGCGCCCGCGGCGCGGGCGGCCCGCACGATCCCGATCGCCTCGCCGGTGTCGGTAAGGGTGTAGGCGGAGATCACGTCCGCGCCGGCCTGGGCCAGCGCGCGGGCCTGCGGCGCGTGGTACTCGGCGGCCGCGTCCGGGTCGGCCTCGGAACCGGGCTGGTAGCCGTCCCCGCGCGGCCCGATCATGCCGCTGATCACGATGTCGGCGATGCCGGCGGCGTACTCCTGCCGCAGTCCGGCCAGCGTGGTGATGGACAGCTGGTTGAGCCGGTCCAGGCCGGCGGCCGAGTAGCCCAGGCGGTCACCCCAGTCCGGGCTGGCCCGCCAGGTCGCTGACTCCAGCAGCAGCCCGGCCCCGGCCCGCCGGGCGATCTCGGCGTAGCCGTGGTAGTACCGGGCCAGGATCGACCGGCCGGCGGCCGAGTCGACCAGCGGGAAGGCCGCGAAGCAGGGCAGGTCGATCCCGTAATGAAAGATCAGGTCGGTCTCCATGCCGCCGTCGGTGACCATGCGCCGGCCCCGCAGTTGCGGCAGCTGCACCGTCGCAGCCGGAGTTGTCGTCATCGGCTCGTCCCCCCGTTCAGCCAGCTCAGGCTGCTCTGTCGATTTGTATCAGACCAAGCAGTCTGGTACAAACTATGGAGTGCCCAAGGACGGATCCGCCACCCGGCAGCGCATCCTCGATGCTGCTGAGCGCCTGGTCATCGAGAACGGCTTCGCCGCCACCTCGGTCGACCAGGTCATCGCCGCGTCGGGCACCTCCAAGGGCGCGTTCTTCCACCACTTCGACTCCAAGGTTGCCCTGGCCAGGGCCCTGGTAGAACGCTATGCCGCGGCCGACATCGGCTACCTGAACCGGGCGCTGGCCCAGGTACGGGCGGCCAGCAGCGACCCGGCCGAGCAGGTCATCGCCTTCATGAAGGTGTTCGAGGACGGGGCCGATGAGCTGATGGCCGGCCAGTCCAGCTGCCTGTATGTCTCGATTCTCACCGAGCGGCAGCTAGCCCAGGCCGGGACCAGGGAGCTGATCGCCCGCGCCGTGCTGGCCTACCGGACCGAGCTATCCGGGCTGCTCCAGGCGGCCCTGCGCACCCGGCCAGGGGCGCTGCCCGGTGCCGGCGGGCTAGCAATGGACACCGACGCCCTGGCCGACCACGTGTTCGTCACGTTCGAAGGGGCGTTCATCTTGTCCCGCTCGACCGAGGAGGCGCGGCATATGCGCGCCCAGCTCACTGTGCTGCGCCAGCTTCTCCAGGCTCTCCTGCTCCCGGCGACGGGGCTCGCGGACCTGCCGGAGCTAGCTGCGACAACCTCGCTTGTGCCGGATGAGGGGGCGGCACAAGCGACGGTACCGGCGGGGGCGGCGGCTCAAGGGGGGGCAGCCGCCGCCTCCGCCGAGGTCATCGGCGCTGACACCGCCAGCCGGTAGGGTCGCTGCGGCAGGAGCACCGCAGACCCCGGGAGGAACCCATGTCCGAGCCGGCCATCGCCCCGGAGACCAGCCTGCTGCTGGGCTACCTGAACGGCCAGCGCAAGCACGTGCTCGGGATCCTGGACGGGCTGTCCGAGGAGGACCTGCGGCGCCCGGTACTGCCATCCGGGTGGACCGCCCTGGGCATGATCCGGCACCTCGCGCTGGACGTCGAGCGGTTCTGGTTCCGCGCCGTCGTCGCCGGGGAGCAGGTGGACCTGCCCTCGGGCGCCGAGGCGTGGCAGGTCGCAGCGGAGGAGCCGGCTGAGGCGGTGCTCGCGCAGTACCGGGAGGAGGTCGCGCTGGCCGACGCGATCATCGCCGCCCGGCCCCTGGACGCCCGTCCCGCCTGGTGGCCGACGGAGATCTTCCCGGAGATGCCCGAACAGCAGCTCCGGCAGACGATTCTGCACGTGATCGCCGAGACGGCCACCCACGCCGGTCATCTGGACGCGGTCCGGGAGCTCATCGACGGCCGTACCTGGCTCGTCCTGACCTGACCGGCCCGGCCGGGGCGCCCGCCGAGCACGCAATCCCCGCACAGGCCGGTGTCGGGCGGTGCGGCCAGCCGGTAGATCAGGCAGCAGCTGCGGCGGCGGAAGTCAGCGGTCCCCGGCGGCCCGTCGCTGGCTCCGGCCAGGGCGGGGAACCCCAGCGCCGCCGCGGCGGCCGCCCGCGCCCGCGAAGCCAGGTCCGGGCGGGCAGCGCTGATCATGGCGGCCGCTCCGCCGATGGCCGACGCGACGTTGCCCCACAACGAGCGCGGGGAGACCGACCGGGCGGCGACCGCGCTGGTGAGCTCGCTGACCGGCCCCGCCAGCAGCCCGGCAACCAGACCCGGCGGGGCAGCCAGGCCCGGGCCCGGCACCGCCAGGGCGGTCACCGGTACCGACAGCCGGAACGGGCCGCCCAGCTCGGGAACCCACCACAGCTGGCCGGGATCCAGCCGCAGCCGGGCACCCAGAACCTCGGCGCCGAGGGCCGGCGCCAGCAGCCGGGCGGACACCCCGAGGTGGGCAACGGACGCGGCCACCCGGAATTCGACCTGGCCGGGCGCCCGGCCGCCAGCGGCGGCGAGGCCGGCGCGGACCTGGCCGATCCGGCCGGTCAGCACGGCCGGCTCCCGCAGCAGCGCGGCCAGCGGCAGCCAGGGTTCCGGCCGGGTCAGCCGGGGCTCATGACACTGGAGGGCGAAGTACGGGCCCAGCTGCGCCAGGCGGGCGGCCAGCGGGCCGGCGTTCACGCGCCGGCGGCCAGTTCCCCGGACTCATCCGGCGCGGCGGCCGCGGCCTGCCGCAGGAAAGCCGAGGCCGCGGTGAAGACCTCCCCGACGGTGTGCCCGGCCAGCCACTCCTGGTAGGCGCCGTGCCGGGTCCGCTCCCACTCCTGCCCCTGCGGCGGCAGCAGGTCCACGACCGGGTCCGCAATCGGCTTCCAGGTCCAGCCGGTGATACGGCTGTCGGCGGCGCGTGCCGCGTGGCCGGGACACACGAAGTCATCCGGGTCGAGGTGATAACCCATCCGGTTGCGGACGAATCGCAGGCCGCCCAGCGTGCCCTCGATCAGCTCGCGCTGCCGCGGCGTCCGGCTGGCCAGGACCTCGTCGTAGGGAACCGGGTGGTAGCGCACCAGGGCGGCGTCCACGATGGTGACCCACCACACGGCCTCGCTGATCACGGCGAACGCGCGGGCCTGGTCCACGGCCCTGGCCCGCAGCAGCCGGGAGGTGGTGTCGCGCATGGCGGTGATGGACCAGTCCAGGGCGCTGACCGTGGCGGGCCGGGCGCTGGCGTCCTCGCGGTTCCAGGCCACCCGGCAGCGGGCCGTGCAGAACCGGGCGTGCTCGCGGCGCGGGGCGAACAGCTTCCCGCACTGCTCGCATGCGCGCCCGTCTGCCATCTCCCTATGTTACGCGTAACGGGACGCGGTCCTGACGTCGGCTCGCCCGCAGCTCAGTCCGGGGTCAGTCCGGTCTCGTCGCAGACGTGATCCAGCCCGAAGCCCGCTCACGATCCGCCCGGATGACCGGCATCGGCGGCGATCGCGGCCACCACCGCGCAGGGCAGGTGCCGCGGGCTGACCAGCAGTCCCCGGGCCACCGCCCGGATGGCCAGCCGCCGCGGCGTCAGCAGGTGCTCGCTGAACCGCCACGCCGCTGCCTCGTCGCAGCCGAACCGGGCGCTCATGCCCTCGCGGAACCGGCGGGCATCCCCGCCGTCCGCACGCCAGACCGCCAGCCAGCGACCCAGTTCCGCGTCGCTGCCCGGCAGCGTCCAGGTCATCAGCTGCTCGGCGAGCTGGCCGGCCGCGTCGATCACGAAGCCCTGATCGCCGGCGCCGCTCAGCCCGCGGACCCGGCCCTCGGTGGCACGCCCGTCCCGGCTGACGGCGCTGTGCCTGATGCTGGCCGAGCTGAACCGCGCGCCGACCGCCAGGGCGGCCACCGCGTGGCCGGCCTCGTGCCAGGCGGTCCGGACCGCTGCCGCCCGGGCCGGGGCCAGGCTGGCGGCGTGACCGCCGTCGTAGCGCTGCCAGATCCACGTGTCGTGCACCACGGACTGGTCGTCGTAGCGGACGAGCTGGCTCAGGTCAGCCCGGACCTGAGCCAGCAGGCGCTGCTCGGCCGGCGTCATGACGCCCATGCTGCCAGGCCCGCGGCCGGGCCGCGTGGCTGCTACGAGCGGCCGCCGGAGCCGGACAGCAAGATGCTCCCCCCGCCCGGAGGCGGGGGGAGCATCCCGACGTGCTAGCCGCGGCCCTGCGGTGCCTGGCAGTTCCCACCAGGCCGGGCTTGGTGCTATCGGTGCGCTCCGAGCGGCCGGCTTTGCGCCGCCGCCCGCCCGGGGCTAGTTACCGAGGGTCCGGATCAGTGAACCGGCCCGAAGGTGAGCGTGAACTCCTGCGAGTCCGGCGAGACGCCGCCGGTCAGGGTGTTCAGGTTGGCCAGCTTCAGCTGGTTGATCGGCTTCTTGGTGCCGGGGTCAACCTGCAGCGTCAGCGGGTGGCTGAAGTTGCTGCTCGCACCGTTCACCCACGGGGTGTACAGGTGGCCGTTGTGGAACGTGGAGTTGGCCAGGTCGCCGACCCACAGGGTGCTGGGCGAGTTGCCGCAGTTCTGCAGGGTGACGTTCTCGCCGCTGAACACCGGCAGGAACGCGCCGGCGCACAGGCCGGACTCGTTGCCGAACGGCGACCAGTTCGACTCGAACACCGGGTAGCTGCTCGGGTAGTGGATGCACACGTACGACGTCGTCGACAGCAGGTTGCCGCAGAAGTCGCCGAGCGTGCCCACCTGGGCGCCGGTGAAGTCCTCGTTCGGGTGGCTGTTGCTGGCGAAGTTCATGTTGACCTTCTGGCCAACCCGGCCACCAACGCCGGTGTCACCCGGCACGTAGGCGTTCTGGATCGTGCCCCGGCCGAGCGTCAGGCTCGACAGGTTGAAGCAGTTGAACCCGCACGCCGGAGTGGCGTTCGGGTGCGCCGCATTGGGCTTGGTCGCGGCACTGGCCGCGCCCGCCGCAGAGAGGCCAATCACCGAAGTGACAGCGACCCCCGCTACGAGCACAGATGCCGCCCTCGCAAAGCGGTTGCGCATTGGGGATTCCTTCCTGTTTGGAATTCACCAGACCGACTGCCAATTTCCGGCAGGCTTGGGCGGTCAAGCCATTACCGGGTACGGCTGGCGATAAGAACTGCGACGAATGCCTGGCTAAGGTTGCTCTCTGTATCCCCGCCCTGCCAGTCAGTAGTGAGTACGTTACCACGGGGCCCTCTGCTAACACCTGACCTCAGTTAATTTCTCGCCGGGGATTAATCGGACAAGCCAGCTAACATTCTGGCATCGGCGCAAAACTCATCATCGGGTGCACAGAAATGCCGGCCGGCCCGGCCGGCTAAGGCAGAACTCCGAGTGTGTTATTCCACATCTGATCGTCATAAACGGTGCCATCAGAGAACTGGTGCAGCCGGGTGGTCGTCAGCTGCGGCCGGGGCTGGTGCAGCGGGTAGCCCGGCTCGGTCAGCACCTGCGGATCGCTGAAGTTGGTGTCGGTGCCGGTGATCAGCGGCGCGTAACCTGCCGCGGCGCTGGCGGAGTCCAGGATCCACAGGGTCGCGGCGCCGCGCCCGCACCACTGCAGGCTGACCGGGGCCGAGCCGGTGCCGGCCGCCGGGCGCGCGACGCCCGCGCACAGGCCCGAGCCGACCCCGAAGGGCGCGTACTGGATCTCGAATGCGTTATCGGACCCGAAATGGATCGCCAGGTCCTTGCCGACCAGGCCGAATGCCGCCAGCTGGGTAACCGTGCCGGCCGGCCAGATGGTCCAGTCCTCATCACGATTGGCGTTGCTGCGCGGGTAGAGCAGCACCGTTGTCCCGACCGTGAGATGGCCACGGTAGTCATTAAGCACGAACTTATGCCCGAACTCCTGGACGAAATAGTTCGCGCACGTGGCCCCGCAGGACGGCGTGGCGTCCGGGCCCGGGCCCCGGCTGGCCGCCGTGGCCGGGCTGGCCACCGTCACGGCGGCCGCGACGCAGCCGGCCAGGGCAACCGGCGCCACGCGAGCGGCGGCCGTCGCGACGCGGGCGGCGCTGATCGAGCGGCCCGCCCCGAGGGCGCCGATGGCGGCGGGCAGCGCCGCTAATGTCCGGCGCGCATGGTGAAGCATGGGATTCCTCCTGCCTGGCAGTCCCGGCCCCGCCGCGGCTGGTGCGCCGCGGCCAGCGGCCGGTGATCCGATACGGGTCATGACCCGCATCAGATCACTATGGGTACTTATGGGGTGACTTTTTGTCACTGACCCATCTCAGACAGGACGCCCGGCAGGCTCTCCTGGTTGTCCGGCGTGGCACGTTACGCCGGGAAGGCCGGGCCGCCGGATGACTCCCGGCGCCCGGCCCGCCTTGGCCCTACCTGCTGGCCCGGCTCCCGTCCGCGGCCCCGGCATCGCTGTCGGTGCCCAGCGCGGCGGGCGTGGCTCGCGGAGCCGATCCCGGAGCCGTGGGCTCGGTGGCGCCGCTCATGTTCTTCTTCACTGCCTCCAGGATCGTCAGGCCCTGGGCGACCAGGCCGGCCGCCACCTCACCGAGCCCGTCGGCGCCGTTCAGCACGCTGACGTTGGCCCCGGCCAGGCCCGCCGCGGCCTCCTTGACGATCTGCGGCAGCTGGTCAATCAGCATCCGGTCCAGCGCCACGCGATCGTGCGAGGCGGCGGCCTCGGCCTGCATCGTGACCCGCTTGGCGTCGGCCAGGGCCAGGATCCGGACCTTCTCAGCCTCGGCCTCGGCGGGCCGGATGACCTCGGCGACCAGCTGGCGCTGGCGCAGCTCAGAGTTGCGCTGGGCCAGCTCGGCCTGGGCCGTCATGACGGCCATCTGCGCCTTGGCCTGGGCCAGCGGACCAGCCTGGGCCGCCTCGGCCTGCGCCGTGTCCACCTCCGCCTTGTACTGGGCCTGGACCACGGAGGTCTGCCGGGCGTACTCGGCCTGGGCCCGCTGCGACTGCTGCTGCGCCTCGGCCGAGGCCTGGTTGGCCTGGGCCTGCGCGATCTGGGCCTGCCGCTGGATGGCCGCGTTATGCGGCGCCGCCATGGCGTCGATGTAGCCGATGTTGTTGTCATCGATCGACTGGATCTGCAGCGAGTCGACGGACAGGCCGATCTTCGCCATCTCCGACTTGGAGCCGTCCAGCACCTCGGTGGCCAGCTTCTGGCGCTCGGTGACGATCTCCTCGACGGTCATCGAGCCGATGATCGAGCGCAGGTGGCCGGCGAAGATCCGTCCGGTCAGGGTTGACATCTGGTCCTGATCAGACAGGAACCGCTGGCCGGCGTTGACGATGCTCTCCTCATCGTTGCCGACCTTGAACGCGATCACGGCGCGGACATTGAGGGCGATGCCCTGCTTGGTCACGCAGGTCTCGGAGACCTCCGCCTCGGTCATCGACAACGTCAGGAAGTTGACCTTCCTGATAAACGGCGGGACGAACGTTCCGTGGCCGGTGACAACCTTGAACGGCGCCCCATTGCGCCCGAACTTGCCGCCTGAGACCAGCATCGCCTCATCCGGCCGCGGAACACGATAGCCGAACATCTTTTTTCATCTCCAGTCGGGCCCATCGGGCCAGTTAGCATGTTCCCGGCGAATACGCCGGAATTGTTCTGCTGATCTTTTTACTCCTCGCTCAGTCATCGCGGAAGTGGGCGAACGGATCTGTCCAGGGACTGACGTCGACGGTCCTGGTCCCGCGGCTCTCGATGACCAGGACCGTGCTCCCCCGGGCCAGCGGCTCCGGGGACCAGGCAATGAATGTCTCGGAGCCGCCCCGGATCTGGACCAGCACCTCACCGGGGCCAGCCTGGCCCCGGGTGGCGATCGTGAGAACGCCGATGCTGCCGACGAGCGTGCCGTCCCCGTCCACCGGCCCTCACCCCTTACGACTGCGGGCCCCTGACTGCCTATTATCCTCCGGCGCCCGTCGCGCCGGGCGCCGGACATCTCGGACCGGGATGCGATGATCCCCAGGTGCCGCCAGGGCTTGCGTGAAATCGCACGACCGGGGTAAAGGAGCCGCGATATGAACGCGATCAAGCGGCTGCTGCGGGCTGCCGACCGGGCTCAGCAGGGCCGGCCATGGCTGGCAGTCCCGATCGCGACCTGGAAGAAGTTCGGCGACGATCAGGCCGGCAACCTGGCCGCCCTGATTGCCTACTACGCCTTCGCCTCGATCTTCCCGCTGCTGCTGGTCCTGGTGACAGTGCTGGACATCGTCCTGAAGCACGATCCGGAACTCCGGGCCAAGGTGCTGGACTCCGCGCTGTCGCAGTACCCGGTTATCGGCACCCAGCTGCTTCCCAAGCACGGTCTCCAGCAGACCGGGCTGGCCCTGGCCATCGGCCTGATCCTGACGGTGCTGGCCGCGCGCGGCGTGGCCAGCGCCGCGCAGAACGCGATGAACTCGGTCTGGGAAGTGCCGATCCTGCGCCGCCCCAGTTTCCCGTGGGATCTGCTGCGCAGCCTCGGGCTGATCCTCATCATCGGGCCCGGCGTCATCGTCACCGTCGTGCTGTCCAGCCTGGCGGGCGGCACCGGGCACGTGATCAGCGGCGCAGGCGCCTACATCGCGGCCACCGCCGTGTCGCTGGTACTCAACGTCGGCCTGTTCTGGCTGGGCCTGCGGATGGCCACGGCCAGCGAGGTCCGGACGCGCGAACTGATGCTGTGCGCCGTCCTGGCCGCGATCGCCTGGCAGTTGCTGCAGTCGCTGGGCGGCTACTTCATCGGTCACCAGCTGAAGAGCACCTCGGCCTACGGGGTGTTCGGCATCGTGCTCGGCCTGCTGGCCTGGTTCTACCTGCAGGCCCAGATCACCTTGTACGTGGTGGAGCTGAACGTGGTGCGGGTGCACCGGCTGTGGCCGCGCAGCCTCGACCCGCCGCCGCTGACCGACGCCGACGTGCGGGCCTATGAGCTGTACGCCCGGGCCGAGCAGCGCCGCGAGGAGATCGAGGTGGACATCCGCCACGTCGAGCCCGCTGCCGGCGGCGGCGAGAACGACGGCCGCGCGGACGACGGCCGCGGGAACGACGACGATCGTGCTGGTGGCGATCCCGGGCCCGGCCGCCGCCCGGACGGCGCTGCGGACGGCAGCGCTGCGGAGGGCGCTCCGGGCGTCAGCGGCGGCGCCGTCGCCCGCGCGGACGCGCGCGGCCGCGAGGCCAGCCGCCGGCGCGGACGGCACCGGTAGAGCTGCCACCCGCGCGCACCGGTAGTCGTGGGCCCGCGGCCCGCACGGCGTTACGCTACGCATGCCCGCCCGCGGCCCGGAGGAGATGTCCATGCCGTTCAACCGCTCGTCCAACCCCGCCTCCGACAGCTGGGAGCCAGAGGCCGCCGACAGCCGGCTCGCGCACACCGCGGGCGCCGATCCCGGCGGGGTCTTCACCTCCGACCTGAGCGTCTCGGAGTACGCGCTGCTGGGCGAGGCCGGCTTCGAGCCGCTCGGGTTCGTGGTCGGCTCGTCGATCTACCACATCGGGCTGCAGGTGGGCCGCTGGTCCAAGAACCAGGAGCTGCAGGTCCTGACCCAGTGCATGTACAACGCCCGGGAGCTGGCCATGTCCCGGATGCGCGCCGAGGCCGACCACCTCGGGGCCGACGGCATCGTCGGCGTCTCGCTGAAGCTGCAGATGTACGCCTGGGGCCAGGACGTCCTGGAGTTCGTGGCCACCGGCACCGCCGTGCGGGCCCTGGCCGGCACCGGCGCGCACCGGGCGCCCGACGGCCGGGCCTTCACGTCCGACCTGTCCGCTCAGGACTTCTTCCGGCTGCTGGCCGCCGGCGCGGTGCCGGTCGCGTTCGTGCTCGGCACCTGCGTGTATCACATCGCCCACCAGGGAGTCATGCAGTCACTGCGGCAGGTCGGCCAGAACACGGAAATGGTGCAGTTCACCCAGGGTGTCTACGAGGCGCGCGAGCTGGCCCTGGTCCGGATGCAGTCCGAGGCAGCACAGGCCCGCTCCTCGGGCATCGTCGGCGTGACCGTCGAGGTGCACAACCACGTCTGGGGCGGGCACGCCACCGAGTTCCTGGCCACCGGCACCGCGATCCGGCGCCTGTCGGAGGAGCACAAGCTGCCGGACACCACGCCCCGGCCCACCTTCACCCTCGGCCTGGACCGGTAACAGGGGCCACCAGGTCAGCCAGCGCGCCTTGGCTGGTCCGCCCGCGTGGCTGCCCGGCGGCCCTTTCCTGACTAACCCGGTGCGCTGGGCACCTGCTCGCGCTGCGGGGGCGGCTCCAGCGGCGGCGCGCCGACCGGGCAGTTGGTCCGGCACTCGAGATGCAGCGACGGCTGCCCGGGCTCGGCGCGCAGCACATCGCTGCGGATCAGCACGGCCGACAGCACCGAGCCCACGAGCAGGAGCCCCGCGCAGACGACCGCTGACTTGTGAAACCCGGTGTTGAACAGGGCGGGCTGGTGGTAGCTCGCCGCGCCCAGGCCCACCACCGCCGGCAGGCCGGCCACCGCCACCAGGCCGGCCGCCCGCGCGACGGCGTTGTTGACGCCGCTGGCCACCCCCGCGTGCCGGACGTCGGCGCTGGCCAGCACCGTCGCGGTCAGCGGCGCCACGGTCAGGGTGAGGCCGACCGCGAAGATGACCACCGCCGGCAGCACGTCGGCCAGGTAGGAGGCACCGGGACCGATCCTGGTCATCAGCAGCAGCCCGACCGCGCAGATGGCCGTCCCCGCGGTCATCGGCCAGCGCGGCCCGATGCGCTGGGCCAGCGCCCCGGACCGGGCCGAGAAGGCCAGCATCAGCAGCGTGACCGGCAGCAGCGTGGTGCCTGCTTTCAGCGGGGAGTACCCGGAGACCACCTGCACCTGGACCACCAGCAGGAACAGCACGCCGCCGAGCGCGGCGTAGACCAGGAAGGTGATCAGGTTGACGGCGCTGAATTGCCGGGACGCGAACACGTCCAGCGGCATCATGGCCGGCGTCGGATCCGGATGCCGGGTCCGGTGCCGCTCCACCAGCAAGAATCCCGCGGCGGCCGCAACGCCGAGGATGGCGGCGCCGGTCACCAGTACCTGGCTGCCCGGCTCCGGCGCCTGGATCAGCGCATAGGTGATCCCGCCCAGGGCCAGGGCGGCCAGGGCGGCGCCGGCGATGTCGAACTTGCCGGTTGCCGTGGGGTCGCGGGTCTCGGGTACGTGCCGCACCGTCACGGCGATCACGACCGCGGCCAGCGGCAGGTTGAGGAAGAAGACCCACTGCCAGCCGGCCACCTGGACCAGCCAGCCGCCCAGCAGCGGCCCGGCCGCGCCCGCCACCCCGCCCAGGCCCGACCAGGCACCCACCGCCCTGGGCCGGTCGTCCGGGTCGAAGCTGGCCTGGATGATGGCGAGCGAGCCGGGCGTCAGCAGCGCGCCGCCGACGCCCTGCAGCACCCGGGCGGCGATGAGGATGCCGATCTGCGGCGACAGCCCGCACAGCGCCGAGGCCAGCGCGAACCAGACCACGCCGATCAGGAAGACCTTGCGGCGCCCGAGCCGGTCTCCCAGCGAGCCGCCCAGCAGGATCAGCCCGGCCAGGGCGAGGGTGTAGCCGCTGACCGTCCACTGCAGCCCGCCCAGCGAGGCGCCCAGGTCCGTGCCGATATCCGGCAGCGCGACGTTGACGACGGTGGAGTCGAGGAAGGCCATGCTGGTGCCCAGCACGGTCGCAGCCAGCACCCAGCGGCCGCGCGCCGTGCCGAGCCGCAAGTTCGCCGTGGCCGTTTCCGTGGTGGCCGCCATCAGCCGATCGTCTCACTCCGGGGTCCGTGCGAACTAATCCACGGGCACTGCTGCCTCAGTGGCCTGCGCCGGCCCGGTCGTCGGTCGCGGCCATTTCCTCGACCGGCTCGGGCGCGGCGGGATGCAGCAGAAGCTGCAGCCCGGCGGCCAGGACCGCGCCGGCCAGCGGGGCCACGAGAAACAGCCAGACCTGGCTGAGCGGCCGCCCGCCGGTGATCAGCGCCGGTCCCAGGCTGCGCGCCGGGTTCACCGAGGTCCCGTCGATGGCGATGCCGAAGACGTGCATGGCAGTGAGGGTCAGCCCGATCGGGATGCCCGCGACCGCCTTGTTCTCGCCGGCCTTGGAGACGGTCAGCACCACGAAGACGAAGATCCCGGTGAGCACGACCTCGGTCAGGAACGCACCCCCGGCGCTGACATGCAGGAAGGAATCCGGGCCCCAGCCGTTGGTGCCCAGGCCCTCGCGCCTGGTGGAGTAGTACGGCGAGGTGTTCAGGACCGCCCACAGCAGCAGGGCGCCGGCGATGCCGCCGGCGAACTGAGCCGCCCAGTACGCGGCGGCCTCCCCCGCCCCGATCCGCCGGGTCAGGAACGCGCCCAGGGTGACGGCCGGGTTGACGTGGCAGGCCGATACCGGGCCGAGCACGTAGACCAGGGCCAGCAGGATCAGGCCGAACGCCATCCCGACCGTGAGCACGCCCGCGGCCACGCTGCTGGCCGTGCGGAACCCGAACACATGGAAGCCGAATACCAGCGTGGCGACGCCGACCCCGATAAAGACCAGGACCGCCGTGCCGATGAACTCGGCCGTCAGCCTGCGCGCCATCGAATCCCCCCGAGCGTCTCGCGTGCGCCCTGCCACGGTAACGCGCTCCGCGACCAAATAGGAACGCAACGTGACTAATCATGATGGGCCAGGGCGAGGTGCTACGGGGATTAGAGCTCCGGCCAGCGGTGCACGGGCTCGTTGGAGTTCATCCGCTCGATGTAGCCCTGGGTCATCCGCTGCAGCGCGGTCAGCCGGTCGGCCGGCCCGTTCAGCGCGTGCACCGTCTCGGACTGCCAGGTCGCCCCGGTCCGGCCGGTGAGGCAGCGCTGCTCGATGATGCCCAGCAGCCGCTCAGCGTCAGCCGGGTCGACCTCCCACATGCCCAGGCCCTCCCAGGCCAGCGGCAGCAGCCGGCGCAGCATCAGCTCGGTCACCGGGACCTGTCCCATGCCCGGCCAGTACACCCGCGCGTCGATCCCGTTCCGGGCCCCGTTGACCAGGTTCTCGGCGGCTGCCGAGAACGACATCCGGGTCCAGATCGGCCGCTCGGCCTCGGCCAGCGCCCGGACGATTCCGTAGTAGAACGCCGCGTTGGCCACGATGTCGGTCACCGACGGCCCGGCGGGCAGCACCCGGTTCTCCACCCGCAGGTGCGGCCGCCCGTCCACCACCGCGTACACCGGCCGGTTCCACCGGTAGACCGTCCCGTTGTGCAGGGTCAGCTCGGCCAGCTGCGGGGCCGCTCCGCGGTCCAGCGCCGCCACCGGGTCCTCGTCCTCGCGCAGCGGCAGCAGCGCCGGGAAATAGCGCAGGTTCTCCTCGAACAGGTCGAACACCGAGGTGATCCACCGCTCCCCGAACCAGACCCGCGGCCGCACGCCCTGTTCCTTCAGCTCCTCCGGCCGGGTGTCAGTGACCTGCTCGAACAGCGGAATCCGGGTCTCGCGCCACAATTCACGGCCGAACAGGAACGGCGAGTTGGCGGCCAGCGCCACCTGGACGCCGGCCACCGCCTGGGCGGCGTTCCAGTAGCTGCCAAACGTCTCCGGGCTGACCTGCAGGTGGAACTGCACGCTGGTGCAGGCGGCCTCGGGCATGATCGTGTCCACGTGGGTGAGCAGCCGCTCCGGGCCCTCGATGGCGATCTGCATCTCCTCGCCCCGGGCGGCGAACATCTGCTCATTCAGCAGCCGGTAGCGGGGATTGGCTGACATGGCGTCGTCGGTGACGTCGCACGGGCGCAGGGTGGGCAGGATGCCGGTCATCACCAGCCGGGTGCCGACCTCGGCGGCCCGCTTGTCGGCGTGCCCCAGGCTGCCCCGGACGGTGTCCTCCAGCCGGGCGAAAGCGTCCCCGGTGAGCTGCCGCGGGGGCACGTTGATCTCCATGTTGAACTGGCCCAGCTCGCTGGCCCAGCCCGGATCGGCAATGGCCTCCAGCACCTCGGTGTTGCGCATGCACGGCCGGGCGTCATCATCCACCAGGTCCAGCTCGATCTCGAGGCCGAGCTGCGGCGCCTCATCCTCGAATCGGGACTCCCGGAGCATCCGCGCAAACACGTCCAGGCACTGCCGCACCTTCTCACGGTAGGCACGCCTGTCCTGCTGGCTGACGGTGATGGCCGGGACATCCCTGCCCATTCGACCCTCCACTAACTGGCGCTGGGCGGGGGCTCGGTACCACATTCGCACGTAACGTGCCCGCTGGCCAGGTCACGCACCGCCGGGCCGGTCACGGCCACGACAGTGAACTTCAGGTGATCACCGGAAAAGTCACGATTAACTACTTCTTGACATTAGAGACCATGCTCATCAGGCTTATCGCCGAGCATGTCCTGATACCAGCGTCCACACCGGTTGCATCCGGCAGTGCTGTCCGTGCCAGTCCAGCCAGGGGTCAGGTTGGTCGGGACACAGCAGCCTTCCGCGTGCTGCGGGGCGGGTCGCCGGATGCAGGACCGTCGTATCCCCGAGGAGGGCAAGGCATGAGGTTGCTCAACCATCCCATCCGCGCCGGCGCTGTCGCGGTACTGGGACTGGCCATGACGGCGACGACTGGCGCGCTCGCCAGCACCGCCGCGGTCGCGGCGCCAGCAGCGAGTACGCCGGCGTTCTCGGCACTCGCCCGCAGCGTGGTGCCCACGACCGACAAGGTCACCGGCGCGTACAAGAGCTCGCACATGGCGGTCGAGGTCGCGCTGGCGCCCCGGAACGCGGCCGGCCTCAACCGGGCCCTGACGGCGGCCTACACCAAGGGCAGCGGGAGCTACCACCACTGGGTCGCCCGCGGCCAGTTCACCCAGCGGTACGCGCCGACCGCGGCCAGCCGCGCGGCGGTGGCGAGCTACCTGCGCAGCGCCGGGCTGAAGGTCTCGACCTCGGCCTCGCCTTTCCTGGTCCGCGCGACCGGGTCGAGCGCGAAGATTTCCGCCGCGTTCCGGACCAAGATCAGCAATTACCGGGACAAGAAGGGGATCCGCTACTTCTCCAACTCCTCGGCGGTCCGGCTGCCGAGCACGCTGGTGCATTCCGTGCAAGGCGTGATCGGCCTGTCTAACACCGTCCGCGAGCACCAGATGGTCCAGCGCGTCAAGCGCGTCTCGGGCCCGGCGGTCCGCTCGTCGGCCAAGGGCAGCGCCGCGGACGCGAGCTGCGAGGGCACGTACCCGACCACTCAGCAGCTGGTCGACCTGTTCGTCAACGGCGTTGCCGACCAGACGTTCGGCTACGGCGCTGGCCCGGGCTGCTCCGGCCTGACCCCGTCGCAGGACAACTCCCTGTACGGCGCGCCGAACGCGGGTGCGCGGGGCAAGGGCGCCGGGGCCACTGAGGCAGTCTTCGAGCTGTCGGCCTACCAGCACTCGGACATCAGCACCTGGGCGCAGCAGTTCTACGGCAGCAGCTACACCCCGCCGCTGCAGGACGTCAACGTCGACGGCGGCCCGCTGAACCCGGTCTGCCCGGCCGGCGACCAGTGCCCGCCAGCCTTCAACGGATACGCCGGTGACATCGAGGTCGTCGCCGACATCGAGATGCAGCTCGCGATCGCCCCCGCCGTCAAGCACCTCATCGTCTACAACGCGCCGAACGACTTCACCGGCCAGACCGAGCTCGACGAGTACACCGCGATCGCCAACGCCGACAAGGCCGACGTGATCAGCTCCAGCTGGGCGGTGTGCGAGAACGACGTGCCGGGCGCCGGCTACGTGCAGGCGGAGAACACCGTCTTCGAGCAGATGGCCCTGCAGGGCCAGAGCATGTTCGGGGCTGAGGGCGACACCGGTGCCTTCTCCTGCATCCGCTCCGACGGCACGACCATCGTCAATGTGCTCGACCCGCCGTCGCAGCCCTGGGTGACCAGCGTGGGCGGTACCTCGTTCGAGTCCGACAACCCGGGCACCAACCCGCACCCCGCCTACCCCAAGGGCGTGGAGACGGTCTGGAATACCGGCGACCTGTGCAGCAACGCGGCCACGGCCCCGGGCGGCCTGAGCGGCTTCGACTGGTGCTCAGCCGGCGGTGCTGGCGGCGGCGGCTCGTCCGAGTGGTGGGGCCGTCCCATCTACCAGTTCGGCCAGGGCGTGAACAACAAGTTCACGACCACGGCTAACGGCACGACCCAGTGCGCGCTGGCCAAGACCGGCACCCCGTGCCGCGAGGACCCGGACATCTCGGCCAACGCGGATGAGTTCACGCCGTACGCCGAGTACTGCACCGGCAACGCCAACACGCCCGAAAGCGTGTGCGGCACGTTCAGCGCTGGTGAGCCCGCGCCGGGCTGGTTCGGGATCGGCGGCACCAGCCTGTCCTCCCCGCTGTGGTCAGCGATCGTCGCCGACCGGGACAGCTACACCGGGTTCCGCAGCGGCAACATCAACCCGCTGCTGTACGTGCTGAACACGCTGGCACCAGGCGCGTTCCTGCACGACATCACCGGGAAGGGGCAGACCACCAACAACAACGGCCTGTTCCCGACCACGCCGGGATATGACGAGGCCACCGGTCTCGGCACGCCCCGGATGGCACAGCTGATCACCGGCCGCATCTAGGCAGCCGGAGCACGTAGCGAAGGGGACGGGCCCTGGGCCCGTCCCCTTTTGCGCGGGATGGTGAGGCTGATCAGCCGCGCCCGTGCGGGGCGTCCCAGTCCAGCTCCGGGCCGTCAGGCACGATCCGGGACGGGTTCAGCCCCGGGTGCGTCATGTAGTAGTGCCGCTTGATCTGGTCGAAGCGGGTGGTGCCGGAGAACGCCGGCCTGGAGTACAGGTCCCGCGCGTAGCCCCACAGGCTCGGGTAGTCGGTGATGCGGCGCTGGTTGGCCTTGAAGTGGGAGTAGTAGACACTGTCGAACCGGGCCAGCGTCACCCACAGCCGCACATCAGCCTCCGTCAGAGTGCCGCCGGTCAGGTAGCGCTGCCCGCTGAGCCGCCGGTCCAGGTCATCCAGGGTGGCGAACAGCTGCCGGTAAGCCTCGTCGTAGCTGCCCTGCGCGGCAGCGAAGCCGCACCGGTAGACCCCGTTGTTGACGGTGGCGTAGATGGTGTCGCTGAGGGCGTCGATCTCGGGGCGGAGCCGCTCGGGGTACAGGTCGGCAGCCGGGTCGGCCCACTGGCCGAACTGGGTGTCCAGATCGATGGTGATGTCCGGGAAGTTGTTGCTGACGATCCTGGCGGCCTGCTTGTCCCACAGCACCGGCACCGAGACGTGACCGTCGTAGCCGGGCTCGGTGGCCTCGTACGCCTCGCGCAGCAGGGCGAAGCCGTTGACCGGGTCCAGGCCGTGGCCTGCTCCCTCGCGGAACGCCCAGCCGCGGCCGTCCCGGATGGGATCGACGGCGGACAGTGAGATGACCTCCTGCAGGCCGAGCAGCTCGCGCACGATCGCCGAGCGATGCGCCCACGGGCAGGCCCAGGAGATGTACAGGTGATACCGGCCCGGTTCAGCCGGGTGGCCGCTGGACCCGTCGGCGGTGATCCGGCCGCGGAACGGGTAGGCGGGCCGGACGAACTCCCCGCCCGCCGCCGCCGGCGCGGGGCGCCGGGCCGGCTGGCCCGTGTAGTCGCCGAAGGTCTCGAAGTCGACCGGACTCGCTCCCCCGGCCTGGGTGGTCTGAGCCGTCATGCCTGCTGCAACCAGGCCGGGACAGGGGTCATTCCGGCAAAGTCCATTCTGGTCACGCGCATCCCGCCGGCCGGGTTACCGCCAGGCGGCGGCGATCAGGCCGGAGGTCAGCTTGCGGGGCGTCGCGCCGCCATCGGAGACGTACAGGTCGTGCCCCGCCAGGTACAGCAGCCACTGGCCGCTGGCGGTGACATCGAGGCTGGTGTGGTCCAGGGTGGCGAAGCCGATCGCCACCTGGTGCATCAGCGCGCCGGTGGTGCTCACCACCTGCATCAGCCGGGAGGTGTTGTGCACCGGGACGCCGGCGCAGCAGGCCCGGCTGACGAACAGGTTGCCGTTCGGCAGGTAGATCCCCTCGCGCAGGTAGCTCCGCCGGGCCGCGGGCTTGCCGGTAGCCGGGACGTAGCTGATGCCGCCGCCGCTCAGGTAGTGCTTGGCCGCCGCGGTGTCGACCAGGGCCAGGTTCCAGCCCTCGTTGTCCTGGATGGAGGCGATGGAGACAGCCAGGTGGTCGTTGTCGGGAGCCCAGGACAGGTGCGAGATGGGCGCCGGCAGCCCGCTGTCCTGCCCCTTGGGCACCATCGGGTAGCTGACCTGCGACCCGCTGGCCAGGGTGCGCACGACCAGCTTGTACAGCGGCGTCAGATCGGGGTTGCTGGGCACGCAGCCCTGGGTCAGCGACGGCTGGCTGGCGTAGGCCAGCTTGGTGCCGTCGGGACTGACGGCAGGCAGCGAGCCGGTAGTGATGGCGGCGGGGGTGCCGCCGGTGTCCGCCACCGACTCGATGGTGTCGGAGCAGCCGTGCTGAACCGCGAAGTAGACCGTGCCGTTGCTGGCGACCGAGATCTCGTCGCCGACCACGCCGCCGGTTACCAGCGTTCGGGCCACCGCACCGGTGCGCGGGTGCAGCACGACCAGCGCGCCGCCGGTGGTCACGGCGACGAGGCCGGGCGACGCCGGGCCGCCGGCCGGGCTTGCTGACGAGCTGGCCGAGGCGGGGGCCGAGGCGGCGGCTGGCGCGCTGGGCTGGCCGCCTGCCTGCGATGGCGAGCTGCCGCCGCTGCAGGCGGCCAGCAAGGTCAGCGCGGCGACGGCTGGCAGCATGCGAAGTGCAGGCCGGGCAGCAGGCATATCTGGCTCCCTCAGGAAGCAGGACAAGCGCTACGGCGCGGGCGGCGCGCGGCGCCTGGGCCCGCCGGGCGCGCGCTAGCCCGGATGTGGGAGCTGCATCCTGGCAGGGGCGCAGTCAGCACGGCAAGGCCTGGCGGGAATCTGCGCGGAACCTGTGATCTGATGCCCGGTCCAGCGGGACAGGCCGCTCGCCGGCCCGGTCGCCGGCTGGTCCGCAAGGAGGGTCAGCCGGGCGGGTCAGCCGACTGCGGCGGCCATCCGCGTGACTGCCTCGGCCAGCAGCTCGGGCGAGGTGCCCATGTTCAGCCGCGCGTAACCACGACCTGGCTCGCCGAAGTCCGGGCCGGGGCTGAGCGCGACCCGGCCCCGCTCCAGGAACGCGGCCGACGGGTCGTCTCCCAGGCCGAGCTGACGGCAGTCCAGCCAGGCCAGGAAGCTGGCCTGCGGCGGGACGTAGCCCACTGCAGGCAGCTGCTCGCCGAGCAGGCGCTGCAGGAGCAGCCGGTTGCTGTCCAGCTGGGTCAGCAGGGCGTCGAGCCAGGGCAGTGCCCGGGTGAACGCCGCTACCGAGGCCAGGACGCCCAGGTGGGCGGCCAGCAGCGCCTCCCAGCGCTCGGTCAGGACCTGCGCCGTGGCTGCCGACCCGGCGATGGCCACCCCGCACTTCAGGCCGGGGATGTTCCAGGCCTTGGTGGCCGAGGTGAACGCGTAGGCCCGCTCGGTCACGGGGTGGTCCAGCGACAGGAACGGCACGTGCCGGGCTCCGGCGCCGGGCAGCACCAGCGGTGCATGAATCTCATCGACGACCAGCTCGGTACCGTGCCGCTGGCACAGATCAGCGACCGCCAGCAGCTGGTCTCGCGTCCACACCCGGCCCAGCGGATTGTGCGGGCTGCACAGCACGTAGGCGCTGACGTCTTCACGGGCCAGGACCTGGTCGAGCCGGTCGAGGTCGAGGTCGTAGCCGCCGGTCTGCTCATCGCGGCGCAGCGGCGCCGCCACGATGTGCCGCCCCAGCAGCGCGACCCGGAAGAAGAACGGCGGGTAGACCGGCGGGTTGATCACGATGCCCGAGCCGGGCGGCGTCAGCGCGAGCAGGACCTCGGCGATCCCGGTCATCACGTCGGGGATGGCGAAGATGTGCTCCGGGTCGGGCGACCAGCCCAGCCGGCGGCCTGCGAACCCGGTGAACGCCTCGCCGAGCTGACCCTTGTGCGCGTACCCGACATCACCGGCATCCAGCGCCGCGCGGACCGCGTCCTTGACGGGCTCGGCGATGTCAAAGTCCATCTCGGCCACGAACGCCGGGAGCACGTCAGCAGGGTAGGTGCGCCACTTGAAGCTGGTGCGCTTCCGGAGGAGTTCCAGGCTGCAGTTCCCGAGCATGGCATCCACCCGAAGATCCTAACGGCTGGGCGCGTCCCTACCGAGTTACTCCGATATGGTAATATCCGATTTCGTGAGAAGTGACCAGCCCGCAGGGGCGATCCTGGAACTGCAGCGCACGACGCATGCGCTGCTGCACACGCTCGGCCGGGATCTGGCCGGGCTGCGCATCAGCAGCTCCGAGACCAACGTGCTGGCGGTCCTGGCCGACGGCCGGTCCCGGACCGTCGGTGAGCTGGGCGGTGCGACCGGCACGCGGCCGACCACGCTGACCAGCGTCCTGGACCGGCTTGAGGGCCGCGGCTTCGTGGCGCGGGAGGTGGACCCGGAGGACCGGCGGTCGTTCGCGATCCGGCTCACCGCCGATGGCCAGCAGGTGGCGGCGCTGGCCGGTGCGGCTGTCCGCCAGCTGGAGGAGACAGCGCTGGCCGGCGTGAGCGATCGTCAGCTGGCCGGATTCCGGGCCGTGCTGAGCGCCCTGACCGAGGCGGCGCGATGACCGCCGCGCTGCCCGGCGAACTGGCGGAATTTCTGGCGCAGGTCGCCCCGCCGGATGGCGGCTTCCGGCATCGCCAGCACATTCACCTGGCCTACCTGGCCGTGCGCCGGCACGGGACGGCCGAGGCGACGGTGCGCATCGGGTCGTGGATCCGGCAGCTCGCTGCCTACGAGCGGGCGCCGCAGAAGTACAACGCGACCGTCAGCCGCGCGTGGACCGAGATCGTGGGCCATCATGTCGTGGCCGACCTGGCCGACCTGGCCGGCCTGGCCGGCCGGGGCATTGTCGCGAGCGCCCCGGTCGCAGCCGGGGCCGGTACGGCGGGAGCGGAATTCGAGGACTTCGCCACTCGGCATCCGGCCCTGCTGGATAAGCGGCTGCTGACCCGGCACTACAGTCCGGCCGTCCTGGCGTCAGCGCCCGCCCGGACCGGCTGGGTCGAGCCCGACCGGATCCCCTTCCCGTGGCCGGTCAGGCGCCGGGCCGGCTGACGAACGTCGGCCCGGCGCCTGACGGGATCGGGGCGGCTGCTCATCAGCGGTGCGGCTCGCTGGTCACGACGAGCCGCAGGCCGGCCTCCAGCAGGGTGTAGCCGACCCGGCTCCGCACCCCGGTCGCGCGATCGGCACGCGGGCCAGCGCTGCGCCGGGGCGCGGGCCGGACCGGGCGCGGCCGGCGGGCCTGCGCTGCCCGGCGGTAGTCGCGGGAGTCGCGCTGGAGCTCCTGGACGCGGGTGCCGGCGAGGGTCTGCAGCATGTCGATGTTCATGACGTGATCTCCTTGAGTCTGCTGGCGGGCGCGGCGCTGTCAGAGCAGGCTCGCGCCCGGAGGTGATGGTGGCGCTACATGACCGGCTAGCCGCCGGTACGGGAGTGGCTCGGTGCCAGGGACGGCCGCGGCGGCGAGCGCCGCGGCAGGCTGACCGCTATCCGGTCTGGTCCGGATCCGGCCGGGGGTACTCGATGGGATAGGTCTGCAGCATCAGCTCGACCGCGACCGCACCCGGCGGCCGCTGGTCGGGGTTGGCCAGCCGGCCCTTGAACCGGGGCATCAGCAGGGCTTCGAGCTCGCCGTTGAGGACTTCGAGCTCCTCGGCCGTGCAGTAGAGGACCATCTCCATCTCATTCGCGGCTCCCCGCCAGGTCTCCGGGAAGGTGCTCTGGGTCTCGACCCAGGTCTGGTACCTGCTGCGCTGCCGGTCATGCAGCATGCGCGACAGCGTGCTGGAGGCGAGCTCGGTCTCGGGGTCGTCGTCATGGGTGCTGAAGGAGTACCCGAGCTGAGCCATCCGCCACGGCCGGGCGCGGCCCTGGCCGCCGCCCGCCTCCTCGACGAACTGGTACTTCTGCAGCTGCCGCAGGTGGAACGAGCACGTCGTCGGGGACTCGCCGATACGCTCGCCGAGCTGGGTGGCGGTCATGGCCCCGCCCAGGCTCAGCGTCTCGATGATCGCGATCCGGACCGGGTGGCTCAGGGCGCGCATGGTCTGCGCGTCGCTGACCCGGCGCAGGTCCTCCCGGCTCGCTGGCTCCATCGCCCCGGCGGGCGCCGGGGTAGCCGGGGACTCCCGGCCGGGCTGCGGGTTCTCGTTCGTGCTCATGTCTTAATAGTCATCTCTCGAGAGTCTTCTGTCAAGAGAAATCTCTCGAAAGGATTCTCTCAAGATCTTTCTCTCCAGGGCCCCGACTTGCTACCGGGACGACGCGAAGGTGTCGCAGTCGGCCGGCTTGCCCGTCCGGTAGCCGGTGAGCAGCCACTCCTCGCGCTGCCGGGAAGAGCCATGGGTCCACTTCTCCGGCTGGACGGACCCGGTCGCGGACTGCTGCAGGAAGTCATCGCCCACGGCGGCGGCCGCGTGCAGGGCCTCGTCCAGGTCACCGGGTTCCAGCAGCTTGCGCTCGTAGGTCGAGTGCGCCTACACCCCGGCGTAGCAGTCAGCCTGCAGCTCGGTGCGGACCGACAGCGCGTTGGCTGCCGTAGGCACCTCCTGCTGCAGGCTGGTCACCTGCTGAGTCACGCCGGTGAGCAGCTGGATGTGATGGCCCAGCTCGTGCGCCACGACGTAGGCCTGCGCGAAGTCGCCGGTCACCCCGAACCGCTGCTCCATCTCGTCGAAGAACGACAGGTCCAGGAGACGGTCTGGTCAGCCGGGCAGTAGAACGGGCCGACCTTGGCCGACTCGGTGCCGCAGGCGGTGCGGACAGCCGAGCTGAACAGCACCAGCCGGGCCGGATGGTAGGCAATCCCGGCCTTCCGGAAATTCGCTGCCACTGCCCCTGGGCGTCGGTGAACACCGTAGAGATGAATGCGGCTTCCTGCGTCGGCGCGGTCGGCGTCGGCAGGGACGGCGCCGTGGTGGCCGACGGAATGCCGGGCAGCTGCGTCGCGTCCCCGTCCGAGGCGGCCGGAGACGACGACTGGCCCGGCCGCGGCGCCAGAATGACGCCGCGATGCACGCCGCAGCCGGCCCCGGCCAGGGCCAGCCCGGCCGCGCCCGCAGCCAGCACCCCCCTCGTCCGACATGTACCCGGGGCCGCCTCGCCGCGTCCGGCTCGGCCCGGCGCAGCACCTCGTGCGTGACCGCCGCTGCCGGGACGCATCATCTCCCGCTGCCGCCGTCGCGGCGGCGCCGCACGCCGATCCAGGCGATGCCGGCGAGCGCGGCCAGCGACAGGCCGCCGCCGGCCAGCGGCACCGCCGCGGACCGCAGCGCCGGCCCGTCGCCCGCCGCCGCCCGGCCGCCCGCCCGAGCCCCGTCGGCCGCCCGAGCCCCGTCGGCCGGCACCGGGGATGCGGGCGCCGGGCCGGGGGTCCGGGTGGCCGGCGAAGGCGCGAACCGCGGCCTGGTGGTCGCCGGATTCGCCGAGAGCCGCGGCGCGGGCCGCGATGACCGGGGCGCCGGCGACGCTGGCTCAGGCGGCGGGGCCGAGGCGATCGGCGCCGGCTCGGGCGGCGCGGACTCCGAGGCGGGCGGCGCGGTGCCGGAGCCGATCGGCGCGGGGTGCGGCGCGGGCAGCGCCTGCTTCGGGGCTGGCGGCGCCGGCGGCTGCTGGCTGCTGGTGAAGGTGCAGGTCAGGTTGTGGCCGATGGCAGCTGTCAGCACCTCGCCCGGCGCTGGCACAGCCGTGCTGGTACCGGTGATCACGCACTGCAGGCTGGACTGCGCATACCCGGACGGGCCGTTGTCGGCCAGCGTGTACGGCACGCCAGGCGGGATGGCAACTCCGGTGACGCCGGGACTGCCGGTGACCCCGTCCAGGTCCGGGGCCGGCGGCATGGTGGGACTGTCGGGCGTGGCATTCAGCGTCCAGTCGGCCGGCCGGACCGTCCCGCCGTGGTCGTTGCTGACGTGCTGGACCAGGGTCAGCGTGGCCGGGTCCGCGTCGTCAACGGCGGCGCACTCGACGTGCTCGCCATCCGGGACGACGACCGTGCCGTCAGCCCCCGTGAAGTCCTCCACGCCAGGGCGGCCGCCGCTGACCTGGACGCAGTGCCAGGAGCCGGTGGCACCGGGGGCCAGGGTGGCGCCGGGTACGACCTGCTGGGCGTAGCCGGGCACCGGAGACTCCGCCAGCACGTACGAGGTGCCGCCGGTGACCGCGCGGGTCACCCCGGCCGGGCCGGTGACCGTGGCGGGACCGCCACGGGCCGGGGTAGCACGGAGCGTCCAGGACGTCAGCGGGGCGGGCGTGGCGCCGGAGAACGGGTTGCTGATCTTGCTGATCAGGGTCAGCTGGGTGGCGCAGGTCACCGTGCTGGTCAGGTGGTAGCTGTTCAGCCCGGCCACCAGCGCGTGCAAGCCCGGGTCGCCGGAGGTGCGGCTGGTACAGCCGGGCGGAACCGTGACCTTCGCGGACACCGAGACGTCCTGGCCGGCCTGATAGCCGGCGTACTGCTGACCACTGGAGGGCAGGGCGTCAGGCGGGTGGACCGGGTGCTGGGCGAGGCTGGCCTGGAAATCCGGGTCCTGGCTGCCACCGGCCCGGGGCATGCCGTCGATGTCCCAGCTCTGGCTGACGATCACGCTGGCCGGGTCTGGCCGGGCCTCCTCCTGGTCGTCGACCACGCAGCTGACGACCTGGCCGGCCAGTGCGTCAACGGTGAAGCCCGGCGGGCGGGGTGCGTCAGTCACGGGCACCGGCGTCCCGGCCGCGGTCTGGCAGCGGGCGTTCCTGCCGCCCTGGGTGATCAGCTGGTAGCCGCGCTGCCCGGTCTCGGTGATCGTGACCGGCTGCGCGGAACGGGTGCCGGTGGCGAAGCTGACCGCGCCGCTGGCGCCGGTGACCGCGCGGGCCGGGGTGACCGCGCCGGGCCCGGCGCTGAACTCCCCGCCCGGCTCGGGCACGGCGGCGCTCAGGTCGCCGGGCGCCGAGGCGGGCACAACGTTCCTGACTACATTGACGGTGCCCCCGCAGTTCTTCCCGGCTAGCGTCCGCAGCAGGCCGGCGAGCTGGCTGAAGCCGGCAGTGAAGTAGTCGGTGCCCGGCTGCGGCCCCGAGATGGCGGCCAGGCTGGCCGTGGACGGGCCGGCGTCGCTGAGGCCGACGCCCAGCACGGTGGTGCCCCTGGCCTTGAGCGCGTTGGCGGAGAAGATCCCGTTCTCCGCCTCGATGAACCGGGTCAACGAAGCCGGGCCGCTGGCATCGGGCCCGTAGCCGGGGCTGGGCCCGTAGGACGTCGGGTTACCGGCGGTGAGGACGACGGCGACGTCGTACGGCACCGGGCTGGCGGCAATCTGCCACAGGCCCTGATCCCAGTTGGCCCCGGCACTCCGGCCGGACTGCACCGTGAGGCCGCTGATCTTGCTGGTGACTGCAGCAGCCGACCGGGGGGTCGAGACTGCGGTAACCGGGAGGCTGGAGTTGCTGGTGGTGTTAGCCGGGGCGCTGTCAGCGAAGGTGTAGACCCCGACGCTGGACGGCGTCCCGGTGAGGGCGGTCACGAAGCTGCTGCCCGCCGACCGCAGCTGGCCGATATCCGAGCCGACCGAGCCGGACAAGTCGAACAGCAGCGCCACTTTCAGCCCGCATGTCCCGGGCAGCACGGGATCCGCGCGCGAGGCGGCCCAGACGCTGCCCCGCGCGGCGCGGGCCTGGGTACTGCTGGTCACGGCCAGGGGCACCGCGACGTCTCCGGTGACATCCGGCACGAATAGCCTCGAGTAGTCGGTGGCCTGGATGGAGCTCGCGCCGCCGGTTGTGAGCACCGGGTCGGCGAACCATCCGGCCGGGACGCCGGACTGAATGATCCAGTAGCCGGCCTGTGACCCGCCGGTGCCGCCGCTGCGCACCGGGACAGCCACGCTGCACGTGCCGGTGCCGGTGCCGGTGCCCGCGCCGCCCGTACCGGTCACGCCGCCCGCGCCGGTCACGCCGCCCGCGCCGGTCACGCCGCCCGCGCCAGTCACGCCGCCCGCGCCAGTCGCGCCGTCCGTGCCGGTCACGCAACTGGCCGCCGGGGAGCCGCTGGGCGCCGCGCCGGCCAGGCCGGCGTAAAAGTCGAACCGCACGCCGCCCAGGCCGCTCACCGAGGTATCACTGGTCCGGTCGCCGCCCGCGGTGACCGTGATGACCGGGTCGGCAGGTGCCGCTGCCGCGGCCTGAGCCTGACCGCCGGGTGGCGCCAGGCCGGTGGTAGCGGCGGCCGCCGTCAGGGCCAGCGCGGCCGCAGCGATGCTGATACCCGGTAACGAAACCACGCGAAGCATACGCAGGCCAGCCCTTTGCCCCCGAACCATCGCCGCTGCTCAGCGGCCCCGGCCGCAGGAAACTAGCATCGCCGGCCCGCCGCTCCGCCGCATTCACATCACCGGATGGCCCGGGCCAAATGCCCGCGCCGGGTGGCAGGCCGGAGGATCCTGGCTATCAGGATCTTCCGGCCTCGTTCTTACCTGGTGATGCGGATCCGGACCTGCTCGCCGTCGCCCGCCTGGACCGGCCCGGTGGCGTCCGGGTCGCTGTCGAGGGCATCGACCTCGGTCAGTTCCAGCCCGGTGGCCAGGGTCTCGGCGGTGATGAGCTCGGAGTAGGCCCGCATCGCCGCGCTCGCGGCGGGGCTGGCCGCGATCGTCAGGCGGATCCGGTCCGACACTTCCAGGGCCGCGCTGCGCCGCGCCTGCTGGACCGCCCGGATCACGTCGCGGGCCAGGCCCTCGGCGGCCAGCTCCGGTGTGACCGCGGTGTCGAGCAGGATGAACCCGCCGCCCGGCAGCGCCGAGGTGGCGCCCGAGCCGTCGGCGACCACTGTCTCGATGGTGTACTCGCCAGGCTCCAGCACGTGCCCGCCACAGGTCACGGTGCCCAGCGAGTCAGCCGACCAGTCGCCGGACTTGCTGGCCCTGATGACCGCCTGCACGTCCCGGCCGAGCCGCGGCCCGGCCGCCCGCGCGTTCACCGTCAGCCGCTGCGTTACGTGCACCTGCTGGGCGGCGGCGTCGGCCACATCCAGCAGGGTCACCGCACGCACATTGACCTCATCGGCGATCAGCGCGGCGAAGCCGGCCAGCGAGTCGGCGTCGGGGGCCACCACCGTGAGCTCGGGCAGCGGCAGCCGCACCCGCAGGCCGCCCGCCTTGCGCAGCGACGCCGCGGCCGAGCACACCTCGCGCGCCCGGTCCATTGCGCTGACCAGGCCAGGGTCCGACGGCAGGGCCGACACGTCCGGCCAGTCGGTCAGGTGCACCGACCGGCCGCCGGTCAGGCCCCGCCAGACCTCCTCGGTGGTCAGCGGCAGCAGCGGGGCCATCACCCGGCAGGTCACCTCCAGCGCGGTGAACAGCGTGTCGAACGCCTGCCGGGCCACCGCGGCGTCGGCGCCTGAGGTGTCCCAGAACCGCTCGCGCGAGCGCCGGATGTACCAGTTAGTGAGGACGTCCAGGAACGACCGGGCGGTGTCGCAGGCGTTAGCGATCTCGTAGTGGTCGAGCTGCCGCTGCACCGTCTCGGCGAACACGCGCACCTTGGCCAGCAGGTACTGATCCAGCACGTCGTCCGGCGCGGTCACCGGCTGGGCCTGGTAGCCGGCCGCGTTGGCGTACAGGGCGAAGAAGTACCAGCTGTTCCACAGCGGGATGATCACCTGTCGGACGCCCTCGCGGATGCCCTGCTCGGTAACGATGAGGTTGCCGCCCCGCAGGATCGGCGACGACATCAGGAACCAGCGCATCGCGTCGGCGCCGTCACGGTCGAAGACCTCGCGGACGTCGGGGTAGTTGCGCAGCGACTTGGACATCTTCTGGCCGTCCGAGCCGAGCACGATGCCGTGACTGGCGCAGGTCTCGAACGCAGGCCGGCCGAACAGCGCGGAGGCCATCACGTGCATGGTGTAGAACCAGCCGCGGGTCTGGCCGATGTACTCGACGATGAAGTCGCCGGGGAAGTGGTGCTCGAACCAGTCGGCGTTCTCGAACGGGTAGTGCACCTGCGCAAACGACATGGACCCAGACTCGAACCAGCAGTCCAGCACGTCGGTGACCCGGCGCATCACTGACTGCCCGGTCGGGTCGTCGGGGTTGGGCCGGGTCAGCTCGTCGATCGCGGGGCGGTGCAGGTCGGTGACCTTTGTCCCGAAGTCAGCCTGCAGTTCGGCCAGCGACCCGTAGACGTCCACCCGCGGGCAGGCCGGGTCATCGGACTTCCACACCGGGATCGGGCTGCCCCAGAATCGGTTGCGGCTGATCGACCAGTCGCGGGTGTTCTCCAGCCACTTGCCGAACTGTCCGTGCTTGACGTGCTCGGGCACCCAGGTGATCTGCTCGTTGAGCTTGAGCATCAGGTCCCGGATGGACGTGGTGGACACGAACCACGACGAGACCGCCATGTAGATCAGCGGCTTACGGCAGCGCCAGCAGTGCGGGTAGGAGTGATCGTAGGTCTCCCGGCGCAGCAGCACGGTGCCCTCGGTGGTGGCGCCGGCCTGCTCGGCCGCCCCGCCGGCGTCCAGCCGGGTGCGGGCCTTCAGGTGGTCGATGATGGCCAGGTTGGCGTCGAAGACGTGCATCCCGGCGTAGTCGCCGACCGGCGAGATGAACTTGCCGTCCGGGCCGACCGGGATCACCGGGGTGACCCCGTAGGTGTCGGTGAGCAGCTTGTCCTCCTCACCGAAGGCCGGCGCGATGTGCACGATCCCGGTGCCGTCGGTGGTGGTCACGTACGGCGCGTGCAGCACCGTGTGCGACAGCGGGTGCCCGAGGTAGTAGCTGAACGGCGGCGTGTAGCGCAGCCCGACCAGGTCGGCGCCCTTGCACCGGCGGACGATCCGGCTTGCGGCGTCCTCGCCCAGCTCGCGGGCATAAGCGGCCAGCCGGTCCGCGGCCAGGACGTAGCGCTCGGTGCTGCCGGTGAAGTCGGACTCGACCACGACGTAATCCACGTCCTCGCGCACGGCCATGGCCAGGTTGGCCGGCAGCGTCCACGGCGTGGTGGTCCAGATCAGCGCCAGCTCGCCGGTCTCCAGCCGGTAGCCGACGGTGACCGCCGGGTCCTGCCGGTTCTGGTAGACGTCGTCGTCCATCCGCAGCTCGTGAGCCGACAGCGGGGTCTCGTCGTTCCAGCAGTAGGGCAGGCAGCGGAAGCCCTCGTAGACCAGTCCCTTGTCGTAGAGCTGCTTGAACGCCCACATGACGCTTTCCATGTAGGTCACGTCGAGCGTCTTGTAGTCGTGCTCGAAGTCCACCCAGCGGGCCTGGCGGGTGACATAGTCGCGCCAGTCCTGGGTGTAGCGCAGCACCGACTGGCGGCAGGCCTCGTTGAACCGGGCGATGCCCAGCTCCTCGATTTCTTCCTTGGTCTTGATGCCGAGCTGGGCCATCGCCTCCAGCTCGGCGGGCAGGCCGTGGGTGTCCCAGCCGAACCGGCGCTCGACCCGGCGGCCGCGCATGGTCTGGTAGCGCGGGATGAGGTCCTTGACGTAACCCGTCAGCAGGTGCCCGTAGTGCGGCAGGCCGTTGGCAAACGGCGGCCCGTCGTAGAAGACGAACTCGTTGTCGCCGTCCTGGCCGGAGGGGCGATTTTCCACCGAGGCGCGGAAGGTGTCATCGGCCGCCCAGTAGTCCAGCACCCGCTCCTCGATGGCGGGGAAGGCCGGGCTGGCGGGCACGCCGCCGGCGGCCTCGTTGTCCGCGGCATCCGCGCTGGTGAAAGCCCTGGGATAGCTCATCGGTGGCCCTTCGCAGTCCGTCCTGGTGTCTCACGAGGACGACACCGCCCGGCGGCCGGGCGGAACCGCGGTACCACCTCGCTTGCCGCGACGGCCGGTGGTACCCCGGCACGATCGCGACCGCTCGTTCAGGCTGTGACGGGCCCGCCCGCCCGGTTCTAGTAAGGCACCCGCTGCCGGGACACCCGTTCTTCCGGGGGCTCACCGGTGATGGCCGGATCAACGCCGTGTTACTCCTAGCGTACCGACTGGCGGCCGTCCTTGCGCCGATGGCCGCGCCGGGCTCCGACCGCGCCGCCAGGCGGGGCTGCGCGCACGCCGGCCGGGTGCGCGCGATGGCTCAGCCACCGTCCGGCCGGGCCCGGATATCACCGGTCAGGTAGCGGTCCAGGGTGGGGCCGACGGTGGCGGCCAGGTCAGCGATGCTGGCCTCGGTGATGGGGCCGAGCTGAATGACATGCCTGGTCAGCGCGAGGCCGACCATCTGGCTGGCCGCCGCCGATGCCCGGTAGGCCGCATCCGCCGGATCGGCCCCCGGGTGCCGGGCCCGGGTCAGGGCCGCAATCGGGCCGATGATCGCGTCCGTGAGGAACTCGCGCAGCATGCTGGCCGCGGCGTCGCTGGTCAGCGCCGAGCGCAGCAGGCCGATGAAGATGCCCAGCACCTGCGAGCTCTCCCATACCGTCAGCGCGGTGCGGACCAGGTGCTCGCCGGGGCTGAAGCTGTCCCCGCGCCGGTCCGCCTCGGCAAAGGCCGCGGCGAGCACCTCGCTGGGCACGACCGGCAGCCGCATGGCCGCGGTGAACAGCCGCTCCTTGCTGCCGTAGAAGTGGTGCACCAGCGCCGGATCGACGCCGGCGCCGGCCGCGATGCCCCGGATGGTCGCACCGTCGTACCCGTGCTCGGCGAACCGGGCCCGGGCCGCGTCCAGGATCGCCTCGCGTGTCCCGCTGTCGCCGGCCCGCCGGCCGCTCCGCGCCCGCGCCGGGCGGCGCGCCTGCACCCGGGCCGGACCTCCGGGCCCGGCCCGCTCAGGCTGCTCCGCCGTCACTGCGGCGCCCGCTCCGCTCCCGGCGGCGCACTCGCGGCCGCAGCGGACTGGACGAGCTGGAAGAAGCGCTCCTCCAGCGAGGCCGGTGCCGTACTCACCGGGACCCCGGCACCGGCGTTGCCCAGCGCGTCTCGCACCCGGTCCGGGCTGGCGAGCGGCAGCCGCAGGGTGTGCCCGGCCAGTGTCACGTCCAGGCCGGCCTCCGCCAGCCGCCGGAACGCCGCCTCCCACGCGCCAGTTGTCACCACGGTGACGCTGGCATCGCCGGTGACCTGCTCCGGAGTCCCCTCAGCCACGACGCCACCATCGGCCATGATGATCAGCCGGTCGCACTCGTGCGCCTCCTCCATGTAGTGCGTCGTGATCAGCACTCCGGCGCCGCTCTCGGCCGCCGACCGCACGGTATCCCACAGCCGGGCCCGGCCCAGCGGGTCCACGCCGGATGTCGGCTCGTCCAGGATCAGCAGGTCGGGCTGATGGGCCAGGGCCTGGGCGAACGCCGCCCGCCGCTGCAGTCCCAGCGGCAGCTGCCCGACGGGCAGGCGCCCGGCTGCCCGCGTCTCACCCGGCTCCTGCGGCTCACCCGGCCGCTCGATCGCGCGCCGGGCGCGTGCGGAACCCGGCCGTCCCGCATCGCGCCCGGCCGGGATGCCGAACACCGCGGCGGAGAAGGCCAGGTTCTCGGCCACGGTGAGGTCGTCGTACAGGCCCAGGCTCTGCGGCACGTAGCCGAGGCGACGGCGCGTGCCGCGCGATGGCGGCTGGCCGAACAGGGCCACCGTCCCGGCGGAGGGATGCAGCAGGCCGAGCAGCAGCCGGATCAGCGTGGTCTTGCCGGCTCCGTTGGCGCCGAGCAGCCCGACAATCTCGCCCGGCCCGACCTGCAGGCTTACCTGGCGGACGGCCGTGAAGTGCCCGAACGTCGCGGTGACCGCGGCGCACTCGGCCAGGTCCGCGGCGGGGCCGGTCGTCCCGGCCGCCCGGCGCTGTCCGCTCGGCTCGCCGGGCCCGGCCGCCGGGCTGGCCGGGCTGGCCGGGCCCGGGGTGCCAGGGGGCTGTCCCGCTTCGCGGGCCAGCGCGGCGACCGTCACCGCGTCCTGCAGGTCCGGCGCGACCGGCTGGCCGGCCGGAGCCGGGACGCCGGGCGGGACCCACACCCGCCAGGCGCCGGCCCGGCGCCAGCTGCGGGACTGCTCCGCCGGGCCGGGCGGCTCAGCCGGCGCCGTGATCGTGCCGGGCAGCGCGGCGACGATCTCCTCCGGCGTCCCGGCGGCGAGGGCCCGGCCACCGTCCAGGACCAGGACCGATGCCGCGCGGCTGGCGTCGTCCAGGTAGGTCGTGGCCACCACCACGGCGGCGCCGCCTGCGGCTGCGCCCGCCACCAGCCGCCACAACCCGGCCCGGCTGACCGGGTCCACCCCGGTGGTGGGCTCGTCCAGGATCAGCAGGCCGGGCTCGTGCAGCAGCGCGCAGATCACGCCGAGCTTCTGCCGCATCCCGCCGGACAGCTGCCCGGCCAGCCGCCCCGCCGCCCCGGTCAGGCCGGCCTGCTCGGTCAGCGCGGCGGCGCGCTCGCGAGCCGCCGCTGACGGCAGCCCGTACGCCGCGGCGCGGAAAGCCAGGTTCTCGGCCACGGTCAGGTCGGGATAGGTACCGGAGCTGGCCGGCAGGTAACCCGTCTGCCGGGCGCCGGGCACCAATACCCGGCCTGCTTGCGGCGCCTGCGTCCCGGCCAGGCAGCGCAGTAGCGTGCTCTTGCCCGCGCCGTCCCCGCCGACTACTGCCGTGACCTGACCGGGCGGCACCTCCAGCGACACCCCGTCCAGGGCCAGCACCGGCCCGTAGGCAACGCGCAGATTCGCGGCGCCCCAGCGGCCCGGCCCCTCCCCCGGGCCGGCACCGGTCACCGGTCCTCCCCGGCGGCCGATCCGGGCCCGGCCGGAACGGGCACGGGCACCGGCGCGCGGCTGCGGGCCCGGGCCCGGCCGCGCTCGGAGGGGGCCAGGAAGGCCCGGAACCGCAGGGTCGCGAGCGTCATCACAGCCACGCCGAGCAGGGCCAGGATGAGCAGCGGCGGCCACAGCGCGGCGAGCGGCTCGGCCCGCAGCATCACCCCGCGGGCAATCTCGTTGAAGTAAGTCAGCGGGAGCAGGTAGGCGATCCACCGCACCCCGGCCGCGATCGAGGACAGCGGGAAGATCAGCCCGGACAGCAGCACCTGCGGCAGCATCGTCATGACCGCCAGCTGGATGGCCTGGCCTTGGTTCTGCGAGACGCTGGAGATGAGCACGCCGATGCCCAGCGTCACGAACAGGAACAGCAGGCAGCCGAGCGCGAACACCGCCGGCGACCCGCGGAACGGCACCCCGAACACCGCGATCCCGACCGCCAGCACGATGGCCAGGTCCGCGGTGGCCACCGCGAAGTACGGGACGATCTTGCCCAGGTACACATCCCGCGGCCGCAGCGGCATGACGGCCAGCTGCTCCAGGGTGCCGGACTGCCGCTCCCGGACCACGCCCAGGCTGGTGATGATCGTGCCGATGAAGACCAGGACCACGCCGGCCAGGCCGGGGATCATGATGGCCGAGGTATCCAGGCCCGGGTTGTACAGGACCGTGACCCGCGGGGCGGCGCTGGTCGCGGACCCGGCCGGGCCGGCCGCGCCCTGACCCAGCCGGGACAGCGCCGTGAGGGTGGCCTGCGCGGTGAACAGCTGGGTGCCGTCGATCAGCACTACCGGGCGTGTCCCGCGCCCGGCCACGACGGCGACGGCCGCCTGCCCGTCGCGCAGCTGCCGCTGCGCCCAGGCGCGGTCCTGGCCCGGGGCTGAGCTGACCACGTCGAAGGACCGGGGCAGTTCCCGGGCGAGCGCAGCGGCCTGCGGCCCGGCCATGGCAACCGGGATGGACTGCACGTTGAAACTGGCTGCGTAGCCCAGCACGACGAGCAGGACGATCGGCATCACGATCATCATGACCAGGGTCCGGCGATCCCGGCCGACCTGGCGGAACTCCTTGACGATCATCGCCCACATAGCAGTGCTCCTCGTTCGGTCCGCGGGTCTCGGCGGGGCGGCCGCCCGCCACTGTCCCGCCTGTCAGCAAAACTCAACGTGCGTTGAATTCTACGCACGTTGAATTCATGCCGGCAAGAGCCGGCCGCGGCCCGCAGCGCTCGCCCGAGCCGCGGTTATCTGGTCAGATGAGGTCATGGTGGTTGCGGCGCGGCACACGGGACGCTGGACGCTGGAGGACCGGTTCGCCTCGGCCTGGCAGTACCTGCCGGTGGAGGTCCCGGCCGGCACCTGCGCGCTGCGGGCGGAGCTGGAGTACGAGCGGTCCGCGGCAGCGATCATGGACCTGGGCTGCCTGGGCGCGGCCGGCTTCCGGGGCTGGTCCGGCGGCGCCCGGCGCTCGTTCGTGATCACCGCGGACGCGGCCACGCCCGGCTACCTGCCCGGTGAGCTGGAGCCGGGTCTGTGGCAGGTGGTGATCGGCCTGCACCGGCTGCCGCCCGCAGGCGCGGACTACCGGGTCACGGTTCAGGTCTCCGGCACGCCCGGCGAGCTGATGCCTGACCCGCTGCCCGAGGACCTGCCGCCGCTCGCCGAGCGGCCGGCACGCCGCGAGCTGCCGGCCACCGCGGGGCGCCGCTGGCTGGCCGGGGACCTGCACACGCACACGGTGCACTCGGACGGGGTGATGACGGTCCCGGAGCTGGCCCGGTTCGCGGCCGGCCGGGGCCTGGACTACCTCGCGGTCACCGACCACAACACCATCAGCCATCACCGGGAACTCCGGGCCGCCGCGGCCGCGCACGGCATCGTGCTGCTGCCGGGCCAGGAGGTAACGACTGAGACCGGGCACGCCGGCGCGCTGGGCGACATCGGCTGGGTCGACTTCCGCGAGCCACCGGACGCGTGGCTGGCGGCGACCGAGCGGGCCGGCGGCCTCCTCTCGGTGAACCACCCCATCGGCGGTCACGTGAGCTGGATGGAGCCGATGCAGCGGCGCCCGCCGCTGGCCGAGGTGTGGCACTGGAGCTGGCTGGACCCGCACTGGACGACTCCGCTGGCCTGGTGGCTGGCCTGGGACCCGGCGGCGATCCCGGTCGGCGGCAGCGACTGGCACCGGCCGGGCTCTGACGCGCCGCCCGGCACGCCGACGACCTGGGTCGAGGCGGAATCAGCAGAACCGGATGCGGTGCTGGCGGCGATCAGCGCCGGCCGCACGGCGATCTCCGCCGATCGCGACGGCCCGGTGCTCCTGCGGGCCGGGGACGAGCTGGTGGCCTGCGCCGCTGACGGCACCATCCTGACCGGGCCCGACGGGCCGCGGGCACGTGTCACCGGCGACCTGGCCCGGTTTCCGGCGGCCGCCGGGTGTCACCGGCTGACCGACCCGACCGGCGCGACACTGGCCCTCACGGCGTAGCCCGGCGCCCCGGCGGCAGGCCCGGGCGCCGCGATACCGGCGCCGGCGGCTGCGCCGCGCGGACGATGGCTGGTGACCAGCGTTGACGCGATGATCGCCGGATCCTACGGTGACGCTGGAGGTGCTGACGCTGGAGGTGATCGGGTCCGGTGCTACTGATCGTCATGTACGAGACGCGGACGTGGCGGCTCCGGCCGGGTGATGCGTTCACCTTCGGCCGGTCGCCCACGTCGTCAGCCGTGCTCCCGGCGCAGGACAGCGGGCTGTCCCGGCACGCGGGCAGCTTCAGCTTCAACCACGACTGCTGGTGGGTGCACAACACCAGCCGCTCGTCACTGCTGTACCTGACCGGCGACCTGGGCTTCCGGGTCGATCTGCCGCCGGGCATGCGCGCGCCGCTGCAGCAGTGGCACATCAAGGTCCGGCTGCACGGGTTCCTGGATGACTACACGCTGCGGCTGCGGCTGCCCGATCTCGACGACGAGGACGAGCCGGGGACCGCGGCCGGACCCGGGGCCGGGGTCAGCGCGGATGGCGACGCCGCCCGCGGAGCCGGGGACGCCAGCGGACCCGAGGAGACCGCCGGCGCCGGGGACGCTGCCGGAGGCGGGGACGCTGCCGGGCCGGGTGCCGCTGCCGCGGCGGCGGGCGCGGCCACCGGACCGAACCTGATCAGAGCGCCAGACGGAGCCAGCGGGTCAGCCGGAGCCGGGGAGCCCGGCGGAGCGAGCGGGCCGGACGGAACCAGGGAACCCGGCGGAGCCAGCGGGCCGGACGGAACCAGCGGCAGCGAGCAGGCCGGCGGCGGGGAGCGGGCCGGCGAGCCTGGCCCCGGAATGCCGGCTCCCGCCCGGCCGGCCCGGCGCCGGATCCGCGCGGAAAGCGTGGTCACCTCCACGCACAACAAGCTGCCCCTGACCGACGGGGACCGGCTGGTGCTGGCCGCTCGGTTCGAGGACTACCTGACCTGGCGGCACGCCGGGGCGCCCGCGCCGCGCAGTGCCGCCGAGACGGCGGAGCGGATCGGCTGGGAGCCGCACACGGTGGTCAAGCGCTGCGAGAACATCCGGAACAAGTACACCCGGATGGGGATCCCCGGGCTGCGCGGGCCGCGGGCCCTGGAGGAGCTGATCCAGGTGCTGATGTCGACCGGCACGCTGACCGCCGACGATCTGCGGCGGCTGCCGTCGCGACCCGGACCCGGCTGACGGCGGCTGCCGCCCGAGCACCGCGCCGGGCCCGCTGCTCCCGGCAGACGGCCCCCGCCGGGATCGCCCGGTCCGGCTGCTCCGGGCCGGCCAGTGCAGGCGCCGGGCCCGGACGCCCCCGCGGGTCCGGGCCCGGCAAGCTTCCTTAGCGATGCCGGGCGACGTCGATCACCAGGCGCGAATCCCGGCCGGGGCCATGCAGCACGCTCACCCGGAACGGCCGCCTGCCCCGCACGCCCAGCCCGATCTCCGTCGAGCCCCCGGCCGAGCCCGCCCCGGCCACCTGCCGGAACACCCGGAAGCCCGACACGTTCGCCAGCTCGCTGCCCCAGGCCGGGAAGCTCGAGGCCGCGCCACCGCGCAGGGTGATCTCCAGCTGGGCGCGGCCGCGCAGCGGCACCGCCTGCCCGCTGCCCTCCGATCGCACCGTCCCGACGTAGCCGACGCGGTAGCCGGGCACCGCGCCAGGACCGAGGTCGATGACCATCCGGTCGTAGCAGTGGTGCGCCCCGACCCGGACGTCGAGGGCCTTCCCGGCGTGCCCGCCGTGCGCCGCCCCGGACTGCGAGCCGGTCCCCCAGTACTCCGAGCAGGACGACGAGCCGGGCAGGACCGACGACAGCGATCCGTGGCTGAGGTGCGCGAGCAACTGCGACGGCGGCGGCGCGGCGCCCGTCGCCACGGCCAGGTACACGCCTGCGGCCGCTCCGGCCAGCATCGGAATGGACTTGAACATTGCCCTGCTCCCTCCAGCGCGGCCCCGGCCGCCGGGTCACGGCCACCTCGGGTTCGCGCCCGCTGACCACCGCATGCTGATGAGAGTGCGCGAGCGCCGCGTGCGCCTCAAGGGGAGTCCTCCCCGGGGACCGCAGCGGCGCAGGCCAGCGCCAGGGAGCGGAGTCATTCCCAACGAAACGGCCCCCGGCCGGCGTACTGCCGTCCGGGGGCCGTGCTCGTGGCGAGCCCGCTGCGCCGTCAGGCCACGGCGCTGGGCCGGGCGGCCTGCGCCGGCTGGGCCATCCCGGCCGGCACGGCGGCCGGCCGGCGCCAGCCCGGCAGCCGCCGGGTGCCCAGGGCCAGGCCGAGCGCGATCACGACCTGGATGCCGACGACCACGATGAAGCCATCGCGCATGCCGACCCCGTCACCGGCCAGCGCAATGAACAGGCTGCCCAGCGTGGCCACCCCGAGGGCCAGCGCGGTCTGCTGAGTGGTGGTGAGCACGCCGCTGGCGGCACCCGCCGATGCCGGCGGCACCTCGGACAGGACCGTGCCGAACAGCGGGCTCATGACCAGGCCCTGGCCCAGCCCGGCGACCGCCATGCCGGGCGCCAGCCAGCCCAGCGACACGCCGGGCCAGGTAGCCAGCACGGCGCCGGCCAGGCCGAGCAGGCCGATGGCCTGCAGGATGGCGCCGGCCGTCAGCACCCTGGTGCCGAACCGGCGCAGCAGCCGCGAGGTGGACAGTGATGCGGCCAGGAACGTCACGGCCATCGGCGCGAGCCCGGCTCCGGCCGCCACGGCGCTGTCACCCAGGCCCTGCTGGACCAGCAGCGCGTAGCAGAACATGAAGGCGCCAAAGCCCGCGAAGAACGGCAGGGCCAGCAGCAGCCCGCTGCGCATGCTGCGGTGCCGCAGCAGCGACGGCGGGACCAGCGGGGTACGGCCGGAGCGCTCGATGCGGATCTCGACCGCGGCGAACGCGGCCAGCGCGAGCGGGGAGATGGCCAGCAGCACGATCGTCCAGGCCGGCCAGTGCAGCGACTCGCCTTCGGTCAGCGGGATAAGCAGGGCCAGGACCGTGATGCCGAGCAGCGCCGTGCCGTGGTGGTCGACGCGGGCGGCCCGCTCCGCGCGGGTGTCCGGCACGTGCCGCTGCGCGAGGATCAGGCCGGCGATCCCGATCGGGACGTTGACCAGGAAGATCGGGCGCCAGCCGGTGCCGGCCAGGTTGGCCGAGACCAGCAGCCCGCCGACCAGCTGGCCGACCACGGCGGCCAGGCCGCCGGCGGCCCCGTACCGGCCCAGCGCGCGGGCCCGGCGCTCCCCGGTGGTGGCGGCCTGAATGGTGGACAGCACCTGCGGGACCATCAGCGCGGCGGAGGCGCCCTGCGCCACCCGCGCACCAACCAGGAACGGCGCATTCGGCGCCAGCCCGCAGGCCAGCGAGGTGAGCGTGAACGCGGCCATGCCGACCAGGAACAGCCGCCTGCGGCCGAAGGTGTCGCCCAGCCGGCCGCCGACCACCAGCAGCAGGGCGTAGGCGGTGGCGTACGCCGAGATCACGAGCTCCAGCAGCGGCGCGCTGGCGTGCAGGTCACGGTCGATCGTGGGCAGCGCCACATTGACGATGAAGAAGTCGACCATCGGCAGGAACACGCCGACCAGCACGACGATGAGCCCGGTCGCCGTCAGCACGGCGGACCCGTTCTGTCGGTGGCGGCCCGTACCGTTTGCTGCAGGGCTGCTGGCGCCTGCGCCGGCGTCCGTGCCGATGACGGCCGTGCTGGCAGCGCCGGGACTGGCGGTGCCGGGGCCGGGCGGGATGACCGTGACGGACGGCGCGGCAGCGCTGCCGGGGCGTCGCCCGTCGCGGACGGTGGAGTTCGCAGGAGAGGACATGCGACCATCGTGGCCCGGATTCTTAGCCAGGTACTAGAGCCTGTTTATACTGGTACTGATGGTAACTGGCAACCGCATCACCGTTCTGGGAGAATAGCAGTCATGAGCACGCAGACCATCGACACCAGCGCCCGGCCCATCCTCAGCGGCCGCGGCAGCGGCCACCACGCGTCGGCCGAGCTGCGCCGCCAGGAGCTGGCCGGATTCCTGCGCAGCCGGCGGGAGCGGATCGCCCCGGAGCAGGTCGGCCTGCCGCCCGCATCCCGGCGGCGGACGCCGGGGCTGCGCCGCGAGGAGGTCGCCATCCTGGCCGGGGTCGGGGTCACCTGGTACACCTGGCTCGAGCAGGGCCGCGACATCAACGCGTCGGTGCAGGTTCTCGACTCGGTGGCGCGGACGCTGCTGCTGGACCCGCATGAGCGCGAGCACCTGTTCCGGCTCGCCGAGGTGCCCGACGGCACCACGCCGCCGGACTGCCAGGCGGTTCCCGGCGAGATCCAGGTGCTGCTGGACCAGCTCGTCCCCTACCCGGCCTGCGTGCGCAACGCCCGGTTCGACATCCTCGGCTTCAACAGTGCCTACGAGCAGATCGTGGGGCCGCTGGCCGGCGCGCCATTCGAGGAGCGCAACGCGCTGTGGCGGGTGTTCACCCGCCCGGCGTGCCGCACCTCGATCGTCGGCTGGCCCGAGGTGGCGCGCCGGCTCGTCGCTGAGTACCGGTCAGCGATGGGCGAGCACGTCGCCGAGCCGGCCTACAAGTGCCTGGTCTCCCGGCTGACCAAGGTCTCGCCCGAGTTCACCGAGCTGTGGGAGCGCCACGAGGTGGCCGCCCCCGAGAACCGGACCAAGCAGTGGCTGCACCCCGAGGTCGGCCTGCTCCGGCTGAACTACACCAACCTGTGGCTCGGCCAGAAGCTCGGCACCCGGATGATGACCTACACCCCGGCCGACGAGCCGACCGCGCAGCGGCTGCGCGAGCTCAGCGCGCGGGCCTGATCTGGAACACCGGGTAGCCGGGCGCGATCGCCAGCAGCTGCTCATCGCTGGCGTCCGGGCCGACGCCGTCGAAGAACATGCCGACCTCCATCTTCCAGCGCCGCAGGTACTCGCGCAGGATCTGCGGCTTGTCGGCGTCGGCCAGCTCGGTCGCGGTGAACTTCTCCACCCGGCGGCCGACGTGCAGCTCGCCGCCGCCCGCTGCGCGCATGTTCTTCACCCACTGGGTGTGGCCGCGCGGCGCGACGAGGTAGCGGCTGCCGGCCATGGTGAGCGGGTTGACCGGGGTGGTCCGCCACTCGCCGCTGGTGCGGCCGCGCACGTATAGCACCCGGCTGCCGTACAGGCTCACGCCGACCCGGGTGAACCCGGCCACCAGCGAGTTGAAGAACCGGTCCCGCGCCCGGCCCGCAGACGTCCCCGGCTTGACAATGCGAGTGCTGAGATCCGACATGGCACGCTCCTGATTCCGATCTTAGTCCTTACTCAGAGAGCACTGCTCTCTCTTTAGATCAGTGTTCCGCGCAGCCTGGCGAATGTCAAGAGCGCTGCTCTCTTATTTGAACAGCGCTCTCCCAGATGGCAGACTGGCCGGCATGGAGCACGCGAAGCGGCCGGCCGCGCCGGCCAGCGCCGGCCAGACGGCGCGGGCCCGGGCCCGCGCCGAGCTGACTCGCGAGATCAAGGAGGAGGCGCGCCGCCAGCTGGCCGCCGAGGGTGCGCAGCGGCTGTCCCTGCGCGCTGTCGCGCGCGAGCTCGGCATGGTCTCCTCGGCCCTGTACCGGTACTTCCCGAGCCGGGATGACCTGCTGACCGCCCTGATCATTGACGCCTACAACGCGCTGGGCGCCGCCGCCGAGGAGGCCGCCGCGCAGGCCTCGGCCGGCGGATTCCGCCGCCGGTGGCACGCCTGCGCCGCAGCGGCCCGCGGCTGGGCCATCGCCCACCCGCATGAGTACGCGCTGATCTACGGCTCGCCGGTGCCCGGTTACCAGGCCCCGGCCGAGACCATCGCCCCCGCCGGGCGAGTGGCGCTGGTGCTCGGTGCCCTGGTGGCCGACGCCTGGCAGGCCGCGCCGGCTGCGCTTCCGGCTCCCCCGCCGCTGCCCGGCCAGCTCGCCGCCCAGGCCAAGACCGTGGCGGACATCATCGCGCCCGGCGTGCCCGGGCCCGTGGTCGCACGGGCGCTGATCGCCTGGACTCAGCTGTTCGGCATGATCAGCTTCGAGCTGTTCGGCCAGCTCGTGGGCAGCGCCGATCCGGCCGATGACTTCTTCGGCTACGCCGTGGACCAGATGGCCGACCTGATCGGCCTGCCGGCTTGATTCCCGGCTCGCCTCCGGGACGCCCCCGGTGGATCGGGCGGGTGATCACCCGCCCGATCCACCG
>DASXDJ010000169.1:0-109051 GCA_036490755.1 Streptosporangiaceae bacterium
CTATCCACCGCGTTGCCGGGAGACAGGAACCGCGGCCGGTCAGGCTGCGTCGAGGCGGGCGATCTCCTCAGCGGTCAGCTCCAGGTCGGCGGCCTGCACGGAGTCGCGGATCGACTCCGGCCGGCTGGCACCCGGGATCGGGATCACGACGGGCGCCCGGGCCAGCATCCAGGCCAGGGTGACCTGGTACGCGGAGACTCCGCGGGCGGCAGCTATCTCGCCGAACGCCGCATGCCGCGTGCCGAGCTCGCCAGCCCGCCTGATCCCGCCGAACGGGCTCCACGGCAGGAACGCGATGCCGAGCGCGGCGCAGTGCGCCAGCTCACCCTCGCTGGACCGGAAAGCGGGCGAGAACTGGTTCTGGACACTGGCCAGGCTGCCCTCGCCGAGGATCTGCCGCGCCAGGTCGATCTGCTCGACGGTGGCATTGGAGATCCCGGTCAGAGCCACCTTGCCCGCGTCGTGCAGTTCCTTCAGCGCCCCGATGGACTCGGCGTAGGGAACCTTCGGGTCGGGGCGGTGGAACTGGTACAGGCCGATGACATCGGTGCCCAGCGCCTTCAGCGATGCCTCGACCGCCGCGCGCAGGTGCGCGGGCGACCCGTCCACGGTCCACGAGCCGTCGCCGGGCCGGATGTGGCCGCCCTTGGTGGCGACGAGAACCTCGCTGGTGTCGCCGCCGTAGGTGCTCAGCGCCTTAGCGATCAGCCGCTCGTTGTGACCGGTCTCGCCGGCCTGGTAGTGGTAGGCATCAGCGGTGTCGATGAACGTCACGCCAGCGTCCAGCGCCGCGTGGATGGTCCGGATCGAGCGGTCCTCACCGGGCCGTCCCTCGATCGACATCGGCATGCCGCCCAGGCCGATGGCGCTGACCGGCGTTCCGGCGATCGATCTGTTGCGCATGAAACCTCCCAGCTGGTCCGGGTGCCCGGCCGGGCACCCGGTATGCGCTAACCGAGGCGGCCCGGCCGGTCATCCCGCCGGAGCGGGGCAAAAATGGCGGCGCGCGCATCTTCGGGATCACGGGCAGTGCCGGGGGCGCCGGATTTCGGCCAGAATGTAGGCAGCAGACCCCGGGAGGACATCTACATGGACAGCACGAGGCGCTGGGGAATCACGCTCCCGCTCCACGGACTCAGCCTGCCCGAGCAGCGCGACATCGTCACCGCGCTGCCCGTCCTGGGCTACACCGATGCCTGGTCCGCCGAGCTGAACGGGGTGGATGCCTTCACGCCGCTGACCCTGGCCAGCCAGTGGGCGCCGCAGTTGCGGCTGGGCACGGCTATCGCCGGGATCTACACCCGCGCGCCCGTCGCCCTGGCGATCAGCGCGGCGACGCTGGCCAACCTGGCGCCCGGCCGGTTCGTGATGGGCATCGGCACCTCCTCGCAGGTGGCCGTCGAGCAGTGGAACGGCATCCCGTTCGAGAAGCCCTATCAGCGGGCCAGGGACATGCTGCAGTTCCTGCGGGCGGCGCTGGCCGGCGGCAAGGTCAGCCAGCGCTATGAGACGTTCTCGGTGAACGGGTTCCGGCTCGACCCGGCCCCGGCGGAACCGCCGGCCCTCGCGCTGGCGGCCCTGCGGCCGGGAATGGTGCGGCTGGCGGCCAAGGAAGCCGACGCCGCGATCACCAACTGGCTGTCACCGGCGGACGTGCCCCGGGTGCGCGAGGTGGCAGGCCCCGACTGCGAGCTGATCGCCCGCGTCTTCGTCTGCCCGACCACCGACACCGAGCTGGCCCGGACCATCGGACGCCGGGTCCTGGCCGCCTACCTGACGGTGCCCGTCTACGCGAAATTCCATGAGTGGCTCGGCCGCGGTGAACTGCTTTCGCCGATGCAGCAGGCGTGGGCCGCCGGCGACCGCGCCGGAGCCCTGGCGGCCATCCCCGACGAGGTGGTCGACGACCTGGTGATCCACGGCTCGCTGGAGGAGTGCCGGGAGCGGGTGGCGCAGTACCACGAGGCCGGGCTGGACACCCCGGTCATCGCCATCCTGCCCGCGCCGGGCGCCGAGCCCGCCGAGTCGGTCCGGCGGCTGGCGCCGGCCTGGTAGCGCCGTCGCGCACCCGGCGGCGGCCGACCGCCGCCGGGAACGTGCCCGGGTAATTGCGGCCGCAGGTGCGCAGGGACGTCGGGAACCATGCTCACCGTGCACAACTACCAGTTCGGCCTGCTTACTCCTGTCGCCGCCTACGTGGTCTCCTGCCTGGGCTCTTTCCTCGGACTGCGGTGCGCGAGCCGGGCGCGGGCCTGCGCGGGAGCGGCCCGGGCCCGCTGGTTATTGCTCGCCGCGGTATCGATCGGCGGCGCGGGAATCTGGGCCATGAACTTCATCGCGATGCTCGGATTCGCGGTCCCCGGCGCGGCCATTCGCTATGACGTCCCGGTCACTGTTTTCTCCATGGTGATCGCCGTCGGCGGCACGGGCATCGGCCTGCTGATTGCGGGCTTCCGGCCGGGCCGCATCAGCCTGTTATCGGCTGGCATCGTCACCGGCGTGGGCGTGGCGGCCATGCATTACACCGCTATGGCCGCCCTGCGGATGCCGGCCCGCATCACCTATAGCGCCGGGCTCGTGAGTGCCTCGGTGCTGGTGGCCATCGTGGTCGCGACGGCGGCGTTCTGGGCCGCGCTGCGGCTGCGCGGCATCGTCGCGACGCTGGGCGCGGCCATGCTGACGGGCGCCGCGGTGAGCGGCATGTACGTCGCCGGCATGGCCGCGACCAGGATCTCCCCCGCTCCGGGCCTGGCGCTGACGACGAGCGGAATGCCCGCCCTGGCCTTCCTGCTGCCGCTCATCGCCGGGGTCGCGATCGTGGCCTTCGGCGTGGTGGCCATCATCGCGCTGTCCCCCACAGCCGAGGAACTGCAGGCCGAGGCGGCCCTGCTCGAGTACAGCCGGCGGCGCGGCCCGGGCGTGTGATCGCGCGCTTACCAGCCGCCGGGCAGCGCCGCGCCGTACCAGGACTGGACGATCTGGTGCGCGATGGACACCGGGGCTGGCAGGGCCAGCGTCCCGTCCGCCACGGCGGCAGCCAGTTCCGCGCGGCTGTACCAGCCGGCGTCGGTGATCTCATCGCCGTCCACCGCGATCTGCTGCCCGCCGGGCGCTGCGGCCCGGAAGCCGAGCATCAGGCTCTGCGGCAGCGGCCAGGGCTGGCTGCCGAGGTAGCGCACGTCGGTGACGGTGATGCCGACCTCCTCGGCCACCTCGCGGATCACCGCCTGCTCAGCTGACTCGCCCGTCTCGACGAAGCCGGCCAGGATCGAGACCCGGGTCGTGGACCAGGCCGCGTTGCTGGCCAGCAGGATCCGGTCGTCCGGGTCGGTGACCAGCACGATCATGGCCGGGTCGGAACGGGGGAACTCATCGGTCCCCTCCGCGGTGCAGCGCCGCGCGGAGCCGGACAGCACCGGCTCGCTGGGCGCTCCGCACTTCGGGCAGAAGTGGTGGCTGTTGTGGAAGTTGGCCAGGCCCGTGGCATGGGTCATCAGCCCGGCGTCGCGGTCGGGCAGCAGCGGCCCGGCCTCGCGCAGGGTCGCCGGGCGGACCTCAGTCGCGGCCGCAGCCGCGCCGTCGCGACCCGCCGCGCTGGCGGGCGGCCCGGCCAGCGGGCCGTCGACGCCGAAGTACGCGACACCGTCGCTGTCGACGCCGAGCAGGAAGCGGATCCCGTCCGGGGCCTGGCCCGGCGAGACGAAGACCAGGCGGGCCTCGCCGCCGCCGATGCGCACCTGGGCCCGGCCGTGGTCGATGACTACCACCCGGGTCCGGGACCGGGCCCAGGCCGCGGCCAGCCACTCGTCGTCGCCGCGCAGGTGGCCGGACCGGTCAACGTCACCGCGTGCGAGTGCCAGCCGCCCCAGGCCGGCCGCGCCGGGCCGGAGCGCCGGAGTGGGGCTGCTCACGAGCCGGCCGTGAGCTCGGCCGCCGCGGCAGCCAGCTCCTCCCACAAGTAGGCCGCCGCCTGCGCCCCGCTCAGCAGCAGGGCCATCTCCACCTTCTCGTTCGGCGCGTGGATCCGGTCGGAGTCCAGGCCGACGGCCACGAATACCAGCGGCGCGCCGAGGGTGTCGGCCAGGTCAGCCTCGGGCCCGCTGCCGCCCTCGCGGGTGAACAGCACCTCGGATCCGAAGGCACGCTGCAGGGCCCGGCGGCCGGCCTGCACGGCGGGCGAGTCCAGCGGCGAGAACGAGGGCCGCACGCCGTTCCCGTGGGAGGACACCGTGGCCTGGATGCCGGCCGGGGTGCGCTCGCGCACGTAGGCGCGCAGGCCGGCGATCACGTCGGCCGGCTCCTGGCTGGCGACCAGCCGGAACGATAGCTTGGCGTGCGCCTGGGCCGGGATGATCGTCTTGCCGCCGGGCCCGGTATGGCCGCCCCACATGCCGTTGACCTCGGCGGTCGGCCGGGCCCAGACCCGCTCCAGCGGGCTGTAGCCCGCCTCGCCGGCGCTCGCGCCGCTGTTGCCCGCATCCGCCAGCCACGCCTTCTCATCGAACGGCAGCCGCGCGATCAGGTCACGCTCGTCCTGCGCTAGCGGCAGCACTGAGTCATAGAAGCCCGGCAGGGTGATGCGGCCGTTCTCATCGTGCAGGCCCGACAGCAGGTCGGCCAGGACGTGCAGCGGGTTGGGCACGCCGCCGCCGAACGAGCCGGAGTGCAGGTCGCGCTCGGCGCCGTGCAGGTGGATCTCGGCCTCGGCCACGCCGCGCATGCCCACGCACATGGACGGCACGTCGGCAGCCCACATCGTGGTGTCCGAGATCACGATGACGTCGCAGTCGAGCCGGTCACGCTGGCGGCGCAGCAGCTCAGCGAAATGCGTCGAGCCGGACTCTTCCTCACCCTCGATCAGCAGCTTGAGCGAGACCGGCGGGGCGCTGGCGCCGGCCGCGGCCAGGGCCGCCCGGGTGCCGAGCGCGTGGAACAGCACCTGCCCCTTGTCGTCGGAGGCGCCGCGGCCCAGCAGCGCGCCGCCGCGCTCCGCGGGCTCGAACGGCGGGCTGTCCCATTCCGCCAGCGGCTCGACCGGCTGCACGTCATGGTGGCCGTAGACCAGCACCACCGGCGCCGCCGGGTCGGCAGCGGGCCAGTGCGCGAATACCGACGGCAGCCCCGGCTCGGCCGCCGTCCCGGTCTCCCAGACCTCCGCCACCGGGAAGCCGGACTCGCGCAGGTGCGCGGCGAGCCACTCGGCGGATCGCCGGACGTCATCGTGCCGCGCGGGGTCGGCGGAGATCGACGGGATGGCGAGCCACTGCTTCAGCGCGGTGAAGAACTCCGCGGTGTGCTCGTCAACATACTGGCGGACGTCCATGTCTTCCTCTCATGGCCGCGATCATCGGGGGGCGGGCCCGGGCGGGCAGGCCGGCGGGCATCCGGCCGCCTCGCGGGGCGCCTGGTCGCACTCTAGCGACCCGCGCGGCGCACCCGGCGGGCTGGTGGCGTGATCTTGACAGCAGCGGGCGGCCCGGTCAGGCCGCCGGCCGCGGCGCGCGCTCGGCCAGCCACTTCGCCTCGGCCTCGCCCATCGGGGTAGACGGCGGGGCCTGCAGGAACGGCCAGATCTCCTCGGCGATGGCGCGCCAGTTGGCGGTCGCCTGCAGATCCCCGAGCAGGGCGAACAGGCCCAGGTTGATCCGCTGCAGGATGACGTAGGACCGCGGGATGCTGGCGTACTCGGCGACCGGGCTGCGCAGGTCGAAGAAGCGGCGCACGACGGCCGAGGCGTAGTCGCCGGTGACGGTCATGGTGCGGTTCTCGCGGACCAGCTCGTAGAACACGGCCAGGTGATCGACGATCGCCTCGGTGCTCAGCGGGGCGCCGGGGACGATGAACCCGGCCTCCTCCAGGCTGGCCCGGAACTCCTCGGGCCGGTTGTCGACGCACAGGGTGCGGACCATCGTCATCAGCGGCTGCAGGTCGGCGGCGGTGAAGTGCTTGACCAGGCCGAAGTCCAGGAAGGTGACCCGCCCCTCGCCGTGGAACAGGTAGTTGCCCGGATGCGGGTCACCGTTGAACGCGCGCACCTCATACAGGCTCCGGAACACGAAGCGGTAGATCGTCTCGCCGGCCAGGTCGCGCTCGTGCTGCGACCAGGTCACCAGCTCGGCAAACCGGGCCCCGTCCGACAGCTCGCTGGTCACCACCCGCCGGGTGGACAGCTCACTGACGATGGCCGGGATGTGGATGGTGGGGTGGCCGTCGTAGTAGTCGGCCAGCATCTGCTGGCTGGCGGCCTCGCGGCAGTAGTCCAGTTCCTCGCCGATGCGCTCGCGCAGCTCGTCGATGAGCCCCTCGACGTCCTGGCGCGGCACGGTGACCTTCAGCATCCGGCGCAGCAGGGCGACGTTATCCAGGTCAGCGGCCATGGTCTCGGCGATGCCGGGGTACTGCACCTTGACCGCGACAGCGCGCCCGTCGCGGGTGATGGCCCGGTGCACCTGGCCGATCGAGGCGGCGGCGATGGGCTCGGGGTCCCACTCGGCGAATACCTGCTCCGGCGGCTGGCCCAGTTCCTCGGCGATGACGCCGGCGGCCAGCTCCGCGGTCATCGGCGGGATGCTGTCCTGGAGCCGGCCGAGGGTGCGGCGGACCGGCGGGGCCAGGCCGTCATCGACGTAGCTGGCCATCTGGCCCAGCTTGACCAGGACGCCGCGCATCGCGCCGAGCGTGGCCGTGACATCCTGCGCGGTCTGCAGGGCCAGGTCGTTGCGCAGCTGCTCGCGGTTCTCCCCGGCGGCGGCGAACAGCTGCGGCGCGTGACTGGCGTAGCGGCCGCCGCTGCGCACCACCAGGCCGGCGGCGGCCAGCCCCCGGCGCAGCCGCAGCCCGCCGACCCGGCGGCGCACGCCGGCGACGGTCAGCGCGACGGCGGCCACGGCGGCCAGCAGGCCGGCGGCCCGGGTGCGGCGGCTCATGCCCGGTGCGCGGCGCGCATCCGCACCGCGATCCGCTGCCGGGCCTCCAGCACGCCCGGCTCCCCCAGGTACACCGTGTCCAGGACGCCGAGCGCCTGGCGGATCTCGGTACGCCGCTCGGGGGTCAGCGGCGGCACCTGGTAGCCGTACATCTCCCGGGCCCAGTCCGGCAGCGCGGCCACGGCCCCGCAGCGGATATCCGCCCAGATCTCGCCGATGTCGGGGTCCAGGCCGGGCGGGTCCAGCAGGTAGGCCATCGACTCGCTGGCCGCCGGGGTGCGCTGCAGCTGCGGCCGCACCGAGTCGAGGTAGCTCGCCAGCGCGGCCGCGCTGGCCGGCACCTGCTCCTGCGGCACGCCGACGAGCCGGGCGGCTACCACCATCTCGGCGACGTAGCGGTCAGCGTCGCCGGGCGCCAGGCCGGCGCCGAACAGCTCGCAGGCGGCCAGCGTGGAGTCGACCAGGGCGGCGTGCACCCACAGCAGCAGGGCCGGGTCGCCGGCGGCATACTGCTGGCCGGTGACCGTGTCGGTGCCCGTCACGTGCTCGTGGATGCGGCGCACCCGGGCCGCGGCCTGCTCGGCCGCCGACCGCTCGCCGAAGGTCACGGTCGTGACGTAGGCCGAGGTCGCGGCCAGCCGGCCGACCGGATCCGACCGCCAGGCACTGTGCTGATCCACTCCGGCCATCGCCAGCGGGTGCAGCGCCTGCAGCATCAGCGCGCGCAGCCCGCCGATGACCGACGGCAGGTCAGCGCTCAGCCGCCAGGCCACGCTGGCCGGGCCGAAGAAGCCGTCGTCCGCCGGGTCCTCGGGGATGCCGCCGACCTGGGCCGCGGCCGACCGCTCGACCAGCCCGACGGCGGACGCGTACTGATCGCCGGGCAGGCTGGCCGTCATCGCCGTCCTCCGTCCGGGCCGCTCCGGCAGGGCAGCGGCGGGATCTGACGGGCTGACCAAGACGCTCTCATACCTGCCAAACTACCCACTTCCGTCCCCGCCGAGTCCGGCCGGAGGCTGAGGGGAACCCCACACGGGATTTGCCGCGCACCAGGCCGCCGCCGTACGTGAGACAAGGGGGGCCCATCGCTATCGTTAGGGATATCTGGTGATTTCTGAGGTTTTCGGGGGACGCGGCTGATGGGGGACCTGGCGATCTCCATTGCTGACCTGGAGACGGCCGCGGCGCGGGGCTGGCGCGCACCGGACCGGGAGCGGCTGGGCGGCTGGCTGCTGCGGGCGGCATCGGGATTCACCGGGCGGGCGAACAGCGCGCTGGCGACCGGGGAACCGGGCCTGCCGCTGGCGGCGGCGCTGGAGCGGGTCCAGGCCTGGTATGCGGCCCGGGGACTGACGGCCCTGGCCGCAGTGCCCTTCCCGATGGCCGGGCCGGAGGGCAGTGCGGTCGACGAGCTGGCCGCCAGGCTGGGCTGGCGGCTGCGGCAGGCGCCGGCCATCGTGATGACGGCTGATCCGGCGGTCATCGCGGCGCTGCCCGGGGGCGGGCTGGCAGCTGCCGGGGCCGGGCCAGCCGGGCCGGGGCCAGCCGGGGACGGGCCGCTGGTCACGATCACCGGCGAGCCGGACGAGGCCTGGATAGCGCGGTACCACTACCGGGGCGGTGTGCTGCCCGCAGCCGGGCGGCGGCTGCTGATGTCCGCGCCCTGGCAGGCGTTCGCGAGTATCCGCGAGTCGGGCCAGACGATCGCCATCGGCCGGGTGGCGGGCGACGCGACCTGGGCCGGGCTGACCGCGGTCGAGACCGACCCGGCCTGCCGCCGCCGCGGCCTGGCCACCGCGATCACCGCCGCCCTGGCCCGCGCCGCGGTGCGCCGTGGAGTGCGCGGGCTGTACCTGCAGGTCGAGAACGAGAACCTGGCTGCCCGTGCCCTCTACCGCCAGGCCGGGTTCGCAGATCATCATCGATACCACTACCGGGTAGCTCCCGCCGCGGGCGGCTGACTGCGCCACGGCCGGGCCGCGCGGCGCAGCAGGCCGCGGGACCGCAGCAGGACCGGAACAGCCCGGCCGCTGAGCAGGCTGACGAGCAGGTAAGGAGCTGTCATGAGCACCCAGCAGGACTTCCCCGTGACGGGGGACGGGCTGGCCGCGGCGGCCGCGGCGTTCGCCCGCGACGGCGTGGTGTGCATGCGCGGGGTGCTCGGGCCGGCCGAGCTAGCCGAGGCCGAGGCGGCGATTGAGACGGTGCTGGCCAGTCCCGGCCCGCTGACGCAGGTGGCCAGCAGCGACGATGACCCGGGCGGTTTCACCGAGGACTTCTGCCGCTGGCAGCAGGTGCCGCAGCTGGAGCTGCTGGCCCGGTTCTCGCCGGCGGCCGGAATCGCGGCGGCGCTGCTGAGCACGGAGCAGGTGCGGTTCTACCACGACCACATCCTGGTCAAGGAAGGCGGCACCCGGCAGCGCACGCCCTGGCACCAGGACCAGCCCTACTACAACGTCGACGGCGCCGGGGTCAGCGCCTGGATTCCGGTGGACCCGGTGCCGGCTGCGGGCTGCCTGGAACTGCTGGCCGGCTCGCACCGCGGGCCGTGGCTGATGCCGCGCACGTTCCTGACCGGCGAGGCGAAATGGTTCCCCGATGGCAGCCTGGCCGAGCTGCCCGACATCGAGGCCGACCGGGAGGCGTTCGACCTGCGCCGCTACGAGCTAGCGCCGGGCGACGCGATCTTCTTCGACTTCCTGACCGTGCACGGCGCGCCGGGCTTCCCGTTCCGCGGCCGCCGCCGGGTGCTGTCGCTGCGCTACCTGTCGGCGGCGGCGCACCACGCACCGCGCCGGTGGCGCACCTCACCGCCGTTCGAGGGACTGGCCGCGGAGCTGCCGGCCGGCGCGGACCTGGACCATCCGCTGTTCCCGGTCGTCTGGCCGCGCCCGGCGGGCTGACGCGGCCGGCTGGCGCACCCAGCCGGCCGGCGCGGCGCCGGCTCAGGCGGCGGACCAGTCCAGGTCCCGGCCCGCCCGGGAAACGACGCGGTGCAGCAGCGGGGTGTCGCCGGGCAGCGTCCGGGACGGTCCGAACGCGACCTCGGGCCCGGCCGGCGCGTCCGGGCTGGCGAACTGATCCAGGAACTGCATTGCCGCGGCCAGGATCTCGGGCTCGCACTGCCAGGACTGGCCGGTGGCCTGCGCGACGTCCCAGCCGTGCACAGCGATCTCGTCGGCCACGGTGACGCCGACCATCTCGGCCGGGGCGTCCATGCCGGCGATCCGGGTCATCCCGGTCCAGGCCCCGGGCTCGTTCCAGGCCGCGGCCAGGGTGTCCAGGTCGCGCGGGATCTGCTCGCGCCAGCCGGGTTCCAGCAGGGCGGCGTCGCCCGGCGGCGCATGGTCAACCAGCGGGCCGCCGGCCTTGCGCGCGGCTGCGGTAAACGCCCGCGCCAGGGTGCCGATGTGCTGGATGAGGTCACCGGCGGTGTACGCGGGGCAGGGGCTGGGCTGAGCCAGCTGATCGTCTGGCATGCGGGAGATGAGCGCGCCCAGCCGCCGGGCGGCGGGCGTCAGGTCAACGGTGTCCATGGTCAGTAGGACTACCGGCCGGCCCCGGATTCATCGGCGCGACGCGCCGGGCAGCCGGTATTCCCGATGTGCCCCGTGGCGGGCGGGCCGGTGCCCGGGGCCGGGTCAGCCGCGGCCGGGGCGGGGTCAGCCGCGGCCGGGGCCCGGCCGGGCATGACAATGGGCGGGGCGGCCGGCGGGCAGATGGCCCGGGCCGGGAACGTCCCGCAAGGAGGCAGGCATGCTCGTCGCTTTCTCGGTAACGCCGCTCGGGGTGGGCGAGGCGGTGGCGGAGTACGTCGCGGATGCCGTCCGGGTGGTGCGCGAGAGCGGGCTGCCCAACCGGACCGACGCGATGTTCACGACCGTCGAGGGTGACTGGGATGAGGTCATGGGCGTGGTGAAGCGCGCCGTGGACGCGGTGGCGGCCCGGGCGCCGCGGGTGAGTGTGACGCTGAAGGCGGACATCCGGCCGGGCGTGACCGGCGCGCTGGAAGCCAAGGTGGCGGCCCTGGAGCAGCAGCTGGGCAGCTGACCCGGCCCGGGCCGTCAGCCCGGGGCCGTCAGCCTGGTCCGGCGGCCTGGTCCGTCAGCCTGGTCCGGCGGCCTGATCCGGCGGCCTGGTCCGGCGGCCTCGTTCGGCGGCCGGGGCAGGCGGCGCAGTCCGGCGGGAGGCCGCCCGGAGGCCGGTCGGTCAGGAGCGCTGGGCCAGCTCATCAGCGGCCGGGATGGCATCGAACAGCGCCGTCAGCCCGGCCTCGTCGAGCAGGTCGGCGGGGCGGACCGTCTGGTCGAAGCGCACGTAATAGAACGCGGCCCGCACCTCGCTGACCTGCACTCCGGCCAGCTCGGCCCAGGCCAGCCGGTAGGCAGCGAGCTGGACCGCGACAGCACGCCGCTCGGCCTCGCCGCCGGGCGGCCGGCCGGTCTTCCAGTCCACCACGTCGTACCGGCCATCGGCGGCATCGGCGAACACCGCGTCGATCCGGCCGCGCACCAGCCGGTCGGCGACCAGGGTCTCGAACGGGACCTCGACCTCCGCGGGCTGCCGGTCGGCCCACTCGCTGGCCGCGAACTGTGACTTCAGCTCGGCCAGCGCGGCATCGGGCTCGGTGCCGCCCGGATCGTCGGCGGCGCCCGGCAGCTCATCAGCGTCGATGAGCTGCGGCTGGCCGAATCGCTCCTCCAGCCAGCGGTGGAACTCCGTGCCGCGCAGCGCGTGCGGCGCGGGCGGGCGCGGCATCGGGCGGCGTACCTGCGCCGCGAGCTCGCCCGGATCCCGGGCCATGGCGACCAGAGCCGAGACCGGCAGCTGGCGGGGCAGCGCGACCTGAGGCTGGCCGCCGGCCCGGCGCCGGGCCCGCTCGGCCAGCAGCAGCTCGGCCTCGCTGGCCCAGGAATCGATCAGCTCCTGGTATCCGTCCGGGTCCGCCGCGCCAGTCGCGGCAGTCGCGGCAGTCGCGGCAGTCGCCGCCGGGCCGGCCCCGCGCCGCCCGTTCCGGTCCGCCCCGCCCGGTCCGGCCGGCCGGATTGTCGCGCCCGCGCCGTCCCGCACCCCGGCCGCCGCGGCCGGGCGGGCCAGCGGGCGGGCCGGGGCACGGCGGGGCCGGCGCTCCAGGTCGGCGATGGCCTCGGTGACCAGCTTTGCCGCGGCCCGGACGGCGCTGGCGCGCGCGTCGGCGGCGGCCCCGGCCGGCCAGACGGCCGTGGGCGGCTCGGCCAGGGCCGGGTTCTCCGCGTCCTCGTCCGGTTCCGGCTCCCAGGCCGCCACGGTGCCCTCGCCCGCCTCGCAGACGCCGCGCACCTCGGTCAGGAACGCCGACGGGCCGAGCCGGGACGCGCCCTCACCCCACCAGTAGCCCGAGCAGGCCAGCCAGAACGCGGCCCGGGTCGCGGCCACGTAGGCGAGCCGGCGCTCCTCGCCGAGCTCCCTGGCCGAGCAGGCATCACCGAAGTCGGCGAGCTGACCGGCCGCCAGCCCGGCCAGCGCCGGCAGGTCAACGGCGTCGCCGCGCAGCCCGAAGGGCAGCAGCCGCGGGTTCTCGGTCCACCGCGTGGTGACCCGCGGCGAGGCCGGGAAGACGTGTGATTTCTTCCCCTCGGACAGTCCGGGGACGAACACGGCGGCCCACTGCAGGCCCTTGGAGGCGTGCACGGTGGCCAGCTTCACCGAGTCGGTCTCGCCCACCCGGCCGCCCTCCAGGCCGAACTCCTCGGACTCAGCGGCCGTCAGGTAGGCCAGGAATGCGCCCAGCGTGTGCTCTTCCCGGTCTCCGGCGAAGGCGGCTGCGGCGTCGGTGAACGCGTCCAGGTCGGCCCGCGCGCTGGCCGGGTCAGCGCCCGGCCGCGCGGCGACCTCAATGTCCAGGCCGAGGGTTCGCTCCACCTCGCCGACCAGGTCGGGCAGCGGCCGGGCCACATGGCCGCGCAGCAGCCGCAGCTCGGCGGCCAGGGCGCTGAGCCGGGCGTGGCCGGCCGCGGAGTACGCCTGCGGGCCGTCCAGGTCATCGAGCGCCTCGACCAGGCTGCCAGTGTCGCGGGTCAGGTCGGTCACGGCCTGGGTCATCAGCTCCCCGGCGCGCTGCTGCGGCCCGCCCTCGGCCGGGCCGGGCGCCGGGCCGCCGGGCACCGGGCCGCCGGGCGCGGCGCTGCCGGAGGTAGCGCCGGTCCCGGCCGCTGCGCCGGCGCGGTCCGGGACCGCGCCGGCGGCCGGGCCCGGTCCGCCGGGACTGGCCGCCATGCTGGCCAGGGCCCGGGCGCGGCGGCCCAGCGCGACCAGGTCGGCCGGGCCGATCCGCCACCGCGGCGAGGTGAGCAGCCGGGCCAGCGCGTCGGACGCGGTGGGGTCGTGCAGCACCCGGAGCGTGGCGACGATGTCGGCGACCTCCGGGACCGTCAGCAGGCCGCCCAGCCCGACCACCTCGACCGGGATGCCGCGCGCCTCCAGGGCCGCGCGCAGCGCGGGAAACTGCGACCGCTTGCGACACAGCACGGCGATGTCGGACGGCCGGGCGGCGTCGTCCCGGCCGTCGGGCCACGGGCGCCCGTCCGGCGCGCAGCCCGGCTCTCCGCTCAGCAGGACGGCGGCCTGGGCGGCGACCCAGTCCGCCTCGGCGGCCGCAGATTCCAGCAGCGCGCTGACGACGTGGCCCCGCTCGGCCCGGCCGGGCGGCGCGGCCAGCAGCGGAACCTCCGGCGCCGCCGCGCGCAGCTCGGCCTGGATGGCCCCGGCCGCGGCCAGGACCGCGCCGGTGTTGCGGAAGCTGGTGGACAGCATCAGCACCGGCGCCGGCGGGCCGCGGCCGGCCGGGAAGTCGGTCAGGAACCGGCGCAGGTTGCCCGCGCTCGCCCCGCGCCAGCCGTAGATCGACTGGCAGGGATCGCCAACGGCGGTGACCGGGTGCCCGCCGCCGAACAGCGAGCGCAGCAGCACCAGCTGCGCGTGGCTGGTGTCCTGGTACTCATCGAGCAGCACCACCGGGTAGCGGCCGCGCTCGCCCGCGCCGACCTCCGGGTGACGGCTGGCGATCCGGGCGGCGATCGCCATCTGGTCGCCGTAGTCGATGACCTCACGGCCGGTCTTGGCCGCGTGGTAGGCGGCGACCAGCGGCAGCAGCTGCTCGCGGGTCCGCTGGCAGCGGATCACCTTGCGGGCCAGGGCAGGCACCCGGCCGGCCAGCCCGGCCGCCTGCTCGTCGAGCCATCGCCCGGCGCCGAGCACGTCACCGGCCTCGCGCAGGTGCTCGGCCAGCTCGCCGGCCAGGTCGATCACGGCGGCCGTCACGGTGGCCGGTGCCCAGCTGATGGCATCCATCGGCCCGGCGTAGGCAGCGACGACCCTGGCTGCGATCTGCCAGGAGACAGCCGGCGTGATCAGCCGCAGCGAGGGCTCCAGCCCGTCCCGCAGGGCGTGATCAGCAACGAGCCGCCCGGCGTAGGCGTGGTAGGTCGACACGGTGGGCTCGCCGGGCAGTTCCTCACCGCCGGCTCCCCCGGCCAGGCCCGCGCGCTGCAGCCGGTCCAGCCGGCTGCGGACCCGCTCGCCCAGTTCCGCGGCCGCCTTCCGGGTGAACGTCAGGCCCAGCACCCGCTCGGGCCGGACCAGCTGGTTAGCGACCAGCCAGACCAGCCGGGCGGCCATCGTCTCGCTCTTGCCCGAGCCGGCGCCGGCGATCACGGCCATCGGTCCCAGCGGTGCGCCGATCACCGCCGCCTGCTCGGCGGTCGGCTCAGTCCCGCCCAGCAGCCGGGCCAGCTGGGCCGGGCTGTACCGGGGCCGGGTCCGCAGGCCAGGCGATGCGCGGGGCGGTGCTGGCGGCGCGCCGGGCGGCCCGGCCGGCGTGCTCACGGGGTCACCCGCGCGCCGCGCTCATGAACCGGGCAGCAGGCAGCCACCGGGCACACCCGGCAGCCCGGGTTGACCGTCGCCCGGAACGCCGGGCTGGCCATCCCGGCGGCCACCGTCTCCACCAGCTCGCGGGCCCAGCCCGGCTCCGGATCGCCGGCCAGGCCGCGCTGGCGCTGCACCCGGACGCTGGCCGTCAGCGCCGCCTTGCCCACCTGCACCAGCTCGGCGCCGCCCGGCTCGATCAGGCCGAGCTGCTCGAAGGCGCCCAGCACGACAGCCAGCTGATAGACGCCGAGCTGCGGGTTGCGGTCCAGGTCGGCGTCGGGCGGCCGGGAGCTGCCGGTCTTCAGGTCGACCACGATGGCGGTCCCGTCGGCGTCGCGCTCCAGCCGGTCCACCTGGCCGGTGATCGTCACGTTGCCGGTCCGGACGGACAGCTCCTGCTCGACCGCGATCAGCTCGCGGGGGTTCCCCCGGTGCCAGGCCAGGAACCTGGCCACCATCTGCTCGGCGACCTCGCGCTGCTTGTCGCTGTACCAGGCACTGCCAAAGTCCAGGTGCTGCCACATCTCGTCCACGCGCTTGACGATGTCGCCGTCACCGGCGCCGGCGGCGGCCAGCGCCGCGGCCGCGTGGATCACGATCCCGAAGTCCCGGGCCACCGCGGGCGACCCGACCCCGACCGCCGCTTCGAGCAGCCAGCGCAGCCCGCACTTAGTGAACGTCTCGACCCGCGACGGCGAGAGCCGGATCTCGCCGGGGATGGCCGGGCCGGTACTGCTCAGCTCGGTCAGGGCATACCACTGCCGGGGCGAGGCGCCCGGCACGCCAGCGGCCGCCAGCCGCGCCAGCTGCGCCGCGGCGGCCCGGCGCACCCGGCCGGGCAGCGCGGCGTCGGCCGCGGCCCGGCGCAGGCTGGCGGTCAGCACCGGCAGCGACAGCCACTGCCGCCCGGTGACCGCCAGCTGCTCGACCTCGATCTCGTCGCCGGCCAGCTCGGCCAGGAACCGGGATGGCCGCTCCTCGCTCTCGGCCCCGCCGACGGCGGTGACGACCAGGGTCTGCCGGGCCCGGGTCACCGCGACGTAGAACAGCCGGCGCTCCTCGTCCAGCAGCTTGGAGGTCAGCGCGGCCGCGGCGGCGTCGGCGCCCTGGGCCTCCTGCCGGCCGGCGGCGACCTCGACCAGGTCATCCATGCCGAGCAGCGATCCGCGCAGCCGCACGTCGGGCCAGGTCCCTTCCTGGACTCCGGCGACCACGACGAGGTCCCACTCCAGGCCCTTGGACCGGTGGGCGGTCAGCACGGCCACCGCGTCGCCGCGGGGCGCGTGCTCAGCCAGCGTGTCACCCGCGATCTCCTGGCCGGCCACGCTGTCCAGGAACAGCCGGGCCGAGCCGTGCGGCAGCCGGGCGCTGAACCGGGCCGCGGCGTCGAACAGCGCCACGACCGCGTCCAGGTCGGCATCGGCCGCCGTCCCGCGCAGCCCGCCGGCGGCGCTGGCCTCCTGCCACTGGGCGGCCAGCCCGCTGGCCTCCCAGACCGCCCACAGCACATCGTGCGGCGTGCCCTCGCGGGCGCTGTCGCGGGCCAGCGCGAGCAGCGCCGCGACCCGCCGGGCGGCGGCCAGCGCCGGGACGGCCGGGCTGGCCGGGACGGCGCCGGGCCGGATTCCGCTGCCGGGCAGCGCGCCCAGGCTCGCCAGCACGTCGGGCGCCGCCGGGCCGCCGGACTCCGACAGCCCGCCCGGGCCCGCCGGCCAGCCGGCCAGCGTCAGCTCGCGCGGGTCACGCAGCGCGGTGGCCAGCGGCTCGTCGGCGGGCAGCTGGCCGGATGCCTGGGCCGCGGCGCGCAGGATCCGGCGCAGCCGCCGCAGGCCGAGCGCGTCGGTGCCGCCGAGCGGCCCGGTCAGCAGCTCGGCGGCCGTCTCCTCGGTGAGGGCGCCCGGCCGCAGCGCGCAGCCCAGCAGCATCAGCAGCGGCCGGGTCCCCGGCTCAGCGGTCAGCGGCAGCTCATCCCCGGCCACGGCGGCCGGCACCCCGGCCGAGGCCAGGGCCCGCTGCAGCACCGGGACCTGGCGGGCCGCCGACCGGACCAGGACCGCCATCGATGACCACGGCACCCCGTCGATCAGGTGCGCGCGGCGCAGCGTGTCAGCGATCAGCGCGGCTTCCTGGGTGGCACTGGCCGCCGTCGCGATCCGCACCTCGCCGGGCCGGGCCGCCGGCACCGGCAGCAGGTCCCGGTGACCGCCCGCCGCCGTTCCGGCGCCGCCCGGGCCGGGCGGCCGGCCGGAGCCGCCCGCACCGCCGGGGCCGCCCGGCCCGCCGGAGCTGCCCGCACCGCCGGGGCCGCCCGGCCCGCCGGAGCCGCCTGCACCACGGCCGGCCAGCGCCGCCGGCATCCGGGCGGTCACCCGCCGGGAGGCGGCCAGCAGCACCGGCCCGCTGCGGCGGCAGGTCCGCAGCGCTACCACCTCGGCCCGGCGGCCGTCAGGCGCGCGGAACCGCTCCGGGAACTGGCGGATCCCCTCGACGTCCGCGCCGCGGAAGGCATAGATCGACTGATCCGGGTCACCGACCGCGATCAGCTCCCGCCCGTCGCCGGCCAGCTGGCGCAGCATCTCTTCCTGCGCGGGGTCAGTGTCCTGGAACTCATCGACCAGGATCGCGTCATAGGCGTCCCGCTCGCGGGCCCGCACGGCCTTGCTGCGCAGCAGGCCGCCGGCAATGCGGACGATCTCGGAGTAGTCATAAGCCGGGACCGGGGCCAGGTCGAACCGGGCCGCGTAGGCGTCCAGGAACCGGCCTGCCGACACCCAGTCGTCGCGGCCGAGCCGCCGCCCGAGCCCGGCCAGGGCCGGGCCGTCCAGGCCGCGCTCGGCCGCGCGCAGCAGGAAGTCCCGCAGCTCGGCCGCGAAACCACGGGTGGCCAGCGCCGGGCGCAGCCGCTCCGGCCAGTCCCGGCCGCCGTCGTCAGCCTCGCCGCGCAGCAGGCGGCGCACCTCCAGCAGCTGCTCGGGGCCCGACAGCAGCGTGGGCGGCTCGTCGCCGGCCAGGACATACTCCCGGCGCACCAGGGCGTAGGCATAGCTGTGAAAGGTCAGGGCCAGCGGCCGCCGGGTCGTCCGGCCCAGCCGCAGCGCGATCCGCTCGCGCAGTTCCTGGGCCGCCTTGCGGCTGAAGGTGAGCACCAGCAGCCGGGCCGGGTCGATGCCACGGCCGGCGATGCGCTCGACGACCGCCTCGACAATGGTCGTGGTCTTGCCCGTCCCCGGGCCGGCCAGGACGAGCAGCGGGCCGCCGGAGTGCGCGACGATGCGACGCTGCGCTTCATCCAGGACCGGCGGGCGCGGGGCCGACACCGGCGTCCGGACCAGACGGTAGGCGGGGGCGGCTCGTTCCATCTCTAGCCATTCCAGCAGAGGATGCCGACAATGCGCGGCGCTTTGGCCAGCCCGTGACCGCGTGTCCGCCCGGCAATCCAGGCCGCGGCGCTCCGGTCCGGGGTCTCCTAAGATGACCCCATGGCCGGTAGCTGCGCATTTGTCCTGACTGCATGACCGCGCAGCTGGCCGGAGCTCACCTCACCCCGCTGCTCGTCGTGCTGGTGATCGGCGCCGGTGCCCTGCACGCCACCTGGAACGCCATCGCGGCGGGCGTCTCGGACCGGCTGATGGCGTTCGCCCTCATCGGCGCCGCCGCGACCGTGGGCGGGGTGATCGCTGTGCTGCTGGCCGGGATGCCCGCCCGCGGAGCCCTGCCGTACGTGATCGCCTCGGCCGTCATTCACGTCGGATACGAGCTGGCCCTGTGGAACTCCTACCGGATCGGCGCCTTCAATCAGACCTACCCGATAGCGCGCGGGATCTCGCCGCTGGTCGTGGCGCTCGGCGCCTACGTGATTGTCGGCGAGCGGCTGGGCGGACTGCCGCTGGCCGGGGTCATCATCCTGGCCGCCGGCCTGATGAGCCTGGCGCTGTCCTCCGGCAGGCTGGCCCGCGCTGATGCTCCGGCGGTCGGTGCTGCCGTGCTCACCGGGCTGACCATCGCCAGCTACACGATCGTGGACGGGCTCGGCGTCCGGGCGGCGCACAACCCGCTGGGCTACGCCGGGCTGCTGTTCGCGCTGGAAGGGCCGGCCTTCCCGCTCATCGCCGTCTTCTGCCGGCCCCTGAGCAGCCTGAGGGACCTTCCCGCAGTGGGCCGCGGCCTGCTGGCCGGCCTGCTGTCGATGATCGCCTACGGCGTGGTGCTGTGGGTGCAGGTCCGTGCCCCGCTGGCCGAGGTGGCCGCGGTCCGGGAGACCAGCGTGGTGTTCGCCGCCCTGATCGGGATGATCTTCCTGCGGGAGAGGTTCGGGGCCCGGCGCGTGGCCGCCTCCCTGCTGATCGCCGTCGGCATCATCCTGGTCGCCGTGTAAGGGCCTGCCCAGTAACGGGGCCCGCTGCCCGCCCGGTTCGCCGGCTCAGCCCGGCCCGGGCTCGCCAGACCAGCGGGCCTGGCGCATGTTGATTCCGGCCGGGCTGCCGTCCGCGGCCCGGCGCAGCGGCGTGCGCTCCTCGCGGTAGCGGGCCAGCGCGGCTCCCTCGTGGCCGGCCAGCAGCGACCCGTCGGCATGCACGACCCGCCACCAGGCCACGCCGCCGCCCCACAGGCTCATCACGCGGCCGACCTGCCGCGGGCCGCCCTCGCCCAGGTACTCGGCGATGTCGCCGTAGGACATGACCTTGCCGGGCGGGATGGTCTCCACTACGTCCAGCACCCGGGCCGCGAAGTCGCTCACATGCGGCCCGGCACCGGGCTCGGTCATGCCTGCCCGCCGGGGCCGCGATCGGAAGGTGCGACGTGGCGGCCAGCCTGCGGCCCTGACCACGGCAGCCGGGCGGAGAAGCTGGCCGGCGGGCCGGGTCCGCGGGATTCCTCGTCGTGCTCCGGGCAGCGCCCGGCACTGGTGCCGGGCTGACCCGGCGCCGGTGCCCCGTGATCGGGGCCCGCGCCGTTGCCGGAATCGGCGAAGCTCACCACACCCCAGCCCGGCGGAACGGGCTCCTGGCCGGCCCCGGCATCCCCGCCGCCGTACCCGTCGTCCGGGTCGCCAGCGCGGGCCGCCGTGTCCCGCACGGCGACCAGCCGCCGCACGCAGAACGCCATGACCGCCAGGCACAGGGCAGCGAGCAGGCCGTACAGCACCAGCGCGGTCACGCCGCGGGGCTGCACCGGCGGCGCGGGGATGGCCGCCGGGCCGCCGCCGAAGTGACTCGCGGCGGCCACGGCGTGCCTGCCCGGCCCGGCCGCCTGCAGTTGTCCCGCCGTGACCAGCGCGGCAGCGGCGTTTACGGTGCCGAAGCCGACCTGCCGGTCATAGCCGCCCGGCGGCCGGTGCCAGGCGGACCTGGTGATGGCGTCCACCACGTCGGCCCCGGGCAGCCGCGGGAAGCGCGACCGGACCAGCGCGGCCACGCCCGCGGTCAGGGCGCACGCCGGGCTGGTCCCGCTGACCAGCCAGTACTGCCCGTTGCGGCCCGCCGCCGGCACGTTGACGCCGGGCGCCGCGACCTGGACCGACAGGTTGTCGCTGGAGAAGGAGGCCGGCTGGAAGTCCTGGCCGACGGCGGCTACGCCGAGCACGCCCGGATAGTCGGCCGGGAAAGAGTAGGGCGCGCTGCCCCGGCCAGACGCCTCGGCGGCGTCACCGGAGTTGCCCGAGGACGCGACGATCACGACGTTGCGGCTGTAGGCGTACTGCAGCGCCGAGCGAACCGGGCGGCTTGGCGCGCCGTAGCCCAGCGACATGCTGATCACGCCGGCGCCGTGCCGCACGGCGTACCTGACGGCCCGGGCGAGCTCGCGCTGGCCGCGCCGCAGCGACTGACGCTGGTAGGCCGCGTAGCCAGGGTCGGCCTTGTCGGTGATCACCCGGATGGACAGGATCCTGGCGTCCGGTGCCACCCCGCTAATCCCGTCCTCGTCACCGGCGCCGTGGCCATGCCCCGCGATGAGCGACGCCATCCAGGTGCCGTGCACGCCCCAGTTCGAGTCGGTCGACGGGGTGCCCACACCGGTGAGGTCGGGCCCGGACCGCACGGCGCCTTGCAGGTCGGGAATGTTGCCGTCCACGCCGCTGTCGATCACGGCGACGGTCACCCGCGCGCCCCGGGTCTCGCCCCAGGCCGGGAGTGCATTGACAGCGCTGAGCACCCACGCCTCGGCGCTGCGCACGCTGTCGGCGCGCGCGGGGGCCGCGCCCAGCAGGGCCGGAGCGCCCAGCAGGGCCGTGGCGGTGGCCAGCGCCGCGGCGCGGCGGCAGGTCGCCGCGCGGCCCCGGCGGTGCGCAGCGGGCCGGCCAGCGAGGGTCAGCATCCAGGGGCTCCCGGGCAGGAGGGCACCGGCGGTTCCCGGCCGAGTACGCCCTGCACGGCGCCGCCCAGCCCGCCATCCAGGCTGCTCATCTCCGACCGGAGATAGGAATCGGCCCCGACGTGTACCCGCGGCCGGCCGTCGGCGTACCCGGCGGTGGCCAGGATGACGTACGGGCCGGCGTGGGTGTCCCAGGCCAGCTGGCGCTGCGAGCTGCTGAAGCGGGCAGCCAGGGTCCCGGACACCGGAGCAGGCCGGACGCTGTCGGGCAGGCCGTCATGGCGGTCACTGGTGAGCCGCGCGTCCGCCGCCGCGGCCGCGGCGGCATTGCGCAGTACGGCGACACCGACGGTGACGACCAAGCTGCCAGTGGAGTCCAGGTAGGTGGCCCGGAGCAGCTCAGTGCAGCCGTAGCGATCCAGGATCCGGCCCGCGTCCGGACCGGCTCCCTTGGCGCACCGGGCCGGGCGGGCCACGCCGAGACGTCGCGCGGTCAGCCGCAGGCCCTTGCTCGCGGAGAAGGCCGCACCGGGCAGGGTGTAGCGCAGGTCAGCGGGGAAGATCTGGCCTTCTGGCAGTGCCCGCCACCGCCGGGCCACCTCCCACGACTCGATCTGCCGTTGCTGGGCCAGGCTGAAGCGGCGCGGCAGGATCTGGCTGGCCACCCCGAAAACCGAGACGGCCAGGCCACCTAGCCCCAGGACCAGCCCGGCGACCAGGACCGCGCGGCGGACGCTGGACCCCGGCGGCGCTGCTGCCGGCTCCGGCGGCAGCGCAGGGGCGTGCCCCTCGCTGTCGTCGGGGCCGGGCAGCATTACCACACCGGAATGGTACGGCCTGAGCTGGCCGCGCGGGCCGCACCTGTGTCCGCTGCCGTCATGACCGGGCTCTTACCGGGCCGTAGCCGGGCTTAGTAGGTCGGCAGCGCGGGGTCCACCTGGTTCACCCAGGCCAGCACGCCGCCGCCGACGTGAACAGCGTCGGAGAAGCCCGCGTTCTTCACCACGGCGAGGACTTCGGCACTGCGGGCGCCGCTCTTGCAGTGCAGCACGATCCGCTTGTCCTGCGGCAGCCGCTCCAGGGCCGCCCCGGTGAGGAACTGGTCCTTGGGGATGAGCGTCGCGCCCGGGATGCTGACGATCTCGTACTCGTTCGGCTCGCGCACGTCGATCAGGAAGATGTTGTCGTCCCGGTCGAGCATGTCCTTCAGGTCGGTGGCGGAGATGGTCGAGCCCGAGGCGGCCTCCTGCGCGTCGGCAGACACCGCACCGCAGAACGCGTCGTAGTCGATCAGCTCGGTGATCGACGGGTTCTTCCCGCAGATCGCGCACTCAGGGTCCTTGCGGACCCGCACCGTGCGGTAGCTCATCTCCAGGGCGTCGTAGATCATCAGGCGCCCGGCCAGGGAATCGCCCACGCCGGTGATCAGCTTGATCGCCTCGTTGACCTGGATGGAGCCGATGGACGCGCACAGCACGCCCAGCACGCCGCCCTCAGCGCACGAGGGCACCATGCCCGGCGGCGGCGGCTCGGGGTACAGGCACCGGTAGCACGGGCCGTACTCGGCCCAGAAGACGCTCGCCTGGCCGTCGAACCGGTAGATGGAACCCCAGACATAGGGCTTGCCCAGCAGCACGCAGGCGTCATTCACCAGGTAGCGGGTCGCGAAGTTGTCGGTCCCGTCGACAATCAGGTCGTACTGGCTGAAGATCTCCATCACGTTGTCGTTGTCCAGGGCGGTCCCATGGACGACGACGTTGACCAGGGGGTTGATCTCCTGGATGCTGTCGCGGGCGGACTCGGCCTTGGGCCGGCCGATGTCGGACTGGCCGTGGATGATCTGGCGCTGCAGGTTGGACTCATCGACGACGTCAAAGTCGATAATGCCGAGCGTCCCTACCCCGGCTGCGGCGAGGTACAGCAGGGCGGGCGAGCCCAGGCCACCCGCGCCCACGCAGAGCACCTTGGCGTTCTTGAGCCGCTTCTGACCGGTCATCCCGATCTCCGGGATGATCAGGTGCCGCGAGTACCGCTTTACCTCATCCACGCTCAGCTCAGCGGCGGGCTCGACCAGGGGTGGCAGTGACACTGCGATTCTCCATCGCTCTAGGCAACGTCAGTAGTGATGAACCAGCGCGACGCCTCGGGCATTCCAGCGCGCGGCTTGCCCGGAATGTCACACACGCGAGGTAAGACGAGGACATGACGACGCCGCGCCCCGAGTTACCAGGACAGCCCAGTTCCCGGCCCGCCCGGCCAGACCAGCACCAGCCCGGCCCGCGTGATCCGAGTCTGCCCGCCGCGCAGCTGGCTGGCCCGGGTCCTCGCGGGCCAGCCCTGCCCCGCCCGGATCTGCCCGGGCCGGGGCTGCCCGACCCGGGCCTGCGCGACCCGGGCCTGCACGACCCGGGGCTGCACGACCCGGGCCTGCACGACCCGGGGCTGCACCCGGCCAGGCTGCCGGTACTGCCGCCCTTTCCGCGTCAGCCGGGCTGGCTGCGGCCGCTGCCGGATGTGGTCGCGGTCCAGCGGATGCCGCTGCCCGACTCGGCACCGCCCTACGACGACGATCAGCGGGCGAGCGTGGCGCCGGGCGGGCCGCGGGCCGCGAGCACGGAACCCGGCAGCGCGGACCCCGGCTGCGCGGAGCCAGCCATTCGGGAGGTAGGTCAGCCGGGGCCGCCCGGCCTGGCCGGGATGCCCGGCGCCTGGCCGAGCCAGTTCGCTCAGGCACTGGCCGAGGCCCTGGCCGGCGCCCGCCCGGCGCAGCAGCTGACGTCGTGGACAACGCAGCGGGCTCGCAGCCGGATCCGGCGGCTCGGGCCGGTCCTGCAGAGCGGACCGCGGCCGCGGGTCCTGCGGGTCCTGGGATCCGCACCGACTAGTGACGTCGTCGAGCTCACCATCATCCTCAGCGTGGGGCCCGCGGTCCGCGCGCTGGCCGTCCGGCTGGAGCGAGCCGGGCCGGATGCGCTGACCAGGATGCCGCGCGGTGAACCAGACCCGGGGCGGCACGCGTCAGGGCGGCTGCCCGGCCGGCCCGGGTCAGCAGCCGACGACGCTCGCGGTGCCGGGCCGGCCTGGCTGTGCACTGACATCGAGGCGGCCTGAGGCCCGGGCACAGGCCCGGCAGCGGCCGGACTGGGCAGCACACCGGCCAGGCCAAGGACCACACCAGCCGGACCGGGCAGCACCACAGCCGGCCCAGGCAGCCCGGCCGGCCCAGGCAGCCCGGCCGACCCCAGGCAGCCCCGCCGACCCCAGGCAGCCCCGCCGGTCCGGGCGGCCTGGGCGGGCCGGGCGGGCTAAGCCCGCCAGACCGGGCCGGGCTCATCCACGGAGCTCCGGCCCGGGCGGGGCCGGACTACCGGTTGCGCGGGTCGCCGTGGCAGACCTTGAACTTCTTGCCGGAGCCGCACGGGCACTGTGCGTTCCGGCCCACCTTGCTGTAGTCCGCGCCGCCGGCCGAGGTGGTGCGCTGCTCAGCGGCACCCGTTCCGTCGGTGCTCGGAGCGGTGTAGTTCAGCTGGCCGGACCGCTGCGGCCGGGCCAGGCCGGGAGCGGACGACAGTCCGGCCGGGATCTGCCCGTCCGCCGCCTCATCCGCGGCGCCGCGACCGCGCCGGGACCGGCCCTGCTGGGCTGACCGGCCCTGCTCGACCTGGGCGGGCTGTGCCTGGCCGGGCTGGACCTGGCTGGCGGCCGCGGGCGCGAAGGAAACCCCGGCGGCCGCGTCATCGGAGTCCTCGGTCATGACCGGGTCCTGCTGCACCTGCACCTGGAAGTTGAACAGGCTGGTGACGGACTCTTCCTTGATCCCGTCCATCATCGTGTTGAACATGTCGTAGCCCTCCCGCTGGTACTCCACCAGCGGGTCGCGCTGCGCCCAGCCGCGCAGGCCGATGCCCTCACGCAGGTAGTCCATCTCGTACAGGTGCTCGCGCCACTTGCGGTCCAGCACCGACAGCACCACGCGGCGCTCGAACTCGCGCATGACGTCCGGGCCCAGTTCCTCGGTCCGGTGCTCGTAAGCAGCGTGCGCGTCCTCCCGGACGACCTCGGTGATCAGCTCGGTGGACAGGCCCGAGCGCTCGCCGCCAGCCTCCGCGACGGTCTCGTCGACCGTCACGCCGACCGGGTAGAGCTGGCGGAAGGCCCGCCACAGCCGGTCCAGGTCCCACTCCTCGGGGAAGCCGTCGGCGGTCTCGCCGCCCACGTAGCTCGCGACAACCTCGTCGATCATCGAGTCAATCTGCTCCGTCAGGTCGGCGCCAGCCAGCACGCGGTGCCGCTCCTCGTACACGACCGTCCGCTGCCGGTTCATCACGTCGTCATACTTCAGCAGGTCCTTGCGGATCTCGAAGTTCTGCTGCTCGACCTGCGTCTGCGCCGACCGGATCGCCCGGCTGACCGTCTTGGACTCCAGCGGCACCTCGGGCGGCGTCTTGAGCAGCTCCATGATGTGCGCGATCTTGTCGGCGTTGAACCGCCGCATCAGGTCGTCCTCGAGCGACAGGTAGAACCGCGACTCGCCCGGGTCGCCCTGGCGCCCGGACCGGCCGCGGAGCTGGTTGTCGATCCGGCGGGACTCATGCCGCTCGGTGCCCAGCACGTACAGGCCGCCCAGAGCGACGACTTCCACGTGCTCCTCGGCCACGGCCTTGCGCGCCTTCTCGACCGCCTCGGGCCAGGCCGCCTCAAAGTCCTCGGGAGTGTCTGCCGGGGACAGGCCGCGCTGATGCAGTTCGAGGTCGGCGACGAACTCGGGGTGACCGCCGAGCATGATGTCGGTGCCGCGGCCGGCCATGTTGGTCGCCACGGTCACCGCGCCCTTGTGCCCGGCCAGGGCGATGATCGCCGCCTCCCGCTCGTGGTTCTTCGCGTTCAGCACCTCATGGGTGACCCCGCGCCGCTTCAGCAGCTTGGAGACCAGCTCGGACTTCTCCACGCTGGTGGTGCCGACCAGGACCGGCTGGCCGTTGGCGTGCCGCTCCACGATGTCCTCGACCAGCGCCTCCCACTTGTTCTGGGCGGTCTTGTACACCACGTCGGCCTCATCGGCGCGGATCATCGGCATGTTGGTGGGGATCGGCACGACGCCGAGCTTGTAGGTCCCGTGGAACTCGTTGGCCTCGGTGATGGCCGTGCCGGTCATCCCGGCCAGCTTGCCGTAGAGCCGGAAGTAGTTCTGCAGCGTGATGGTGGCCAGCGTCTGGTTCTCGTCCTTGATCGCCACGCCCTCCTTGGCCTCCACGGCCTGGTGCATGCCCTCACTCCAGCGGCGGCCCGGCAGGATCCGGCCGGTGAACTCATCGACGATCAGGATCTCGCCGTTCATGACGACGTAATCCTTGTCCTTGGTGTACAGCTCCTTGGCCTTGATGGCGTTGTTCAGGAAGCTGATCAGCGGCGTGTTCACCGACTCATACAGGTTGTCGATGCCGAGCCAGTCCTCGACCTTCTCGATGCCGGACTCCTGGATGCCGACGGTCCGCTTCTTCTCGTCGACCTCGTAGTCGCCCTCGCCGTCCTCGCCGCGGCGCAGCCGCGGCGTGATCCGGGCGAACTCCTGGTACCAGATGCTGTTCTGGTCAACCGGCCCGCTGATGATCAGCGGAGTCCGCGCCTCGTCGATGAGGATCGAGTCCACCTCGTCCACGATCGCGAAGGAGTGGCCGCGCTGGACGCACTCCTCCAGGCCCCAGGCCATGTTGTCGCGCAGGTAGTCGAACCCGAACTCGTTGTTGGTGCCGTAGGTGACGTCGGCGGCGTACTGCTTGCGGCGCTCCTCGGGGTCCATGTCGGCGAGGATGACGCCGATCTCCAGGCCGAGGAAGCGGTGAATCCGGCCCATCCACTCCGACTGGTACCGGGCCAGGTAGTCGTTCACCGTCACGACATGCACGCCCTCGCCGGACAGCGCGTTCAGGTAGGCCGCCATCACCGCGGTGAGGGTCTTGCCCTCACCGGTCTTCATCTCCGCGATATTGCCCAGGTGCAGCGCCCCGGCGCCCATGACCTGCACGTCGAAGGGCCGCTGGCCGATCGTCCGGCGGGCTGCCTCGCGCACGGTGGCGAATGCCTCGGGCAGCAGGTCATCCAGGCTCTCGCCGTCGGTGAAGCGCTGCCGGTACTCACCGGTGAGCCCCCGCAGCTCGGCGTCGCTCAGGGCGGTGATGTCGTCCTCGATGGAGTTGACCTGGTCAGCGATCCGCCTGAGCTTGCGCAGGGTCTTGCCCTCGCCAGCGCGAAGGACATTGTCAATGATGGCTGGCACTTTGTGTCGCGCTCCTCGCGGATCGTCTGGCTCCCTGGCCGGGCTGCGGGCCACCCCCGCGGGACGCCCGGCCAGGCTGGATGCGCTGCGTCGGACCGGCACCACGGCCTTCTTGCCATGGTAGGCGAGACAGCAGGCTATGCCGAGCTGGCTCGGGCCACAGCCCGCTCACGGCCACAACAGGGGCCGATTACACACACCAGCCCCGGCCTGGCCACAATGATAGGTACTTTGGCGGGTGGCTTGAGAGGAGCTCGGCGCATGGCAAATCAGGTAGGGCCCGACACAGTGAGCGGGACCGGGCAGCAGCCCGGCCAGTTCGCCAGCCCGGAGCCCGCCTCGGCGCCGGCCTCCGGGACGGTCGCGGGCACCCCCGGCGTCTCGGAACCCCACCCGTTCCACGGCCGCCCGGTGTCGTGGGTCGCGGTCGCTTTCATCATCGCCGGCTTCCTGCTCGGCGGGCTGTGCCTGGTATTCGGGCCGATCTGGGCTGGTTTCTGGGCTGGTGCCGGACTCGCGGTGATCGGCGGCCTGCTGGCCATGGCCACTGACATCTTCGAGGACTGGTACTAAACCGGCCCTGTCGCGCCAGTCAGGCTGACCTGCCGGAGCCTGGCTGGCGCTGGTCCGGCGGGGCCACATTGTCGGCAGCCTTCGTTACGCTGTCGCCGTGGCCCGCTCTCCTGCCCCCGCCCCGCAGCTCAGCCTGACCCCCGATGAGGCACGGCTGCTGATCTTGCGCGCCCAGGGCTTCGTCGGAACTGACGGCCGCCGCGGCGGCGTGCCGGGCATGCTGCGGCGGATCGGCGCCGTCCAGCTCGACACCATCAGCGTGCTGGCCCGCTCGCACGAGCTGGTCCCTTATGCACGGCTCGGCGCCATCAGCCGGGCCCGCATCGAGCGCGCCTACTGGAACCCGCGCACCGCCGACGCCTTCGAGTACTGGTCACATGCGGCCTGCGTGCTGCCGCTGGAAGAGTGGCCTTATTACGCGTTCCGGCGGCGCGCGCTGGCCGAGCGCGGGCAGCGGTGGCACCGCAATCACCCCGAAATCTGCGCCAAGGTGCTGGCCCGGATCCAGGCCGAAGGGCCGCTGACCACCACCGACCTGGGCGGAGCCAAGAACGGCGGGCCGTGGTGGGACTGGTCCGACACGAAAATCGCCGTGGAGTGGCTCCTGGATACCGGCGAGGTGATCTGTGCCCGGCGGACGGGCTGGCGCCGGGTCTATGACCTGCCCGAGCGCGTGCTCCCGCCGGCCCTGCTCGATGTCACGCCGACCGATGCCGGGTGCGTGATCCACCTGGCCGGCGTGGCCGCCCGCGCGCTGGGCGTGGTGACCCGCGCGGACCTGGCCGACTACCAGCGCCTGCGTTACGGCGGCACCGGTCAGCGGCGGGACGGCCAGGCGGTTAGCCCGGCGGAGGCCGCCGAGGCAGCCGGCCTGATCCCGGTCGAGATCACCGCCGGGCGCGGTCAGCCCGCCGTGCCGGCCTGGGCCGACCCGGCCGCCCTGCAGCCCGCCCCGCGCGGCCGGCACCGGACCACCCTGCTGTCCCCGTTCGACTCGCTGATCTGGGACCGCAAGCGCACGCTGCGCGTCTTCGGCTTCGAGCACAGCCTGGAGGCCTACGTCCCGGCGGCTAAGCGGGTGCACGGGTATTTCACGATGCCGCTGCTGGCGGGCGGGCAGCTGGCGGGGCGCGTCGACCCGGCGCGCAGCGGCAGCACGCTCATCGCGCGCAAGCTCACCCTGGACAAGCCTGCCGCCGCGGAGCCGATGGCCCGGGCACTGACCGAGGCGGCCAGCTGGGTGGGCTGTGACAGCGTCGAGCTCCAGCAGGTCGAGCCGCAGAGCCTGCGATCGCGGCTGGCGGCCGCTCTCACGCGAGCCGAAGGGATGCCGGCTCCGTCTGGACTGACGAGCCTGCGAGGAGGGAAGACGGCGCCTTAGGGCATCCCGCAGGTGAGCAGTAAGGAGAGTCAGCCGAGCTCGATCAGCTTCTCCCGGACCGCCACCATCACGGCCTCCATCCGGGAGTGGATCTGCAGCTTCTCCAGGATGTTGCGGACGTGATTCTTGACGGTGTTCTCGGAGATGAACAGCTCCTTGGCGATGTCGCGGTTGTTCATCCCCCGGGCGATGAGCTTGAGCACCTGCATCTCGCGATCGGTCAGCTTGGGCGCCGGGATCTGCTGCGGCGGCTCACTCTCGTCCCGCCGCGCCAGGACCGCGAACTCCGTGAGCAGCTTGCCGGCCATGGAGGGGTTGATCAGGGACTGCCCGCCGTCCACGGCCCGCACCGTGTCGGCTACCTCGTCAAGCGGGATGTCCTTGAGGAGGTAGCCGCTGGCGCCCGCGCGGATCGCCTCGAACAGGTCCCCTTCCTCGTCGCTGATCGTCAGCATGACAATCTTCGCGCTGGGGACGACATCCTTCAGCGCCCGGCACGCCTCGATCCCGCTGCTGCGCGGCATGCGGATGTCCATCAGCACGACATCCGGCAGCGTCTCGCCGGCTTTCTCCACGGCTTCGGCACCGTCGCTGGCCTGGCCGACCAGATCGATGTCCGGCTCGGACTCCAGCACCATCTCCAGACCGCGCCGGAACAGCGCATGATCGTCCACGATCATCGTCCGGATGGGCTCAGCCGAGCTACCCCGGGCGCTGGCGCCCATGCTGCATTCCTCTCCTGACGAGACCAGGGCTGCGGCCCGGTGCCGTCGACCGCGTAGCGATGGCAGTGCTCAAACTCTCGCCGACGGGGGCCTGCCTGGCAAGCCCGGCACTCCGGCGGCTGCCGCGCCGGCTACCCAGAAGCGAGATTAGCGGGCCGCTGCGTCCGCCCGTTCGCCAGCCCCGCGCCGTGCCCGGCGGACGGCGCAGCGCTCTCCTCGACCAGCCGGATCACCCCGTACTCGTAGCCGCGGCGCTTGTAGACGACGCTCGGCAGGCCGTCGGCAGCGTCGGTGAACAGGAAGAAGTCGTGCCCGACCAGTTCCATCTCGAACAGCGCCTGGTCGATGGTCATCGGCTGCGCGACATGCAGTTTCTCGCGGACGAGGAGCTGTCCCTCGCCGTGCGCCTGGATCGCGATGATGGTGTCGGTGCTGGGCCCGGAGTCGGGGATCTCGGGGTCCTGCGAGCCCGTGGCGGCCCGGTCGTCCTCGGCCGCGCGGCTCATCGGAACGGCAGACCGCGCCGGGTCGGCAGCGGAGTCGGCCAGCGCCGGCTCGGACGCGAGAGCGCTGTAGCCGAGGGCCTGCTCGGCCGCGGCCTCGGCCCGGTCGCCCGGCCGTCCCGGAGCGTGCCGGCCCTTGCGGCGGTCGCAGGCGCGCCGCAGCCGGGACTCCAGCTTGGCCAGCGCCAGATCCATTGCCGCGAACCTGTCCTCGGCGGCGGCCTCGGCCCGGATGGCCGGGCCGCGGGTGGTGATCGTCAGCTCGACGCGTTCCTTGCGATCCGCCTGACGCGGGTTGCGCTCAGTGGTCACCTCCACGTCGACCCGCATGGCCTTCTGGTCTAGCTTCTCGATCTTGGCGAGCTTGGCGGCCGCGTGCTTGCGGAATCTCTCCAGCACGTCGGTGTGCCGGCCTTTGAAGACGATGTCCATTCTCTGGAACCCCTTCCGGTCGGTCGATCGAAGCGGCACCCGCCCGGCCGACCTGGTCTTCTACCCCACATCCGCCTGCTGAGGGGCTCGCGGCACTTTGTGCCACTACTACCCTTCTCCCTACCCGGAGGATGTCGGATCCCCCGGCGGGGCAGGACTTACTTCTAAGCCGCACCGTGATCGGTCGACGACAAGTCGCCTTACGTGGGCCGCTTTGCCTGCGGCTGGCATCGGCTAGCCAGAGCGGACGTCCCTGGGGGACGGCCGGCCCAGCGCAACCACGGACCCGGGCGGGTGCCATGACATGACGCTAGCCCGGCTAGCTGAAGATGTCAGGAGCGAAGCCGAACCCATCGCTGCGGATTAGCTCTCAGCTCGCTGACCAGGCGAGACAACCGGGCCCCGGCGCGCCGCCGATACCCGCCGATACCGTTCGCAACCGGATGACCAGCGCTAGCCCGGATACGCCGGGCTGGTGCCCTTCACCGCGGGCTGCTGGATCTGCTCCGGACCCGAGGAAGTCAGGATCTCGCCCTGGCTCACGGCCGCGATCCGGCCGGGCCCGGCGGCGGTGATGGACTCGGTGCCGCGCGGGACCGGACCGCCGGCGATCGCGTCGCCGCCGTTCACCGGGACCTCATACAGCTGAGTTCCGGCCAGCACGATCAGGTGATCAGGGTCATACCAGCTCAGCGACGAGGGCTGAGCTGCTGAGTCCGCGGTCAGGCTGGTCCCGATGATGCTGTCGGCCTGGACCATTGCTATCTGGCTGTGCACCCGGGTCACCGCGGTCAGCAGCAGCCTGCGCACGCCGTCTGGCTGCTGGACCAGCATGGCGACGCGGACTCCGTCGGGGGCCACCCGCAGGCTCAGCACCCGGTAGGGGCTCGGGCTGTTACCGGGCTGCGGCGGCAGGCCGACCTGCACCGGCTGCCGCGATCCCGGTCGCAGCACGAACACGTCGTTCCCGGATACGGCCCAGATGTCGCCGAGCGTGTCCCAGCTGAGCGAGTCGCAGCGGTGGTCGCCGATCGTGGCGTGGCTCAGCTCCCCGCTGCCCGACAGCGACCCGTAGTAGATGACGCAGTCCCGCCCGGAGGCCAGGGTCCCGGCCAGCTGCGTGGGCCTGGTCGGCGACACGGCGATCATCTGGAGCGGGATCTGGCCCCGGCCAGCCGGGCCCCGGACCGTCCGGGCCTTTCCGGACTGCAGCTCGCTGACAGCCCCGGCGGCGTTGAGGTAATACAGCGGGGCGGTGGACGCCCGGGTCCCCGGCACCTTGGCCTGGACGGCATGCGGGTCCAGCGACTCCTGGCTGATCCCTGGCGGGATGTGGCCGTTGAGCTCCAGCGTCACCGACTTGCTGATCGGTGCCTGCCCGTACGAGGTGGACGTCAGCGTGGCCACCAGCTGGGTGGCTATCTGGCTGAGCTCCTCCGCGCCCAGCCCGTCCACCGCGCCGCCCAGGTCGACCACCGCGTCCGAGCCGACGATGGTCACCCTTCTCAGGTGCATCCCGGGAGTAAAAGCAGTGTTCGTCGCCGGACTCAGCCAGGCCTTCTGCTGCGACGTATTGAGCAGCCCGTTGACCAGGTCCTTGGCCAGGTCTGAGTAGGTGTCCCCCTGCGGGGCGAACAGCGGTTCGGGCACCAGCCCCTGGCCGCCGGCGAGCGGGGAGAACACGTACAGGTTCCGCGGCTGATACACCTGAACGAAGTTCGGCTGGGTCAGCAGCACCCCGGACTCATTGGGCAGGGTGATGATCAGCCACTGACGGTTGTACCGGGCGAGCTGAAAGACGTAGGTGCGCGGCGCCGGATTGTCGACGTACTGGCCGACGTCGCTGATGTTGGCCAGCTGCTGGCCGGTCAGGCTGATCGTCTGGATGACGGTCGACTCGCCCTCGATAGTCCGCGAGCCAGTGCGCCTGGCGAGCAGGTGCAGCGGGCCGCTCAGCACCGTCACCGTGTTGGCGGGCTTGAAGGTCCGGCGGAGCGAGGGAGCCAGGAAGCGGGCTGCGGCGGGCGCGCCGGCGAAGCTGGCGCTGGCGGCCAGGAAGCCCTGAACGACCTCCCGCGCTGTCCAGCCGCGGCCCGGCACCGGGGGGATGGGCTGGACAAACTGCTGCTCGGCCTGCCCGCTCGCGCCCCGGACCTCCTGAGGCTGCCCCACGGTCGGGACCCCGGCACAGCCGGCGGCCACCGCCGCGGCCGCCGCGACGGCGAGCGCCGGACGCAGCAGCGGCCAGCGCCTAGCCACGGGCGGTGACCTCGCTGTCCTGCTCGGTCCCGGCCATGTTCCGGCCCGCAGGCCCGCCGGCCGCGGCTGGCGGCGGGCCGGCTGTCCCGGCCCCGGCACTAGCGGCCGCCCGGCCTCCGCTCGTGCCGCCGGCGCCGGCGGCCGGCCGGTCAGCTGGCTCTGCCCCGGCCGCGACCGGGCCCATGCCCTCGAGGCTGGCCGGCTCCGGGATGACCGGCTCGGGCGGCCGCTCGACGGCTACCGCGTCGACGTCGGCCGGACTGGGTTCCAGGGGCAGCGGTGATCCGGCGAGCTCCTCGCCCGCCACCCGTGGCAGCGTCAGCCGGAACACCGATCCACGGCCGGGCTCGCCCCAGGCTTCCAGCCAGCCGCCGTGCAGCCGGGCGTCTTCCAGGGCGATCGACAGGCCCAGCCCGGTGCCGCCGGTGGTCCTGGCCCGGGCCGGGTCGGCACGCCAGAACCGGTCAAAGACCAGCTGCTCCTCGCCCGGTCGCAGGCCGACTCCGAAGTCGCGGACCGCCACGGCTACCGCGCCGGAGTCGGCGGCGACCGTGACGACGGCCTCCAGGTTCTCGCCGTGCTCCACGGCATTGACCAGCAGGTTGCGCAGGATGCGCTCGACGCGACGGCTGTCCGCTACCACGATGCAGGGCTCGGCAGGCAGCCGGAACTCGATCCTGGTGCCGCGCCGCTCGGCGAGCTGCTGAGCTACATCTGCCGACTGGCGGGCCAGGTCGCAGATATCCACCGGCTCAGCGTCCAGGGTGGCCGCGTTGGCGTCATACCTGCTGATCTCCAGCAGGTCGGTGAGCAGCGACTCAAATCGCTCGAGCTGGCTCTGCAGCAGCTCAGCCGACCGGGACGGCGCGGCCTGCATGTCCTCCCGGGAGGCGAACAGGACATCGGCGGCGATCCTGATCGTCGTCAGGGGCGTGCGCAGCTCATGCGATACGTCCGAGACGAACTGCCGCTGCACCTGGGACAGATCCTGCAGTTCGCGCAGCTTGTCCTGCAGGCTCTCAGCCATCTGGTTAAACGAGGTGGACAGGGCGGCCAGCTCATCCGAGCCGCGGACCGGCATCCGCTCGTCCAGGTTCCCGGTGGACAGCAGCAGCGCGCCGCGCGCCGCCTGGCGGACGGGAACCACGACCCATCTCGTGACCAGCCAGGCGATCGCCGCCAGCAGGGCCACTGCCACGATGCCCACCAGCAGCATGGTGCGCTGCGCCTGGGCCAGGCTTTCCTGCTCGTTGTTCAGCGGGAAGTAGTAATACACCTGATAAACGCTGCCGAACGGGGCGCCGTAGATCAGGCCGGGTGTCCGGGGCTGACGGAATACGCTCATGCTGTGCGGGATGAACCACAGCTTGCCGGGGGTGAGCCGGCTCTCGTGCTCGACTTTGGCCACCAGGTCGGCGGGCGGTGTCGGGACACGGCTCTCGGGGAAGCCGATCGACGCGCCGCCACTGAAAACCGGGCCGGCCTGGTAGTGGAGCGGCAGCCGGATGATGACGGCGTAGCGGGTGCCGGAGTTGCTGCCGCTGGCCGCCAGCTTGTTGGCGATGTCCCGCATCATCTGGGCGGCCTTGGCGGCAGGATCCCGGGGAGATTCCGAGGCACCCTGCCAGGTCTGGGCGACGGCGAGGCCCACGGAGGCGATGTTGACCGCCGAGCGCTCCTTGGTCGCGACCAGGTTCTGCGCGATCTGCTGCATGAGCACAATCCCCAGCACCAGCACCACCACGCCGGAGACCAGGAAGGTGACGGTGATCACCCGCAGCTGCAGGGACCGCCGCCAGCGGTCAGCAGTGCGCGCCAGGACCGCCTGGCCGCGACGGCGTACCCGGAGCGCGAGCCGGGCGAGCCGCCGGAGCTGGGCATAAGGGACCCTGGCGGCGACCCAGTGTCGCCACCCGGCTAGCTGTCCCTCGACGACTGCCCCTCTCATCACCTTTCCCCACCGGGAATCCTGTCCCCCCGCTCGGCCGCCCGCGCCGGCCGCCTGCCATCCGGGCAGGTCAGGACGATGCAGGGCGATGCGGCGGCCCGAGCCTAGCTCGGCCCGGCCTTATAGCCCACGCCGCGGACGGTGACCACGATCTCGGGTCGCTCGGGATCTTTCTCGATCTTGGCTCGCAGCCGCTGGACGTGGACGTTGACCAGCCGCGTATCGGCCGCATGCCGGTAACCCCAGACCTGCTCAAGCAGGACCTCACGGGTAAACACCTGCCGCGGCTTACGCGCGAGGGCGACCAGCAGATCGAATTCCAGGGGCGTGAGGCTGAGCGGCTCGCCGGCCCGCCGGACCGCGTGGCCCGCCACGTCGATGGTCACGTCCCCGATGGACAGCATCTCCGGGGCCGGGTCCTCGGTCCGGCGCAGCCGGGCGCGGACTCTGGCGATCAGGACCTTGGACTGGAAGGGCTTGACGATGTAGTCGTCCGCGCCGGACTCCAGGCCGAGCACCACGTCAACGGTGTCGCTCTTGGCGGTCAGCATCACGATGGGCACGCCGGACTCGGCCCGGATCTGGCGGCACACATCGATGCCGTCCATTCCCGGCAGCATCAGGTCAAGGAGCACCAGATCAGGCTTTGCGTCGCGGAACACCTCCATTGCCTTATCGCCGTCGGCGACGAAGGTGGGTTCAAACCCTTCTCCGCGCAGCACGATTCCCAGCATCTCGGCGAGGGCTGCGTCGTCATCGACGACCAGCACACGACCTTTCATAGTCCTCATCGTTCCACGTCGGGGGCGGCTTGGGGGTCAACACAATTTCCTGGTCCCGTGGTCAGGACTCGCAGATTACCCGCAGTGACCGGCTGGAGCACCCCCCGCTCTGTCACGACCGCGGTGATCAGTGACGGCGGGGTGACATCGAAGGCAGGATTGTAGGCGGTCGTGCCGGCCGGGGTGATGGCCACCCCGGCCAGGGTGGCCACCTCCGCGCCCGGCCGGTGCTCGACGGGGATCGCGGCCCCGTCAGGGGTTGCGGGGTCGATCGTCGAGACGGGCGCGACGACGACGAACGGCACCTGGTGGTGGCGGGCCAGCACCGCCAGGCCGTAGGTGCCGACCTTATTGGCCACGCTGCCGTCGGCCGCGATCCGGTCGGCGCCGGTCAGCACCAGGTCTACCGCTCCGCTGGCCATCAGGCTCGCCGCGGCGCCATCAGCCAGCACGGCGTGCGGGATGCCTGCCTGGCTCGCCTCGTAGGCAGTCAGCCGGGCGCCCTGCAGCAGCGGCCGGGTCTCATCTACCCACAGCTGAGCTAGCCGCCCGGCCCGGTGCGCCGCGAGAATGACCGCGAACGCGGTTCCCTCGCCCGCCGAGACCAGGCTGCCGGTGTTGCAGTGGGTCAGGATCCGGGCTCCAGGAGGCACCAGGGCCTGGCCGTGCTCCGCCATGGCCGCGCTGGCCGCCCGGTCCTCCGCAGCGATGGCATGTGCCTCGGCCAGGGCGGCCCGCGAGGCTTCGCCTGGTGCCGCGCTCGCGTAGGCGGCCAGCACCCGGCCCGCCCCCCAGCCCAGGTTGACTGCCGTGGGCCGGGCACCGGCGATGGCCGCAGCAGCGGCACGCACGTCGTCACCGCGCAGGGCCGCCAGGGCCACCCCGAAGCCGCCCGCCACGCCCAGCAGCGGCGCACCGCGCACCACCAGGCGCCGGATGGCGGTGACCAGGGCCGGCACGTCCGCGCAGCTGATGACAGACTCGGCAGCAGGCAGCCGGGTCTGGTCCAGCAGCTCGATCGCGGGACCGCCGGGCGGATCCCGCCAGCGCAGCGCCGGGATGGTCAGCGCGGGGACAGTCACAGCATGAGTCTGCTTCGCCGGGCGCAGATTAGCGAGTCAGACCACGGTAAGAGCCCTCTTAGACCGCAATTTCCCGGACGATTCAGGACGAATAGCGAAGGTTTTCTTGTCCTGCCAGCCGTCCAGGCCGGCGGCGGCCAGCAATCGCTGGCGGGCGGGCACCGTGGCCCGGGCAGCCCGGACCAGGGCAGCCTGGCCGCGGCGTAGCCGCCGGGCGTGCCGGGTTACGGGTGATTCGCGGCTAATACGAGATTTCCTGGCCTCGCCAGGCGGAAACGGCGGGCTCCGCCGTGGAAGTATGTAGCCGGATTGGCGGCGGTACCGAGCCGGCGAGCGGCCGGGGGCCAGCTGGCCGCCAGGGAGCGCGCAGATGACCGACAGCATGCCCGGCGACGGGGAACCAGACCAGCCGGGCGACGCGCCGCGTGGCCAGGGTGCTGGCGATCAGCCGCCGGCTTCCGGCTGGCCCGCCGCACCGGGCCAGCCGCCGGGCAGCAGCTCGCCTCCTGCCTACGGCCAGCCGGCTGTTCCCGGGTCACCTCCCGGCTACGGCTCGCCAGCCGGCTCCCCGCCGCCTTCCGGCTACGGCTCGCCGCCCGCCTATGGCCAGCCGCCTCGGTACGGGCAGCCTGGTCAGGGTCAGGTGCCGCCCGGCTATGGCCAGCCCGGCCAGGCGCCGCCCGGCCCGCCGCCGCCCGGCTACGGTCCGGGCGGCTATGGGCAGCCCGGTTACGGGCAGCACGGATGGGGCCAGCCCGGCCAGGGCCAGCCCGGGTCCGGCCAGCCCGGGTACGGCCAGCCGGGCTACGGCCAGCCGGGCTACGGCCAGCCACCCCGGTACGCGCCGCCCGGCTACGGTCCGGGCGGCTGGAACACCGCCGGCGCCCCGCAGCCGGGCGGGATCCCGCTCCGGCCGCTGGTGGTCGGCGACATCCTGAACGGCGCGGTCACGGCCATCCGCCGCAACCCGGCCGCGACCGTGGGCCTGGCGGCCATCGTCATGGCCATCGCCGGACTCGTAACCACCACGCTCACCCTGCTGGCCGCGGGCAACGTGCATACCTCAGTCAGGACATTCGGCAGCGGGTCGGCGACGTTCACCACCCGCACCTCGACCGCAGGCGGCCTGACCTGGGCGACGTTCGCCTCCCTTGTCCTGTCGCTGATTGCGGAGGTGCTCCTGACCGGCATGCTGACCGCTGTCATCGGGCGCGGGGTGCTCGGGGAGCGGGTCAGCATCGGCGACGCCTGGCGGCTAGCCCGGCCGCGGCTCGGCGCGATCATCGGCGTTGTCCTGCTGGCCTGGCTGATCCTGCTGGTGCCGCTGGTGGTCTACCTGATCATCCTGTTCCTGCTCATCGGCCTGCACCTGACGGGGCTGGCCGTGGCCTTCGGAATCATCGCCGGGCTGGCGCTGGCCGTCGCGGAAGTCCTGCTCTACGTTCGCTTCCTCCTCGCAACCCCGGCGGTGGTCCTGGAGCGGCGCTCGCCCGCCGCCGCGCTCCGGCGGTCCTGGCATCTTTCGGCCCGGAGTTTCTGGCGGCTGCTCGGGATCTTCCTGCTCACCTTGATCCTGGTCGGCATTGCGGGGTTCGTGCTGCAGATCCCGTTCCGGGTCGGGATGATCCTGCTCGGCGACGGGCTCGGGACCACCTCGCCCGCCAGCATCATCGTGGCCGGCGTCGGCGGCATCGTGGCGGCGGCGATTACCCGGCCGGTAGCCGCCGGCGTCGTCGTCCTGCTCTACATCGACACCCGGATGCGCAAGGAGGGCCTGGATCTGGCTCTGCGGAGCGCGGCATCAGGCCCGCAGCTGACCAGCGACGAGTTCGCGGCCCTCTGGCTGGCCCCCGCTCCCGGCGGGCCACCACCGGCCGGGCCGGGACCGGCCGGACCGGGACCGGGCGGGGCTCCCCCGCCGCCCGCATGGTGACCGGCTGGCGGGCAGTGCGTCCGGCCCCGGCGGCGGTCGCAGCGGGCGGGCCGGCCCCGGCGGGACGCGCGGAACCGTGACGCTCGCCGCTGCCCGCGCCCTGGCCGCGGCGCCCGGTGGCCCGTCGCTGATCCACCGCGGGCCGGGCCGGCAGCTGGCCCGCCAGGAGCTGGCCCGGTCCCTGTACCGGCTGCCGTGGTGGGAGCGAGCCGAGCACGCTATCAGCAGGTGGCTGGCCAGCCTGGGCACGCTCGGCGGCGCGCAGCTGAGCTGGTCGGCACTGATTGTCCTGCTCGCTGTGGCGGTGCTGGCCGCCGCCGGGCTGCTGGCCTGGATCGGGCCTGCCCGGCGGACCCGCCGCCGGCGGGCCGCGGCCGTCCTGGGCGACCGCCCGATGTCTGCTGCCGAGCACCGCCGCTCGGCCGAGCAGCTGGCCGCCGCTGCTGACTACGCCGGGGCGATCGTGGAGCGGATGCGTGCCCTGGCTGTCGACCTGGAGGCGCGCGGCATCCTGGCGCCGCGAGCCGGCCGGACGGCAACCGAGCTGGCCGCCGAGGCAGCAGCCGCCCTGCGCGGCGAGGCCGCCGGCCAGCCGGAGATCGCCACCGGGCTGGCCCGGGCCGCCCGGCTGTTTGAGGACGTGCGGTACGGCGGGCGGCCCGGCACGCGCGCCGGTTACGAGCAGGTCCGGGACACCGATACACGCATCGCCGCGGTCCGTGCTCCGCAGGCGGCCGCGGTCGCGGTCGAGAGCCCGGCTACCGCGGGCACGGCCGCCCACCGAGCCGGGCCGGCCGGATGAGCGCCCCCGTGTCAGCCCCGCCCGGCGCCCCGGCCAGGGCCGACCGGGCCGGCCGGGCCAGCCGTTCCTCGCCGGCTCCGGCGGGCCCGCCCGCCGGCCAGCCGGGCGGCGGTCGCGCACTGAGCGGCTGGCGGGCCTGGCGGGCACCGCTGGCCATCGCCGCGTTCGTACTGGCGGCCGCGGCGGCCATCGCGCTGCTGCAGCCCCGGGCGGCAGTGCCGGGCTACCTGAGCCCGGACAGCACGGCTCCCGACGGCGCGCATGCCCTGGCCGACATTCTCGGCGCGCGCGGCCACCGCGTGCTGCCGGTGACCACCGTGCCCGCAGCCGTAGCCGCCGCGCGGCGCGGCACCACGCTCGTGATCACCAGCCCGTTCCTGCTGACCGGCCGGCAGGAGCACATGCTGGCGCGCAGCCGGGCCAGCCTGGTCCTGGTCGAGCCGGACCCGGGCGCCCTGGCCGTGCTCGCGCCACCGGTCCGGCAGGAGGGCGGCGGGCCAGCGGAGACGCTGCTGCCGGCCTGCACCCTGCCCGCAGCCGTGCTGGCCGGGCCGGCCGACCTCGGCGGCGCGGGCCTGCTGGTCCGGCCGGGCACGCCGGCCGCCCAGTGCTATATCTCCGACGGCCGGGCGACCCTGGTCCGGTACCGGTCCGGCGGCCGGTTCATCACGGTGCTGAGCAGCGGGGAGCTGCTGACCAACGGCCGGCTGGCCCGGCCGGGCAACGCCGCCCTGGCCATCAACCTGCTCAGCACCGGCGGCCGGGTGATCTGGCTGGTGCCGGCCGTCGGTCTCGGCCCGGCCGGCAGCAATGGCCAGCAGTCACTGACTAGCCTGGTGCCGCTTACTACCTACCTGGTGGCGATCCAGCTCGTCCTGGCGCTCGTGCTGGCCGCCGTGTGGCGGGGCCGCCGGCTGGGGCCGCTCATCGTCGAGCGGCTGCCGGTCATCGTCCGGGCCGCGGAGACCGTGGAAGGCCATGCGCGGCTGTATCAGTCCCATCGCGCGCGGGGCCGGGTCGCCGCGGAACTGCGCGCGGCGCTGCTCGCCCGGGCCGGGCCGGCCGTCGGACTGCCGGCGGGCGCGCCGCCCGCCGAGGTAACCGCGGCCCTGGCCGCCCGGTCGGCGGTGGCGGAGGCCCGGATCGCCGGCCTGCTGTACGGCGCCGCACCCCGCAGCGACGCGGACCTGGTCACCCTGGCCGCTGACCTGGATGCCCTCGAGAGAGAGGTTCGGAGCACGTGAACGCAGACGATCCCGCGGCGGGCGCGGGCGGACCCGGCCCGGCCTGGACGGACGCGGGCCTGGCCGGCGCCGGACCCGGTGCCGGGCTGGCGGATGCCCGCCCGGCGGTCCCGGACCTGGCCGCCGCGGACCTGCGCGCGCCGCTCGGCGCCGTCCGAGCCGAGGTCGCCAAGGCGGTGGTGGGCCAGGACCAGGTCGTCAGCGGCCTGGTCATCGCGCTGCTCTGCCAGGGCCATGTGCTCCTGGAGGGCGTGCCGGGCGTGGCCAAGACGCTGCTGATCCGCGCGCTGGCCGGAGCCCTGGCCCTGGACAGCAAGCGGGTGCAGTTCACGCCCGACCTGATGCCCGGCGACGTGACCGGCTCGCTGATCTACGACGGGCACACAGCTCAGTTCCAGTTCCGCGAGGGCCCCGTCTTCACCAACCTGCTGCTCGCCGACGAGATCAACCGCACCCCGCCCAAGACCCAGGCCGCGCTGCTGGAGGCGATGGAGGAGCGCCAGGTCTCGGTCGAGGGCGTGCCGCGGCCGCTGCCGGTGCCGTTCCTCGTGGCGGCCACCCAGAACCCGGTGGAGTACGAGGGCACCTACCCGCTGCCCGAGGCACAGCTGGACCGGTTCCTGCTCAAGCTGTCGGTCGGGCTGCCCGGCCGGCAGGACGAGATCTCCATCCTGACCCGGCACGCGGACGGCTTTGACCCCCGCAACCTGCAGGCGGCCGGGCTGCGCCGGGTCGCAACGGCGGCCGACCTGGCCGCGGCCCGCCAGGCGGTGGCGCAGGTCCGCATCTCGGCGGAGATCACCGGCTACATCGTCGACATCTGCCGGGCCACCCGCCAGTCCGCATCGCTGCAGCTGGGCGTCTCGCCCCGCGGCGCGACTGCGCTGCTGGCCAGCAGCCGCGCCTGGGCCTGGCTGTCGGGGCGGGACTACGTCACGCCTGACGACGTCAAGACCCTGGCCCGGCCGACCTTCCGGCACCGGATGGTGCTGCGGCCCGAGGCCGAGCTGGAGGGCGCGACCGCCGACGGCGTGCTGGACGGCGTCTTGGCCACGGTCCCGGTGCCGAGGTAGTGGCGGGCCGGGCCGGATGGCGCTGACGGGCCGGGCCGCGCTGGCGGCACTGATCGGGACGCTGGCCGCGCTCGCGTTCCGCAGCGCCGCCGCGCTGGTCGTCACCGACGGCCTGATCGCGCTGGCGATCGGGGCCGACTGCGCGCTGGCTGCGGGCGTCCGGCAGCTGCAGCTCAGCCGGTCCGGGGACAGCCGGATGCTGCTGGGCGAGTGCGGCACCGTCGAGCTCACCCTGGTCAACCCTGGCCGCCGGGCGCTGCACGGGATCGTGCGGGACGCCTGGCCGCCGAGCGCCGGCGCCCGGCCGGGACGGGCCCGGGTGCTGATCCCGGGCGGCGGGCAGCTCACGCTGGCCACCAGCCTGGAGCCCACCCGGCGCGGTGACCACGCAGCGGGCGCCGTCACCGTCCGCTCGCTGGGACCGCTGCGGCTGGCCGGCCGGCAGGGCAGCCGGCCGGCGCCGTTCACCGTCCGGGTGCTGCCCCCGTTCCTCAGCCGCCGTCATCTGCCCGAGAAGCTGGCCCGGCTGCGTCAGCTCGACGGGCAGCACCGCAGCATGGTGCGCGGCCAGGGCACGGAGTTCGACGCGCTGCGGGAGTACGTGGTGGGCGACGACGTGCGCTCCATCGACTGGCGCTCGTCCGCGCGCCGGACCGAGGTGATGGTCCGGACCTGGCGGCCCGAACGGGACCGCCGCATCATCGTGGTGCTGGATACCGCGCGGACCGCCGCCGGCCGGGTGGCAGGCAGCCCGCGGCTAGATACCGCGATGGACGCCGCGCTGCTGCTGGCCGCGCTGGCCGCCCGGGCCGGCGACCGCGTTGACCTGCTGGCCGTCGACCGGCGGGTCCGGGCCCGGGTGATCGGCGCCGGCCGCGGCGAGCTGCTCGCCGCCTTCACGAACGCGATGGCGCTGCTGGAGGCCGACCTCACCGAGCCGGATTACGGGCTGATGGCCAGCTCGGTGCTGGCCGTCACCCGGCAGCGCTGCCTGGTGGTCCTGCTGACCGACCTGAACCCGGCCGCCATGACCGAGGGCCTGCTGCCCCGGATCGGGCTGCTGGCGACCCGGCACCGCCTGCTGATCGGCGCTGTCGCCGACCCGCGGGTGGCGGAGATGGCGGCCGCCCGCGGCAGCGCCGAGGCGGTTTACCAGGCTGGCGCGGCGGCCCGCGCGCAGGCGGGCCGCGCGCGCATCAGCGCCGAGCTCCGGCGGCGCGGCGCCGAGGTGGTAGACGCGCCGCCCGGCCGGCTCCCGGCCGCGCTAGCCGACGCCTACCTCGCGCTGAAGGCGGCCGGCCAGCTGTAACGCGGGCCGCAGCCGCAGGCCGGGGCTAACCGACCGCGGGCGCGTAGTCCGGTGCCTCCTCGATGTCGGACGACATCCCGGCTCGCACCGCCCGCCGCCCGAGACCCAGGGCGTAGCCCAGGAATGCCGCCTCAGCGCCGGCCCCGATCAGGATGCGTCCCCAGGCGGGCAGGTGCGACGGGGTCACGAAGGCCTCGATGGCCCCGGAGACCAGCAGTACGACGATCATCCCGATGGCGATCGTGACCGTCGCGCGGCCCTCCTCGGCCAGTGCCCGCGACCGGGGCCGCGGGCCGGGGTCGATGACCGACCAGCCCAGCCGCAGCCCGGCGGCGGCGGCCAGGAACACGGCGCTGAGCTCCAGCATGCCGTGCGGCAGGAGGAGCGTGAAGAACTCCGCGGCCTTGCCGTGCCCGATCATCAGGCCGCCGTCGACCCCGAGGTTGAGGGCGTTGCTCAGCAGTACGTAGACCGTCGGCACCCCGAGCAGCACGCCCGAGATCAGCGCCTCGGCGGCCACCAGGACATTGTTGGTCCAGACCTTGAAGGCGAACGCGGACGCGGCGTACTGCGAGTAGTAGTTGCGGAACTGATGGTTGACCAGGCTGGCCACCTCGGACCGGGACAGCAGGCTGGCCTGCACCGCCGGGTTCCGGGCGATCCACCAGCCGGAGATGAGCGCGACGGCCAGCGACGCCGCGGTGGTCCCCAGCCACCACCAGCGGGCCCGGTAGGCCATCGCCGGGAACGAGACCAGCGCGAACGTGCCGACGCTGCGCCAGGCCGGCGCGTGGGCGCCGCTGATCGCGGCCCGGGCCCGGGTCAGCCGGGAGGACAGCCGGGCGGTCAGCGTCGGGTCATATCCCGCGCTGCGCAGCTCCGACAGCTGGGTGGCGGCTCGCTGATAGGTGCTGACCAGCTCGTCGATCTCGTCTCCGGACAGTCGCCTGCGCCGGCGGACCAGCCGGTCCAGGCGATCCCACTCCGCCTGGTGGGCAGCCACGAAGGCGTCAACGTCCACGGCAGGAGACTACGCCCGGATTCCGATAATCTGAGGGGCGGCGCGGCGGCAAGGCCGGCGGCGGCGGGAGGCACGCGGTGGCGGAGGTCGTGACGGGCGAGGCGGTCGTCCTGGACGTCCCGTGCGCCAGCTTCCCCAGCCGCATCGGGGCCCTGCTCATCGACATGGTCATCCAGCTCGTCCTGCTGGGCATCGTCCTCGCCGTCGCCACGGCCGGCGGGTTCAGTGACGCGACGGTGGCCGGGATCGCCGTGGTCGGCTACGTGGTGATCGTGATCGGGTACGCCACGGCCTTCGAGACGGCAACCCGCGGCATCACCCCCGGCAAGGCGGCCGCGGGCCTGCGGGTGATCAGTGACGACGGCAGCCCGGTCCGGTTCCGCCAGGCCCTGGTCCGGGCGCTGGCCGGGACGATCGAGATCTGGTCCTGGGTGGGCGCGCCGATCGGCCTGATCACCGCGCTCGTGTCCGCCCGGGGGAAGCGCCTCGGAGACGTGTTCGCGGGCACCTACGTCATCCAGGAACGGGCCCCGCGGCGGCCCCCGCTGCCCCCGCAGCTCGCCATGGTGCCGCCGCCGCTGGCGGGCTGGGCGCAGGTGGCCGAGACCTCGCGGCTGTCCGACCAGACCGCCGAGGCGGCCAGCAGTTACCTGCGCCGGCTCGGTGAGCTGACCCCCGCCGCCCGCGACGACCTGGGGCTGCGGCTGGCCACGGCGGTGGCCGGGCAGGTCAGCCCGCCGCCTCCGCCGGGCACCCCGCCGATCCCCTACCTGGCAGCCGTCCTGGCGATCCGGCGGCAGCGCGACGCGGCCTGGCTGGCCAGTGTCGGCGGGGCCGGGCCGCCGGGACCGGCCGGCGATCCGGCAGCAGGGCTATGGCCAGGCCAGCAGGCCGCCGGGTGGCCGATGCCCGGTCAGCAGCCGCCCGGCTGGTCAGCACCAGGCCAGACCGCCCCGGCGCCGGCCAGCGTCGCTCCTCCCGCCCCGGCCGGGACCGGGCCCGCCGCCGATCAGCAGTCCGGGTCACCGCCGCCTGGCCCGGCCGGGTTCGCCCCGCCCGGATGAGCGAATTCCGGTCCGCATGGCGGCAGAGCCGGGACCGCCAGAACCGGAACAGGCAGACCCTGCAGGCGGTGGCGGCTCAGGCCGCCGGCCGGACCGGCCCGAGATCGGCGAGCTCATCACGGCCGAGCTGCGCGCGCGGGACCTCCGGGTGCCATCTGGCGAGCTCCTGGAGCTGATGATCGACCGGGTACAGGCGGGTGACGACCTCGTCGGGCAGGCCCGGGTCGCCGTCCGTGGCCTGGGTGCGCTGGCGAGCCCGGGCGCGCAGCTGATCCGCGATGCGCGGGAAGAGCTCCGCTGGCTGGGCCCTTACCTCGACCTGGGCGACCAGGAGCCGCTCATTATCGACCCCGACCGGACCCGGCCGGAGGTTCCCGTGGAACTGGCGCCCGGAGCGCAGGGCTGGCTTGGCGGGCCGGCCGCGAGGCGAGATCTTCCTCCTGCTGCAGGCCGGCCCCGCAGGAGATGGCCTGGCCGTCCGGGCCGGCGAGCACATTGTCGGGACCCTCAGCCGGGCCAGCAGCGCTGTCTACGCCGCCGCCATGGCGGCCGGGCAGTCCGCTCATCAGCCCGTCGTCGTCGAGGCTGCCGTGCGCCGCACGCGGACGCCACGGTGACCATGCACCTGTACCGCCCGCGCCGGACCTGATCCCGGCCGCTAGCCGGGCGGCGGGCCCGGCTCGGGCCCGCTGCCGTCCAGGAACGGGCTGACCAGGGCCGGCGTGGCGGCCGCGGCCAGGGCCAGGGCGCGGGCCTGCGGGATGTCGTGCGCGACGTAGTGCTGGCGCCCGGCGGCGGTGGTCGCGGCCAGCGACACCAGGCCCTGCCGCCGCTGGAACCAGCTCTGATGGATCCGCCAGCCGATGATCCCCTCGGCCGACAGGACGCTGCGCCGCCGGACCAGGCTGCCCGTCCTGGTGACCAGCCACCCATCGTCCAGCCGGTGGCCGAGGCTGCGGTAGCGGTCGTCCGCCAGCACCGCGGCCAGCGGCAGCAGCGCCAGGCTGGGCAGCCACGCCCAGCCAGGCACGGCGCCGGCCAGCCCGGCGGCCAGGAAGCCCGCGACGACCAGGGCGGCGGCGCTGAGAGCCCGGACGTGCCGGCGCCGCCGGGCGGCGGGCCCGTGCCGGGCCAGATCGCCGGTCAGCGGCCCGCTGCCGGTGCCCAGGACGGTCGCGGCCGTCTGCGCCGCCACCCGGCGCGGGGCGGGCGGCACCAGCAGCGATCCGCCGCGCTCGGCGCCATGGCCGACCCGCAGGCCGGTCGTGATGGCCAGGCAGCGGGCTCCGCCGGCGGCCCGCAGCAGCAGTGGCTCGCTGAGCTCGGCGCCGCGCAGCCGGCGGGTGTCGATGGTGGTGACCCGGGTCGACAGCAGCCCCCGGGACACCCGCAGCACGCCGCCTGCCTCACTGACCAGGCGGTAGTTCCAGAACAGCGCGATGTAGCCCGCGACCGACAGCAGCACGGCGGCGACCAGGACGGTCAGCACTCCGTCCAGGATCTGCAGCCCGGCGGGCTCAGTGCCGACCCGGACCAGCACCCGGTGCACCGGCCCGACGGCGATGACGTTGACGTGGGTGGCGTCGACGAACTGGAGCACCGCGCCGACCACGACGCCGATGATGACCAGCCCGGTCAGCGTGAGCGGCGCGAACCTGATCCAGCCCGGCTGCAGCCGGGCTAGTTCCCGCTCGGCCGGGCCCGGCGGACCGGCGGCCAGCTCAGGCTGCGGGCCCGCGGGTGTCGTGCCGGGAGCCAGGTCGCCCGCGACGGCACCGGCGGGGCCGCCGGCCGGGGCGCGCGGCGCCGTCAGCAGGGTTCTGCGCAGGCTCTCCGCGTCGGCCAGCCGGAGCGCGTCCAGGTGCAGGCTCTCGCCCTCGCGCCGGTCGTTGCGGCCGGTCCCGACCTGGACCCGGCGCAGCCCGAGCAGCCGGTAGACGACATGCGCGGACAGGTCGACGCTGCGCACCCGGTCCCGCGGCACCGACAGCACCTTGGTGTTCAGCAGCCCGTGCCGCAGGTACACCCGCTCGGCGGTGATCCGGTACCGGGTGGTGCAGTAGCGCACGACGCTGGCCCCGATGGCGAGGGCGGCGACGGCGATGCCCCAGTAGCCGCCCGAGCCGTGCGCCGAGCCGAAGACCAGCAGGCCGATCAGCACCGGCAGCAGCCGCAGCAGGTCGGTCACGGGGCGGACGACCAGGCTGCGCGGGCTCAGCCAGAGCCACTCCTCGCCCGTGCTGACCGGAACGGTGCTGACCGTAACCGGGCTGACCGGAACGGTGCTGGCCGGCCCGGGGCTGGCCGGCCCGGGGCTGGCTGGCCCGGGGCGGACCGGAAGCGGGCCGGTGCTGTCGCGGTCGTCGCGGGCATCACTCAAGTGGCGTCGCCCGCGATCTGGCCGGTGGCGACGGTCAGCTCCTCCAGCAGCCGGTCGGCGGTTGCCCGGTCCAGCCCGCGGATGTGCACCGGGCCGGCCGCCGACGCCGTGGTGGCCGTCACGTTGGCCAGCCCGAACACCCGCTCGCCGAGCCAGCGGTGGCTGTCGATGGTCTGGATCCGGCTGATCGGCGCGATCCGCCAGTGCACTGAGACCCAGCCGGTCCGGGTGTAGACGGCGTCGCCGGTGACCTCCCAGCGGTGCACCCGGTACCGCCACCGGGGCATGATCAGGGCGTAGGCCGCGCTGATGACGGCGGTCACCGGGAGCACCAGCCACCAGATGACGCTCAGCCCGGCGGCCGCGCCGATGACGGCCTCGATGACGAGCAGGAACAGCCCGTCGGCAGCGGCGCGGGCGGTCCAGTAGCCGATCGCCCGCCGGCTCACCCGGTTACCCGGGTCCCGCAGTCCTGGCAGCATCGGCTAGCTGCCCGCCCGCCACGAGTCGCGGTACTGCTGCTGGGCCGCGGTCAGCGTGTCCACCTCGGTGCCGAACGCGGCCAGGGCGAGGCCGGCCACCTGGGCGTCGATGGCCGCGGGCACCTCATGCACGCCGGGCGCCGGGCTGGCCTCGCCGCTGGCCAGCCAGGCCAGCGCCAGGGCCTGCACGGCGAAGGACACGTCCATGGCGGCGGCCGGGTTGCCCTCGGCGGCCACCAGGTTGACGACGCGTCCCTCAGCCAGCAGCAGCAGGCGGCGGCCGTCGGGCAGGACGTACTCATCGGCCTGCGGGCGGACCGCCGGGTGCACCTCGGCGGCCAGGCCGGCCAGCGCGGCCACGTCGATCTCGACGTCAAAGTGCCCGGCGTTGGCCAGGATTGCCCCGTCGCGCATCACCGCCAGGTGCCCGGCCCCGATGACTTCCCGCGACCCGGTCGCGGTGATGAACAGCTCGCCCTCCGGCGCCGCGGCGGCCATCGGCAGCACCCGGTAGCCCTGCATGACCGCCTCCAGGGCCCGGACCGGGTCCACCTCGGTCACGATCACCTGCGCGCCCAGGCCGCGGGCCCGCTCGGCGACGCCGCTGCCGCACGGCCCGAACCCGGCGACCACGACGGCCTTGCCCGCCAGCAGCGTGTTGGTGGCCCGCATGATGCCGTCCATGACCGACTGGCCGGTCCCGTAGGTGTGGTCGATGATCCGCCGGGTCGCCGACGCGTGCGCCGCCACCACGGGGAAGGCCAGCGATCCGGCCGCGGCCATCCGGCGCAGCCGGGCCACGCCGGTCGGGGTCGCCTCGCAGCCGCCGCGGACCCGGCCCAGCAGCTCGGGTCGGTCCGCGTGCAGCGTGTTCGTCAGGTCGCCGCCATCGTCGATGACCAGGTCGGGGCCGCCGTCGAGGGCACGGTGCAGGTGGTCGTCGTAGGCGGCGCCGTCGGCCCCGTACCGGGCGTAGACGCTGACCTGCGGGTCGGCGGCCAGGGCCGCGGCGATGTCGTCCTGGGTGGACAGCGGGTTGGAGGCGGCCAGGGCGACCCGGCCGCCCCCGGCGGTGAGCAGCCGGACCAGGCCGGCCGTCTCGGCGGTGACGTGCAGGCAGGCGGCCACGGCCAGGCCGCGGAACGGCTGCTGCCCGGCGACTGTGCCGGTGAGCGCCGCCAGCACCGGCATGGACCGCTGCGCCCAGTCGATGCGGGACTGGCCGGCGCCGGCCAGTCCCGCATCGAGCACGTCAGAGGACATCGTCAGGCGGCCGGACTCAGTAGCGGTACTGGTCGGCCTTGTACGGACCGTCCACGGGCACGCCGATGTAGGCGGCCTGCTCCTTGCTCAGCGTGGTGAGCCGCACGCCGAGCGCGTCCAGGTGCAGCCGGGCGACCTTCTCATCCAGGTGCTTGGGCAGCACGTGCACGCCCAGCGGGTAGTCGGCCGCCTTGGTGAACAGCTCGACCTGCGCGATCACCTGGTTGGTGAAGCTGTTGGACATCACGAAGCTGGGGTGCCCGGTGGCGTTGCCCAGGTTCAGCAGGCGGCCCTCGGACAAGATGATCACCGCGTGGCCGTCCGGGAAGGTCCACTCGTCGACCTGCGGCTTGATGATGATCCGCTTGATGCCGGGCAGCCGGGCCAGCCCGGCCATGTCGATCTCGTTGTCGAAGTGCCCGATGTTGCCGACGATCGCCTGGTGCTTCATCCGGCTCATGTGCTCGGCGGTGATGATGTGGAAGTTGCCGGTCGCGCTGACGAAGATGTCGGCGGTGTCGACCACGTCCTCGATGCGGGCCACCTGATAGCCGTCCATGGCGGCCTGCAGCGCGCAGATCGGGTCGATCTCGGTGATGATCACCCGCGCGCCCTGGCCGCGCAGCGACTCCGCGCAGCCCTTGCCCACGTCGCCGTAGCCGCAGATGACCGCGACCTTGCCGCCGATGAGCACGTCCGTGGCGCGGTTGATGCCGTCGACCAGCGAGTGGCGGCAGCCGTACTTGTTGTCGAACTTGGACTTGGTCACCGAGTCGTTGACGTTGATGGCCGGGAACTTCAGGGTGCCCGCCCGCGCCATCTCATACAGCCGGTGCACGCCGGTGGTGGTCTCCTCGGTTACGCCCTGGATGACCTCGGCCTGCGTGGTCCACTTCTTCGGCTCGGCCTGCAGCGAGCGCGCGATCACTCCCAGAAAGACCTGCCATTCCTCGGCGTCATCATCGGCCGGGGCCGGCACGGCGCCGGCCGCCTCGAACTCGGCGCCCTTGTGCACCAGCATGGTGGCGTCGCCGCCGTCGTCCAGGATCATGTTCGGGCCGGGCTGGCCGGGCCAGGTCAGTGCCTGCTCCGTGCACCACCAGTACTCCTCCAGCGTCTCGCCCTTCCAGGCGAACACCGGGACGCCCTGCGGGTCGTCCGGGGTGCCGTCCGGCCCGACGGCGATGGCCGCGGCCGCGTGGTCCTGGGTGGAGAAGATGTTGCAGGACGCCCAGCGCACCTGCGCGCCGAGCGCGACCAGGGTCTCGATCAGGACCGCCGTCTGCACGGTCATGTGCAGCGAGCCGGTGATCCGAGCCCCGGTCAGCGGGCGCTCGCCGGACCACTCGGCCCGGACGGACATCAGGCCGGGCATCTCGTGCTCGGCCAGCCGGATCTCCCGGCGGCCGAAATCCGCGAGAGACAGGTCGGCGACCTTGAACGGAAGTGCTTCGGCGGGCATGCGCGCTCCTTGGTGAGATGAGAATCCGGGCCGGTTGGTGAGATGAGAATCCGGGCCGGCGACGGGTGCTGGTCCCGGCCCGGCAACCTCGACGGTACGGGACGGCCGCGGCCCCGCGCACGTCGTTATGGCTGTTCTTGACAAGAGAATGTTAAGTTCAGCATATGCGCATCACGGAAGCCGCCCGGGCGCTGGGAATCTCCGCGCGAATGCTGCGGTACCGGGAGTCGCTGGGCCTGCTGCCGCCGGTGCACCAGCGGCGCCCGGCCCGGCGGGCCGCCGGGCGGCCGGCGGCGCAGCCCGGGCCGCCGGCGGGCCGGCCGGGCACCGGTGCTGCGGCGGCCGGTGCAGCGCACCGGCAGTTCAGCGATGATGACGTGGCGGCCGCGGCACTCGGGCTGGCCATTGAGCGGCGGTACGACATCAGCCCGGCGGCGCTGGCGTTCGGGGTGCGGGTGCTGGCCGACCCGCGGGTGCGGGCCGACGTCGCGGAGCTGGGCCGGCGGATCGGCCGGATCCCGGCACCGTCGGCCCGTGCGCTGGACTTTGAGCAGGAACGGGCCCTCCGCCTGCTGCGGCTCGGCCAGCAGCGCCGGTGATCGGCGACAATAGGGGCGGGCCAGCTCGCGGCGGGCCGGTGCCGGACCGGGCCGGGCCAGCCGGGCAGGCAGGCAGACAGCGGAAGGAGGGCCGGGGTGAGCGTGCGCATCGCCGTCCTGGGCCCCCTGGAGGTCCGCGACGAGGCCGGCGGCATGATCGCGGTGGGCGGCGCCCGGCTGCGTGCCCTGCTGATCCGGCTCGCTATCAGCTGCGGCCGCCCGGTGCCGGCGGACCTGCTGGCCGAGGACCTGTGGCCCGGCGGCGCGCCCGCGGACACGGCCAACGCGCTGCAGGCCCTGGTGTCCCGGCTGCGGGCCGCGACCGGGCGCGATGCCATCGAGTACAGCCCGGCCGGGTACCGGCTGGCCGTGCCGGCCAGCCACGTAGATGCCCTGGTCTTCGAGACGCTGGTGGGCGCCGGCCGGGCCGCGCTGGCCGGCGGTGACCAGTCCGGCGGCGCCGTGCAGCTGCGCCAGGCGCTGGCCTTGTGGCGCGGGCCGGCGCTGGCCGACGTGGCGGACGCGCCGTTCGCCGCCGCCCCGGTCACCCGGCTGTCGGAGCTGCGCCTGGCCGCCACCGAGGACCGCGCCGCCGCGGAGCTCGCCCTGGGCCGCGGCGCGGAACTGGTCCCGGAGCTGGAGGAACTGGCCGCCGCGCACCCGCTGCGGGAGCGGCTGCGCGGGCAGCTGATGCGCGCGCTGCAGGCCGCGGGACGGCAGGCGGACGCCCTGGCCGCTTATGAGTCCACCCGGCAGGTGCTGGCCGACGAGCTGGGCATTGACCCCTCCCCCGCGCTGGCCGCGGTGCAGCTGGCCATTCTGCGCGGCGAGCCGGCCGGGCCGGCTGATCCCGGCCCGGAGACCAGTGGCCCGGCCGGATCCGGCGCAACCCCGCTGGCGCCGGCGGCCGCGGCAGTCCGCGGCCGGGCCGCGCCGGGCGAGACAGAGGCCGGTGACTCCGGGCCTGCTGAACACCTGCGGTCCGCTGACCGGGCCGGCCCAGCCCGCCGGGCCGGGTCCGCCGATCAGCCTGGCCTGCTGGCCACGGAGTCATCCGGCGGGCCGGCGGCAGCCGGTCACTCACGGGCACCCGCCCGGCGGACCAACCTGCCCGCCCAGCTGACCAGCTTCGTGGGCCGGGAGGACGAACTGCGGCGGCTGAGCAAACTGCTGGGCGAGGCGCGGCTGGTCACGCTGACCGGGCCCGGCGGGGCAGGCAAGACCCGGCTGTCGGTCGAGGCGTCCGCCCGGCTGGCCGATGAGCTCGCCAGTGAGCTGCCGGACGGCGTCTGGTTCGTGCCGCTGGCCGGCGTCCGCGACGCGCTGGACGTGCCGCAGGCCGTGCTGGCCGCGGTCGGCGCGGTGGACGGCACCTGGCTGAGCGACCCCGTCGAGGCCGCGCGGCTGGCCGCCCTGCCGCCGCTGGACCGGCTCGCCGAGACGCTCGCGGCCCGGCGGCTGATCCTGGTCCTCGACAACTGCGAGCACGTGCTCGACGCCGTCGCGCAGCTGGCCGGGCGCGTGCTCGCCGGCGCGCCAGGCGCGCGTATCCTGGCCACCAGCCGGGAGCCGCTGGGTATCACCGGCGAAATGCTGTGCCCGGTGCCGTCGCTGACCCTGCCGCCCGAGACCGCCGACGTCAGCGCCGCGGCGGGCAGCTCCGCCGTCCGGCTGTTCATCGACCGGGCCGCGGCGGTCCGGCCGGGCTTCGGGCTGGACTCCGCCAGCACCGGGCCGGTCGTCCGGATCTGCCGGGCGCTGGACGGCATCCCGCTGGCCATCGAGCTGGCCGCCGCGCGGCTGCGGGCGCTGACCCCGGCGCAGGTCGCCGACCGGCTCGACGACCGCTTCCGGCTGCTGTCGGTGGGCAGCCGGGATGCGCTGCCCCGGCACCAGACGCTGCGCGCGATCGTGGACTGGAGCTGGGAGCTGCTCGATGACCAGGAGCGGGCGGTGCTGCGGCGGCTGTCGGTGTTCGGCGGCGGCGCGACACCGGACAGCGCTGAGGCGGTGTGCGCGCTGGGCGGCGACCAGCGCGACATCGTCGACGTGATCGCCTCACTGGTGGACAAGTCCCTGGTCACCGCCACGGGCGAGCATGAGGTGCGGTACCGGCTGCTGGAGACAGTGCGGGCCTACGCCGCCGAGCGGCTGGCCGAGGCCGACGAGGCCGATCTGGCCGGCCAGGCCCATGGCCGGTACTTCCTGGACCTGGCCGAGCGGGCCGAGCCGGAACTGCGGGCCCGCGACCAGCTGCTGTGGCTGAACCGGCTGACAGCCGAGCATGACAACTTCTCCGCCGCGCTGGGCTACGCGATCGCGCAGCAAGATGTGCGTACCGCGCTCCGCTTTGTCGCGGCACTGACGTGGTTCTGGATCACCCGCGATTATGAGTCCGAGGCGGGCGAGTGGGCCACGGCTGTCCGCGAGCTGGCCGGCGACACCCCGCCCGAGGGACTGCATGACAGCTACGCCATCTGCGAGCTGGTGTACCAGCTCGCCAAGCTGCAGCCTGACTTCCCTGACCAGCCCCGGCTGGGCGAGATCATGGACCGCATCGGGTCGCTGACCAGCGGCAGCAGCCACCCGATGCTGGCCCTGGTCGGCCCGATGGCGGCGGTGCTCACCGGCCAGGCCGAGGACGCCCGCCGGGCCCTGGCCGAGCTGGGCCAGCGCACCGACCCGTGGCTGCGTGCGGCCCACCTGCTGTTCACCGGCCACCTGGCCATCCACGATGGCCTCATCGATGAGGCCGAGGCCGGCCTGAATGCCGGCTACGCCGCCTTCGAGGAGATCGGGGACCGCTGGGGAATGATCGTCAGCCTCGGAGGCCAGGCCGAGGTGGCCCTCGCGCGCAACCGCCCCGGCGACGCCGTCGAGCTGCTGGAGCGCTCCCGGCAGTTCGCCGCCGGCGGGCTGGCCGGAAACTTCGGCGAGATGGTCAGCATCCCGCTGGGCCGGGCCCGGGTGCTGGCCGGGGACACCGAGGGCGGGCTGGCCGATCTCAAGCACGGAGTGGCCTTCGCCGAGCGCCTCGGTGAGCATGACGACGAGGCGCAGGGCTATCTGGAGATGAGCGAGGTAGCCCGCCGCGACGGTGATCTGGTCCTGGCCCGGTCGCAGCTGGAGCGCGCGCTGGAGATCATCGATCCGCTGTGGCTGCGACCTGACATGCGCGGGGTGGCTGCAGCCGCCTACAGCAAGGCCGGCTGCCTGGCTGAGCAGGACGGCGACCTGACCGCTGCCGCGCAGTGGCATGCGAAGGCGCTGCAGGTACTGACCGACTCCCAGGTCTCGCTCCTGCCCACGAACCCCGCGCTGGCCACCGTGGTCGAGGGCTTCGCCGCGCTGGCCGCCGCGCGGGGCGAGCATGTCCGGGCGGCTGAGCTGCTCGGCCTGGCCACCGCGCTGCAGGGGTTTGCCAGCCCGGCCAGCCTCGAGCTGGCCCGGGCCGAGGCGGCCAGCCGGGCCGCCCTGCCGGAGGGCGAGTTCGACGCGGCTTACGCGCGCGGCGCCCGGCTGAGCCGGGCTGACGCCCTGGCCCTGACCCCCTGATCGGGCCCGTACAAAACCCGCCGCAAAACGAAGATCGCGCAGCCGCCCGGCCCTCACGGGACGGCTGCGCGATCAGCTTGATGGCCTCAGACGCGGCGCGCGTACATCCGCATCGCCAGCGGGAAGGTGACCGCGACGATCCCCGCGGCCCAGGCCAGCATGTACAGCGCGTGCGAGCCGACCGGGCCGCCGATGGTCAGCCCGCGGACCGCGTCGGCCAGGTGCGTGACCGGGTTGACCTTGACCCAGGCCTGCAGCCAGCCCGGCATGGTGCGGGTGTTCGACAGCAGGACGCTGCTGCCGAAGGTGAGCGGCATCGTCCAGATGAAGGAGATGCCCTGCACGGTCTCGGGCGAGGGCGCGATCAGGCCGATCAGCACCGAAACCCAGCAGACGGCGAAGTAGAACACGTAGGCCAGGCCGTAGGCGGCCAGGACCGGCATCAGCCCGGTGTGGAACCGGAAGCCCAGCGCCACGCCGAACCCGGTGAGCACGCCCATCACCGCCAGGAATCGCACGAAGTCGCCGAGCACCGCGCCGAGCAGCGGGGCCGAGCGGGCCACCGGCAGCGAGCGGAACCGGTCGAAGACGCCCTTGTGGATGTCGTCGCACAGGGCCGTGCCCAGGCCCATGGTGGCGAACATCGCCATCTGGGCGACCAGGCCCGGCAGCAGGATCTCCAGGTAGGCGTTGGTGCTCCCGGCCACCGCGCCGCCGAAGACGTACAGGAACAGCACCAGGAAGACGGCTGGCATCAAGATGACGTCCAGCAGCTTCTCCGGTGAGTGCCGCATCTGGATGATGTTGCGCCAGGCCAGCGTCAGCGCGTTAGCTGCCGCCTGCCGGCCGCTGATCCGGCTGCGCGGCTCGGTCTGCCGTCGCGCGCCCGGCGCCAGCGCGCCGCCCGGCCCGGCCGCGTCGCGGCCGGGGATGGTGGTGCTGGCCTGGACCGCGGTCATCTCGGCTGTGTTGGTTGTCATGCCGCCCTCCCGGCGTCCGGCGCGCTCGCGCCCGTGCTGTCAGCTGTGCCCGGCTCGTCCCCGGCCTGGTGGCCGGTCAGGGTGAGGAACACCTCGTCCAGGCTGGGCAGCCGGAGCCCGACCTCGGTGGCCTCGATGTCGTTGTCCGCCAGCCGCCGGATCACCTCGGCGAGCATGGCCGCGTCGGCGCCCGCGGCGGTGACCAGCCCGGTCTCCTGACGGACTTCGGGCGTGAGGCCGGTGACGGCCTGCACCAGCGCCGCCACCTGGGCGGTCGCCAGCCGGTCAGCAGCCCGCACCTCCAGGGCCCGGCCGCCGGTCCTGGCCTTCAGCTCGGCCGGGGTGCCCTCCGCGACCACCTGGCCGTTGTCGATCACGACGATCCGGTCGGCCAGCTCGTCGGCCTCGTCCAGGTACTGGGTGGTGAGCAGGACAGTCGCGCCGTCCTGGGCCACCCCGCGGACCGTGTCCCAGACCTGGTTGCGGCCCCGCGGGTCCAGCCCGGTCGTCGGCTCGTCCAGGAACAGCAGCTCGGGACCGCCCAGCAGGCTGGCCGCCAGGTCCAGCCGCCGTCGCATGCCGCCGGAGTAGGTCTTCACCGCGCGGCCGGCTGCATCGGCCAGGCCGAACCGCGCGGCCATCTCCCGGGCCCGGCTGCGGGCCGTCAGGCGGTTCATGCTGAGCAGCCTGCCGATCATGATCAGGTTCTCGGTCCCGGTCAGCTCGTTGTCGACCGAGGCGTACTGCCCGGTCAGGGCAATGAGCTGGCGCACCTGAACGGACTGCGTGGCCACGTCGTAGCCGCCGACCAGGGCCCGGCCCGCGTCGGCCCGCAGCAGCGTGGCCAGGATGCGGACGAACGTGGTCTTCCCGGCCCCGTTCGGCCCGAGCACGGCCAGCACGCGGCCGCGCTCGGCGGCGATGTCGACGCCGGCCAGCGCCTGCGTATCACCGAAGCGCTTGACCAGCCCCTCGGTCTCAATTGCGTAAGTCATTCCAGCCTCTCCCGGCACGGTGAATCGGTAGTGAGTTCATCGTGCCGGGGCCCGCTGACGGGGCTCCGTCAGCGGGCTGACAGGCCGGTGATATCCGTCGTCAGCGCCGGTACGGCGCCTGTCAGTGGCGGGCCGACCGTGCCGGCCGGTCTCGGATAGTTCGATTTCGGATTATCCGAGATCGGGAGGGCGAGCCCGGCCGCCGGACGGCTGTCAGAGGCGGCCCGAGCGGCCGCCTGCCCGGCTGGTCCGCATCGCCGCGAGCAGCCCGGCCGCGACGCCGAACGCGGCCAGCACGGCGGCGGCCGCCAGCGTCCGGCCCGCATCGCCGGTCAGCGCGGCCTGCAGCGCGGCGACGGCCCAGTAGCCCGGCGAGGCAGGCGCGATGGCCCGCACCCAGGACGGCATGGCCGTCAGCGGGACCAGCGCCCCGCCCAGGCTGGACATGATCATCGCGCCGATGTCGTAGGCCGCCGACAGCTCGCTCATGCTGCGGGCCAGGACCCCGATCAGTGCCCCGAGGCCGAGCAGCGTGCCGCTCCAGGCCAGCATGGCCACTGCCAGCAGCGCCAGCCCGGTCAGCCGCGGCCCGGCCAGGGTCAGCCCGAGCACGGCTGCTCCGAAGCCGACGATCAGCGCCTGCTGGAGCAGCAGCACGGCCAGCACCGGGACAGCCTTGCCGGCCAGCAGCTCGGCCGGGCGGGCGGCGGTCATCCGGACTCGCTCCCAGGTATGCCACATCCGGTCGCTCAGAATCGACCCCCCGACGATGCTGAGCGCGAGCAGCGAGAACGTCACCACGGTGGCGATGACGGCCTGGCTGATGCCGCCGCGGCGGCCCTGCGCCGCCTCATACAGCGGGTGCAGCAGGATCAGGAAGGCCAGCGGCAGGATCAGCCGGCTGACCAGGGCGCCCGGGTCGCGCAGCAGCAGGATCGTGTTGTGCCGGATCAGGGCGCCGGCGCGAACGGCGCTGCCGCCCGTACCGGGCCGGGCCGCCGGGCGGCCGGGGCCGGGGCGCACGGCCGGGACGGTCATCGTGGTGGCGGGGTCAGGCAGCATGACGGGCCTCCGGGGACAGGCTGGCGTACAGGTCGTCGAGATCGGGCTTGCGCACGTCCACCCAGGCCGGCGCGAAGCCGGCGGCCAGCAGGGCGGCCAGGTCCGCGGGCGGGCTGGCGCTGGTGATGCGGACCTCGTCGCCGGTCCGCCGGGCCCGGCGGGCCAGGTCAGCCGGGAGATCCCGCCCGGCCTCGGCCGGGACCAGGCGCAGCCGCAGCTCGCCGGGCAGGCCGCTGGTCAGGCTCTCCTGCGAGCCCCGCGCGATCACCTGGCCGCGGCGCGCCACCACCAGCGTCGCGCCGAGGTCAGCTAGCTCGGGCAGGTAGTGGGTGGTGTACACGACCGCGGCGCCCGCCGCGGCCCGGCTCCGGACGGCCGTGAGCAGCGCGGCGCGGGTGTCCGGGTCGGCCCCGGCGGTCGGCTCGTCGAGGAGCAGCAGCGGTGCACCGCCCACCAGCGCGGTGGCCGCCTGGGCCCGGCGCCGCTGGCCGCCGGACAGCAGGCCGGCCCGCTGGCCGAGCACGCTAGTGAGCAGCAGTTCCTCCGCCGTGTCGTCGATGGCCCGGCGCAGCACCGCGCCGCGGAGTCCGGCCAGCGTCCCGAACAGCCGCAGGTTGTCGCGCACCGTGGCGGTCAGGTACAGCGCCTGCTCCTGCGGCGCCACGCCGGTGAGCGCGCGCCCGGCGCGCGGGTCCTGGCTTGTGTCCGTGCCGCCGATCAGCACCTGGCCCGCGTCCGGCCGCACCAGGCCCGTGACAACCTCGACGAACGTGGTCTTGCCCGCTCCGTTGTGCCCGATCAGGCCGGCGATCTCGCCGGCCTCGACCTCCAGGTCGAAGCCGTCCAGCGCCGCCGCGCCGCCGTAGCGCTTGACCAGTCCCCTGGCCTTCAGCATCCCGATCACCTTCCGTTTCCCGCCGTCCGCGGCCGATTGGAATGATCTACACCGTATACAATCTACACTGTATACCATGGACCGACGAGACGCGATCCTCGATGCCGCCGTGGCCATCGCCGACGAGCGCGGCCTGGACGCGGTGTCGATGCGGTCGGTTGCCGAGCGGGTCGGCGTGACGCCGATGGCGCTGTACCCGCACGTGGGCAGCAAGGCCGCGCTGCTGGACGGCATGATCGGCCGGCTGCTGGGCGAGATGTGGCCGGCGGACGGCCTGAGCCCTCCGGCCGGGCCTGGCTCCGGCGCAGACGGCCCGGACCCGGCTGAGCCCGCCACCGGGGGGCCCGGCGCGACGGCACCCGGAGCAGGACCGCCGGACTGGCGGACGCAGCTGGCCGCCATCGGCCGCGCCGGGCGGGCTATCGCGCGCCGGCACCCATGGGCGGCGAGCCTGGTGTTCGCCCGGCCGGCGGTCACGCCCGACTCGGTCCGCGCCATTGACGTCGTCTACGGTGCCCTGCTCGCGGCGGGCGTTCCGGCGCAGCAGGTGCCCCGGCTGGAACGGCTCCTGGGGACCGTCGTGTTCGGCTTTGCCGCCTCGGAGGCCGGCGGCCGGTTCGGGCCGCCGGAGAGTAACCCGCGCAGCACCCGCGGACTGCTGCCCGAGGGCCCGCTGCCCGGCCACGAGGCGCTGGCCGATGTGCTGGCCGCGCCGGCCGACTGGGACGCCGAGTTCGAGGCCGACCTGGCCGACCTGGCCGAGATCATCGAGGCCACCGCCCGGCGGGCCCGCAGCGAGCAACGCCGTGACCGCCCGGCCGCGGACCGGGCCAGCCCGGGATAGAGCCAGCCCCGGGACTAAGTCCGAGGGCAGCACCCGCCACCGGTGCCGGGAAAGTCACTTTTGCGCCGCAGCGCGGGCCTGCATCATGGACGCATGGACGAACACCTGCCGACCGCTGTCCTGGAGACGGGCCTGGACCACATCCGGCGCTCGCCCGCCGACCTCGGCCGGATCGAGCTGATCGTCGCGCGGCTGGCCGTCGATGAGCGGGAGGTGCTCGCGGAGGCCGGGCTGGACCCGGCCTGCGGGCTGGCCGGTGACACCTGGGCGGCACGCGGCAGCTCCCGCACCGCTGACGGCTCGGCGCACCCGGACATGCAGCTGACCCTGATGAACGCCCGCGCCGCCCTGCTGGTCGCCGGCGACCCGGGCCGGCGCCCGCTGTGCGGCGACCAGCTCTACGTCGACCTGGACCTCAGCCCCGGCAACCTGCCCGCCGGCACCCGGCTGGCGATGGGCACGGCGGTCATCGAGATCACCGCGCAGCCGCACACGGGCTGCAAGAAGTTCGCGGCCCGGTTCGGCATTGATGCGCTGCGCTTCGTCAACTCGCGGACCGGCCGCAGCCTGCGGCTGCGCGGCGCTAACTGCCGGGTGCTGGTGGCCGGCACGGTGCGGGCGGGCGACCTGATCAGGAAGCTGCCCGCCGCGCAGTTCGCCGCGGCCGCAGCCGCCCCGTAACGGGGCCGGGCCGCTCGCCAGCTCGTTACGTGTCGTCGGAGGGTGCGGATCCGCCGGACGAGGCGGACGACTGCCCCCGGCGCCGGGAGCGGCGGCCGGGCCAGCCCGGGCCGCGCCGCGAGGACCGCGCGGCCGCGCGGACGGCCGGATCAGCGGCGTCCAGCCGGGCCGCCTGGTACAGGTCGGGCTCCAGGAAAATATGCTCGGCGATCGGCACCGCGGCCCGGATCCGGCGCTCGGCCCCGTCGATGCCCGCCGCGATGGCGGCCGCCGAGTCACACTCGGCGACGGCGATCTTGGCCGCCACCAGCAGCGTTTCCGGGCCGACATGCAGGGTCCGCAGGTGGATGACCCGGGTGCCGTCGTCGCCGCCCTCGATGGCAGCGACGATCTCGCGCTCGGCGTCCGGGCTCGCCGATTCCCCGATGAGCAGGCTCTTCATCTCCACGGCCAGGACGGCCGCCACGCAGGCCAGCAGGACGCCGATGGCGATCGACCCGGCGCCGTCCCAGCGGTCATCGCCCGTCGCCGTGGCCAGGGACACCCCGATGAGGGCGAAGAGCAGCCCGATCAGGGCCGCGAAGTCCTCCAGCAGCACCGCGGGCAGCTCGGGGGCCTTGGACCGGCGGATGAAGCTGCGCCAGCTGGCGGCGCCGCGGGAGTGGCGCGACTCCCGGACCGCGGTGCGCAGCGAGGCGCCCTCCAGGCACATGGCGATGCCCAGCACGATGAACGCGACGACCGGCGAGCTGACCTGATCCGGATGGCGGATCCGGTCGATGCCCTCGTAGACCGAGAACAGCGCGCCCACGGTGAACAGGACCAGGGCGACGATGAAGGCATAGAAGTAGCGCTCGGCGCCGAAGCCGAACTGATGCTCCTCGGTCTCCTCGCGGCGGGCCCGCGACCGGCCCAGCAGCAGCAGCGCCTGGTTACCGGAGTCGGCGACCGAGTGCGCGGACTCGGCCAGCAGCGACGCCGAGCCGGTGATGAGGAACGCGGCGAGCTTGGTCACGGCGATGCCCAGGTTGGCCGCCAGCGCCGCCAGGACCGCTCGCTTGCTGCCCTCATGCCCGCCCGGCCCGCCGCCGGGGGCGCCGCGGCCGCCGGTACTGTGCTCCGCGGTACCGCTCCCGGCGGCCCGCGGGCTCTGCTCAGCGCTGATCCGCGCTCACTCCTGCCCGGTTCCCGCCGGCTCGCGGGCCTCGTCGATCAGCAGCACGGGAATGTCGTCGCGCACCGGGTAGGCCAGCCCGCAGTCGTCCCCGGTGCAGACCAGCTCGCTGGCGGCCGCATCGGCCCGCAGCGGGGAATGACACTTCGGGCAGGCCAGGATGTCCAGCAGCCACTCATCGATCTGCACGTGTCCTCCTGCGCATGTTCAGTGGTCCGGGCGGGCGGCGCGGCTCAGGCACCGCGCACGATGGCCAGCACTTCGTCCCGGATGCCCGTAAGGGTAGCGGCATCGGCCGCCTCGACGTTGAGCCGCAGCAGCGGCTCGGTGCCCGAGGGCCGCACGTTGAGCCACCAGTCCGGGCCCGAGACAGTCAGCCCGTCCAGCTCGTCGGCGCTGGTCCCCGGCCGGCCAGCGAAGGCCGCCCGCACCGCCGCGATGGCGGCACCCTGGTCGGTGACCGTGCTGTTGATCTCGCCGGTGGCCAGGTACCGCGCGTAGGGCGCCAGCAGCTCCGACAGCGGCTGGCCCGCCGAGCCGACAGCGGCCAGCACGTGCAGGGCGGCCAGCATGCCCGAGTCGGCGAACCAGAAATCACGGAAGTAGAAGTGACCCGAGTGCTCACCGCCGAAGATGGCGCCGCACTCCGCCATCCGGGCCTTGATGAACGAGTGCCCGACCCGGGTGCGGACCGGGACGCCGCCGTGCTCAGTGACGATCTCAGGCACCGCGCGGGAGGTGATCAGGTTATGGATGATCGTCGCGCCGGGCTCGCGGGCCAGCTCGCGCACCGCGATCAGGGCGGTGAGCACGGACGGCGAGACTATCTGGCCGCGCTCGTCGACGACGTAGCAGCGGTCGGCGTCGCCGTCGAAGGCCAGCCCGAGGTCGGCGCCGCTGGCGAGGACCTCCCGCTGCAGGTCAGCGAGATTGGCCGGCTCGATCGGGTTGGGCTCATGGTTGGGGAAGGTGCCGTCGAGCTCGAAGTACATCGGCACGACCTCGACCGGCAGGCCCGCGAACACTGCCGGGGCGGTGTGGCCGGCCATGCCATTCCCGGCGTCCATGGCCACCTTGAGCGGCCGGATGCCGGTCAGGTCGACGAGACTGCGCAGGTGCGCGGCATAGCCCGCCAGCAGGTCCCGCCCGGTGATGGTGCCCGGCGCCACGGAGCCGGGCGGCACGCCGGTGGCGACCATCTCCTGCAACTGGGCCAGCCCGGACTCTGACCCGACCGGGCGGGCGCCGGCCCGGCACAGCTTGAGCCCGTTGTACCGGGCCGGGTTGTGGCTGGCGGTCACCATCGCGCCGGGCAGGTCCAGGCTGCCGCTGGCGTAGTACAGCAGGTCGGTCGAGCCGAGCCCGGCGCTGATCACGTCCGCGCCCTGGGCGGCCGCGCCGCGGCCGAAGGCGGCCGCCAGCGGGGCCGACGACACCCGCATGTCGTGCGCCGTCACCACGGCGGGAGCGCCGGTCAGCCGGACGAACGCGGCCCCGATCGCCTCGGCGACGTCCTCGTCGAGCTCATCGGGGACCACGCCCCTGATGTCATAGGGCTTGAAGATCGCGGCGTAATCGGCCACCTGACCTGCCTCTCGCGCGGCGCGGTCGCGGCCGGGGCCGCGATGTACCCGCCGAGCCTACCGGCCGCGCCTGGTGTCAGACGGAGCGGACCGCAGCACCCGCAGGTGGCCGCGCCTGCTGACCTCCACGCCCTGCCCGACGGGCTCCGCGGGGGTGCGCGGGGTGGTCGCCTCCCGGACGGCGTTGGCCAGGGCCTCCAGGTCATCGGCCGCCTCCGCCTCGGCCTCGGCCTCGGACTGGGCGGGCGGCAGCCGGAGCACGTCCCAGCCGCGCGGCACGGTCAGCCGGTCGGCGTGGCGGGCGCACAGGTCGTAGCAGTGCGGCTCGACGTAGGTGGCCAGCGGGCCGAGGACTGCGGTGGAGTCGCGGTAGACATAGGTCAGCGTGTACAGCGCCGTCTGCTTGCAGGCCGGCCGTGAGCAGCTCCGGGTGCTCACCAGGGCACCCGGGAACTGGTGCGAGCCGGGACATTCGGCGCAGCCTCCAGCACAGCCGCGCGGGGCCAGCGGGGGTGGGTGCAGCCGGGCTCGCGTACGTCGCTCACAACGGCTGACGGTATCCACCCGCGGCCGGTAACGCCACCACCCGGGGCACTCTGCGCGATCGTGTCTCCGAAGGGGACAAGGGTCGCTGCGATACGCTCTGTAATCGTGCATGACAGTGACCACCCGTCCCGCCCCGCCGCGCGGATCCGGCGGCGCGACCGGCACGGCCGTGGCCTGCGCGGATTGCTGACTCCGCCTGAGGTTCCGCTGTACCGCAGCCGCAGCGAGCGCTTTGACGACCTGGTGCTGCTGGCCGTCTCGCAGCTGGAGCCGCGGTGGGAGGCGGAGCTGTCCGGCGTGGAGTTCGCGGTCGAGGAGATCCCGCCCCGCGATCTGGCCAGCGCCGATCCCGAGCCTGTCCCGCTGGCCCGGCTGGAGCCGGGCTCAGCTGACGGCGGCAGCCCGGACCACCCCGCCCGGCCGGCCCGCATCGTGCTGTACCGGCGCCCGCTGATGGCCCGCGCCGACGGCGACGAGGAGCTGGGTGAGCTGGTGCTGGACGTCATCGTGGAGGAGTTCGCCCGGCTGCTCGGCCTGGATCCGCAGATCGTGGATCCCGGCTACCCGGACGAGGACTAGGACGCCGGGCGGACGGCGTCCAGCGAGTCCCGGGTGGCCGCCAGCGGAACCCAGGTCAGGGCGCTGGTCACCGGCAGGATGGAGCGGATGACCCCGCCGGAGGCGATAAACCGCCCGGCATAGACCGGCCCGGATCCGGGCTGCGGCGTCACCACGACAGCGAAGGCGGCGGTCTTGCCGCCAACCGGCGGCTTGATCCGCGTCACCACCGTGTGCCCGGCCGCGATGTGCACGACCCGCCCGCCGTCGACGGCGATCTTTGAGGTAGCCGTGGCGACCCGGACACTGGCCGCCGCCCCGGGCGCCGAGAGAACCAGGTCGGCCGAGCCGGTGCCGCCGGCCGGGTTGGCGGCGGCGATGCCCTGCTCGCGGACCGGGGCCGCGGCACCGCTGAAGGCGCCGGGCGCCCCGGAGGCCCCGCCCGGCACCTGCACCGCGGCGACCACGGGAACGCTGGCAGTGATCTTCACCGCGGCGGCGACCTCCGACAGCGAGGGCAGCTTGACCGTCACCACCGAGTCGCCCGCCAGGTCGATGCCGTTGCCCCCGGTGGGCTGGTAGGAGCCCTTGGCCGTCACGGCAGTGATCTTGAGCTGGGCGCTGTTGCTGCCCGGCACGATGATGTACAGATCCCGGGCGCCCGCCGACTTGGGCAGGCCGGGAATCACAAGGTGGCGCGACGGCGGCTGCAGCGGCGTCAGCCAGCCGCCCGGCTCGGTGCCGCTCTTGGATTCCCGGACGGCGGCGGCAACCCGGCCCACGCTGGTGCTCACGTGCAGGCCGATGACCCGCGAGTTGTGCAGCAGCTTGCCCAGCGACTGGGTGACCAGGCCATGCGGCGGAACGACGATCCCGGTGTCGGTGCTGCCCACCAGCGGGCCGCTGTCGGTGACGGCGTCGACCTCCACGTCAGCCGGCTCGCTGTCCGTGTTCATCAGGTAGAGCTGGATTCCGGCCACGGCATCCGGGCCGGGCCCGGCGAACCAGAAGTCCGTGCCGGGTGCCGGGCACGGGGCGGTGACCAGGCCGCCCGGGCCGGTCTGCTCCACCTCCAGGCCCTGGGCCATGGCGCCGGCCGCCTGGACTGCGACGCCGCCGCGGCCGGGCAGCGTGGCAACGTCCGGCGCGGTGCCGCCGGTGGCCGTTCCGGTCCCGCCTGAGCCGCTGCCGGTTCCGCCCGTCCCTCCGGTCCCGCCGGTCCCGCTGCTGCCCGAGCCACCCGTCCCGGAGGTCTTGGGCTTGGTCGTCTTCTTCACCTTCGGCGCCGGCGCGGTGCGCACGGTCGACCAGCCCAGGACGCCGGGCCTAGCCAGCGTATGGAGCGCCGGTCCGGCCGAGACGCCGCCGGTCCCCGACAGGCGGCTGATCACGAGGCTGTCGGCGGCGGGCTGACCCGAGGCACTCTGGCCCGCGGCAGCCTGACCCGGCGCGGCGGGCCGAGTGGTGCCGGGCCCGGACGTCGCCGGCACCGCGGCGGTTGCCACGCTGGCCGCCGTCGCCCCTGCCGAGCCGGGCGCGGGGCAGGCCCGGACGGCCGAGACCACCGGGACGCCCGTCGCCTGGGCCAGCTCGGCGCCCGACCCGATCGTCGCCGGGTGGCTGGCATAGCCCGCGCCGTACACCACGGCCAGCCCGGCGACCACGGCCCCCGCCGCCAGCAGCCGCCCGCGGCCGCTACCTGGCAAGCCAGTCACCAGGCATCCCTCTCTTCCAGGTCATCCTGCTCGGGCGCGGGCCAGCGCCGCCGGGACCGGTCGCCCTGGCCGCGGGGCGGCCCGTTGTGGTGCACCTCGGCCGACGGCGGCAGGGGCTCCAGCGAGTCAGCCGGACCGCTCCAGCCGCCGTAAGCGGCACTGTCCGGGTAGTCCCGCTCCCCGGCGTCACCCTGACTGCCGGGCCGTGCGCGCTGACCGCCGCTCCGGTCACCGTGCTGCTCCTGACCCGACCAGGAGGACTGATGCCCGCCGGTCGACCAGGACGAGGACTGCTGCGACGGCCACGACTGTGGCTCGCCCTCCGGCCACGACGGTGGCGGCTCGGGGTGCCCGCCACGCCCGGAGCCGCCCGCGGGCCGGTCCGGCGGGCGGTTCTCGGGCCGCCGCCGGGCTTCCTGCCAGGACGGGTCGGGCCTGCCCTGGCCGGGCCCGGCAGGTCCGGGACCAGCCTGTCCGGGCGCGCCGCGGCCCGGCCAGTCCTGATCGGCGCGGCCGGCCAGCGGGCGGCCGCGCTCCGGCATCAGCCGGTCGGGGTAGTCCGGGCCAGGCGGGCCGGGATCGCGGCGCGGCGGTGCCCCGTAAGGCGGCTCAGGCGAGCTGGCGGGCGGCCAGTTGCCGGCCGGGCGGCCCGGATAGGGGCCGGCCGCGGCTGGCGGCCGGCTCGGGTCCGGCGCGTAGGGCCGGGGCCGGGGCGGCGGGGCAGCAAGGTCGCCGTCGCGCGGCCCGCCCGCCGGGCTGCGCCCGGTCAGCTCGGTGTCGTCCGGATAGGGCCAGGCGCCCGTCGGCGACCGGGCGCCGGTATCGCTCCGGGGTCCGGACGGGCTCGCCCCGGCGTCGCCGGGGGCCGGACGGTCGTAGCCGGGGCGGCCATAGCCGGGGTCGCCGGGACGGTCGTAGCCGGTGTCGCCGCGGCGAGCGTCGTCGCGGCGAGCGCGGTCCGGCCCGGCGCCAGCGCTGCCCGGTCCGCCGTAACCCGCACTGTCGTACCTAGCACTGTCGTAACTAGCAGTGTCGTAACTGGCGGTCTCATAGGCGGCGGCGTCGCGCCCGGCAGCACGGCCACGGCCGGCGCCCTCGTAGCCCGGCTCCGCCTCGGCCGCTCCCGGCCGGCCGCCGCGAGCCCGGCCTGCGTCATCCCGGCCTGCGTCATCCCGGCCCGCGTCATCCCGGCCCGCGTCATCCCGGCCCGCGTTACCCCGGCCCGCGTTACCCCGGCCACGGCCAAAGCCGCCCCGGCGGCCGCTGCCCCGCCCGGCGCGTTCCTGCTCACCGCCGGACCGGGTGCCGTGGGTTTCGATGTCACCGGCACCGGCACCGGCCGCCGCGGCCGGCCAGGCCGCAGTCGCTGCATCCGCCGCCGCGGGCGCGACACGGTTACGGCCACGCGCCCGGCCGCCGCGCCCGGCGGCGGGGGCGCGCCCGGATCCCGGCTCGGCGGGTACCGCCGGCGTGCTGCGCCGGCCCAGCCGCCCCGTGCCCTTGCCACGCGCCCGGGCTGGCCCGTCCGGCGAGCCGTGGCCGACCGACCCGCCGGCGCCATCGGGGTAGCGCTCCCGGCTAGCTGCCCGGCTGGCACTGCGGCCCGGCCTGCTGCCCGCAGTCTCGCGGGCCAGGGCACCGTCCGCGGCGGCGCCGGCCACGGCTGCGGCTGCGCCGGCCAGGCGCAGGTCGTCCGGTGCACCGCTGCCCGGCGTACCACCGCCAGCCACACCGCTGCCGCCGAGATCGGCGGGCGGCGCGCCGCGCGCCGGCGGCGCCGCGTGGCCCGCGGCGCGGCCCGTCCGGGCCGCGGCACCGGCCGCCGTCTCGGCGGCCCGCACGCCGGGCAGCCCGAGCGCGGCCACCACCAGGACAGCTATCAGCTCGATCGCGATTCCCACGTCATGGGTCAGGCCGCCGCTGGTGACCTCGAGGGTTCCGCCGCCCGGCGGGAGCCGGAACGCCTGGGCCCAGCTGCCCGCGGGTGAGGCCAGCGCCGTGAGCGGCCGCCCGTTCAAAGTCGCCTTCCAGTCGCCAGCCGGCTCGGCCAGGGTCAGGATCCCGCCCGCGGCTGGCGCCTGGACGCCGGCCACTGACACCGGCCCGGAGGACAGCGGGACAACTGTGCCGCCGGGCTCGGTCACGCTGGCCCGTGACGGGAACTGGGTCAGCCGCCACAAGCCGAACGACGCGGTCATGCTGACCGCTCGCAGGCCGGGCACTCCATCGAGAGCCCGCGCCAGGCCCAGGCTGACCGGCGCCCGGACCAGCACGAAGCCGATGTCGTAGTCGGCCAGCAGCTGGCTCTGCCTGACGGCCTGGCCGCCGGCCGGGGCGACGAGCGCGGCGACGGCGGTGCCCAGGCCGGTCGCGGCGGCCGGGGCCGGGGTCAGGTCGGAGTCGCCGAGCGTGGGACCGGAGCCGCGCAGCAACTGGTAGCTCAGCCGGGACCCGGAGACGCTCAGGACCAGTGTCCGGGCCTGCGCTCCCCCCGTCGCCGATACCGAGACCAGCGCGGGCACGACCTGGCCGTCGTCCGGCCCGACCGGGCCGCTGATCCCGTGCAGCAGCCAGAACCCGGCCGCCAGCGCCGGTGCCGAGCAGGCGGCCAGGGCCACCGCGCAGGCGGCGAGGCCGCGGCCGCTGGTGAGCCGCCGCAGGCCGGTCCGGCCGGCGGCCAGCAGCCCGCCCAGGGAGTCACCGCCCGCCGCGGCGGCCAGCAGCAGGCCAGCGGCAGCAACCGCCAGGGCCGCGCCGGGCCAGGCCAGCACCGGCGGGCCGCCGGCCACCGGGCGGACCGAGAGGTGGCTGATCAGCACAGCGGCCAGCAGGGCGAGTACCGCCACGGTCCAGCCGCACAGCACCAGCAGGCGGCGCCGGGTCGCCAGCAGGGCCAGCAGCGCGGCCAGGATCAGCCCGCCCGTGACCCAGGCCGGCGGCAGGCCGGGACCGCCAGGGCTGAGCAGCATGGCGGACCGCGCAGGCAGGCCGGGACTGGCCAGTCCCGGCTGCTGGGTCCCTACCTCCAGCAGCATCGCGGCGGGGTGCGTCGCCAGCTGGATCGACCACGGGATCAGCAGGACCGGCGGGACGAGCACCACGATGCCGATGTTGATCAGTATGGCCGGGCGGGACCGGCGCAGCGCGAACGCGGCCGGGATCGCGGCCAGCACCGCGAGCAGCCAGAGCAGCGGGACGAACGCGGCGCCGAGGGCGATCGCCAGGCCCGTGGCCCAGGCGGCCCGGCGGGCGATCCGCGGCGGCTGGCTGAACATGCGCCCGGCCAGCAGGCCGATGACCGGGATGATCGCGAAGGCCGCGGCGGTGCCGAGGCGGCCGGCGGAAATGGCCCCCGCTGCGACGGGGATGAGGGCGTAGGTGGCGGCGGCCCAGACCCGGACCGGCGTCGAGGCGGTGACCCGCCGGACGGCCAGGTAAGCGGCCATCCCCGCGATCGGGACACTGCCGAGCAGCAGCACGTCCACGGCCAGCCAGGCCTTCCCGGCCAGCACGGTCGCCAGGGCGGCCACGACGGCTAGGTAGGGCGGGGCCGTGCTGGGCGACCCGACCCCCGACGGGTGGAAGGCCTGCACGTACTGGTGCCACAGACCGGAGGCGCCGGTCGTGGCCGGCAGCAGCGCTCCGCCGCCGAGCGAGCCGGCGCCCAGCAGCTTCCGCTCAGCGACCCCGGTCACGATGAGCAGCGCGAGCAGCAGCAGGACCACCGGGCTGGTGAGCACGCGCTGCACTAGGCCGCTGTCGGTCAGCAGGAAATCGGCCTCATCGGGGTCCTCAGTGGCGTGGTGCGAGCCGGCCGTGTCCTGCTGGGCGGAGCTTGTCATGGACACGGCGAACTCGACGAGCCGGCGGACCGAGCGGCCGGGCGGCAGGTCAGCGCGCAGCCGGCCGTAGGCCGCCCGGCGGCCGCGGGCGCGCATCCGCCGCACCCGCAGCAGGCGCAGCGGGTGGCACAGCACCGAGACGACGGCGGCGGTCTCGTCCAGGGCCGCCGTGACTCGCTTGGCGACCAGGAAGAACAGCGCGCGCAGCAGCGACACCGTGATGTTGCCGATCAGCGAGACCAGCATCGGGCGGCCCGGCAGGTTGCCGGCCAGGGTCAGCAGCGCATTACGCCGGTCCAGCAGCGCCGCGCGCCGGCCGACCGATACCGCCCGGCGGCGCCGGCTGACGGCCTGGGCGTGGAAGACGACGGCGTCGGTGACGACGCGGACCCGGTAGCCGGCCGCATGGACCCGCCAGCACAGGTCGACGTCCTCGCGGAACAGCCCCATGCTGGTGTCGAAGCCGCGGACCTGGTCCCACACGTCGCGCCGGATCAGCATGCCGGCGCTGCCCACGGCGAGGGTGTCCCGGTCACCGTCGTGCTGGCCCTGGTCTACCTCGCGGGGCTCGATACCGGTGATCCGCCGGCCCGCGGTGTCGATCGTGACCCCGGCCTCCAGGATCACGTCGCGGTCCGACCAGTCCATGACCTTGGGCCCGAGCACGGCGGCGGCGGGTGTCTCGGCCGCCCCGCGCAGCAGCTGCTCCAGCGCATCGGCGGCCGGCTCGCAGTCGTCGTGCAGCAGCCAGATCCACTCAACGGGCTCGCCGCGGCCCTGGTCGCGTCCGTACTCACCGCGACCGTGCTCACCGCGGCCCTGCGCCGCGCGGCTCGCTACCGGGGTGTTGGCTGCCTTGTGCTGCAGAGCCCTGGCCACCGCGGCGCCGTAGCCCGTCGTGCGGTCCATGCCGAAGACCACCTGCTGGCCCAGCTTGGCGGCCAGCACCGCGCCGCTGCGGTCCCGGCTGCCGGTGTCGACGGCCACCACGCGCTGCACCGGCCGGGTCTGCTCGAGCAGGCCGTCGATGACGTGCGGCAGCCAGGCGGCACCGTCATGGGCGACGAGCACCGCCGTGACGACATGCTGCGGGTAGGTATCGTTCGGCGACAAGAGGGTCTGCTAGCTGCTTCCAGGTTCGCTGGCGAGGCCCGCCGGGGGGCCGGCGCGGTCTTGCCCGGGGGCAGGGTACCCGTGAACAATACGCGAACCGGCCTGCCCCCGAAGGGCAGACGGCAGGCTTGCCAGGCGGCGCTGCCAGGCTCCGCCTGACCCGGCGCCGCAGGCATTCCCGCGTCCTGACCGCTCCCTGATTGCCGCCTCACCCGGCACCGCGGGAGCTTACCGACCCCCCGCCGTGCCGCCGTCCCCCAACCCCCTGGCCCCGTTCACCGCGCAGCACACCATGGCCGGCCGGACACGGCCGGCCAGGCTGCCCGCGGACTAGACCGCCTGCCGCTTCAGCCGGCGACGCTCCCGTTCCGACAGCCCGCCCCAGATGCCAAACCGCTCGTCGTGCTCCAGCGCGTACTCCAGGCACTCAGCCCGGACCTCGCAGCTGCGGCAGACGCGCTTAGCCTCTCGCGTGGAGCCGCCCTTCTCTGGGAAGAACGCCTCCGGGTCGGTCTGCGCGCACAGTGCGCGATCCTGCCAGCCCGCCTCTTCGGCATCATCGGCGCCGATGTCGAACCCCTCGTGCACCAGCGAGACGATGATGTCTGCCACAGCGCACCTCCTGCCCGTCCAGATCCCCGTTGCCCCGCAGCCATGCCCTGGCCGGGGGAATTACACAAGTGAAATTACACGCGCGTGTCTTGGCTCTCGTCAAGCGGGATACGTGATAATGGCCACCCTGTTGCGCGGGGATGACGGGAAAGTCCGGCTGAGATTTTTCGCCGGCCGGGCCGGCGATCCCGCCCGGTTCGGCCGTCCAAGCAGGCAGACTCCCGGCATGTCCGGGGCTCGGGGTGCGAGCCCGGCCGGAGGTTGCGAGACTTCGTCAATGCGCATCACCGTACTGGCCGGCGGCGTCGGCGCCGCCCGCTTCCTGCGCGGCCTCAAGGCCGCGGCGCCCGACGCCGAGATCACCGTGATCGGCAACACCGGGGACGACATCGTCCTGTTCGGCCTGCATGTCAGCCCTGACCTGGACACCGTCATGTACACCCTGGGCGGCGGCATCAGCCCGGAGCGCGGCTGGGGCCGGGCCGGGGAGACTTACGCCGTCCTGCCCGAGCTGGCCGCCTACGGCGCCGGCCCGGACTGGTTCACCCTCGGCGACCGGGACCTGGCCACGCACATCACCCGGACCGCGATGCTTCACGGCGGCGTTCCGCTGTCGGAGGCGACCAGGCGGCTGTGCGAGCGATGGCAGCCCGGTGTGATCCTTTTGCCGATGACCGACGACCGGGTCGAGACCCACGTGGTCATCGACGAGGGATCCGGGCCGCGCTCGGTGCACTTCCAGGAGTGGTGGGTGCGGCTGCGCGCGGCGGTCCCGGCCCAGCAGATCGTGGCCTTCGGGGCCGAGACGGCCGGGCCGGCGCCGGGCGTGCTGGCCGCCATCGAGGCGGCCGACTTCGTGCTGCTGCCGCCGTCGAACCCGGTGGTCAGCATCGGCACGATCTTGTCGGTGCCCGGGATATCCGGGGCGCTGGCGGCCAAGACGGTCGTCGGGGTCTCCCCCATCATCGGGGATGCCCCCGTGCACGGAATGGCCGATGCCTGCCTGACGGCCATCGGCGTGCCCACGACGGCCGCCGCCGTTGGCGCGCACTACGGCGCCGGCCTGATCGGCGGCTGGCTGGTAGACGAGCGGGACAAGGCGGCGGCCGGTGCACCCGAGCTGACCGGCATCGCGGTCCGGGCCCTGCCCCTGTACATGACGGATGTCGGCGCGACAGCAGAGATCGCGCGAGCGGCCCTGGAGCTCGCCGCGGAGCTGGCCCGATGACCGCCCGCCCGCCTGGTCCCGGCGAGCTGGCCATCCTGCCGGTCACCGGCCTGCCGGAGATCAGCGCCGGAGCCGACCTCGCGAAGCTGATTACTGCCGCCGCGCCCGGCCTGCGCGACGGCGACATCCTGATCGTGACGTCCAAGGTCGTGAGCAAGGCCGAGGGCAGGGTGGTGACGGGCGACCGGGAGGCCGCGATCGACGCCGAGGCCGTCCGCACGGTGGCCCGCCGCGGCCCGACCAGGATCGTGGAGACCCGCCACGGACTGGTGCTGGCGGCCGCCGGGGTGGACGCCTCCAACACCGCTCCGGGCACGCTGGTGCTGCTGCCCGCCGACCCGGATGACTCCGCGCGGCGGCTGCGGGCCGGGATTGCCCGGGCGGCGAGCGTCAGTGTCGGAGTGATCATCAGCGACACCCTGGGCCGGGCGTGGCGGACCGGGCAGACCGACACCGCGATCGGCGTGGCCGGCCTGCTGCCGCTGCGCGACCATCGCGGTGAGGCCGACACCTTCGGCAACCGCCTGGAGGTCACGGTGGCCGCCGTGGCCGACGAGATCGCTGCGGCGGGCGACCTGGTCAAGGCCAAGACGACCCAGATCCCGGTCGCGATCGCCCGCGGGCTGCCCGAGCTGGTGACCGCCGCGGACGGCCCCGGAGCCGCCGCGCTGATCCGGCCGGCCGGCGAGGACATGTTCCGGCTGGGCACCACGGAGGTGCTGGCCGCCCGCCGTACGGTCCGGGAGTTCACTGCCGAGCCGGTGGATCCGGCCGCGGTACGGCGGGCCATCGCCGCCGCCCTCACTGCCCCGGCCCCGCACCACAGCGAGCCCTGGCGGTTCGCCGTGGTCGAGTCAGCGGCGGCCAGGACCAGGCTGCTGGATGACATGCTCGATGCCTGGCAGGCCGACCTGCACGCGGACGGGTTCACGCCGGAGCAGATCGCCCGGCGGGTACGGCGCGGGGAGCCGCTGCGGCGGGCGCCGCTGATCATCGTCCCGAGCCTGGTCACCGAGGCCGCGCACAGCTACCCCGATGACCGCCGGAACGCCTGCGAGCGGGCCATGTTCGTGGTGTCGATGGGCGCGGCCGTGCAAAACCTCCTCGTGGCGCTGGCCACCGAGGGACTGGGCTCGTGCTGGGTGTCCAGCACGCTGTTCTGCCAGCCGGTGGCAGCAGCCGCGCTGGACCTGCCGGCGGGCTGGGAGCCGATGGGAGCGGTCGGGGTCGGCCACCCGGCCGGCCCGCCCCGGCCGCGCCCGGACCGTGATCCGGCGGAATTCCTGGTCACCCGGTGAGCGCCTTTCCGGCGCCGTGGCCCCGCCCCGTCGAGCCTCTTCCGGATAGCCCTCTTTCCGGATAAGACGGATACCGGAGAAAAGGCTTCCTTACTGAATGGTAAGTTAATTACCCTGACTGATGGTTCAGCATTCTTGAGGCCGGGCCGTCGCCGGTTCAGATGGCAGGTTTCCTTACCAAAAGGCATTTGCCGACGGTGCCGCAAAGGGCCCGGCTGCCTGGTGCGAACACCCGCCGGCACGGGTATTCACTGCCGTCACCTGCTGGACTGTCAAGAGGCCGGCGGCGGCCCCCAGAGGCCCCGGGAGGCGGCCAGCAGCCCGCCGGCAAGGCAGAGAACCCCCGGCGCAGCGGAAGTGGCGTCCGGGGGCTCTGGTGGCCGCGCTGCGGGCGGGCACGAGCCCGGTCCACCGCGCGATGTCAGATGACCTTGATGATCTTCCGGAGCAGGTCCGTGGAATCGGCAGGCGTCTCAGCCTCGGCGCTCAGCCGGTTCATGACTTCCATGTAGTGGTCGACCTCGTCGCGTCGCTCCAGGTAGAGGGCGCCGGTGAGCTGCTCGATGTACACGATGTCGGGCAGGTCAGGCTCGGCGAAACGCAGGACCGTGAACGACCCGCCTGCCGCCGGGTGCCCGCCGCGGCTGAACGGCATGATCTGCAGGGTGACCCGCGGGAACTCTGCCACCTCCACCAGGTGCCGCAGCTGGGCGCGCATCACGTCCCGCCCGCCGACCGGACGGCGCAGCGCCGACTCGTCGATGACCGCCCAGATCCGGGGCGAGTCTTCCCTGGCCAGCAGCTCCTGGCGCTGCATCCGCAGGCTGACCCGGCGCTCGATCTCGCTGGCGGGCGCCGACCGGTGGCCGAGCACGGTCACGGCGCGGGCGTAGCCCTCGGTCTGGAACAGGCCTGGCACGAACTGCAGCTCATAGGTCCGGATCAGGGACGTGGCCTGCTCCAGGCCGACAAACGACTCGAACCAGTCGGGCATGATGTCGTCGTACTTGGCCCACCAGCCGTGGTCGTTGGCCTGCCGGGCCAGCGCCAGCATCCGCTGGCGCTCCTCCTCGTCGGTAACGCCGTACAGGCTGAGCAGGTCAGATACGTCGCGCTCCTTGAAGCCGACGCGACCGTGCTCGACTCGGCTGATCTTGGACCGGGAGGCGCGGATCTCATAGCCGGCCTGCTCGGGCGTCAGGCCAGTCGCCTCGCGGAGCCGCCGCAGCTGGATTCCCAGGAGCATGCGCAGGACGGTCGGGCCGCCGCGCGGCTGGTCAGCGACCGGGCCCGCGGGCCACTCACCGCTAGGCTGAACCAAGCTGCTCATGCCCACTCCTGGAGCGACAGGCGGAGACCACACGGTCCCACATCCCCCCCAACAGCACAGTTCACCTCAGCAAACCTAGCCACTGCAATACCACCCAGTCCTGGACAACTCAGCCACAGTCACGCAAGCCGTCGGCGCCTCGCGGCGACGCCGCAGCGCCCGGGCATCCAGTGAACTGCGCCACACCCCGCACCAGCCGGCGAGCAAGCCTATTCGGCCTGCCAACCGACGGTGCACAGTGCACGATACCATCCACGGCGCCGAACGGCTTGCGCCTGACTTACCGAGATTTTGCCCGAAGAACCGTACTCATGTCGAGATCTCCCTATGCGAGGTCATCGAACTCGCCGTTCCGGATCCCGGCGATGAATGCCGCTACTTCCGCGCGGGTGTAAACCAGCGCCGGGCCCGCCGGGTGACGCGAATTCCGGACGGCGATCTCGCCGTCCGGAAGGGCGGCAACCTCAACGCAATTCCCGCTGGGGTTGCTGGCCCGGCTCTTCCGCCAGTGCGTCACGCCGAGCTGGTCGGCCGGAGCACCGTTCACGAACTGCATCATCTCTCCCTGGGCTGTTACGCTGACGGCACGAAGCATATGCACGTGCACCTGCACAGCGCGAATGCGCGGTGCGCGTAGTAGACTAACAGCACTGCTGCACGTGCAGGTGCGCTTGCAGCAGGACCGTGCATGAGGCAAGATTCGAACTGGACTGAGAAAGATCCAGAAGCGATGGGGCTTCCCGCAACTGTGATGTCAGCACAACCGGTTTCCCAGGTCCCCAGCTCCGCCTCGAGCGCAGCTGGCTGGCTCTGGCTGCACTGCGCGGCCGAGATGGCGGCCCGCGCCAGCGCTGACGGCGGCATGCCCGCGGCTACTGACCCGGACTGCTGCGGGCCGGCCACGGGCCAGGCGAGCCTGGGCCTGCCCGGCTCCGAGCTGATGGGCAGCGGGCTCCTGGGGCCCGGGGCGCTCGCCCTGGGCTGGACATGCTTTCCCCGGGTCGCGATGCGGACACCGGGCATCGGGTCAGGCTCGATCTCCGCGGCGCGCCGGTTTGCCAGCCTGACGATGCGACGGTGGGGCGTGACCGACCGCGAGGCGGACATCGCCGTGGTCGTCTCTGAGATGCTCTCGAACGCGGTCCGGCACGGCCTGCAGCAGGGGCTGGGCGATCAGGACCGCCCCATCCGGCTGGGCCTGCTGCACGCCGGCCCGAGCGTCATGTGCGCGGTGGCCGACCCGAGCGACCAGCGGCCCGTCGCTCGCGAGCCGTGCTGGCTGGAGGAGAGCGGCCGCGGGCTGCACGTCATCGCCTCGCTCAGCGACCTGTGGGGCTGCTGCGCAGCGCCCGGCGAGCCGGGCAAGGTGGTCTGGGCGTGCTTCGGCACCTCGCCCTGACCCGGCCCGCCAGCACGCCGTCCGGCCGGGGCCCTGACGGCCTGAGCCAGCCGCACGCGAGGCCCCGTTCTGGCTAGCGCTTGTTCCCCGGCCGCCCGCGGGGCGCCCGCTATGCCTCGGCCAGGGGCAGCGCGGTCCGGGGGCCGCGGACCGACGCGCAGACCCCGTCGCTGGCATCCGCGGCGGCGATCCGCTCGGCCGACGGCTTTCCGTAGCCCGTGGTGCGCTGCCGCAGCGGCCGGCCGGTCGGCTCGACCAGGTCCCGCAGGTCGCTGATCGTCATGTAGGACCCGTTAGCGGAGCCGGCCATCCTGCTGATGGTCTCCTCCATCAGCGTGCCGCCCAGGTCGTTCACGCCGCCGCGCAGAACATCCCGGCAGGCGTCGGCGCCCAGCTTGACCCAGGAGCACTGGATGTTGCGGATCGCGCCGTGCAGCATGAGCCGCGAGACGGCGTGCACGGCCCGGTTCTCCCGCCGCGTCGGGCCGGGACGCGCCAGTCCGGCCAGGTAGATGGGCGAGCTGGCGTGCACGAACGGCAGCAGCACGAACTCGGTGAACCCGCCGGTGCGCTCCTGGATCCTGCGAATCACACGCAGGTGACCCACCCAGTGGGCCGGGGTGTCGACGTGCCCGTACATCATCGTGGCGGTGGTCGGGATGCCCAGCTCGTGCGCCGTGGTAACGACCTCGGTCCAGGCCGCGGCAGGCAGCTTGCCCTTGGTCAGCACCCAGCGCACCTCGTCGTCGAGGATCTCCGCCGCCGTGCCGGGCAGCGAGTCCACGCCCGCCGCGCGCGCCCGGGTCAGCCACTCCCGGACCGGCAGGCCGGTGCGGGCGGACCCGTTCATCACCTCCATCGGCGAGAAAGCGTGCACATGCAGGCCCGGGCAGCGGCGCTTGACCTCGGCCGCAAGATCGAAGTAGGCGGTGCCCGGCAGGTCCGGGTGGATGCCGCCCTGCATGCAGACCTCGGTCGCGCCTGCCTCCCACGCCTCCTGCGCCCGGTCGGCGACCTGAGACAGCGACAGCGTGTAGGCATCGGCGTCGGTGCGGCGCTGCGCGAAGGCGCAGAACCGGCAGCCGGTGTAGCAGACATTGGTGAAGTTGATGTTGCGGGTGACCACGAACGTGACGTCATCGCCGGCCACCTCCCGGCGCAGGCCGTCGGCCAGCCCCGCCAGTGCCTCCAGCTCCGGGCCGTCAGCGTCCAGCAGGGCCAGTGCCTGGGCATCGGTGATGCCCGCCGGGTCACGCTCGGCACTGCGCAGCGCAGCGGCGACCTCCTCGCGCAGCCGGGCCGGGGCGCCCGCAGGCCGGCCGGCGGCGCGCGCGGCGGCCGGGGCGATCCGGGCGCGCACCTCGTCCCAGTCGCCGTACACCTCGGCGAAGTCATCGCGGCGGTCGGCGGTGCGCCCGGTGGTGTCGATCGTGACGTGCAGGTCGGTCCGGCCCGCTCCGGGACCGGACAGGACATCCCCCCAGCCGCCGTCGGGCTCCTGCCAGGGCAGTCCGCGCGGCTGCGCGGCGCTGTCGGCCAGCCCCGTCACCGGGTCCGCCAGCGCGGCGACGTGCCCGGCCAGCCGCGGGTCCAGCCACGGCTCGCGCTGGTAGCCGGGATAAATGGTCAGCCGCTCGCGCAGCTCGAACCCGCCGGCGGCGGTCTGGCCGGCCAGGTCGTCGATCTGCGGCCAGGGCCGCTCGGGGTTGACGTGGTCGGGCGTCAGCGGCGAGACGCCGCCCCAGTCGTCGATGCCGGCGGCCAGGATGAGCTGATACTGCTCGCCGATCAGGTTCGGCGGCGCCTGGATCCGCGCCGCGGGCCCCAGGACCAGGCGGGTCACGGCGATGGTCGCGGCCAGGTCGTCGAGGCCGGCGTCGGGGACGGCGCGCATCTTGGTATCGGGCTTGGCCCGGAAGTTCTGCACGATCACTTCCTGCACGCCGCCGTACTCGCGGGCGACCTGCCGGATCGCGAAGATCGAGTCGGCGCGCTCGGCGAGCGTCTCGCCGATGCCGATCAGGATCCCGGTGGTGAACGGGACGCTGCTGCGCCCGGCGTCCTCCAGGACGCGCAGCCGTACCTGCGGGTCCTTGTCGGGGCTCCCGAAGTGCGGGCCGCCCTTCTCGGCGAACAGCCGCCGCGAGGTCGTCTCCAGCATCATGCCCATGGATGGCGCCACCGGCTTGAGCCGCTGGAAGTCCTGCCAGCTGAGCACGCCGGGATTCAGGTGCGGCAGCAGGCCGGTCTCCTCCAGCACCCGGATGGCCATCGCCCGGACATAGGACAGGGTGTCGTCATAGCCGTGCGCGTCCAGCCACTCGCGGGCCTGATGCCAGCGGTCCTCGGGCCGGTCGCCCAGCGTGAACAGGGCTTCCTTGCAGCCCAGCGCGGCACCGTCGCGGGCGATCTGCAGGATCTGGTCGGGGGTCAGGTAGGGGCTGTCCAGGCGGCCGGGGACGGTCACGAAAGTGCAGTACGCGCAGCGGTCCCGGCACAAGCGCGTCACCGGGATGAAGACCTTGCGCGAGTAGGTGATGACACCGGGCCTGCCCGCCGCGGCCAGGCCCGCATCCCGGACCCGGGCGGCGTGCGTCAGCAGGCTGGTCAGGTCCTCGCCGCGGGCCTGCAGCAGGACCACGGCCTCGGCCGGGTCCAGGGTCTTGCCGTCCCGGGAACGGGCTAGTGCCCGCCGGATGGCGGTGGCGGAAGCCGGGCGGCCGTCAACCGGGCTGCCGGAGGCCTGGCCGGCCGCTGCTGGTTCCCGGGGACTGCGGGGGACAGGAACGTCGAGACTCATGCCACAACCCTAGGCTGCCGGGTTTCCCGAGCGATTCGCGCCTGACGAGCAAGCCCGGGTCTGGCCGGGCTGACCTCACGGCAGGGTGCTGGCGGCCCGCGCCGTCAGGTAGGCCTTGGCTTCCCGGCGGAACTCGTCCTCACCGGCCAGATCGCTCCCCAGGTGCCAGTGGTAACGGGCGTCAATGTTGAACCAGACGAAACCGAGAATTCCCGGCGCATGGCCCGCGCTGGTGAAGAGGTTCGCAAGCTGGCCCGGCTGCGCGCTACCGGGGGCGACAGCAGTCTCGGCGATGAGGACCGGGTCGCTCGTGAGCTTCCGGATGCCCCTGATAGTGGCGCCGAAGGTGGAGTTGAAAGTGTCGGCCGGGTGGATATAGTGCCCGTCAATCCCCACCCAGTTCACGTACGCATTCCCGGGCCACCAGTTCTTGAGCGGGGAGATCCCCGGGCCCTCCCGGTTCACCGTCCACACCCACACCACGTTCCGGGCTCCGACCTTGGTGAACTGCCTGTGGACCGTGCGCCATGCTCTCACGAAGGCTGCGCCGCTGACGTGCTTGTAGCCCCACGGGTACCAGCTTCCGTTCATCTCATGACCGAAGCTGATGGCAATGGTGTGCTTGAACTTCTTCACGGCACGGGCGTACCGGAGGAGGTACTTGTTGTAGTGGCCGTCGGCTATTGAGGTGATGTTGACGAGACGGGGGTTAATCTGGATCAGCGGCAGCGCGTGCAGGTGGATCGTCTGACAGGCAGCGAGCTCATTGAACGGCATATCCCAGGGCACAAAGTAAGGGATGATATTCGGCGCCGAGCCAGCACGGTTCACGAAGGTGTGGTAAGCCGTCAGCTTGTACGGATAATTATCGGTAATAGCACCGAGGTAATGTCCTTGGTGCAGCGTGACCTGTCCGCAGTTCTTTCCGCCGTTGGTGATCTTGGCTGTGCCAGACGCGGCCTGGGCAGGTCCGGAAGGTGCAGCAGCAGCAACGTTCCGCGGCACTTTCGCGCCGTGATCCTGCATGAATGCCCAGCCGACGGATAGTGCAATAATTCCGATAACGACAGAGCCGATTATCCGGCCGATCTTCACTGGGAGTCCCTTCCTGCCGCGTTTCGTGACGGCTGGCGCCCAGCCTGGGGATTAATCCCGACCTCTACCTTCTTGACGCGCGTCACCCAGCCCTGCTTCATGCAGGTGCAGATGCCGTAAATGCGCAGCGGACGCAGGATGAACAGGATCCAGGCGGTGATGAATGGCGAGTACAGGAACGAGTACAGCCGGCCCCAGAAGCTCTCATCGCTGCGCACGACCGAGAAGATCCGCAGCGCCATGCCGTAGGACCATGCCCCTGAGGCGATCAGCATCGAGATGGTGTAGCCCCGCGACAGCGGCCACAGTGCGGCAGTGCTCAGCAGCACAGCGGTAGAGGCGAAGAACGTCCACAGGCTGATGACCGTGAACCACCAGCTCCAGCTCCAGATCTTCAGGTAGCGAAGCCGCCAGAACGTGCGGATGGTCGAGCCGCGCATCCAGCGGATCCACTGCCGGAAATGATGACCCAGCTGCTCTGGGTACATGGTGAGCTGAATAGCCGTGGCCTGCTGGACAGCCAGCCCGCGTCCCCGGGCGAACAGCGTGAGCGCGGCATCGTCCCCGAGGTGCACAGGGTTGCCGAAGAACGTTTCGTGGAGGTACAGGTCCAGGTTGTCCTGGATGACGGCGGCCCGGTAGAGCGCGTAGGTGCCGCGGTTCACTAGAACATCGCCCAGCACCGACTGGGCACTGCAGCTGAGCAACTGCCAGATGAGCGAACGCGTGCCGCTCATCCGGGTCAGCCAGTTCTTGTGATGGTTGTAAGCGAGTTCCAGGCCAGCCACCGACTGGACCCTGCGCTTGGCGAAGGGCTTAAGACCTTCGTCGATTGCGCGCCGCTCCAGTGCGGTGTCAGAGTCCAGCGTGACCAGGATGTCGGCCCGGTACGCAGCGAACGTGCGCGCCTGCGCCTCCTTCTTTCCGGCGTTCTCCTGCCGGATCCAGGTCAGCCTGCAGCCAGCAGGATGATACCTCCGCCAGTAGTCCCAGACCTCGGTGTAATCCACCGCGGAGCCGTCATCGACGACCTCCACGTGGTTGGGCAGCCTGGTCTGAGTGAACAGGGCATACAAGGCCCGGTCCAGGAGCGCCGGGTCCTCGTTGTAGACGGGAATGTTGACCACCACGTAAAACCGGTCCAGAAGGGCCTGCTCCCGGCGGGTGACCGTGTAAGGGCGCTCTCGCCAGGAAATGACCCACTGGACAGCTGAGAGTATGAACGCGAAGGCCCAGATCCCCATCAGCAGCCGGTCTTCCCGGTAAATGACGATGAAGTCGCCGTGCCGGAACGTGGCCACAAGAAGAATGTCGACTAGCAGGATCCACAAAACCGGCCGGGCTAGATTGACCTTGACCTCAGGGATGTCATAAACGTGAGTCAGAGTTCCTCGAGGTCTTTCCCTCTCCTCCAGAACAGGCGGATCAGCAGGGTAATAATCGTTGTGGCTATACCGGTTATCAAGAACATCGCCGTCATGGCGCCAAGAAAAGGATTCATCGTCCAGCTCCCATTCTGCGCCGCCGGCCACATTTTCCGGTCCGTACGGCGCCCAGCGGGCTGTCACTTGGCTGTCCCGGGATGCTTCAGCCACCGCCAGATCTGGTAATCTCCGGCCACCCCGTGACCGAATGGCACAGTTGCCACTAGCTTGTAATGCCTTTCGTTGCGCATTTCGTGAATCAGTCGCGCGTCTAGATCCGGCGTATTCCTGAAGTCCATGACGATCAGTGAGAAATAGTGAATACGTATCGCATTAATATAGGAAGCCAGCTTCCCGTTCTCGTTCTGGATGCTGCCGGAGGGAGTGGTGATGCTGGTCGTGCTCGACCACTGACGCCAGGAAGTGTCCGGCAGGTAGTACTCCTCCACGGAGGGGTTCTCGGCCAGAAAACGGCCGCTGTTGTCCGTCAGCGGCCGCAGCTTGGCGATCAGCGCCGCGGATCCTGGCCAGTTGGCCATGACCGTCGCCTGCGTCGCGCCGAGGTAGGCACTTACCGCGAGCAGCGCGCAAATGCTGGCCGCGACCACCGCGCGGGCTACCCGGGTGCGCGAGCGTGTCAGTCGACTGAGCGCGAACCCTGCGGCCGCGGCGGCGAACCACGCTCCAAGATCCAGGTGCTTGTCCAGCGAAACAAGAGTGTGGATCCGGGCTTGTTCAATGGGCGCCAGCAGCACCGCCGCCGCCAGGACCGGGACCGTCGGTCGCCCGAGGAACCGGGAGCGGCCGAAGTAGCTGAGCATGACGCCGACCAGAGCGAGGGCCGTCAGCAATCCGATCCACTGCGCGGCGCTCATCAGCACGCTGAGCACCGAGTTGACGCCTTGTGCCCTGGACAGCGTCGTACCGGACAGTCCGATGCGATACTCGCTCCCCGTCGCGGCGGCCAGCACGACGATCGCTACCGTGACGTGCACGAGGATCATCCCGCCGCGGGTCAGCGCCCGTCTCATGCCAGGGGCCGGCCTGGCCGCCATGATGGCCAGCACGATGACCACCGGGTCGTACAGGATCGTGGCGTAGGTGGTGATATTGGCCAGCAGCAAGGCCGTTCCGGACAGGAACATCCAGCCGGCCGAGTCCTCGTTGTATCTCCCGCGGACAGCACACCAGGCAGCCAGCGCCATCAGGAACAACGCCATGGCGTCGTAGGTCGCGAGGCTGCCGAGCAGCTGGGTCGGCCCGAGCAGCGCGAATAGCGCTGCGGCCAGAACGGCGGACCGGCGGCCGAACAGCCGGGCCGTCATCCCCCACAGCAGGGCGGTGGCTCCCAGCATGAACAGGAGGGACAGCAGCCGCGCGGCGGCGAGGCCGCCAGCGCTGTCGGCAAACGCGGCGATCGGCGGGTAGATGACAGGTGCGCCTGAGAAGTAGGTGCCGAACGCCGGGATCTTCGTGCCGTTAAAGAGGTGGGATAGCTCCAGATGCCCGGCCCACAGGTAAAGTCCCTCATCCTGGAACGCGGTGTTTGCCCAGATAAGCCGGGCGGAGAGCACAGCTTGCACACATAGGACGACAATCAGCGGCCAGCGTCCACTGCGCCAGTCCAGCTGGGGCGGTGTCTCGTCCGGTTCATCGGGAGGAAGCCACGGTTCGGCAAGCCGCAGCAGCATGTCCAGGCCGGATCGCTGACGGTCCTGCAGCCGAGCGTGCGCGCCGCCTTCCAGCAGTGCCACGCCAAGGTCTCCCGTCCAGATCCCGCTACCTGCACCCACCCCAGGGCCCGAGACAGAATACCAACCTTAAAGAATATTTCATGGTAACTACGTTTAATCTCACATAGCGTCATAATTGTGACGCAATGTAATCATAATTTTTCTACTGATATAATAGGTTTGACTGCCAGGAGAACCTGTTACAAGTCCTCCGTGCCACTTATCGCTCAGAATGCCTAGTAAACGCAGAACTCCCGGGAGAACCTGTTACAAATGCCGTGCCTCTGATTGCTCAGAACACCCGGTAATCGCGAACTGGCATCCGCGGGCCGCGCCGGGGCGGGTGAATCCGGCTCAGCTCGATCAGCCGGGCGGCGCGGTGCCGGTGACCCGGATAGGGCGCCAGCAGCTCCAGCATCCCGGCGTCATCGACTTTGCGCCCGGCCAGGGCCCAGCCGACCGCTGCGGGCAGGTTGTAGTCGCCCACGCTCACCGCGTCAGCATCGCCGCAGGCCCGCTGGCGGACCTCGGCGGACGTCCACGGGCCGATGCCGCGCAGCGACTGAAGCCGGCGGTCAGCCTGCTCCGGCGGAAGGGTCACCACCTGCTCCAGCCGGCCCGCGACCCGCGCCGCGCCGCGGATCGTGGCGGCTCGCACGCCCTCCACCCCGGCCTGGTGCCACTCCCACGACGGGACGGCGGCCCAGACGGAGGCGGGCGGGCAGACCCGCATACCGGCCGGGGCCGGGCCCGGCGCGGGCAGCCCGAAGCGCCGCAGCAGCAGCCGCCAGGCCCGGAAGGCCTCCAGGCCCACGACCTTCTGCTCCAGGACCGCCGGGACCAGAGCCTCCAGGAGCCGGCCCGACCGGCCGATCCGCAGCCCGGCATGGCGGACCGCCAGGTCGCGCAGCAGCGGGTGGCCGGGCTGGAAGGTCTCGGGATGGTCGGCGGCACCCAGCAGGCCCGGCAGCGACTCCAGCAGCCAGCGCGCGCCTGGCCCCCAGGCCAGGGCCGTGACGGGGGTACCGGCGTCCGGCTCGACGGGGCCGGCGGTGACCCGCAGCGTGCCGGGCCCGTCCGGGGTCAGCGAGGTTCGCCAGATGGCACCAGACGGCTCCGCCCGGAAGGCCGGATCTCCGCTCCCCCGCCGGTGCACGCCCAGCACCAGCCCGATGTCCACTCTGAACGGCGCGAGCCAGTCGCGGCGCGCCGCCTCGTCCCGCGCCTCTTCGTCCCGCGCGGCCCCGTCCCGCGCGGACCGGTCATATCGCGGGCCGAGCTCACCGCGCTGGCCGCCTTCAGCTCGCCGGCCGGAGTCCCCGGTCTCGCTTGCCGGGCACATGGTCATGCCGGTCAGGCGTCGGTGGAGAACCGGACGGCCGTCGGGCTCAGCCGCACGCCCGGCCAGACCCGCGCCCCGCAGCGCAGCTCGTTTCCGGCCATGATCTCGGCACCGTCGCCGATGACCGCACTGTCCAGGATGACGCCCGGCCCGATCCGCGCGCCGATCCCGACGATGCTGGCCCGCACCCGCGCGCCCGCCGCCACCGCGGCCCCGTCCATCAGGACGCTCCCGTCAATCTCGGCGCCGCCTGCCACCGTGCAGCCGGCCCCGACGACGGTCCCGCCGGTCACCGTGGCCGCCGGGTCGATCCGCGCGCCCGGCAGGGCCAGCAGGTCACCGGTGCGGCCGGGCAGGGCAGCCGAGGACAGCTCGCCGAGGACGAGGTCCCGCGAGCCCTGCACGAACGCCTCGGGCGTGCCGACATCCAGCCAGTACGCCGTCTCGGCGTAGCCCATGATCAGCTCGCCGGCCGCGATCAGGGCCGGGAAGGTCTCCCGCTCGACCGACACCACGGCGCCGGCCGGTATCTGGTCGATGATCCGGCGCCGGAAGACGTAGCAGCCGGCATTGACCCGGTTGGTGACCGGATGCGGGGTCTTCTCCAGGAACGCCGTCACCCGGCCGCTGTCGTCGGTCGGCACGCAGCCGAACCGGGACGGGTCGTCGACCTCCTCCAGGTGCAGCGTGACCGCCGCGTCGGCCTTGGAGTGCATGTCCAGCTGCGCGGACAGGTCGTGGCCCGAGAGCAGGTCGCCGTTCAGCACCACGACCGGGTCCTCGGGGCCCGAGCGCAGGCCGGCGGCCGCGTTCCGGATTCCGCCCCCGGTGCCCAGCGGCACGTCCTCCTGCACGTAGTCCAGCTCCAGGCCGAGCACAGACCCGTCCCCGAAGGCCTCGGCGAACAGCTCGGCGCGGAAGCAGGTGGCCAGGATGACCCGGGTAATGCCCGAGGCCGCGGCCCGGGCCAGCTGATGGGCCAGGAACGGCGCCCCGGCACAGGGCACAAGCTGCTTGGGCCGGTCCACTGTCAGCGGGCGCAGCCGGGTGCCCTGCCCGCCCACCAGCAAGATCGCCTCCAGCGGCGGCCGGTCCCCGGAACCCGGCCCGGGCGGCTGCCCGCCGGGCTGCGGGCGGCCCGCTGCGGGGCTGTCCGGATCTATCCGGTTGTGACCGGGAATGGGCTGCTGCGGGGCGGGCGAGCCGCCCCTCGCCGCTTCGCTGCGCATGCGGCGAGGCTACTCGCGTGCCTGTGCGGCTGCACGCTCGTAGCTGGTCATATGCGCTTCTGCCGAGGCCGCCCAGGTGAACTCGCGAGCCCGGGCGTGGCCCGCGCCGCCGAGCGCCGTGCGCCGCTCCGGGTCCTCCAGCAGGGCTCGCAGCGACGCGGTGATGGCCGCGGCATCGGGCTCGGTGTAAGCGACGGCGTCGCCGCCCACCTCGGGCAGCGACGTCCGGTGCGTGGTCAGCACGGGGGCCCCGCAGGCCATCGCCTCCAGCACTGGCAGCCCGAAGCCCTCCCCGATGCTCGGGAAGGCAACCACCAGGGCGCCGCCGAAGTAGCCCGGCAGGTCGGTGAAGTGCAGGTAGCCCGGCCGGACCAGGCGCAGGTGGGCGGGCACCGCGGCGACCGCGTTGTCGACCTCGTCACTCCAGCCGCTGCCGCCGGCCAGGACCAGGGCGGGCGATTCCCGCATGTCGGCTACCGCCGCCGCCCAGCCGGCGATCAGCGCCGGCACGTTCTTGCGCGGCTCGAGCGTGCCCAGGTAGGCCACGTAGGGCAGTCCGTGCAGCCCGAGCCGGCTGGCCACCTGCTGCAGCTTCTGCTCATCCGGCCGGCGGAACATCTCGTGGTCGACCCCGTGGTAGGCCACGTCGATGCTGGTCGGGTCGCTGCCCAGGACCCGGACGAGCTCGTCCCTGGTGGCCTTGGAGGGCACGATCAGCCGGGTGGCGCGGCGGGCCGAGGTGCGGATGGCCGCCTTGAAGAACGTCGCCGCCAGCGGGCTGTGCGCATCCGGCTCAGTGAAGAACGTGAGGTCGTGCACGGTCACGACGGTCGGGACACCGGGCCGCAGCGGCATCGAGTAGTGCGGCGAGTGGATCACGTCAGCGGCGACCTGCTGGGCCACGAGCGGCAGGCCGCTCTGCTCCCAGGCGAGCCGGGCTGGGCGGTGCGCGATGGCCGGCGGCGCCGCCACGATCCGGGCGCCGGGCACCAGCCGTCCGTAGCGTTCCTCGTCGGCCCGCTGACAGGCCACCGCTAGGTCAGCCCCGGCCGCCCCCAGGGCACTGACAAGACCATCGACGTACCGGCCGTGCGCACCGCGGTCCGCGGGCACCGCGGTCGCGTCAACGAGAACACGAGGTGCCACGACCAGTCCGGCTCCTTTCGCGTCAACCCCACCACAGTCACGGGAGTCACTCTGCCTGTCCCGTCAGTTCCGAGCGTACGCCCTCAGCGACGTCCCTGCGCCCGCCCAGCCGGGCGTGGCCTGCCTGGTAACCCGCGGGTCACACACTGTCCATCCATCCATCCATGCCCCGGGCGCCTGACATCACCCGGGCGGGTGGCCGGGTCACGGGGAGCTACCGCCGGAATCCGGCTCGCCCCCCCGCCGGTCCCGCCCGCCGCCGGCTCACCCGCCAGCCTGGCCGCCTGGCTCCGCGCTGCGGGCATTTTGGCAAGATCGTTACCGAAGGACACCCCTTAGCAGGCCGGGGTGGGCTTGCCCTGCTTGATGTCGCTCAGGGCACTGATCGCCCCGTTCAGGGTGGCGACCCTGACCACCCGCAGGCCCTTGGGCACCGCGCCCCTGGTGTCTCCGCAGTTAGCGGCCGGCGCCAGGAAGACGGTCGCCCCGGCGGCCCGGGCTCCGGCCATCTTCTGCTGGATGCCGCCAATCGGGTCGACCTTGCCGTTGACCTCGATCTCACCAGTGCCGGCGATGAACTTCCCGTCCGTCAGGTTGTCGCGGGTGAGCTTGTCGATGATGCCCAGCGCGAACATCATCCCGGCGCTCGGGCCGCCGATGTTGCCGATAGTGATCTTGACCTTGAACGGGAAAGTGAAGCTCTCGCCGACCCGCACCCCGACCACGGCCTGGCCGTTGACGCTGGCCGTGCGCAGCCGGACGACATGGCTGCTGCCATCGCGGCGGACCGTGATCGTCACCGGGGCCCCGGGCTTGCGCTCCTGGATTAGCGTCGCGGCATCATGCTTGCAGGTCACTGCCGTGCCGTCGATGGCGGTGATCACGTCGCCGCGGCGCAGGACCCCGGCGGCCGGCTTGCCCTTCTCCGTGCCCTGGATGGTGTCAGTCGTCTGGAAGGGGATGTTCAGCTGGCACAGCCCCGCGGCGGTGGCGGATTGCTGGGAGTCGGTCATCTCCTCGGTGTCCTGCTGCTGGACCTGCTGCTGCGTCTGGCCGGGAGTGAAGATCTCCTCCTCCGGGACCACCGCGTTGTCCGGGGTCAGCCAGGCGCGCAGCGCGGCGAAGACGTTGAAGTCGCTCTGCGGGCCGCCGATGTAGGAAACGGTCACCATATTGAGGTGGCCGTCGGTCGGGTAGCTGGGCCGCCCGCTGATCTGGATCAGCGGCTTGCCCGACAGCTTGCCCAGGGTGTTGAGCGTAGGGCCGGGGGTCAGCGCGACGTAGGGCACGGACATGGTCGAGGCCACCACCAGCGCGATGACGACCCCGATGCCGGCGACGACCAGCGTGGCTCCGCGCCGGGTGAGCCGGGACGGACCCGGCCACGCCTGGCGCGCGGCCCGGCCCAGGCGGGAACCCAGCCCGCCGGGGCTAGGCACTGTTCACCCATTCGCTGTCCCCGCTGGCGAACAGCTGGTTCTTCCAGACCGGCACGGTCGCCTTGACCTCCTCGATGAGCGCCCGGCAGGCGGCGAACGCCTCGTCGCGGTGATCGGCGGCAGCCGCCGTCACCACGGCCATGTCACCGATCTGCAGGTCGCCCGTCCGGTGCACGGCGGCCAGCGCCCGGACGCTGAAGCGCGCGGCCACCTTCTCAGCCACCTGGCGCAGCTGCTCGGACCCGGACGGGTGAGCGGTGTAGGACAGCGCGGCCACCGCGCGGCCCTGATCATGGTCGCGCACGGTCCCGACAAACAGCGCGATCGCTCCGGCGGCCGGGTCAGCGACGGCGCTGAGCACCTCGTCCACCGAGAGCGGGCCGTCGCGGAACTCCGCCAGCCGGATCACTGTCACGCAGTCAAGTTACCGTGTCGTCACCGCGCTAAGACCCGCGGCGGCGGCGGCGCGCGTGGCGGACGATGGCGGCGGTGCCGATGACCGCCACCGTGGCCCCGGCCGCGGTGATGGTGGCGTCCTTGCGATCCAGGCGGCGGCCCGCGACGGCGTGGTGCCCGGCCCGCTGGTCGAGCAGGACGGCGACCGCGGCCGCATTGTCATAACTGGGCTGCCAGCCAGCCGCCCGCAGGGCCGCGCAGTCGACCACCCACGGATAAACCACGAAATGCAGGTCATTAACGGGGGCCGGGGTCAGGCCCGCCCGGTGCAGCCGCTGCGCAGTCGCGAAGGTCAGGCCGGCCGGCAGCTCGATCCGCTTGAGCCCGGACAGTTCCTCCAGCTGCTCGGGCTCCAGCCAGCCGTCACACCCGACGGCGAATGCGCCTGTCACCTCGCCGCTGACGGCCACCTCCAGGGCCGAGACCAGGTCATCGACGTGACAGAACTGCCAGCGCGGCGGGCAGCCCTTCACCGCCAGCAGCCGCGGGGCCTCAAAATGCCGGGTGATCAGCGTGTCCACGCCCTCGCCGACCAGCGCCGCGGGCCGGACCACGGTCACCGCCATGCCGGGGTGAGCTCGCGCTGACCGCTCCGCCAGCTGCTCGATCTCCAGCAGGTCGCCGATCACGCTGCCGTCCTGGTCGGCACCGAGCGGCGCATCCTCGGGCAGCGGCACCGGGTTGTCCGGGCGCGCGCCGTAGACCATGGCGCTGGTCACCAGCACCACGCGGCCGACACCGCCGGCGGCCGCCGCGGTCAGCACGGTCTGCGCGCCGCGGACGTTGAAGGCCCGCCGGGCCTTGTAGTCCGAGTCAGGGGCCAGGTCCAGGTCGGTGTGCACCACCACGTCCACGCCCGCCAGGCGGCCGGCCAGCGCCGGGTCGCGGATGTCGACTACCCGCCAGGTCACCCCGGTTGCCTCACCCCGGTGATCGTCGATGGCGATGACCCGGCCGACGCGATCAGCCGACGCGAGCCGGACGGCCAGGGCATGCCCCAGGCCGCGGGCGGCGCCCGTTACCGCCACCACCGGACGCCCGGCGCCGCCCGCCCGGCCCCGCGGGCGTGCCTCGCGCCGCGGCACGGCAGCACCGGGAACCAGGTCGCCGGCCTGGCCGGCCGCCGTGCTCTGGGCCTGGCCGGCGGCCGTGCTCCGGGGCTGGCCGGCGGCCGTGCTCGAACTGCGCCCAGGGCGAACCTTGGCATCTCGGTTGCTCACGACCCATCGCTCCCGGGATAGCTTGGCCAACATGGACCCTTCCATCCTGCCTGAGAGGTCGCGCAGATGACTGACCCTCCCTTCGGCTTCGGGCCGCCCGGCAACCGGGACGAGGGCTCCGGGGGCTCGGGCGGCAACACCGGTGGCGGCGCTGGCGGCGCTGGCGGCGCTGGCGGCGCTGGCGGCAATCCGCTCGGCCCGCTCGGCGATCCCCAGCAGCTGGCTGACGCCCTGCGCCAGTTCGCGGACCTGATGTCGTGGCAAGGCGGCCCCGTCAACTGGGACCTGGCCAAGAACATGGCCCGGCAGACCGTCGCGGCCAAGGGCGACCCCAGCGTGCTGGACAAGGAGCGCACCGAGGTCACCGACGCGGTCCGGCTGGCTGACCTGTGGCTTGGCGAGGCCACCGAGTTCCCCTCGGGAATCCGCACGATCCAGGCGTGGAGCCGGTCGGAGTGGGTCGAGGCGACCATGCCGGTGTGGGCCAAGCTGTGCGACCCGATCGCCAGCCGCGCCGTCAGCGCCATGGGCGGCATGATCAGCGATGACCCCGGCGAGCTTGCTGCCGACATGCCGCCGGAGATGCGCGCGGCCATGACCGCGATGACCGGCGGCCTGGGCGCCCTGGGCGGCCTGGGCGACATGATGCGCCGGATCGGCGGCATGATGGTCGGCGGTCAGACCGGCGCCGCGGTGGGCGCCCTGGCCGAGGAGGTCATCAGCTCCACCGACGTCGGCCTGCCGCTCGGGCCGGAAGGCACCGCGGCGCTGCTGCCGGCCGGGGTGACTGCCTTCGGCTCCGGCCTGGAGGTGAGCCTGGAAGAGGTCCGGCTGTTCCTGGCGCTGCGGGAGGCCGCGCATCACCGGCTGTTCGCGCACGTGCCATGGCTGCGGGCGCGGCTGCTCGGCGCGGTCGAGGACTACGCACGGGGCATCACGGTCGACGCCGCGGCGCTGCGCGAGGCGATGCCGCAGATCGACCCGACGAATCCCGAGGCGCTGAACGAGGCGCTGTCCGGAGCGTCACTGTTCCAGCCTGAGGACACCCCGCAGCAGAAGGCTGCGCTGGCCCGGCTGGAGACGATGCTGGCGCTGGTCGAGGGCTGGGTGGCCACCGTCGTCGCCGCGGCGGCCGGCAACCGGCTGCCCCAGGCGGGCGCGCTGGCGGAGGCGATCAGGCGCCGCCGCGCGGCCGGCGGCCCGGCGGAGCGCACCTTCGCCACCCTGGTCGGCCTGGAACTGCGCCCCCGCCGCCTGCGCGAGGCCGCGGCCATCTGGGCCGGGCTGACCAGCGAGCGCGGGACATCGGGCCGGGACGCGATCTGGGCGCACCCCGACCTGCTCCCCACGGCCGACGACTTCGACGACCCGGACGCCTTCGTGCGCGGCCATCCCGAGCTGGACATCTCCGACCTCGACCGGCTGACCGCTGATGACTTCCGCGACCCCGCGCCCGGCACCGCTGAGCCCGGCACCGCTGAGCCCGGCACCGCTGGGCCTGGCTCTGCTAGGCCGGACGCCGCTACCCCGGCGGACGGCGCCGAGGGTGGTCAGGCCGAGACCAGCGAGGCAGGTACGGGCGGAGCCGCCACGGGCGACGCCAGCCCGGGCGATGTCGGCGAGGCTGACGCTGCGGGCGAGCCCGGCCCGGATGACTCTGCTGCGGGCGAGCCCGGCCCGGCTGACTCTGCTGCCGGCGAGCCCGGCCCGGCTGATGGCGAGGCCAGTGGGCCAGACGAGGCCGGCGAGCAGCACCCCAGCTAACCCCGGCGCAGCGGATCCCAGTAACGCGGTGGATCGGGCGGGCGACAACCCGCTCGATTCACCGCGTTGTCTGAAGGTGCCTATCCCGGCGGGGCTGGTGGGGGCAGAGCTCACTGAGTGACCGTCGCGGCGAGCGAGCGAGCAGGCGGCGCCGGGCGCCGGGCGGACAGAGCCGGGCGCGCAGAGTCAGGCGGGCCGGACCGGCCGGGGCGGGCGCCCAGAGCCAGGCGAGCCAAGCCAGGCGAACCAAGCCAGGCGGGCCAGGCGGGCCGGGCGTGCCGGGCCGAGCGTGCCGGGGCGGCGCGAGCAGGCGGGCAGCGCCGGGCGGACAGTGCCGGGCGCGGGCGGGCAGGGCGGGCGGCTGGACTGTCGGTGGCCGGTGCGACGCTTTCGGCTGTGAGACCAGCGCTGAAAGCCGGGTTACTGCCGGTGTGGCGGGACCGGGACACCGTCCAGATCGGCATTGACCCGCGCCGGGCCGTGGCGCTGACCGGCATGGCCGGCGCGGCACCGGTGCTCGCCCTCTTGGATGGCAGCCGGGACCGCGCCGAGGTCATCGGGGCCGCCGCCCGGCTGGGCATCCCCGAGCCGGTCACGAGCCGGATCCTCACCCTGCTCGCGGCGGCGGGCGCACTTGATGACTATCCGCTGGCGGCGATCCGTGCCCTGCCGCCCGGCCGCCGGCAGCGACTCAGTGCCGAGCTGGCCGCCGCCGCGCTGGCCCGCGGGCACTCGGACGCGGGCGCGACGGCGCTGGCCCGGCGGGATGGCGCCGCCGTGCGGGTGTACGGGCCCGGCCGGCTGGCCACCACGATCGCCGACATCCTGGCCACCTCGGGCGTCGGCCGCGTCGGGATCGCCGACCTGGTCCGCCGGCCCAGCCCGCACCGCCCGGGAACATACCTCGCGAACACCGCCGGCGCTGTTAGCACCGCCGCCGGGCCCGCCAGCGCCAATGCCACCAGCAGCACTGCCGCCCCCTCCACCGCTGCCAGCAATGCCCGTACCGCCCCGCGCGTAGCGGTTTCAGCGGGCGGGGCTGACGCGGCGCCCGGCCGCACGCCAGCGTCAGGCAGTGCTCCCGGACTGGGCGGCGGGCGGCCCGGCCGTAAGGACCGGGCGCGGCCCGATCCCGGACCGGGCGGCGGGCGGCCTGGCCGCAGGGACCGGGCGCGGCCCGCGCCAACGGTGCCGGACCTGGCTGTTGTGACCGGGCGCGCCGGGCCGGGCCTGCGGAGCTGGCTGATGCGCGCCGGAGTCCCGCACCTGGCAGTGGCCGCGGATGAGGCCATCGGGGTGGTCGGGCCGCTGGTTCGGCCGGGCCAGACGGCGTGCCTGCGCTGCCTGGACATCACCCGGGCCAGTCTCGATCCGGCCTGGCCGCTCATCCTCGCCCAGGTGACCGGCCGCGCGGCAGAGCCGGCCGCCTGCGACGCGGCGCTGGTTACCGCAGTGGCGGCCCAGGCCGCGGGCCAGGCACTGGCCTTCCTGGACCGGGCCCAGGCTGTCCACCCGGCGGAGAACGGCACCCTGGAGCTGGTCCTGCCGGGCTGGCAGTGGCGGCGGCGTAGCTGGCCGCGGCCAGCCGCCTGCAACTGCCGCCAGCGCCCGGCCGCGTCAGCCAGCCGCCTGTAAGCGCCGCCTGCGAATACCGCTGCGCCCGGCCGCGCGAGCCAGCCGCCCCCAACCGCCGCTGCGCCCGGCCGCCTGGCCAGCGTTCGGCTATCCGGAACGAGACCCGCAGGCTCAGTACTACCGGGCGCGTACCCGGCAGGCAGGGCGGAATCGGGCCAGGCAGTTGCGGTCCGCGCCGGGCGGCCGGCCACGCGCGTAGCAGGGATGCCGCCGGGTAGCCGACAATAGAGATCATGAGCGATCTCCCGCGCCGCGCTGTGACGCGCACTGCCAAGCTGGCGACCCTGCCGGTCGGCCTGGCCGGTCGCACCGCGCTGGGCCTGGGCAAGCGCCTGGGCGGCCGGCCAGCCGAGCTGGTCGCGCAGGAGATCCAGCAGCGCACCGCCGAGCAGATCTTCCGGGTCCTGGGCGAGCTCAAGGGCGGGGCTCTCAAGCTCGGCCAGGCCCTGTCCATCTTCGAGGCCGCGCTGCCACCGGAAATCGCCGGGCCTTACCGGGCCACCCTGACCCGCCTGCAGGAGTCAGCTCCCCCGCTGCCCGCCAGCACGGTGCACAAGGTGCTGGCCGAGGAACTGGGCCCGGACTGGCGGGCCAGCTTCGCCGAGTTCGACGACCGCCCGGCGGCGGCGGCGTCGATCGGCCAGGTCCACCGGGCGGTGTGGAGCGACGGCCGCGCGGTCGCGGTGAAGATCCAGTACCCCGGCGCCGGCCCGGCCCTGAACAACGACTTCACGCAGCTCAGCCGCATGGCGCGGCTATTCGGCGTGCTGATGCCCGGACTGGACACCAAGCCGCTACTGGAAGAACTGCGGTCCCGGGTGGCCGAGGAGCTGGACTACCGGATGGAGGCGGCGTCCCAGCAGGCCTTCGCCGACGCCTACGCCGGCGATCCCGACATCTACGTCCCGCCGGTGGTCGCGGCCACCGACCGGACGCTGGTGACCGAGTGGCTGGAGGGCACGCCGCTGGCCCGGATCATCGCCGAGGGCAGCCGGGAGCAGCGCAACCGGGCCGGGATCATGCTGGTCCGGTTCCTGTTCTCCGGCCCGTCGCGGGCCGGGCTGCTGCACGCCGACCCGCACCCGGGCAACTTCCGGCTGCTGGACGACGGACGGCTGGGAGTGCTCGACTTCGGCGCGGTCGACCGGCTGCCGGACGGGCTCCCGCCGTTCTTCGGCCGGCTGCTGTGGCTGATGCACCACGGCGGCAGCATCGAGCTGGTCGAGCGGGAACTGCGCCAGCATGGGTTCCTGCGCGACGGGGTGAGCGTGGACCTGGCCGCGTTGCACGCGTTCCTGGCCCCGCTGGCCGAGCCGTCGCAGGTGGATACGTTCGCATTCAGCCGCGAGTGGCTGCGCGGCGAGGCCACCCGGGTGACCGACCTGCGGCCGTCCAACGTCGGCCGTCAGCTGAACCTGCCGCCCTCCTACGTGCTGATTCACCGGGTCTCGACGGCGGGCATCGGCGTGCTGTGCCAGCTTGAGTGCGAGGGTCCCTTCCGGGGTGAAGTGCTGACCTGGATCCCGGGCTACGGGCCCGGCGAGGACGCCGATGGCCGGGAGGCCCCGGGGCCTCCCGGCCATCTCCTGGCGAGCTCGGGTGACAGCTGACTAGCCAGGACCGCTGCCGGCGGCCCGGATGCCGGGCCGCCGCAGCGATCGGGCTAGCAGCACTGCCGTCCTACTGCCACGGGTCCGAGGCCAGCTGGGTCAGCTGAGCGCGCAGTCGCGCCGCCTCGGACCAGCTGCGCGAGAGCTGCCGCTCAGCGCGCTCGGCCCGTCGTGTCGCCCTGCTCAGCTGGCGCACGCGGTGCGCATGGCGCTCCGCGGTCGCCCGCTCGATCAGGTACTGCTGTCGTTGTCGTGCGTGCTGGACATCTATGTTCGAGTACATCGTGCTCACCGTTTCTGGGCGTCCGTGTCCCGCCGCTGCGGCGGCGGGTCTGGGTCATCGGTTTTCCAGGCCGGCGCTGGTGATCGGGTGATGCCGCCGGTCGCCCGCGGTGCCGGGCAGCGGGCAACGATGTTCGGCAGCATCATGTGGGCCGCGGCCGGGACAGCTGGTCAGGCTGCCCGGCCGGCAGCATTGGGTCAGGCGGCGACAGTCGCCTTCCGCGGGCGTCCCCTCGGCCGCTTGTACGGCACGACGTCGCCGCGCAGGAACAGCTGGCCGCCCCAGACGCCCCAGGGCTCATGCCGCTCGATCGCTCCTGCCAGGCAGGTGATCCGAGCCGCGCAGCCCATGCACAGCGACTTGGCGAACTCCACGTCGGCTGGTGACTCGGCGAAGAACAGCTCCGGGTCCTCCCGGCAGGGCAGGTCAAGACCGCCGGGCAGACCGGCCATTGCGGCCGTGCTGCCTGCGGGGACCTGCTCCAGCATGGTGCTCGGTGCCTGCTCCGCCAGTTCTCCCGCCAGCGGTGGTGCCGTTCCCTCCAGCACAGCGGTGGTGCCGGGCCACTGCATTGGTGCCAACCCCTCTCGTTACTCGTCGCAGCGTCTTTGCTGCTAGCTAACGGTGGCCTTAGAAATAGCTAAGGCCGCGGACCCTGTGTCGGGTCCGCGGCCTAGAGGGGGCTGGCCGGTCTTTTCTAGACCGGTTCCCTCGCAGTATGCGGACCCAGTGCGCCACCGCCGGCGGCGCTGGTACGGGTCATGAACACGGGCTGCTCGCTGAGGAGCTGCTTGCTGTCGCCCAGGCCGGCAGCGGCCAGGATGACGTGAGCAGCCGCAGCAGCGGCATCGGTGCACGGTCGCGCGGAAACCGCGACGCGCGCGCTGGCGGGCGTGGTGGCTGTCACGAGGCCGGAGGCGCCCAGGCCATACCGCGGGCGCGGCTTGGCGGCAGCGAAGATCGCTGCGGCATTCTCCGCAGACTCGCAACGCGAGATCATGTTCAGCACGACGGGCACCTCCTTACGGCTGGCTCGAGCCCCACTCGGACATGGCATAGACCTTACATCAGGAGTCCGACAGGGCGGCAACACTTTTTTGACCTGCAGTTTTACGGCTCAGCGCTTCTGGCGAATGAGCCCCTCCTGCACCACGGAAACCACCAGTGATCCGTCCTCGGTATACATCTCGCCGCGGGCCAGCCCGCGGGCCCCGCTGGCACTCGGCGAGTCCTGCGCGTAAAGCAGCCAGCGGTCGGCCCGGAAGGGCCGGTGGAACCACATCGCGTGATCCAGGCTCGCGGCCGTCGTGCTGCCATCGGCGAAGGACAGGCCGCTCGCCAGCAGCACGGAGTCCAGCAGCGTCATGTCCGAGGCGTAGGTGGCCAGGCACACGTGCAGCAGCGGATCGTCGGGCAGTTCGCCGTCAGCCCGGATCCACACCAGGTTGCGGCTGGAGCGCAGCGCCGGGTCGCGCGCAGCCTCAATGGTCAGCGGGCCGACGTGCCGGATGTCAATCGGGCCGTTGTGGAACACCTCGGCGGCCTTGGCCCCGAAGATCCGCCGGTAGCGCTCGGCAGTCGGCTCGACCTGGTCGGGCGGGGGGACGTCCGGCATCGGCTCGGCGTGCTCGACGCCGGGCTCACCATGGTGGAAGGAGGCCGACAGCGTGAAGATGGTCTTGCCGTGCTGCACCGCTGACACCCGGCGGGTGGTGAACGACCGGCCGTCGCGGACCCGCTCCACCAGGTAGATCAGCGGGATTGCCGGGTCGCCGGGCCGGATGAAGTAGGCGTGCAGCGAGTGCACCGGCCGGTCGGCCGGGACGGTCCGGCCGGCGGCCACCAGCGCCTGGCCCGCAACCTGGCCGCCGAAGACCCGCTGCCGCCACTCCCCCTCGGGGCTCCGGCCGCGGAAGATGTCCAGCTCGATCTGCTCGAGGTCGAGCAGCTCGACTACCTTGTCCAGGGCCTTGCTCATGGCGCCTCCGCCGCGTCTCCTGCCGCCTGCACCGCGGCTGCCGCCTGCGCGCACAGCGCGAGTACGGCCGCACCGTACCGGTCCAGCCGGACGGCCCCGACACCGGGGACGCCCGCCAGCTCGGCCCGGGTCGCGGGGCGGCGGCTGGCGATCAGCAGCAGTGTCGCGTCCGACAGCACGACGAACGCGGGCACGCTCTGCGCGGCCGCCGTCTCGGCCCGCCACCGGCGCAGCGTGCCGATCAGCGGGTTGTCCTCCTCGATCGGCCGGGCCCGGGACTGCAGGCCGGCCAGGAACCGGGACGGCTTCCGGGTCCGCCGCCCGCCCGGTGCCCGGGCCAGCGGCCAGGACAGGAACAGCTGCTGCCGGGCCCGGGTCATGCCGACGTACAGCAGCCGCCGCTCCTCGGCGATGGCCTCCTCGGTCTGGGCGTAGATGATGGGCAGCGTGCCGTCGCTGAGCCCGGCCAGGAACACCGCATCCCACTCCAGTCCCTTGGCCGCGTGCAGCGAGGCCAGGGTGACCCCGTCCAGGGCGGGTGCCTGGCCAGTGGCGCCGCGCAGCGCGAGCTCGGCGGCCAGGTCACCGAGCGAGGCCTGCGGCGCGCCGGCGAAGAATTCATCAGCCAGCTGGGCCAGCGACTCCAGCGACTCCCAGCGCTCACGCGCCGTGCCGCGTCCGGCCGGCGGCTTGGCGCTGAGGCCCAGGCCCGCCAGTACCGGCCGGACCTGGGAGGCGGCGTCATCTCCGGCGGACACCGAGCGCGCCGCGCCGCGCAGCGTGGCCACCGCCTGGCGCACCTCGGCCCGCTCGAAGAACCGCTCCGCGCCGCGCACGGCGAAGGGCACCCCGGCTTCGGCCAGCGCCGCCTCCAGCGCCCGGGTCTGGGCGTTGGTCCGGACCAGCACGGCGATCGCGCCGGCCGGCAGCCCGCCGCGGATGAGCGCCGCGGCCTGCCGGGCCACCCCGGCCGCCTCGGCGCTCTCGTCGGGGTACTCGGTGAACCGCGGCCGCGGGCCGGCCGGGCGCTGCGCCACCAGCGCCGCCCCGCCGGACGGCGCGGCCAGCTCGGCGCGGGCGATCAGCTTGTTGGCCAGCGCCACCACCTGCGGGGTGGACCGGTAATTGCGGACCAGCCGCACGATCGTCGCGGCCGGGAACTCGGCCGCGAAGCCAGTCAGGTAGGCCGGCGTCGCCCCGGTGAAGGAGTAGATGGTCTGCCGCGGGTCACCGACCACGCAGATGTCGTCCCGGCCGTCCAGCCACGTCTCGAGCAGCAGCTTCTGCAGCGGGTTCACGTCCTGGTACTCATCGACGACAAACGACTCGTAACGGTCCCGGACCGCGCTGGCCGCGCCCGCGTGGTCGACCAGGATCGCGGCCGTGAGTTCCAGCACGGACTCGAAGTCCACCACGTGCCGTTCCCGGCGCAGCTGCTCGTAGCCGGCGAACAGCCGGGCCATCGTCTCGGAGTCGAACGGCCCGTCCCGCCCGGCCTTAGCCGCGGCCGCCGGGTAGTCCTCGGGCCGGACCTGGGTCACCTTGGCCCACTCGACCTCGGCCGCCGCGTCGCGCAGCTCCGGCAGCCCGCCTGACACCCGCAGCCGCCGGGCGACCTCGGCGATCAGCCCGATCTTGGAGTCGATGACCTGCGGCGGCGGCCCGCCGACGGCCATCGGCCAGAAATGGGTGAGCTGGCGCAGCGCGGCGGCATGGAAGGTCAGCGCCTGAACCCGCTCCAGGCCCGCGCCGGGGGCCCGGCCGCCGAGCTGGCGCAGCCGGGCCCGCAGCTCGCCGGCGGCCCGGGTGGTGAACGTCACCGCCAGGATCCGGGCCGGGTTGGCCAGTCCGGCCGCCGCGGTGTAGGCGATCCGGTGGGCCACCGCGCGGGTCTTGCCGGTGCCGGCGCCGGCCAGCACGCACACCGGGCCGCGCTGAGCCAGGGCGACCTCACGCTGCTCGGGATCGAGCTCGGCGAGCACGGCATCCGGGCTGGCCGGCGTCCCCCGGCCATCGCCCGGCTCGCCATTTCCAACCGATTCGCGCCTTTTATCCGGCTCACCCGGAATATCCACTCACTACCTCCGCGTCCGGCGCCATCCTCCCGCATGGCACTGACCGCCCGCGCGCCGATCGAGCCGCCCCGGATCGCCCGCGGTCCCGGTGCGACCCGGCTATGGCCCTAATCTGGCTTGTCAGCGCGCCGGCCCGGCATATAGTCAGCGCCGGTACGCGCGAGCCGTCGCCGCTCGCGGGATAGCACTGGCCCGGGTGGGAAGGCTACGGCGCTCATATGCGTTAGTAATGTGCAGTTCGTAACGGCACGCGAAGGGGGAAGGACCCGATGGCACAGCCGCTGACCATGTACACCACCACGTGGTGCGCCTTCTGCAAGCGGCTCAAGGCCCAGCTGGCACGAGAGGGGATCGAGATGGCCGAGGTCAACATCGAGGAGGACGCCGCCGCGGCTGACTTCGTGATGTCGGTCAACGGCGGGTTCCAGACCGTGCCGACCGTGGTTTTCGCCGACGGCAGCGCCCTGACCAACCCTTCAGCCGCGCAGGTCAAGCAGCGACTACATGAGCTTGAGTGCGTGAAGTGACGGCCGCCGACAGCGGCCGCGCGCCCGGCGGCGGCCAGCCCGACTCGCAGCCCGCGGAGGCATCCTGCACGGGCGGCTGCGCCAGCACCCCCGAGGACGCCATCGTCCGGCGGACGAAGGACGGCTGGCGGGTCGGTGCCGACGAGCTGCCCGACCTGGCATCGGCGATGATCCTGGCTGACCTGCTGGCCGCCGAGCAGGGCGGGCAGAACGGGCATCCCGCTCATAAGCCGAGGCCCGAGCAGCAGGCCGGCGAGGCCGGCCGTCTGAAGGCCACGGTGAGCCAGCTGGAGCACGCCCTGCTGGCCCGGGTGCGGGTCGAGCAGGCCATCGGCGTGCTGGCCGAGCGGCACCGGATCAAGCCGCGCCAGGCGTTCGAGCAGCTGCGCACCGCGGCCCGTAATCGCGGCCGGAAGGTCATTGACATCGCCAGCGACGTGGTGGCCAGCGCCTCCAACCCGCTGCTGCAGCTCCCCGAGGAGCTGTCCCGGCCCCGGTCGGGCCCCCGCCGCGCCACCCGCGCACCCAACGGGGCCTGATTTTCCGCTCGCCGTGTTTCCCGCTCGCCTGCGGGATGCCCTTAAGGCGCTGCCTTCCCTCGTCGCTCGCATTGCCCGCGAGGCGGAGGGATGCCCTCAGTGGCGCCGCCTTCCCTCCTCACTGGCTCGTCAGTCCAGACGGCGCCGGGCATCCCTCCGCCTCCCTCGGCCCGGGGCCGCTGGCGCGGCCGGGGGAGCCTGGGTGACTCTGCGGAGCGGCGGGAGCGGCAGAGTCTCTGAGGTCTCACCCGGTCGGGATTAGTGACTCTTCGTAGTCGAAATAGTGCCTTGATTGACTCAGAGTTACGAAGGGTACCTAGCCGTCGAGAGGCCAGGCCGGCCTCCGGGCGAGGGCGGGGACGTGGACGACGGGGAATCTCCAGGCCGTCTGCTGATCATCGGCGGGGCCGAGGACCGGTGCTGCGGGTCGGTGCTGCTCGAGCGGTTCGTGGAGCTGTGCGGCGGCGAGCGGGCTTCCATCGTGCTGGTCACCACCGCCACCGGCGTGCCCGATGAGGTGCACGCCGAGTACGAGCAGGTCTTCGCCAAACTGGGCGTGCAGCGCACCAGCGAACTGCGGCTCCGCGGCCGGGCCGACGCCGACAGCGACGCGGCCGCGGCTGCGCTGGCCGACGCTACGGGCGTGTTCCTGTCCGGCGGCGACCAGTCGCGGCTGCGCACTCTGGTGGGCTCACGCACCAGCGAGGTGCTGCGCGAGCGGCTGGCGGCGGGCCTGGTCGTGGCCGGGACCAGCGCGGGCGCCACGGCGCTGGGCAAGACGATGATCCTGGGCGGTGACCGGGCGGAAGTGTCGGCCGCCGCCGTCCGCACCGGGCCTGGCCTGGGCCTGGTGCCCCGGGCCCTGATCGACATGCACTTCGCCGAGCGCGGCCGCCTGCCGCGGCTGCTCAGTGCCGTCGCCCAGGACCCGGCCCAGCTGGGCATCGGGCTCGATGAGAACACCGGGATCCTCGTGCAGGGATCGTGGTTCGAGGTGCTCGGCACCGGAGTCGCGACCGTGGTGGACGCTGCCGACGCCACCGTCGTCCACCCGGCCGGGGAGTACGACCCCATCACGCTGTTTGGCGTCCGGCTGCACCTGCTGCCCGCCGGCTGCCTGTTCGACTTCGCCAGCCGGGCACCGGCCATCGGGCCCGGTCACGACCGGTACTGAGCCAAAGGACTCTGACGTTGCGGCTGATCGAAGCACGCCACCTGAGCGGGCCCAATGTATTCACCGCCAGCCCGGTGAGCATTGCCCGGCTGGAGCTGGACGAGCTCACCGGGCGCGAGAGCACGGACTATCCCGGCTTCGCCGGCCGGCTCACCGCCCTGCTGCCGGGGCTGGCCGGGCACTACTGCGCCGCCGGGCGGCCGGGCGGGTTCTGCGAGGCGCTGGCTCGCGGCACCTATTTCGGGCATATCGCCGAGCATGCGGCGCTGGAGCTGTCCAGCCAGGCGGGGCGCGAGGTCTGCCTGGGCAAGACCCTGTGGGCAGGCGCCGACGGCCGGTACGACGTGGTCACCGAGTGCCCGGCGGATGAGCCGCCCGGCTCGCAGGTGCCGGAACGGCTGCTGCGCGCCGCCATCGCCATCGTCACGGACCTGCTGGCCGGGAATGAGCCGAACTTCGCGGCGGAGCTGGAGGCGATCACCCGGCTGGCCGAGCGCGAGCGACTGGGCATCAGCACCGCCGCGATCGCGGCCGCGGCCCGCCGCCGCGGCATCCCGGTCCGCCGCGCCAGCTCGCTCAGCATGCTCCGGCTCGGTTACGGGTGCACCCGGCAGCTGGTCTGCGCGGCACTCAGCCAGCAGACATCGGCGATCGGTGTCGACATCGCTGCCGACAAGATGCTGGCCAAGCAGGTACTGGCCAGTGCCGGGATCCCGGTGGCCGCAGGCATCGTGGCGGCCAGCGCGGAGGAGGCGGCCGCGGCCCTGGACCAGCTCGGCGCTCCGGTCGTGATCAAGCCGCTAGGCGGCAACCACGGCCGCAGCGTGACGGTGGGAATCGCCTCGGCCGAGCAGGCGACCGCCGCCTTCAACCGGGCGGCGACCGGCGGCTCGGCCGTTCTGGTGGAGCAGTTCGTGGCTGGCCAGGACTACCGGGTGCTGGTCGTCGACGGCCAGGTCGCCGCCGCCGCCCAGCTGCGCCCGGCCGCGGTGACCGGCGACGGGACTGCCGCGATCAGCCAGCTGGTCGCGGCAGTGAACGCCGACCCGCGCCGCGGCGACGGGCACGCCCGCGAGCTAACCCGGATCATCCTGGACGCCGAGTCGCTGGCGCACCTGGCCGCGGCCGGGCTGGAGGCCGATTCCGTGCCGGCCGCCGGCCAGCTGGTTCCGCTGCGGCTGAACGCCAACCTGTCCACCGGCGGGACCAGCGCCGACGTCACCGACCTGGTGCACCCGGAGGTCGCGGCGATGTGCTGCCGGGCGGCTGCGGCGGCCGGCCTGGATATCTGCGGCGTGGACGTCCGGCTCGCCGACATCTCGGCGCCGCTGCACGGGGACGGCCGCGGCGAGCCGGAGACGGCCGGGGCGGTGCTGGAGCTCAACGCCTGCCCCGGGCTGCGCATGCACCTGGCCCCGGCCGAGGGCCGGCCACGCGACGTTGCCGCCGCCGTGGTCGACATGCTCTACCCGCCCGGCGTGCCGGAGCGCATCCCGGTTATCGCGGTGACCGGGACCAACGGCAAGACCACCACCACCCGCATGATCGGCCACATCCTGCAGCAGGCCGGGCTGGCGGTGGGCATGACCACCACCGACGGTGTTTACAGCGGCGGCCAGCTGGTCTACCCGGCCGACGCCTCGGGCCCGCGGTCGGCGGAAATGGTGCTGGACGACCCGGCAGCCGAGGTCGCCGTCCTGGAGACGGCCCGGGGCGGGATCCTGCGCGGCGGCCTGGCTTACGACCGGGCCGACATCGCGGTGGTCACCAACATCACCGCCGACCATCTCGGCGATGGCGGCGTGGATGACATGGACGAGCTGATCCACGTCAAGGCGCTGGTGGCCGAGGAGATCGTCGACGGCGGCACCCTGGTGCTGAACGCCGACGACCCGGCCGCGGCCGGGCTGGCCGGACGACCCGCCGTCCAGGCCAGCTCGCCGGTGATCCGGCTGTGCACCCAGCAGCCCGGCAGCCCGGCCGTCGAGGCGCACCGCGCCGCGGGCGGCCTGGTCTACGAGATCGCCGGCGGCGAGCTGGCGGAAAGCGAGGGCAGCACCCGGCGGCCGATGATCAGCCTGGCCGAGCTGCCGGGCGCCTTCGGCGGCCGGGCAGCGCATCTGGTCGCCAACGCGCTCGCCGCGATCGCAGCCTGCCGGGCGGCCGGGGTCAGCGCCAAGGACATCCGGCGCGGGCTGACCACGTTCACCCCGGCGCAGGCCAACCCGGGCCGGGGCAACCTGTACCAGGCGGGCGGCGGCCCGGTCCTGGTCGACTACGGGCACAACGCCGCGGCGCTGGCCGCCACTGGCGCGATGATCACGCAGGTGTGGGGCGGACCCGGCACGCCGGGCCGTCCGGCTGCCGCCGTGACCCTGCCCGGCGACCGCCGCGACGACCTGATCGCAGCGACCGCCGAGGCCATCGCGGCCTGGTGCCCGGCGGTGGCGATCTACGAGGACGACGACAAGCGGGGCCGGGCACCGGGCGAGATGCAGGAACTGATCGCGGCGGCCCTGGAGCGGTCCCGGCCCGGCATCACCATCACCCGGGCCGCCGGGCCCGCCCCGGCCCTGCGCGACGCCGTGCGGCTGGCTGGCGGCGGCCCGGTGCTGTTCCTCTACGAGAAGCTGACGGCGGCCCGCGGCGCGCTCGAGGCCATCGGCGCGCAGCCGTGGCCGGAGGACGGCCCGCCCGGCCGCTAGCAGGGCCCCGGGGCGCGAGCCTGCCGCCAGGCAGCTCCGGGCCGGGACTCCGGCTGCCTGCCGGGCAGGCTTACTAGCCTCTCCTGGCTAGGGCCGGCGCGGGTGCGCGACGTCCCATGCCGCCAGGAACTTCTCGGCGGCCATCCGGCCGTTGTCGAACAGCTGGTCACGCTGCTGCCGGGTGATCCCGAAGTCGGTGGACTCCAGGCCCATCGTGTCCACGAACACCGTCCGGGCACCCACCCCCGCGTCCGCCAGCGGGTACCGGTTCCACTCGCCCATCGCCGTGTGCGCGATAGCCAGCAGTTCCTTGATGTCGCCCCGGACCGGCACGTCGGGGATGTTCAGCCGCGGCCGCGCCGACAGCTTGACCCCGAACGTCGGCCAGCGGTTGGGCAGGCCATCAGTGCGGTCGAAGACCGTGACCGGGAAGTTCTGCAGCAGCCCGCCGTCGACCCAGGTACAGCTGCCGCGCGGTGTCTTCTGGGTGAAGGGCCGGAAGAAGAACGGGATCGACATGGAGGCGCGGACGGCGTCCACGACGGAGTAGGAGTCGATGACCGCGACCTGCTCCGCGATGCTCGCGCCAGCCGCGTCCGGCAGGAGGTAGTAGGGCAGGTCCCAGGGCAGCCGCACCAGCGAGCCGCGGCTGAGATCGGAGGTGTGGGTGACCAGCCGGTAGCGCTGCCGCGGCGGCAGGCCGGTGCGATCGTCGTCGGTGATCTTCAGGTCCGCGAACGTCGTGATGCCGAGCGGCTCGAGCTTCGAGGTTAGCCACTGCTCCAGGTAGCCGGTGGCGTAGACGCCCTGATGCTCCAGCAGGCTGGCGGCCTGGCCGATGATGCCCAGGTGCCGTTCGGCCCAGGTCTTCTCCATGAACTGGGTGTAATCCAGCTCGCGCATGTCGTCCTCGAGCCGGGCCAGGTCCATGCCCCTGGTCTGGTAGGCAGCAATGAGCGCCGCGACAATGGCGCCCGCCGATGTGCCGCCCACTCGCGGGAAGACATAACCCGCCTTGCGAATGGCCATCACGGCCCCGGCCAGGCCGATCCCCTTGACCCCGCCGCCTTCCAGGACCAGGTCAGCACCCAGGTTCTGCTTTGCCTGCTGCTCCAGCGTGGCTGGCCCGGCGGCCCGGCCGGCCCGCCGGGCGGGCCGTGCCGCAGGCGCGATGGCCGTGCTGGCCGGGCGTGCGTTATCCCCCATGCCGATCTCCCCTGAGCAGGCGCTGTTGCTTTTCCCCGCAGCGCTCTGCTCCTCAGTAGAAGCCCGGCCAATCTGGCCTGTCCAGGAATTGCGCGGATTATCTCCCGGCTGCCCGCGTCGCTATCGGCCGCCCTTTCCGGGATGGCGAACGCTGGCCGGCGCCGCTAGCCGACGCTGCCCCGGCCGCTGATCAGGGAGCGGGCAATCACCGTGCGCAGGATGTCGTTGGTGCCCTCGCCGATCACCATGAGCGGGGCGTCCCGGTACAGCCGCTCGACCCCGAACTCCCGCGAGTAGCCGTACCCGCCGTGCAGCTGCATGGCATCGACCGCGCATTCCAGCGCGGCCTCGGAGGCATACACCTTGGCCATCCCCGATTCCAGGTCGGTCCGCTCCCCCGCGTCGGCCCGGGAGGCCGCCCAGTAGGTCAGCAGCCGGGCCGCCTGCAGCTTGATCGCCATGTCGGCGAGCTTGAGCTGGACCGCCTGGAACCCGGAGATCTGCTGGCCGAACGCCTCGCGCTGGCCGGAGTAGCGCAGCGCCTGGTCATAGGCTTCCTGAGCCACGCCGACGGCCCGGGCGGCCACGTTGATGCGGCCGGTCTCCAGGGCGGCCAGCACCTGCTGCAGACCGCGGCCCTCGGCGCCGCCGAGCAGCTGGCTGGCCGGCACGCGGACATCGTCCAGCACCAGCTCGCAGGTCTCCGGCCCGCGGTAGCCGAGCTTGGGCAGGTCCCGGACAATCTCGAAGCCCGGCGTCCCGGCCTCGACCAGGAGGACGGCCATGCCCGCGTGCGCCGGCCGGGCGGCCGGGTCGGTCTTGACCAGCACCGGCAGCGGGTCCGCGTGCCGGGCGTTCGTGATCCAGGTCTTGCGGCCGTTGATCACGTAGCTGTCGCCGTCCCGCCGGGCCGTGGTCGCGATGCCCTGCAGGTCGCTGCCCGCGCCCGGCTCGGTCAGCGCGATGCCGGTGCGGCGCTGGCCGGTGGCCAGCTCGGGCAGGTAGGCCGCCTTCTGCTCCGCGGTGCCGTACCGGGAGATCATCCAGCACGACAGCGAATGGCTGCCGATGATGCCGGCCACCCCCATCCAGCCGCGGGAGATCTCCTCGAACACGATGGCCAGCGACACCATGTCGGCGGCCATCCCGCCGTACTCCTCGGGCACCGTCAGCCCGAACAGGCCCATCTCGGCCATGGTGGCCGCGATCTCATCGGGGTAGCGGCCGGACGCCTCCCACTCCTGCGCGACCGGCCGGATCTGCTGGTCCACGAAGGACCGCAGAGTCTGGCGCAGCAGCCGCTGCTCTGGCGAGAGCTCGAAGTCCATGGCCTCTCCCTTGCTGGGCGGCCCCGTCGCTGGCCGGCCCGTCGCGGTGCGGGCCCGCGGCGGGCCCGGTCACGCTCGCCATGCTCGCCGATCGGGGTGCGGTTACACCAGGGCGGGGCCCGTCCACAGCCGGGTCACGTCGCGCAGCGGCGCCTGGCACGGCGGCCCGTCGGCCACGCGCAGCACGGGCCGGCCCTCGCCGGGCACGGTGACGATCAGGGACGAGCGGGTGCCGTACTGGCCGGCATGCACGCAGGCGGCCGAGATGGCCGGCGGCAGCGGGCGGCCGTCGGGGCCGGCCACGGCCGGGCCCGAGGCCGGCCCGGCCGGGTGGTGATCACGCAGCACGGCTTCCAGGGCATCGGCGACGGTATCGGCGCTCTCACCGGGCGCCGGGCCGGGTCCGGCGGCCCGGGCGGCCCGCTCCGCGGCCACCAGGCGGGCGACCTGCTCGGCCTTCGCCGACGGCGCCCGCAGCGGCACGTTCTCCAGGATGTGCAGGCCTGGCCCGAGCTCCTCGACCTGCGGCCGGGGCCCGTCGGCTATCTCCACGAAGAACAGCTGGTGCCGGTCGCCGACCAGCAGCCAGCACGGGTTGTAGGCCGACGGGTCCAGGGTCTCGCTGACGGCGCGGATGGCCTCGGCCGCGGTCGGGTGCGCGGCGAAGGCCAGCGGGATTTCCCCCCGGCTGCGCCGCGCGGCATCCCGGCCGCCCGCCGACGGCCGGTTCGTCAGGCCGGCCACGACGCCGTGCTCGTTCACCGCGAGCCAGGTACCGCCGGCCAGCTCGTCCCGGCCGCCGAGAATCCGGGGCCCGGCCTCCTGCAGCGCGGTCATGGCCACGGCGGGGCGCGCCAGGCTCTCGTCCCGGTTGGCGGCCATGATCAGCGGGGCGGCCGGCAGCACCCCCGACAGCGCGACGAGAAGGCACATGGCTAGTGCAGCGACCCGGCCCGGTCCGGCATTCCCGGCCGCCCGGCCGACCCGGTTGGCGGCAGCCGGCGCCCGCCGGGAATCCGGCCGGCGGCCTAGCCGCCGGCCCGGGCAGCGGTCATCACGACGCCCTTGTGATCCCAGGGCCGGGTGAAGCCAACCGGGTCGCGGCCGCCGTAGGGGGCGACCCGGATCGGGAAGCCGGTGGCGTAGGCCTCGATCATCTTGCCGCCGCCGATGACCAGGCCGACGTGGCCGGG
>DASXDJ010000170.1:0-34090 GCA_036490755.1 Streptosporangiaceae bacterium
GCTCGGCGTGGTGCAGCATCAGGCACTGGCGTGGGAACAGCAGGTCCAGGGCCTGCTGGCCGCTGCCGCGGCGGCGGCCGACGGGCCGGACGGAGGAGCGGAGGCCGCCGGTTATGACGAGCCGGGACCGGCCGGCCGCGCCGAGCCGCCACCGGAGGTGGCCGGGCTGCTGCGGCCCTACCAGCTTGACGGGTTCCGCTGGCTGGCGTTCTTGTGGCGGTACCGGCTCGGCGGCATCCTCGCCGACGACATGGGCCTGGGCAAGACACTCCAGTCGCTGGCCCTGATCGCGCACGCCCGGCAGGCCGACCCGGGGCTGCCGCCGTTCCTGATCGTCGCCCCGACCAGCGTGGTCCACAACTGGGTCGCCGAGTCCGCCCGGTTCACGCCCGGCCTGACCGTGACGGCGGTCACCGGGACGACCGCGCGGCGGCGCCAGCCGCTGGCGGAGGTCATCGCGGGCGCCGACGTGGTGGTGACCTCCTACGCGCTGCTGCGCATCGACGCTGACCACTACGCCGGGCTGGACTGGTCGGGCCTGATCCTGGACGAGGCCCAGTTCACCAAGAACCACCAGTCCCGGGTCTACCAGTGCGCGCGCCGGGTGCCGGCCCCGTTCAAGCTGGCCATCACCGGGACCCCGATGGAGAACAACCTGATGGAGCTGTGGTCGCTCCTGTCGATCACCGCGCCCGGCCTGTTCCCCAGCCCCGGCCGGTTCCGGGACTACTACGCGCGGCCGATCGAGAACGGCGGCCAGGCCGAGCTGCTCGGCCAGCTGCGCCGCCGGATCAGGCCGCTGATGCTGCGCCGTACCAAGGAACTGGTCGCGGTCGAGCTGCCGCCCAAGCAGGAGCAGATCCTGGAGGTCGAGCTCGCCCCCCGGCATCGCCGGATCTACCAGACTCACCTGCAGCGCGAACGGCAGAAGATCCTCGGGCTGATCGGTGACCTGAACGAGCACCGCTTCGCGATTCTGCGCTCGCTGACCCTGCTGCGCCAGCTCAGCCTGCACGCCGGTCTCGTCGACGACGAGCACACCGGGCTGCCGTCGGCCAAGCTCGACGCGCTGGCCGCCCAGCTGCGCGACGTCATCGACGGCGGCCACCGGGCGCTGGTGTTCAGCCAGTTCACCGGGTTCCTGCGGATGGCCGCTGCGCGCCTGGACGCCGACGGCGTGCCGTACTGCTACCTCGACGGCCACACCCGCGACCGGGACGGGGTCATCCGGCAGTTCCGCGAGGACACCATGCCGGTGTTCCTGATCAGCCTGCGGGCGGGCGGCTTCGGGCTGAACCTGACCGAGGCCGACTACTGCTTCCTGCTCGACCCGTGGTGGAACCCGGCCACCGAGGCCCAGGCCGTGGATCGCACCCACCGCATCGGCCAGGACCGCAACGTCATGGTCTACCGGCTGATCTCGGCCGGCACGATCGAGGAGAAGGTGCTGGCCCTGCAGCAGCGCAAGGCCGAGCTGTTCGCCAGCGTGATGGACAGCGGCAACGCCTTCGGCTCCACCCTCACCGCCGATGACATCCGCTCCCTGCTCGACTAGCTACCAGGACTCCGGGTCGTCACGCTCGCGGGCTATCTCATCCGCCACGTTCGTTCCGTCGGGCTCTCCGATATCCATTCGGAGGACAGCCAAGCGACCCTCGGTCTTCACGGCCTGCAGAACCTCGTCCGCGGTACCCGCAATGACGTGGATGGCTGTCCCGCTCCGCCTGGTCAGAACATAGATTCCCGAGGCTCCGGCCCGATCGAGTTCCCATTCATTCCGCTGGCAGAGGTCGGCTAAGGCAAGCACGGCTGCTGCCAGGCCGATCGGGCTCTGCACGAGGATTCCGCGCGGGCCGGCCGCAGACGCGGAGGATCGCTGTGGTGACATGCCCACCACTGTGCTCGCCAGGGCAGTTACGGTGGAACCAGGGACATGACGGACGTCAACGTCTGTCAACAAGCCGTCAACGCGAAGGTGCATGCGGGTGGGTGGCTTTGCCGAAGCGCTGCGCGCGCTGATGGACGAGCGCGGCATCAGCGCGAATGCGCTGGCCCGGCAGGTACCTTGCGACAAGGCCCTCATCTCCCGATACCGCAGCGGTCGGCAGCAGCCGTCGCTGCGGATGGCGCAGACTCTGGATGACGTGCTCGGCGCAGGCGGGCAGCTGGCGGCGCTGGGCCGCGCCGCCGCAGTCTCCGGGCCGGATCCCGGAACAGACGGACTTGATGACGAGATCGTCGCACTCGAGCTGGGTCGGCGGGCCTCTGCTAGTGACGTGGGGACGGCGACTGTTGAGCGGCTTGAGTTCGTCGTGGACAGCCTGGCAGTTGCTTACCCCGGCACGCCCCCGGCCGCGCTTCTCCTGCGGATCCGCCGGTACCTGGATTACGTGACCATGCTCGCCGGCGTCCGGGCGACCCTGGAGGAGCGCCGCCGGCTGCTGACCGCTGGCGGATGGCTGTCGCTGCTCGCCGCGACCTGCGCGGTTGACCTCGGCCTGGCCGAAGCCGCGGCAGCGTACCTGGGAACCGCCGCGCAGCTTGCCCGTGAGACCAGGCATGCCGAGCTGGCCGCGTGGTGCCTGGAGACGAGAGCGTGGCAGGTTCTGACCGAGGGGGACTACCGGTCGGCGGTCACGATGGCCCGGGGTGCGCAGCGCCTCGCGCCGAAGGATGGCAGTGCCTATATCCAGGCAGCCGCGCAGGAGGGCCGCGCGTGGGCGCGGATTGGCGACTCCCGCGAGACCTACGGTGCGTTGCGGCGGGTTGAGGCACTGGTGTCAGCGCTTCCCGTGCCCGATGAACCAGAGCACCACTATCGCTACGATCCGGCGAAGCAGGAGGCGTACGTGGCCACCACGCTGGCCTGGGCCGGCGATCCAGCCGCGGAAGGGTATGCCCGGCAGGTGCTTGGCCGGCTGGAGTCGCCGTCGGACGGGCCGTCGCGTCCGCGCCGGGCCGCATCTGCGCGCCTCGACCTGGCCCTGACACTCAGCGCGACCGGGCGGCTGGATGAGGCCGCTGGCATCGCGCTGGACGCTGTCACATCCCGCCTGCTCGTGCCATCGAACTACTGGCGGGCCGAGGAGGTCATCAGCGCCGTCGCCGCCCGGGCCGAGCCAGAAGCCCGCGAGCTACGTGAGGCGTACCGCGAGATCTGCCGCGGTCTCCCTGCCGCAGCACAGCCTGAGCTGTCCTGACCACAGCCGCGACTGCGGCCACGGCTCAGATCTTGGTGAAGTGGTGGAAGCACTCCCAGGCGGCGTCGTGCTGGGCGAACGTTGCTGCTTCTGAGCGCTTGACCGCCAGGTAGGCCGTGGTGCGCAGCGGGCCGAGCGCGTCCATGAGCAGCTGGTCAGCCTCCAGGGCATCCAGCGCCGCGGTCAGCGTCTCGGGCAGGCGGCGGGCGCCGAGGGCTTCGCGCTGCTCGGGCGAGAGAGTGGCCGGGTCCACGCTGATCGGCTCGCCGGGGTCCAGCTGGCGGCGGATGCCGTCCAGGCCGGCGTGGATGACCGCGCCCAGTGCCAGGTAGGGGTTGGCGCTGGAGTCCGACGGCTTCAGCTCCAGGTTGATGGAGCCGCCCGCCTCGGCGCGCCCGGAGTCTGCGCCGCTGCCGCCGGCCAGCGGGGAGCAGATCCGCACCGCGGCCTCGCGGTTGTCCATGCCGTAGGCGACGAACGCGCTGCTCCAGAACTGCGGCTGCAGCCGGCGGTAGCTGTTCACGCTGGCGCAGGTCAGCGCGACCAGGGCGGGCAGGTGCGCGAGCAGGCCGCCGATGAAGTGGTAGCCGGTGGCCGACAGGCCGTACCGGCCGGCCGGGTCGGCGAAGGCGGCCCGGCCGGTAGCCAGGTCGGTCAGCGAGGCGTGCAGGTGGGCGCCGTTGCCGGCCTGGTCGGGGATGGGCTTGGGGGCCAGGCTGGCCCACAGGCCGTGCCGGAACGCGACGCCACGCACGGTCTCGCGGTACAGGACGTGGTTGTCGGCGGCACGCAGTGCCTCGCCGTGCCGGATGACCACTTCCTGCTGGCCGTGGCCGAGCTCGGGGTAGTAGTGCTCGACCTGCAGGCCCTGGGCCTGCATCGCGGCGATCAGGTCCATGACGTAGTCGTGCGCGACATGGAACCCGGTGCCGGAGTAGACCAGGCTGTCGTCGACCGGGATCAGCATGTCGGGGCCGCCGTGCGGGTCGGGGACCCGGCGGCCGAGGCTGAATTCCGGCTCGAAGGCGGCCTGCATGGCGTAGCCGGCGTCGGCCAGCGCGGCGATGGCCTGCTTGAGGAAGGTCCGGGCGCAGCCGTCCCAGGGCTGGCCGTCGGGCCGGACCTGGTCGGCCAGCATGGCCCCCGCGCCAGGCGCGTAGGGCAGCGGCACCAGGGTGGCCGGGTCGGGCCGCAGCCGGACCTCGCCGACCGGGCCCATGCCGTCGACGGGCTGCAGGGAATCCAGCATGGACATGGCCATCATGGCCACCGTGTGCCCGATCCCGCTCTCGATCCGCTCGGCCAGGAACTGCCGGGTGGCGGCCTTGCCGCGGATGATCCCGCCGTGGTCGGCGTACAGGAAGCGGACAAGCTCCAGGCCGCCGGTGTCGGCCCGCTCGACCGCGGCGCTGACGGCTGCGCTGGAGGCCGCGCCGGCCGGCGTGCTCGCCGCGGATCCGGGGTTACTGGCGGCCGGCCCCGGCGCGGTAGATGCCGCCGGGGCCCCTGAGACCGGAGATGTCATGCGTCAGGGTTAGCACGCCCGTCGCCGGCCCGTACAGTCCGCCTCCCGTTCTGGCCATTCGCCCCGTTCGTCCCGCTGGTCCCGGCGCCGCTAGCCCCGGCGCCGCTGGCCCGGGCGTCATTCGCCGTGCCACTGGAGCCAGTCGGCATGCGGTCCGCGTCGTCCGCCGCCTCCGCTGCCACCTCATCGGCGACCACGTCGGTGCCGGCGCCCTCGGTGGCCGTGGCCGCGGCCACGGTGGCCGCCGCGGCGTGCTCATCGTGCACGTACCGGCCGCCGCGCAGCAGCGAGGTGATCGCAGCGATGACCAGGACCGTCATGGCCATCGCGAAGACGATGACGAGGCCGTGGTGGAAGGGCTGGGAGATGAGCTGCGGGAAAAAGCTCTTGCCGGTCAGCCGGGCGGCGTTGGCTGGCGGGAGCTTGGCCAGCGCGCCGGTCGGCTTGAGCAGTTCCTGGATCGGGTTGTAGCCCAGGAACGCGGCGAACAGGCTGCCCACGGGCGGCAGTGACCCGATCTGGTGCGCGATGCCCGACGGCACGCCCTGGCCGGTCAGCCCGCGGGTCAGGGTGTTCGGCAGGGTCGAGGCCAGACCCGCGATCATCAGCGAGAAGAAGATGCCGATCGACAGCACGAAGCCGGAGTTCTGGAACGTGGCGAGCATGCCCGAGGCTGCGCCGCGCTGCCCGGCCGGGACGCTGTTCATGATGCCGGCCGCGTTAGGCGCGGAGAACAGGCCCATGCCGGCCCCGGCCACGAAGATCAGCACCGCGAACTCCGGGTAGCTGAAGTTGGTCGGGATCAGCAGCAGCCCGCCGAAGGCCAGAGCCGAGACCAGCAGGCCGCCCGAGGCGAACGCGCGGGCGCCGTGCTTGTCCGACAGCCAGCCCGAGACCGGGCCGGAGACCACGAATCCGCCGGTCAGCGCCAGCAGGTAGATGCCCGACCACAGCGGGGTGTCCTTGAACGCGTAGCCGTGCAGCGGCAGCCAGATGCCCTGCAGCCAGATGATCAGCATGAACTGCAGGCCGCCGCGGGCGATGGAGGCCAGCAGGGTCGCCGAGACGCCCGCCGCGAAGGCCCGGATCTTCATCAGCCGCAGGTCGAACATCGGGCTGGACACCTTCAGCTCGATGATGCAGAACACCACCAGCAGCGCCGGGCCGCCGATCAGGCCGGTCAGCACCAGCGGGCTGGTCCAGCCCATGTTGTGCCCGCCGTAGGGCTGGATGCCGTAGGTGATGCCGGTGAGCAGGGCGATGAGGCCGACGGCGAAGGTGACGTTGCCGATCCAGTCGATCCGTGACTTGGTGCGGATCCCGATCTCGCGCAGGCTCAGGTAGGACCAGATCGCCCCGCCGACGCCGATCGGCACCGACACGATGAACACCAGCCGCCAGTCGACCGCGGCCAGGATGCCGCCCAGGATCAGGCCGATGAACATCCCGGAGATGCCGGCGACCTGGTTGATGCCCATCGCCGTGCCGCGCTGGTTAGCCGGGAAGGCGTCGGTCAGGATGGCTGGCGCGTTGGCCATCAGCATGGCCCCGCCGACGGCCTGCACGACCCGGAAGCCGATCAGCCACATCGCGCCCGACCCGCCGGTAAACGGGTCGAACGGCAGCGCCAGCGCGCCGAGCCCGAAGATCACGAAACCCGCGTTGTACAGCTTGACCCGGCCGTAGATGTCGCCCAGCCGGCCCAGCGTCACCACCAGCACCGCGGAGACCACCAGGTACCCCATCAGCATCCACAGCAGGTAGCTGACATTGCCGGCCTTCAGCGGGTCCAGCTTGATGCCGCGGAAGATGGCCGGCAGCGAGATGATCACGATCGAGGCGTTGACCGTCGCCGCCAGCATGCCGAGCGTGGTGTTGGACAGCGCCAGCCACTTGTACCGGTCGCCCTGGCCCCCGGAGTCCTGGCCGGCCCGGCCGTTCCGCCGCCCGGCCGGGGGGCCGCCGGCCGCCATCGCGCCGTTGCCCTGGCCGGCCACGATGCCGCCGTCCGCAGGTTCGCTCAAGGTAGGGGCCCTCCGAGTCGCACAGATATTTGCTACATACAAACTAACAGATCCGGAGGCCCCTCCGCTGAGCCGCCGGGGGCGCTGTCCGGGCCGTCCTGGCCGCCGCCCCGCAGCGCCTCTTCCCGGCCATCTGCCGGCCGCCCGCAGGCCAGCGGCGGACCGCCCGGCGGGAGCCGTTCCGCAATTGGCGCAGGGTGTCCTATAGCGGAATCAATAACTGAACGGACGGCTGAAGCAGGTAATGGAGGGTAGGGTCGGCGCGTGCTGGATCAGCTGCGTGCACTCATCACCCCGGCCGCTAAGAAGCTGCCCAAGGGCGTCGATGTGGCCAGCTTCCAGGGCCCGCCGGCGACCTGGACCAAGAATGCCGGCAACATCAGCTGGGCCGCGGTCAAGTTCACCGAGCTGGAGCCGAACGGCAACCGGTACGTCAACCCGGACGCCGCCGCCGACTGGAAGTGGCTGCACCAGCACGGTAAGGGCCGGATCGCCTACCTGTTCGGGCATCCGTCGGTCAGCGCCGCGAATACGGTGAGCCTGTTCGCCGACGAGATCTCCAAGCTCGGCCTGAACGCGCGGGATGGCATCGCGCTGGACCTGGAGGTCTCCGACGGCAAGACCCCGGCGCAGGTCGCGGCCTGGGCGGTCAAGGTCGCCGAGGGGCTGTTCCACAGCTTCCACCGGCACCCGCTGGTGTACACGTTCCTGAATTTCGCCGAGTCCGGGAACTGCGCTGGCCTGGGCCATTACCCGCTGTGGATCGCTGACCCATCCAGCAAGATGGGTCATCCCCGGGTACCGAAGCCGTGGAGCAAGTGGGCCATTCACCAGTACTCGATCAGCGGCTCGATCGACCGGGATGTCGGCAACTTCGCCAGCGAGAAGGCGATGTTCGCGGCACTCGGCAAGCCAGAAGGGCTGGAAATGCGTCAGCTTGGCGGATCCATCGCCGGCGCACTGTCATCGGTGCGCTGGCCCAACGGCATTACCCTGTGCGCCGGCCTGGGCACCAACGGCTTCGTCCAGGTGGCCCGCTGGGAGGACGGCAAGTGGGGGGCCTGGAAGAACGTCAGCCCGGCCAAGGCCAAGGGAGCACCCGGCCTCCTGGCGTGGGGCAGCAGCCAGGGACGGCTGTACTACACCGAGGAGTCCGGCGCCGTGGTCGGCCTGCTGACCGATGACAACGGCAAGACCTGGACCTGAGCCCGGCACAAGGCCGGTTCCGGCCCCGCATCCGCCCGGCCGGCCGGCGTATCTTCGACACTGTGCCATCCCGCCCCGCGCCTCGTGACCTGCGCGCCTCTGACGCTGACCGGGATCAGGTCATCGAGCTGCTCGGCCAGGCCGCCGCCGATGGCCGGCTGAGCCTGGACGAGCACGCCGAGCGAGCCGGGCAGGCGCATGAGGCCCGCACCCTCGGCGAGCTGGCCATGCTCACCGCCGACCTGGTCACCCCGGCCGCGCAGCCCATCCGGCTGGACGGCCGCCGGGCCGTGACGGGGGTATTCGGCCGGGAGCAGCGCGACGGCCGGTGGGTGGTCCCGGCCAGCTTCCCGGTCACGGCCGTCTGCGGCGAGGTCGTACTGGACCTGCGCGGCGCCCTGCTCCAGGCCCAGCGAACTGTCATCTACGCCACGGTGCTCGCCGGGCATCTCGAGCTGATCGTGCCTGAGGGCGTGGCGGTCCAGATCACCGGCCGGTCGGTGCTCAGCCGGCGCGTGCAGCGCGGGGCTCGCGCGCCGGAGCCCGGCGAGCTGGCCGCCGGGGCGCCGGTGATCGAGGTCCGGGCCATGACGGTCGGCGGGACCATCCGGACGACGACGCCGCGCAAGCCGCGCTGGCGGGGCATGCTGCGCCGCGGGCGGCCCGGGAGCTGAGCGCCGCCGGGTGACCGGCCCGGCGAGCAGCGGGCGCGGCGGGCCCCGTTTGGTATCTGGTTAATCCCCGTCGAAATTCACGGAGCTGTAGGCGCGCAGCTTCCACAGCTGGTGCTCGCTGGTAATGGTCCGGACGGTGCCCGACCGGGCCCGCATGACCAGCGAGTTCGTGGTGGCGCCGCCGGCCTTGTACTTCACCCCGGCCAGCAGCTCGCCGTTGGTGATCCCGGTCGCGGCGAAGAACGCGTCATCGGAGGCCACCAGGTCATCGGTGGTCAGCACCCGGTCCAGGTCGTGGCCGGCGGCCAGGGCCTTGGCCCGCTCGGCGTCGTCGCGCGGTGCCAGCTTGCCCAGGATGATGCCGCCCAGGCACTTGACCGCGCACGCGGCGATGACGCCCTCGGGAGTGCCGCCGACGCCCAGCAGCAGGTCGATGCCGGTACCGGCCCGGGCGGCCATGATCGCCCCGGCGACGTCGCCGTCGGTGATCAGCTTGATTCGCGCGCCGGTGGCCCGAACCTCGGAGATCAGGTCCGCGTGCCGGGGCCGGTCCAGAATGATCACCGTGACGTCGTGCGACGAGCAGTGCTTGGCCCGGGCGACCGCGGCCACGTTGGCGCTGGGCGGGGCGTCAATGTCCACGACGTCGGCCGCCTCGGGGCCGGTCACCAGCTTGGACATGTAGAAGACCGCCGACGGGTCATACATGGCGCCGCGAGCACTGACGGCCAGCACGGAGACCGCGTCGGGCATGCCGTTAGCGGTCAGCCGGGTCCCGTCGATCGGGTCCACCGCGACGTCGCACTCGGGGCCCGTGCCGTCACCGACCTGCTCGCCGTTGAACAGCATGGGCGCCTTGTCCTTCTCGCCCTCTCCGATCACCACGACGCCGTTCATCGCGACGGTGTTGATGAGCAGTCTCATGGCGTTGACTGCCGCCCCGTCGGCGCCGTTCTTGTCGCCGCGGCCGACCCAGCGAGCCGAGGCCATGGCCGCCGCCTCGGTCACCCGGGCGAGTTCCAGCGCCAGGTTGCGATCGGGAGCCGCCGTTTCTGGCTCGGGCATGGCAGCGGGCTGAATACCGGTCATGACAGAAGTGCCTTCCCTGTTGCTCGGCCGTGGTGAAATCCTATGTACCTGGTTCGGCGGCTCCGCGGGCCAGCGCCATGCGGCCATGCGGCCGGAGGCCAGCCAGTACGGCGCCACCAGACACCGAACCACCGAGCACGGAGCCAGCCATACCGGGGCCAGCAGAAAGAGGGACAGCCAGCCGCATGACCACCGACCAGATTCCGGCCGGCCGCCCAGCCTCCGATCGCGGGGCGGCAACGCGCAGCGGGCTGCTGGCGGCGGCGCGCGCGGTCTTCGTCAGCGAGGGCTACGCTCAGGCCGCCGTGACCGACATCGTCGCCCGCGCCGGGGCGAGCGTCGGCAGCCTGTATCACCATTTTTCCGGCAAGGCGGCGTTGTACCAGGCGCTGTTCGACGAGCTGCACAGCGTCAACACTGAGCAGACGCGGGCCGCGGTCCGGGCCGCCCGGGACGCCGGCGTGACCGACCCGATGCAGCTGTTCCTGATCGGCGCGCGGGCATACCTGGACGGCAGCATTGCCCAGCACGAGCTGGCCAGCCTGTTCGCCCGGGCCGACGGGCCGCCCGGGTTCGAGCTGGTCTGGCAGGAGCGGCTGATGGAGTGGGTGCGCAAGAACACCGAGTACTTCGCGCGCGGCGGCGAGCCGCTGGACGAGGCGGTGTCCATCGTGATGACCGGCGCGATGATGCTGGCGCTGTCGGAGGTGTCCCGGGCGGAGGACGACCGCCGGGCGCAGCAGGTGGCTGACGGCGTGATCAGCGTGCTGTCCCGGCTGGAGACGCGCTCATAGCCACGGTCAGAACGGAGTCTCGGACGGGCTGGCTGAGGCCGGGTCGTGGCCGTCCCGGCCGGCTCGCTCCTCGCGCCGGGCAACGGCGGTGGCGAGCCGGGCGCGGGCGCCTTCCAGCCACTCTTCGCAGATGTCCGCGAGCTGCTCGCCGCGCTCCCACAGCTCCAGCGACTGCTCGAGGGTGAGACCGCCGGCCTCCAGGCGCTTAACCAGGCTGGCTAGCTCGTCGCGAGCCTTCTCATACGGCGGCCGCGGGCCCGGCTTCCCGGCCGCGCCGCTCGCCCGGGACGCACCGCTTCCAGGCCTTCCGGTCTCGGGCGCACCGTCGCCAGGTCCGCCGTCGCCGGCAGCAGTATCCGCGCGGGCACGCTCCGCGGGCCGGTCTTTCGCCACCCGCTCACCCTACAAGCCGGTGCCCGCCTGGCGCCGGCACACGTGCCGGGCGCACCGGCTAGCGGTCGGTGACCGTCACCGTGACCTGGTCATCGGGGAACCGCATGGTGAGGGGCTCGCCGGCCGCCAGCCCGGCGGCCGCGCGGACCACGCTGGCATCGGGCCGCTGGACGATGGCATACCCCCGGCGCAGCGTCGAGGCAGGCGAGAGTGACTCCAGCCGGGCCCGGGTGTGCCCGAGGTCATCGCCGGCCCGCGCCAGGCGGCCGGCTACCGCCAGCCGGGCCCGTTCGCTGAGGGCCATGACCTGCTCCTGCTGGCGGTCGAGCTCGCGCGCCGGGCTGGCCAGGGACGGCCGGGACCGGATCGCTGTCAGCCAGGAGTGCTCCCGGTCGATCCGGCCCGCCAGGCTGCGCCGGGCCCGCCCGCGCAGCTGCTCAATCAGGGCCAGCTGCTCGGCCACGTCGGGCACGGCCCGCCGGGCGGCGTCGGTGGGGGTGGAGGCACGGACGTCGGCCACCAGGTCCAGCAGCGGGACATCCTGCTCGTGGCCGATCGCGCTGATCACCGGGGTGCGGGTCGCGGCGGCCGCCCGGATCAGCTCCTCAGCGGAGAACGGCAGCAGGTCCTCGATCGAGCCGCCGCCACGGGCGACGATGATCACCTCGACCGCCGGGTCGGCGTCCAGCCGCTGCAGGGCCGCGATGACGTCGGCTGCCGCATGGGTGCCCTGAACCGCCACCTGCTCCACCCGGAACTGCACGGCCGGCCAGCGGCGGGCCGCGTTCCGGAGCACGTCACGCTCCGCCGCCGAGTCCCGGCCGCAGATCAGGCCGATCGTCCCCGGCAGGAAGGGGAGCGGCCGCTTGCGGGCCGCCGCGAACAGCCCCTCAGCGGCCAGTTCCGTGCGCAGCCGCTCCAGCCGGGCCAGCAGCTCGCCGATGCCCACCGCCCGCATCTCGGTGGCGACCAGGGCAAAGCTGCCCCGGGCCACGTTGAACTCGGGCTTGGCCCAGATCACGACCCGCGCGCCCTCCTCGGGAGCCGGGACCGTGGCCTCCAGGACGGCCCTGGTGCAGATCACCCGGACCGAGACGGCGGCCAGCGGATCCCGCAGGGTCAGGAACGCGGTGGCGCCGCGCCGGCTCAGCTCGGCGATCTGGCCTTCCACCCAGACCCGGCCGAGCCGGCCGACCCAGTCGCCGACCAGCCGCATGACGGTCCGGACCGGGACCGGCGCCTCGGCGCTGGTCTCTAGCGGCATGCCGGTCCCCGTCGGCTCGCCGCTGGCATGCCGGTGACCGTGCGCCCGCGGGCGGCGCACCGGCCCGCGCCATGCGCTGGCTGCCTCACTCGCCCGCCAGCTTCGCGATCCGGCGCTCGAACATGGCCAGCACGTCCGCGCGGCCGGCGTGCTCGTGCTCGTAAGCGATCAGCACGCGCAGCTGGCCGGCGTCCAGGTTGCGCAGCCGCGCTCGCAGCGAGGGCAGCGAGAGTGCGTCATAGCCGGGCACCGGCAGGGCGGCACTGGTCGTCCCGGCGGGTTCCGGAGTACCGGGAGTCGCCGTGGCGGCGGGAGGTTCCTCGGTCTCGGGCGGGTGCGCGACCCGAGCTTCGGGTTGATGCGGGGTTGCGGCTTCGGGCGGCATGGCTGCCGTCGCTGTCTCGGCAGCCGTCGTCCCGGCGGGATCGGCGGGATCGGCGGGATCGGCGGCGACCGGGACTGGCGGAGCCGGCGTCGCGGCCGGCGTTACCGCGGGGGAGGCCGGCGCAGCCGCGGGCGGGGCCGGGGCTGGCCCAGCCGCGGGCCCGACCGGATCCTCGACCGGAACCTCGGCCGGGTCATCGGCGGACAGGATCCGGACATTGCCGGTCTGGTCCAGGGACCGCCAGCGCTCCCCGGCCTGGTCCGGCCCGCGGTCACCCTTCCGGCGGCCTGACCTGGCGGTCGCGGCAGCTGGACCGGACTCGGCAGCCGGGTCGGTACCAGTCGCTGGCCCGCCCGGTGCTGGCGCCGGTACCGCAGCTGAGGGCTCCGGGCTGGCGGCTGGCTCACGGACCTGGCTGGCCGGCTCTGTCGGCCGGCCCGGCCCGTCCGGCTGCCGGCCCGGCCCGTCCGGGTCTGCCGCGCGGGCCTGACCGCCTGCCTGGCTGCGGAGCCGCTCGGCGGCGAGCAGCAGCTGGCCGAACCCGGAGAACACGGCGCGCAGCGCGTGCGCGGGCGCCTCCTTGATGCGGTCGCTGACCTGCGGGATGCCCATCCTGTTCTCCCTCGGCTGTGCCCGGCCTCGGCTGTGCCCGGCGCCGACCCGTCCTGGCAGTTCGGGCTCGTCCCCCGCGCCCGCGTCCTGCCTAACCTGGAAACATTCTCGCCCCCCGGAGCGTCAGCGCAAGGCCAGACCGGTTCCGGCGCGTCCCTGGCTCAGCCGGCAGGCCCGCTGGCGGCCCGCCGGGCCGCCGGGGCGCCGGGCCGCCGGGCCGCCGCGGCGCTGTGGCGCCGTGGCGCCTCACCGGGCCAGCAGCCCCATCGCCTACCATGGCCGTATGTCTGCGCCAACCCGCAAAGTGCTGCTCCTCCGGCCACGTGGTTACTGTGCCGGAGTCGAGCGAGCTGTCCAGGCGGTCGAGGTTGCGCTGGAGCAGTTCGGCGCGCCCGTCTACGTGCGCAAGCAGATCGTGCATTACACCCATGTAGTAGCGAACCTGGAAAAGCGCGGCGCGATCTTCGTGGAGGAGACCGAGGAGGTCCCCGAGGGATCGGTCGTCGTGTTCTCCGCGCACGGCATCGCGCCGCAGGTCCGTGACGATGCCAAGAGCCGCGGCCTGCGCACCATTGACGCCACCTGCCCGCTGGTGACCAAGGTGCACAGCGAGGCACGCCGGTTCGCCGCGCAGGGCTACGACATCCTGCTCATCGGCCACGACGGTCATGAGGAGGTCATCGGGACCACGGGCGAGGCGCCCGCCAGCATCCATCTGGTGGACGGGCCGGAAGGCAGCGACTCGGTCCAGGTCCGCGACCCGTCCAAGGTCGCCTGGCTGTCCCAGACCACCTTGTCGGTGGATGAGACCAAGGAGACCGTCTCCGCGCTGCGCGAGCGGTTCCCGCAGCTGCTCGACCCGCCCAGCGACGACATCTGCTACGCGACGCAGAACCGGCAGACTGCGGTCAAGCAGATCGCGGCGGACTGCGATGTCCTCATCGTGGTCGGCTCGGCCAACTCCTCGAACTCGGTCCGGCTCGTCGAGGTCGCCCTCGACTCCGGGGCGAAGGCCGCCCACCTGGTGGACGATGCCTCGGCGATTGACCCGGAGTGGCTGACCGGGGCATCCACGGTCGGTGTCAGCAGCGGCGCGTCGGTGCCCGAGGTCCTGGTCGACGGCCTGCTTAGCCGGCTCAGCGAGCTGGGCTTCAGCGACGTGGAGGAGATCGAGGCGGTCAAGGAGCGGATGGTCTTCGCCCTGCCCCGCGAGCTTCGCCAGGCCGCCCCGGCCGGCGACAGCTAGCCGCGCCGCCCGCCCACCCCGGGGAGCCCCGCGGAAGTCCCGGTACGAGCGCGCGCCCGAGTTCGCTCGCCGCTACCGGTCAGCGGCAGCGCCCTGCCCGGCGAGTTCCGCGCGCAGCTCGCGGACGCAGCGCCGCAGCCCGCGCAGCCAGGCGACCGCCAGGCCCGCAGCTGTCCCGCAGAACAGCCACGGCGCCACCGAGGCCAGCACCAGGATCGTCCCCTCAGCTGTCGCCAGCAGGCTGCTGCGGCCCGCGGTGATCAGCTCCGCCGCGATGAGCGCGGTCGCGAAGACAACTGGCGGGGCGATGACGACGATCAGCAGCGCCTCGCGCCGGGCATAGCCCGCGACCAGCACGGCGCCGGCGGCATAGCCCAGCCCGGCCAGCCAGTCCTGGCCCGACCAGGCAGCGACCAGGCAGCTGGCCAGGAACAGCAGGATCATCACCAGCACCGATCCGCGTCCGGTCAGCCGGGCCCGGCTGCCCCGGGCCGGGCGGGAGGACCGGGTGCCCTGGCCTCGCGTCAGGACACGGGCCGCGGACCGGGTTCCGCCGGGCACGCTCATGGTCTCCCTGGTCTGCTGCGTCGCGCTAATCGGGTGTGGCTCGCGGCGGCTCCCGGCCGCCTGGTTAGCCGGCCGCACTCGCCTGCCTGGTGACGAGCTCGGGCACCGGCTCGACGACCAGTTCCGGGGCGGACAGGGCCCGGACGGTCTCCTCCACCGGATGCGGCGGATCCAGCTCGCCGTCGACCACGCCGAGTTCGTTTAGCTTACGGGCGGTGACCAGGACCCGGCCCTCCAGAGAGCCGACTGCCTTGTTATAGGCCGATACCGCCTTGCCCAGCGACTTCCCGAGCTCGTCGGCGTGCCGGCCCAGGCCAGACAGCCGCTCGTACAGCTCGCGGCCGAGGTCGAACACGGCGCGGGCATTGTCGGACAGGGCATCCTGCTGCCAGGCGTACTGCGCCGTGCGCAGCATCGTCACCAGCGTGGTCGGGGTGGCGATGTGCACCCGGCGGGCGATCGCGTACTCCAGCAGGCCGGGGTCGTGCTCGAGCGCCGGGGCCAGGAACGCCTCGCCGGGGATGAACAGCACCACGAACTCCGGGGCCGGGCTGAGCACGGCCCAGTACGCCTTGTCCGCCAGCCGGTCGACGTGCTGGCGCAAGTGCCGGGCGTGCGCGTCCAGCCGGGCGGTCCGGACCTGATCATCGGCTGTCTCGGCCGCCTCCAGGTACGCGGCCAGCGACACCTTGGAGTCGACCACGATGTTCTTGCCGCCCGCTAGCCGGACCACCATGTCCGGGCGCTGCGCCCCGTCCGCCGCCTGGACGCTGACCTGCTCGTCAAAGTCGCAGCGCGCGCTCATCCCGGCCAGCTCGACGACCCGGACCAGCTGCATCTCGCCCCACCGGCCGCGGGCCTCCGGCCGCCGCAGCGCGGTCACCAGCGCCTGCGTCTGCACCCGCAGCTGCTCAGCACCCTGCCTTGCGATGGTGAACTGCTCGGTCAGCGCGGCGTGCGAGCGCCGCCGCTCGTCGTCAGTCTCGCGCAGCTGAGTTTCCACCTTCGCGAGGGTCTCGCGCAGCGGCTGAACTAGGTGCTCGACCGCCGCCCGGCGGGTCTCCAGCTCGCCGGCGGCGCGGGCGTTGGCCACGCCGAGCCGGCCCTCGGCTATCTCCAGGAACGTCTTGGCGCTGCGCTCCAGGGCCTGCGCCGACATCGCCTGGAAGCGGTCGGCCAGCTGGCCGTCCAGCAGCGCGGCCTTCTCCTGAGCGGCCCGCTCCAGGATGGCCGCCCGGTCCCGGGCCGCGTGCTCGCGCTCCTGCGCGGCGCGTGCCTGCCCGGTCAGGTCAGCGGTCATCACGGCCAGCCGGGACCGGGCGTACAGGTACCCGATCGCGGCCCCGAGAGCCAGGGCGGCTAGCAGCCCGGCAAACAGCGAGATGCCATCCATATCGGCCATGCTGGCAGCCCGGACGGACAGTTTCCGCCCGACACGCCCGGCTGGCCGGCCATCGCCCGCGAACTCATTTCCCGGCTGTCGCTGAATACCAGTGACATGAGCCGCTGCTGATCAGCGGCAAGATAGCGGCAGAAAGGGGCAGCACCCATGGATCGAGCCCGCCCATGATGCAAGCGGAACGCCCTGCCACCGGGCTGGGCGACGACGCTTTTTTCATCGAGCGGTCCTGGGCCGAGCCTGAGCAGTTCGCGGTGCTCTTCGACCGGCACGCACCGCGGATTCACCGGTATGTCGCGCGGCGGATCGGCCGCGAGATGGCGGACGACGTCGTCGCCGAGACCTTCCTGGCGGCATTCGCCAAACGCCGCCGCTACCAGGTCAGCTGCCGGGACGCCGCGCCGTGGCTGTACGGGATCGCCACCAACCTGATCGGCCAGCACCGGCGCGACGAAGTGCGCCAGTTCCGGATCCGCCAGGCCGCCCCGCCCGCCGCGGCGGTGCCCGGCCACGCGGACCGGGTCGCCGCCGACGTGACCGCGGGATCAGTGCGCAGCGTGCTGCTCGCGGCGCTGGGCGCCCTGCCGGCCGGGGACCGCGACGTGGTCGTCCTCATCGGCTGGGAGCAGCTGACCTACGAGGAGACGGCCCGCGCGCTCGGTATCCCCATCGGCACCGTCCGCTCGCGCCTGAGCCGGGCTCGGGCCAGCCTGCGTGACGCGCTGGCCGGGACGGGCCGCGCCGCGACTTTCGAGGAGATCTTGAGGAATGACTGACATGGACCTGATCAGCGAACTGGCGCCCGACGTGGACCTGCCCGGGCGGGATGAGCTGGAGCCGGCCCGCAGCCTGCTGGCCAGCGCGATCCAGCAGGAGAGCAGCCGGGCCGGCACGCTGCGCGCCGTGCCGCCCGCCCGGCCGCCGGGAACCCAGCGGCCCGCTCGCAGGCTGCGCTCATCGCGCCGGCGGCTGATCCTGGCCACCGTGGCCGCGGGGGCGGTCGCGGCGGGCGTGGCGGCCGCACTGATTGTGGTGCCGGGGAACAGCCGGCCGGGCGGCACCGCCCCGGCCGCCTCCGGGACCGCCGGCCGGACCGTCCGGCCCTTCACCGGGCGGCTCACCGCCGCGCGGTTCCTCAACGCGGCGGCCCGGGCGGCGCTGACCCAGCCTGCGCATCCGCCCCGGCCCGACCAGTTCGTCTACGCCGAGACCGAGGGACCAGGGGGCACGTCGCAGTACCAGATCTGGCAGTCGTCCAATGCCAGCCAGGCCGGGCTCGTCGTCAACAGCACCGGCCCGGTCCCCCTCCCGCGCTGCACCTCGGCCAAGGTCGTGACCTGCTTCAACGCGGGGTACCGGCCCGGCCTGCCGACCCGGCCGGGCGCGATCCTGCCCTACCTGGTCCGGGCCGGCCTGGCCAGCCCCGCTGACCTGCCGGGCGGGCAGACGCTGCACAAGCCGATCAGGAACTGGGTCGCCAATGACCTGGGCAAGGAGATCGACTCGCTCCTGAGCGACACCTACCTGCTGCCCGCGCAGCGCGCCGCGCTGTACCGGTACATGGCCCGGACGCCCGGCTACTTCGTCGTCAGGCACGCCGTCGACGCCCTCGGCCGGCCGGGCGTCGGGATCGCCTGGCGGTATCAGGGCAGCGAGACGATGATCATTTTCGACCCGCGTAACTACGGCTACCTCGGTGACCGGACCGGTGCCGCGGGCGCCAGCTACCAGGGCGCCGCGCTGGTCAAGCTCAAGGTCGTCGACAGCGTGCCCCCGGCGCTGGCCGCCCGGGCCCGGGCCGGCGTTTCGAAGGGCAAGCCCAAGCTCGCTACCAGCCCCGCGCCGGAGGATTCCGGGTCCGTCGGCTAGCAGCCAGGCCCGGACGACAAGGACCCGCGAGCCCGCGACGGCCGCCGCAGCCTGTGCTGCGGCGGCCGTCGCCGCCTGCGTCCGGGCCGCCGCCGCGGGCCGCGACCCGGCGCCAGCCGCCGCCGGCAGCGGCGCGGCGGCCGTCGCCGGCCCCCTAGACTCGCGCAGGTGAGTCTCTCGATCGGCATCGTCGGCCTGCCTAACGTGGGCAAGTCCACGCTCTTCAACGCCCTGACCCGGGCCAGCGCGCTGGCCTCGAACTACCCGTTCGCCACCATCGAGCCCAACGTCGGGATCGTCGGCATCCCCGATGCGCGGCTGACGGCGCTGGCCGGCCTGTATGACTCGGCCAAGATCATCGAGGCGAGCGTCCGGTTTGTCGACATCGCCGGGCTAGTCCGGGGGGCCTCGCAGGGGCAGGGCCTGGGCAATCAGTTCCTGGCCCACATCCGGGAGACCGACGCGATCTGCCAGGTGGTGCGGGTGTTCACCGACCCCGACGTCAGCCACGTGGACGGCGACGTGTCGCCCGAGCGCGACATCGAGACCATCGCCACCGAGCTCATCCTGGCTGACCTGCAGACGCTGGAGAAGGCGGCACCGCGGCTGGCCAAGGAAGCCAAGTTCGGCAGGGACGCGGACCGCAACCGGACCGCCGCGGCGGCGCAGGCCGCGCAGCAGCTGCTCGATGGCGGCACGACCCTGTCCGCCGGGGCGGCGTCGGCCGGGATTGACCCGGCCGACTTGCGCGACCTGCAGCTGCTGACGGCCAAGCCGTTCCTGTACGTCTTCAACGTGGACGAGCCGGAACTGGCCGACAAGGAACTGCGGGACCGGCTGGCGGCGCTGGTCGCGCCCGCGCAGTCAATCTTCCTGGACGCCAAGACCGAGGCCGAGCTGGCCGAGCTGACCCCGGAGGACGCGGCCGAGATGCTCACCGAGCTCGGGATGGGCGAGCCGGGCCTGGCGCAGCTGGCCCGGGCCGGTTTCGCGGCCCTGGGCCTGTCCACCTTCCTGACCGCAGGCCCGAAGGAGTCCCGGGCCTGGACCATCCCCGTCGGCGCCACCGCGCCGGAGGCGGCCGGGGTCATCCACACCGACTTCCAGCGCGGCTTCATCAAGGCCGAGATCGTGTCCTTCGATGACCTGATGTCCGCGGGCTCGATCGCCGCCGCCCGCGCCGCGGGCAAGGCCCGCATCGAGGGCAAGGACTACGTGATGCAGGACGGCGACGTGGTCGACTTCCGCTTCAACGTATGACCGTGCCTGACGCGCTGCCCTGTACGGAGGGCCAGATCCGGGTTCGCGCTCTTGAGCATCGCGATGCTGCGCCCTATGCCCGGGGCTCCCGGGACGAGTCGGTCAGGCGGCACGGTCATCTGCCGCTGCCGGAGTACACCGAGGACATCGTCCGGGAGCAGATCGACGGTGTCATCGCGGACGGGCTGGCCGACGGCTCGCTCGCGGTGCTCGCCATCGCGGATGCGAGCTCGGATGACTTCCTCGGCAGCATCGTCTTGTTCAACGTGCGAGCGGACCGGGCGGAGGTCGGATTCTGGCTGGCTCCCTGGGGCCGGGGGAGAGGCGCGGCCCGGGAAGCTCTGGCCGCCGCCGCGCGCCTGGCAGCTCACCGCGGGCTGGACTTCCTGGACGCCAGGACTGCTCCCGGTAACGCTGCATCGCGCCGGACCTTGCTCAGCGCCGGCTACCACGAACTGGGCGAGCCGCAGACCGTGACCGCACCGTCCGGCACCGAGTTCACCGCTCTGACCTTCGAGCGCCCCGTGGCCGAGTTCCGCTCCCGCGTCTGACCGCGGTCGTGCCTAGACTGCACGATCATGAGCCCTCAGCACGAGACTGCCGCACCGGCCACCGCCCAGCCGCCCGCCGTCCGGCGCGAGCCGAGCAAGCGGACCTTCCACGGCGACACCGTCATGGACGAGTACGCCTGGCTGGCCGACAAGACCAACCCCGACACCATCGCCTACCTGGAAGCGCAGAACGCCTACACCGAGGCGCTGACGGCCGGCCAGGCGGGCCTGCGGGACGAGATCTTCGGCGAGATCAAGGCCAGGACCCAGGAAACCGACCTGTCGGTACCCGCGCGCAAGGGCAGCTGGTGGTACTACGCCCGGACGGTCGAGGGTCAGCAGTATGCGCTGTACTGCCGCCGGCCGGTGACTCCCGGCGAGTCCGGCCCGCCCGCGGCGCCGGCCGGCGGCGAGCAGGCTGAGGGCGAGCAGGTGCTGGTCGACGGCAACGACCTGGCCGGTGACCATGCCTTCTTCAAGCTTGGCGCCTTCGAGGTCAGCCCGGACGGCGGCCTGCTGGCCTACTCCACTGACTTCGAGGGCAGCGAGCGCTTCACCGTGCGGGTCAAGAACCTGGTCACGGGCGAAGTAGGCGCCGACGAGATTCCCGGCGCGTTCTACGGATGTGCCTGGTCGGCCGACGCGACGGCGCTGTTCTACGTCACCGTCGACGACGCGTGGCGGCCCTACCGGGTGTGGCGGCACCTGGTCGGCACCCCGGCCGCCAGCGACGTGGTCGTGTTCGAGGAGACCGACGAGCGGTTCTGGGCCGGGGTGGGGCTCACCCGCAGCGAGCGTTTCCTGGTCATCTCCAGCTCCAGCAAGCTGACCAGCGAGGCGTGGCTGCTGGACGCGGCTACCCCGGACGGCGAGTTCACCGTCGTTGTCCCGCGCCGGCCCGGCATCGAGTACTCCGTCGAGCACCAGGTGACCGCGGACGGCACCGACCGGCTGCTGGTCCTGCACAACGACCACGCCGAGAACTTCGAGCTGGCGCAGGCGCCCGTCACCGACCCGGCCGCCTGGACGCCGCTGATCCCGCACCGCGCCGACACCCGGCTGCTCGGAGTGGACGCATTCGCCGGCCACCTGGTCGTGTACCAGCGCCGCGACGGCCTGACCGGGCTGCGCGTCGTGCGCGGCGACGGCGGCGACTACGAGATCGACTTCCCCGAGCCCGTCTACACCGTGGGCCCCGGCGAGAACCCGGAATACGACACCGCCACCTTCCGGCTGGGCTATGCGTCGCTGGTGACCCCGCAGTCGGTCTACGACTGCGACACCGCGACCGGCGAGCTCACCCTGCGGCGGCGCACGCCCGTCCTGGCGCTGCCCGGCGAGCCCGACTACGACCCGGCCGTCTACGTGCAGCACCGCGAGTGGGCCGCGGCGCAGGACGGCACCCGCGTCCCGCTGTCCATGGTCTGGCGCGAGGGCACGCCGCGCGACGGCAGCGCTCCGGTCCTGCTCTACGGCTACGGCAGCTACGAGATCTCCATGGACCCGACGTTCTCCATCTCCCGGCTGTCGCTGCTGGACCGCGGTTTCGTCTACGCCATCGCGCACATCCGCGGCGGCGGCGAGATGGGCCGGCACTGGTACGACGACGGGAAGATGCTGCGCAAGAAGAACACCTTCACCGACTTTGTCGCGTGCGCGCGGCACCTGGTGACCGCCGGATGGACAGAGCCGGAACGGATCATCGCGCGCGGCGGCTCGGCCGGCGGGCTGCTCATGGGCGCCGCGGCGAACATCGATCCCGGGGCCTTCGGCGGCATCGTCGCGCACGTGGCCTTCGTGGACGCCCTGACCACCATCCTGGACCCGTCCCTGCCGCTGACGGTGACGGAGTGGGAGGAGTGGGGCGACCCGCTGCACGACCCGGACGTCTACCGGTACATGAAGTCCTACACGCCCTACGAGAACATCGGTGCCGACGCGGTCTACCCGCCGGTCTTCGCGCTGACCAGCCTGAACGACACCCGGGTCTTGTTCAGCGAGCCCGCCAAGTGGATCGCCCGGCTGCAGGCATCCGCCCGCGGCGGCCCGTTCCTGCTGAAGACCGAGATGATCGCCGGTCATGGCGGCCGCAGCGGGCGGTATGACGCCTGGCATGAGGAGGCACTGGTACTGGCGTGGATCATTCAGGCCGCCGGTGCCCGCGGTAGCGCTGGGGTGCAAAGTGCGGCTGGCGCTGAGGGGCACTGACGGCTCATCAGGGCCGCCCGCATTGAGCGGGCGGCAAAAACTTTGCGCGCGGCCCGAATTCCGGTCGCGGATGGCCAGGACACGCTGGGCGGCGCAGCGCGGCGGATGGCACGGCCCGTCCGGCCGGGCGGCCGGGCGAGCTGTGCCCGCACTGCGCCCCGGCTCCGTGCCGTGTCCTTCTTCAGGGCGCTGACCAGCCATTACGCGGCAAACCGCGGAACCTTACCGAGCCGTTGTCACAGTCATCGTCACACCCGTCATGGTGTGATTCCGGCCACAAGCAGACGGTGGCGCAAGTCGCGCAGATGACGCGGGAGCCTGATTTCTTATGGCCCGGAAAGCCGGAAATGCGGCAACATTCGGGAACCGCACGGCGCGCCGGCTGAGTCAATGACTGGGATGCCTGGGCGTTTTGCCGCAGAATGGTGGCCGACGCGGGAAGGGCGCGCCGCGACTGGATGCTGGCCGCGTACAGGTCAGCGGACGGAGGTGTGATGGTTCGCAGGGCAACCCTCGACCGCGGCATGCCCCCGGCCGCCGACGAGCCCCCGGACCCGGGCCGCCCGGCGCGGGCCAGCCGGGCCGCGGACCGATCCGGGGCCCGGCCCCGGCGGGGCAGCGGCGGCCGGTGGCTGATCTGGGTCGCGCGCGCCGTGGCCTGGCTGGTGCTGCTGCTGATTGGCTACCGGGGCGTCGTGGCGATCGTCACCGGCGAGACCGGGACGACCCCGGCCAGCGCGCCGGCGCCGCAGCCGAGCAGCTCATTCCCCAGTACGCAAGCGCAGGCGTACGCGCTGGAGTTCGGTGAGGTCTACCTGAACTTCAACCCGTCCACCGCGACCCGCCGGGCCGCTCTGCTGAGCCAGTTCGTGCCGCCCGGATCCGATTCCCAGCTGGGCTGGAACGGAGCCGGGACGCAGCGGCTGCGCTCCGAGCAGGTGTCCTCCATCCAGGTGCACAGCGCGCATTCGGCGGTCGTCACCCTCCTGGCGATCGTCAATAACGACCAGCTGATCCAGCTCGGCGTGCCCGTCTACGCGGCGCATGGCCGGCTGGTCGTGACCGGCCAGCCAGCGCTGCTGGCCGCACCCGGCCGCGCGACGCCGCCGCAGACGGCGCCGGTCACCCCGGACTCGGCGGCGCAGGCTGAGCTGCAAGCCCAGCTGCCCGCGTTCTTCCGCGCCTACGCCAGCGGCGGGCGGGACACGCTGAACCGGTTCCTCACCTCGGGCGCGCGGGTCGCGGGCCTGAACGGCATGGTCACTCTCGGCCAGGTGCAGAGCGTGACGGTGCCGGCCGGCGGGAATACCCGCGACATCACCGTGGTCATCAGCTGGCGGCTGGCCGCGAGCTCGGGTGCCGCAGGCTCGCCGCCCCCGTCTACCTCCGCCGCCTCCGCCAGCCTGACCGTGACTTACCGCATGACCGTCGTGCGGCAGGCCGCGAGCTGGTACGTGCAGTCCATCGGTACCTCGACGCAGTCGCCGGGGCCGCCCTAATGCCAGACCCCCGATCTCACGGACCCCCGAAAGCCGCGTTCACTCACCCCCGGAGTACCGATGTCGGCGCATCTATTCTTCTCGGCATCCCCCGCCGCGCTCAGCACCCAAGGACTTGTTAACTACCTGCAGGGCCTGTTCGGACCGCTGTTCCTCGGGATTGTCGGTATTGTTGCCATCTTCTTCCTGTTCACCCGCGAGATCATTCGTTTCGTGCAGTTCCTCGTTCTCGCGGTGGCCATCGCGGTCATCTTCTACACGCCGAGCATCGTGCAGACGATCGCCAGCGGGATCGCCAACGCGCTAGGCGTGCACTGAGCCGGGCCACCGGAGCGGGGTGCGCCTGCCGGGAGCGGGCCTGACCGAGACGCCGCCGCACGATGCGGCCGCAGGAGGAAGGAGGACAGTGCGTGGACCTGCCGACCTACACCAACATCTGGCGGATTGAGAAACGGCTTTACAAGCTGTATGACTTCCGGCTGCCCATGCCGCTGCCGGTGGGCCAGATCGCGGTCTTCATGGTCATCGCGGTCCCGTACATCCTGCTGCTCTCCCTGCTGGGCCTGCCGTTCAGCCACACCCTGGTCTGGGTCTACGTCCTGCCGCCGGGGGTGCTGGCCTGGCTCACGACCCGGCCGGTCCTGGAAGGCAAGCGGCTTCCCGAGCTGGTCACCTCGCAAGTGCGTTACCTGCTGGAGCCCCGCACCTGGGCGCGGATGAGCCCGCTGGCCGAGAAAGACGAGGTCGTCGTCATCTGCCGGGTCTGGCGCGCCGCGGCGCCGCCGGCGAGCGAGCCAGCCGCCGTGACCGAGGCAGCGGAGACGGCCGAGGCCGCCGCGCCGGTGCCCGCCGCGCCGGTGCCCGCCGCCGGGCAGGCCCGGCGCGCGATCACGCGCCGCCCGGCGGCCCGCACGGCGCGTCCGGCTCCCCGGCCGCTGGCCCTCCCGTCCCGCACGGCCCGCTCCGCGCCGCCGCGAGCGGTGGCCCGCACGGAGGCCGCCCCGGGTGAGCCCGCCGCCCGCCCGCGGCACGGTCACCCGGGCTCCGCGCAGCCGGGCCAGGCGCAGCCGGCCCGCAGCCACCCGGCCCCTCGGCTGCCGTCCCGCGGGCTGCCCGCGCAGGCCCAGGCGGGGGCCGGAGAACTGACTCACGACCCGGCCCCGGCCGTCCAGGGCCGCGCCGTCCGGGGTCAGGCCGCTCCGGCCCCGGCCGGTCCGGGTCGCGGCGTTCCGGGTCAGGCTGCTCGCGGTCTGGCCGGACCGGGGCAGCCGGGCCATCCGCATCTGGGGCCCGGCTGGCCAGTCCAGGACCCCGCCGACCCGACCCGGATCGACCCGGACGCCGCCGAGGCGCTGGCCGCCCTTCCGGATCAGGCGGCACCGGACCGGCCCGTACCGGGACAGCCCGCACCGGGACGGCCCGCTCCGGACTGGCGGGCCCCGGCCGCTCCGGACCTGGCTGCTTCCGACCTGGCGGCGCCCGGCCAGGCTGCTGTCGGCCGTGCGGCTATCGACCGTGCGGCCGCCGACCGTGCGGCCTCCGGCTGGCCTGCTCATGACCCCGCGAGCCCCGGCCGTCCCGGGCACGACCGGGCCGACCAGGAGCGATCTGGTGCGGGGTGGCCGGTGCAGGACCCGTCGGCGCCCGGGCGAGCTAACCCGGGGAAGCCGCCGCAATGGCTGCAGACGCTCCGGCCGGAGTCGGCCGGGCCCGGCTCGGCTGTCATCTCCGGTGAGGTAGTCGCGCCCAGCGCGTCGCAGGCCCAGCCAGGACCCGTGACTGAGCAGCCGCTCACGCCCCTGCCCGTGCCGGCCGCCCGCTCGGACGCGGCGGCCGAGGCCGTCCGCCGGGCGCCGGAGCCGCCTGCAGGCACCCCGCCGGAGGCACAGCCCGGCAGTCCCGTGGCTGTCCCGGCTCAGGCTGTCCCGGCTCAGGCCGGGCCGGCTCAGGCCGGGCCGGCTCAGCCGGGGCCGGCCCGGCCTCGCCACGCCCAGGATCCGGACCGGCCGGCTGAGCCGGGGATCCCCGGGACGCTGGCCGCCGCGGCTCCGCCCGCCACCGCAGCTCCGCCCGCCGCCGCAACAGCCGCCGCTGACTCAACTGCCCCTGCGGACGCAGCGCCGTCGGCGGAAGGCCGGCCGGTCACGGATCAGCCCGGCGAGCCCGGGCCGGACGAGGCAGCCGGCACTAGCGCGGGCCAGGACGACGCCGAGGGCCGGCCGGCCGAGCCGGCGCAGCGGCCGGGGCGCCCGGTCGTCCGGGTCACGGGCGACCGCCACGCCGAGCGCCCGCTCCGGGTTGTCGAGCGAGCCCTGCGCAGCCAGCCCGGCCAGCGCCATGACGGCTGGCGGGAACGAGTGGTCATCGTGCCCGGCGGGCACCGGCCCGGCAAGCCCGACCCGCTGCAGCGTGACCGGGCGCGCGCCCGGCTGCCGATCAGCGGGCCACGCCGCGTCGTGGTCCTGGGCTGCACCCGCGGGGCCGGCCAGACGATGACCACGCTGCTGGCCGGCGACATGCTCGCGACGCTGCGGGCCGAGGCCGTAGCCGTCCTGGACCTCAATCCCGGCCGCGGCTCGCTCTCCGAGCGGGCGGCGGTCATCCCCGGCCTCATCCGGGGTCCGGCTGGCCTGATGCCGCCCGGAACCGGGCTGGCTGACCCCGGCCTGGCACCGGATGGCCCCGGGCTGCAGGTGATCAGCGGCGCTGCCGCGGCCGGCGGCGGCGATGAGGCCGGCCGCCTCCTGGACCTGGTGGCGGCCCGGTACCCGATCACGCTGGCCGACCCCGCCGCCGGCTGCGTCCCGCGGACCATGGCGGTAGCCGATCAGCTCCTCCTGGTCGCCCCGGCCAGCGCCGAGGCAGCCAACGCCCTGGCCATGACCTTTGAGTGGCTGGAGGCACACGGGTACCGCCGGCTGGCCGACGGGGCGATCACCGTGCTGAACGGCGTCAGCGGGCCGACCGCCGCGCATGTCGAGCATGCCGCCAGCGTGGCCAGCGGCCGGTGCCGGGCAATCGTGAAGGTGCCGTGGGATAGCCAGCTGAAGAACCTGGCCGCGGGACGGGCCCCGGCATCCCCGGCCGGCGGGCCGGCACAGGCCGGCCCGGTGCCCGACCCGTCGGCGGCACTGGCCGCGCCGGCCGGCGCGCACGGCGTCAGCGCCCTGAGCCCGGCCCTGGTCCACGCCTACACGGCGCTGGCCGGCGTGCTGATCTCCAGCCTGGCCGAGCCCGGCGAGCTGCGGAGTGCCCGAGGATGAGCTCGCGCACCGCACGCCGCACCCGGGCTTCGGTCCGGTATTTTGACGACCGGATCCTGCTCACCGAGGCGCACGCCTGGGCCTACTACCGCGTCCCCACCGTCTCTTACGAGTTCACCACCCCCGCCGACCGCGAGGCGCTGGCGACCAACATCACCGTGGCCATGGCCGCGATCCGGATGGCTGACGCTGAGGTGCACCTGCGCATCGCGCACCGGGCCTACCCGGCCGCGGAGTGGGCGACGAGGCTGGATGCCACCTCCGACGGCGGCCCCGGCTGGCTGGCCTACCTGGATGAGATGTACCGGCATGTCTGGGCCAAGGACTTCTGGGCCAAGGAGGTCTACATCGGGGTCCGGCTCGGCCAGCGGGGGATGCGCGCGCAGCTGTCAGGCGGCGTGCTGGCCTCGTTCATCGGTGCCTACAAGGCCGGCGAGCAGGTCCTGGGACTGGACGACGAGGCGGTCCCGGCTAGTGAGATTGCCCGCTGGCGGGAGCAGTCCGAGCGGCTGGGCCGGGCTCTGAGCGCCAGCGCCCTGGCCGCCCGGCACGCGAGCTCCGACGATATCGCCTGGCTCTTCCGGCACACCCTGACCGGGACACTGGCCGACCCGCCGCCGTCGGCCGCCGGCCGCCGCACCTGGGGCGCGGGCGAGATCGAGGCCCTGCTGGAAGGCCAGGTGCACAACGGCCGCACGATGCTGCGCCTGGAGCACCCGGCCGGGGAGTCCTATGCCGCCCTGCTGTCTTTCGCCCGCTTCCCGGACGTCATGTACTTCCCGGAGGGCGAGCCGTGGCTGCACTACTCCGACGCGCTGCCGTTCCCGGTCGAGGCCAGCCTGCGGATGAAGCTGATTGCGCCCGCCCGGGCCAGCAAGGACGTGAGCCGGCGGCTGGCCCACGCCCGGGACATGGACGCCCATATCCGGGAGGCCGGCGCGGAGATGCCCATCGCGCTGGCTGAGCAGATCGAGGCGGCCCGGCTGCTGGAGCACGGCATCACCAAGGAACGGCTGCCGTTCGTGTACGGCTGGCACCGGCTGATGGTGGCCGCGCCCACGCGCGAGCTCTGCGTCAACCGGTCCGAGGCCGTCATCGAGCACTACCGGGACGCCGGGATCGACATCGTCAACTCGACCGGTGACCAGTTCTCGCTGCTGTGCGAGTCGCTGCCGGGTGACCACGTCCGGCTCAATTCCTACCTGCAGCGCCAGCCGCTGTACACGATCGCCGGCGGGATGCCGACGGCCACCGTCGACCTCGGGGACCGGGCTGCCCCCGACGCCGGGTGGATCGGGCCGTACATCGGCGAGACGCTGGGGCGCGCCCGCTCGGTCGTTCATTTCGATCCGCTGGTCGCCGCGGCGCGCAACCGCCCGACCGCCGTGGCCATCACCGGCGAGCCAGGCGGCGGCAAGACCACGCTGGCCCTGCTGCTGATCCTGCAGCTCGCCCTGCGCGGCACCACCGTGGCCGTGATCGACCCGAAGGGTGACGCGGAGTCGCTGGTGGCGCTGCTGCAGCAGCACGGCAGGCAGGCCCGGGTGCTGCCGCTCGGCAGTGCCGCAGCCGGCCTGCTCGACCCGTTCTCCTTCGGCGACGACCTCGCCGAGCGCCGGACCATGGCGACCGAGACACTCCGGCTGCTGCTGCCGCGGATGAGCGAGGAGCGGGAGAGCGCGATGATCCAGGCGGTCGCGGCCATCGCGGCCGGCGAGCAGCCCAGCCTGGGCAAGGTCGTCACGCACCTGGAGCAGTCAGCGGACCCGGCGTCGGTCAACCTGGGCGCGGTGCTGCGGTCGATGTCGGAGATGCGGCTGGCCAAGCTGTGCTTCTCGCCGTCCGGCGGTCAGGGCATCGATGCGGCGGGCTGGACAACGGTCTTCACCCTGGCCGGGCTGACCCTGCCCGACGTGGCGGTCAAGCGCGACGACTACTCCTACGAGCAGCGGCTGTCGGTGGCGCTGCTGTACCTGGTATCGCAGTTCGCCCGGCGGCTGCTCAACGGCATGGACCGGCGGCTGCCCAAGGCGATCTTCCTGGACGAGGCGTGGGCGATCACCTCCACCCCGCAGGGCGCCAAGCTCATCCCGGAGGTCTCCCGGATGGGGCGGTCCCGCAACACGGCACTCATCATGGTCTCGCAGAACGCCGGGGACCTGCTGAACGAGCAGGTGACCAACTGCATCTCCAGCGTCTTCGCGTTCCGCTCCTCCGAGCGCACCGAGGTGGCGAACGTGCTGTCGCTGCTCGGCGTCGAGCGGTCCGAGGAGCACATGGCGGTGCTGCGCGCGCTCGGCAACGGCGAGTGCATTTTCCGCGACCTGGACGGGCGCGCCGGCCGCATCGGGATCGACCTGATCTCCGATGAGCTGCGGCGCAGCCTGGACACCAACCCGACGCGTGCCCGGCCCGGCGAGGCGCCGGTCCGGGTGCCGCCAGCCGCCAGCCGGGCCGTGGCCGGGCCAGGCGGTACCAGCCACGGCGACGCTGTGCCCGGGGGCGAGCCAGCGCAGCCGGGTGCTGGCTAGGCAGGCAGCAAAACAGCGACGACACCCCCAGGAGCCCCCCCAAGATGCTCAGAGCCCTCCGCGTCCCCCGCACCGCCGCTGTCGTCCTGGCCCTGCTCATCACTGCGCTCGCGGTGCCGGGCAGCGCGCAGGCCGCCACGGGGCAGGCTGGCGCGGCACATGCGGCTGCGAGCAGCACGGTCACCGCGGCCGGCGCGTCGGCCGCCCGGACGAGCACGGCCACGGGCACGGCGATCGGCAGCAGCATCGCCGCGGGCGCCGCGAACGGCGCCGCGAACGGACTGTGCTCGGTGCCCGGCATCGGGGACATCGGCGGCCTGCTCGGCCTCTGCTCGCTGGGCAGCTCCGGCCTGACCGGCGACCTGAACAACATCTGCACGCCGTCGCTGCCCAGCCCCGAGCCAGCGAATTCCGGCATCAACGCGCTGGTCGCCCCGCCAGCCAGCGCGAAGCCGGTCAAGACGCTGTACGCCCAGGATGGCGTGGCCGGCGACTTCTGGGCGGCGACCAACCTGCAGTGCTCGGACATGACCTCGCTGATCGGCAACAACGTCGCGGGCATGGTCTTCGACGCGGCTAAGTCGCTGGACCGGGTCACCATCACGGTGTACCAGTCAGCCGCCGGCGAGGGCATCCTGAGCTGGCTGAGCAACGTGACCGACAGGCTGATCACGAGTCTGGGCAACGCCATCTACTTCCCGTACCTGGCCGTAGTCGTCATCCTCGGCGCCATCTGGCTGGCCTGGCAGGGCCTGATCCGCAAGCGCGGCACCCGGACCATTGAGGGCACGGTGTGGATGGTGGTGGCGGCGGCCGCCGCCATCTTCCTGATCGGCAAGCCCGGCGACCTGACCGGCCTGGGCCGGGGCGTCTCGGACGGCATCACCACGGCCCTGAACGCGGCCTTCGCCAAGCTGCCCAGCCCGGGGCCGAGTGGCTGCGTTCCGGTGGCCAAGGGCGACCCGCAGGCCCAGACCGCCAACTTCGCCTACACCTCGGGCAACAGCGTGGTGGACCAGAACGCCGACGAATTGTGGACGGTGCTGGTCTGCAAGCCGTGGCTGGACGGGGAATTGGGCACCTCGAAGTTCTCCGCGCCCGGCAGCCCGCCCACCGTCGTGAACCGGTACGGCCGGCAGTTGCTGTGGGCGCAGGCCATCGCGATCAACGAGAAGCCGACGACGTCGCTCATCCAGGCCAAGCAGGCCACCTACCAGGGGATCGCCAACAGCCTGCAGCGCACCAGCCCGGGCGTGTACCCGCTGTTCCAGGGCAAGCAGTGGACGACCCGGCTGGAAGTCGCCTTCGCCGCCCTGTTCGCCGCCGTCGTCGCCGGGGTCCTGGTGCTGCTGATCTCGGTGACCCTGATCCTGCTCAAGCTCGGGTTCTTGCTGCTGCTCATCGCCGGGCCGTTCTTCCTGCTCGTCGGCACGCACCCGGGCTTCGGCCGGGTGGTGGCGCTGCGCTGGGTGGAGATGCTCATCGGCGTGCTGCTCAAACAGGCAGCGGTAGCGCTGGTGCTGAGCATCTTGCTGTACTGCTATGCGCTGATCATGGGGACCAGCGACGCGGTCCTGCCATGGGCGCTGAAGATCCTGATGATCGCCCTGGTCACGGTCGCGGCCTTCATCTACCGCAAGCCGTTCACCCACCTGTTCTCCGCCGTGGGCTACGGCGTGATCGGCGCCCGCGAGCGGGCCGATGCCGACCTGGCCCGGGCGGGCACGACGTTCCGCGGTAACACGCGCAGCGCCGCGACCCTGACCGTGCCCGGCTTCGCTGCCTACCGGGCGGCGCGGTGGGCCCGGCAGAACCCGGCGCAGGCCGCGGGCCTGGCCCTCAGCGGGGCCACCGCCGCCGGCGTGGCGGGCGGGAAGCTCGCCGCCGGCGCGGCCGGCGGAGCCGGGGCTGAGGCAGCGCCGGGTGAGCTGCCCGACGGCTACCCCGGGCCGGAAGACGCCGCGGCGGCTGCCGCCGCGGCGACCGGGGACGCCGCCAGCCGGGCCACCGCCGGCCGCGGCCGGGCCTGGGCGGGCGCAGCGAACGCCGAGGGCGCGGCCGGGCGGGACTCTGCGCCACCGCTCAACCTGCCCTCCCGCGGCGGCGCGGCGGCACCGGATGCGACCGCCGGCCCGGCCGGCCAGGCACCGGCCGGGTCCAGGTCACCGGGCCGGAACATCTGGCCGGGTCGCGCGGCCACCCGTCAGCCGTCGGCGGCCCCCGCCAGCGGGGTGCCCGCGGCGGGACCGCCGGCCGCAGGCCCGGCCGCGGCCGGGCCGCCCGGGCCGGGGCCCTCCCGGTCAGCGGGCGCGGCGCCCGCTCCGGCCCGCCATGCGGCACCGTCCTGGCCGGCCGCCCCGGCCCGGCAGGCCCCGGCCCGGTCGGGAACGTCCCGGCTGACGGCGCGGATCCCGCGGCCCGCCGCCGCCCCGCGCCCGGCAGCACCGCCCCCGCAGGCGCCGGCTCCCCGGCAGGAGACGCCGCGGCCCGAGGCCGCGCCGCCCCCGGCCAGCGCGCCGGCCCCGCGGCGGGCGCCGCGAGGCAGCCAGCCGCCGCTGCGCCGTCCCGGCAGCGCGCCGTCCCGTGGCGGCGCCCCGGTCCGCGGCGGCAGCCCGTCCCGTGCCGGCGGGGCGGGTTCCGCTCCGCCGGCGGGCAGCGCCGACGACCAGTCCGAGGCGGGCGGCGGGCCGCTGTCCGGGCCGGCGCCAGCGCCCGAGCGCGGGCCGTTCTGGGCGCGCCCGGCCCGCCGCGACCGGTAACCCGCCGTCATGGAACTGACCGCAGCACAGCGGAGGATCGTCTTCGCCCTGGTTGTCCTGGTCCTGGCCGGACTGGGGGCGTACTTGCTCACCACGACCGGTCACCGGACAGCCGCCAGCAGGGCGGCCCAGGGCGGCCCGGCGGGCCAGGGCGCCGGCGGCGCGGCTGCTCCGCCGGCCAGCACGCCGCCCGCGGCCAGCGCGCCGGTGACGAGCCCGCCGGCCAGCCCGACCGTGACCACGCCGACGGCCACCAGGGCACCCGACATCTACCAGTGGCTGCCGTTCAGCAAGTCCGGGCTGGCCAGCGCCGCGTCCGTGGCGGTGAAGTTCGGGGCGGCCTACGGCACTTTTTCCTACACCGAGAAGACGACCGCTTACGTCGGCTCGATGCGCAGCCTGATCACCCCGCAGCTGTCCGGGCAGATCTCCGCTGCCTACGCCGCGCCCGGCGTGGCCAGCCTGCGGGCCCGCCGCAAGCAGGTGTCAGCCGGGTCAGCCCGGATCACCTCGCTGCGGGCCTACGGCCCCAGCAGCCTGACGTTCATCGTGTCGGTGACCGAGCAGATCACTGCGACCAAGGGCGGCGGGCCGCTGACCACCAGCTACGCGGTCACGCTCACCGGCGGTGACACCAGCTGGCAGGTGAGCGGCCTGGAGTACGAAGGGGCGGGGAACTTTTGATCTGGCGATCCGGTAGCGGCTCGATCAGCCGCGGGGCGATCCTGGTCATCGTCTGCGCGGCCGGGCTGCTAGTCGCCGGGCTGCTCGTGGTACCCATGGCGATGTTCGCCAGCGGCACGTTCTCCTTCGAGAGCGGCAGTGCCTGCGGCAGCGCCCGCGGCAACGGCACCCAGCCGGTCGCCACCAAGAATGCCCGCAACTCCATCCCGGCTAACTACCTCGCGCTGTTCAAGGCGACCGGCGCCAAGACCGGCGTGCCGTGGGTGATCCTGGCCGGGATCGGCCGGGCGGAAAGTGATGACGGCCGCAGCAAGCTGCCCGGCGTGCACAGCGGCTCGAACGCGTTCGGCGCGGCCGGCCCGATGCAGATCGGGATCGGCGGCGCATCCAGCAACACCTGGGGCGGCAAGCCCGTGCATCCGGCCGGCCAGAAGGTCAGCGGGGTCGCCACGGACGGTGACGGCGACGGCATCGACAACGTCTACGATCCGGCCGACGCGATCGCCGGCGCCGCCAGGTACCTGCTGGAGCACGGCGTCCTGGACAACGTGCAGGGCGCCATCTTCGCCTACAACCACCTGGAGTCCTACGTCCAGACGGTGCTGTTCTACGCCGGGACCTACGCCCGGGGCGGCTTCACGGTCAGCCCGGTGACCCTGGACAGCGCGCCGAACTGCCTGACCGGAGTGGGCCAGACCCCGAACGCGGTCGCCGCCGCGGTCATCGCCTACGCCGAGCAGCAGCTGGGCAAGCCCTACGAGTGGGGCGGGATCGGCCCGGACTCCTTCGACTGCTCGGGCCTGATGATGATGGCCTACCGGACAGCGAACATCTCCATCCCGCGCACGTCCGAGCAGCAGTGGGCCTGGGGGCCGCGGATCAGCGCGAGCCAGGCACAGCCCGGCGATCTGGTGTTCTTCGCCGGATCAGACGGCACGGTGGCCTCGCCCGGCCACGTCGGCCTGGTCATCGGCGGCGGCAAGATGATCGAGGCCTACGCCACCGGCTTCCCGATCCGGGTCGCCCCCTACGGCGGCCGCGACCCGGTTGGCTTCACCCGGCCCTGGGATCACAAGGGCGTCGTGATG
>DASXDJ010000171.1:0-10227 GCA_036490755.1 Streptosporangiaceae bacterium
GATGCCGATGGCCACCGCCCCGGCGAGCGCGACCACCGTGACCCCGACCAGGACCGGGCCGGGGATGCGGGTCCGCAGCGGGCGGCCCTGCAGCTCATCGAGTGCGTGCGCCGCTACTCCCACGGCCAGGAAGAACGCGGCCAGCGCGGCTAGCAGCGGGGTCAGGCTGACCCGCGGGGCCAGGCAGGCGCCGAGCACGACGTAGGACAGGTGCCAGGCGGTGTACGGCGGGTGCAGCAGGGTCCATCAGTCCCGCCAGCGGCCCTGGCCCGCCGCATAGTAGGCCGGCCGGGCCGCGCGGGCGGCCTGATCCGGCGGCGGATCAGCCACCTGCCCGGGTTCCCCACATCACCAGGCCGCCGCCGAGGCTCATGACCCTGACGCCGACTTCGGTGAAGCCGGCCCGGCGCCAGGCGTCGGCGGTCCAGGGGACCGGGTAGCGGCGGTAGTGGCCCGAGATGCTCGGGCCGAGGAACTTCCCGACGCCGAACCACTCCGGGCCGCCGGTCAGCAGGCCGCCGGCGGGCAGCGCCAGCCGGGTGTAGAGGAACCACCAGAACCGCCAGAACTTCGAGGGCGGGGCCAGAAACTCCAGGCTGGCCACCATCGCGCCGGGCTTCACCACCCGGGCCAGCTCGGCCAGGGTGGCCTGCGGGTCATCGACGTAGCGCAGCAGGTAAGTGAAGGTCATCGCATCGAAGGTGGCGTCCGGGAAGGGCAGCTGCTCGGCCCGCCCGGCGAGCAGCCGGACGTGGCCGGACTGGCCGGCCGCCGTGACGTTACTGAGTCCCTGCCGCAGCATCTGCTCGGTGAGGTCGATGCCGACCACCGTCGCCGATGTCCGCCGCGCGAGCTGAATGGCCACGCCGGCCGTTCCCGACGCCACATCGAGAATGACCTGGCCGGCCCGCGGGGCGCGGGCCACCTGGTCGACCATGGCCCGCCGCCACCGGCCGTTCTGGCCGAAGGACAGCACCTCGGCGAGCCGGTCATAGCGCTCGGGGAGCGGCGCGAACAGGCGCTGGGCAAACCGGTTGCGCTCGTCAGCTGCGGGAACAGGCACGGGGCTCCTCTGGGCTCGATCTCACGGTACGCCGGGGACTACTGGGTGATGCAAGCTCGGCGCGCGCAGCCGGCCCGCACGGCTGATATGCCCGCCACGGGGCCGGTATGCCCGTCGCGGGGGTTCCGTCCTGGCCGGCTGCTGCCGCGCTGCCGTCCCGATGCCGGGAATGGCTTATGTCGCACATCAGCTGAGCTGGGGCTTTAGCGATCGATACGGCCTTTATACCAATCCTTTACCATTCTGTTGTTTAACCATTACCAAAGGGCACTATACGTTCGCCGCGACGCCCCGCAGTACCGGAGATATGTGCACAGTACGTGACATATCTACCGTTCGCTGCCCTAACGACGGCTAAGGAGCCTGCATGATCCGTCGCTGGTGCATCCCCCTCACAACAGTCGCCCTGGCTGTCGGCTCGCTCATGGCGGTCGCCGGCACAGCGAGCGCGGCAACAACCGTCTCCCATCCCGGTATCACACACGTCCGGCCCGGCAGCGCGGTTCACGCGTTCAAGCCGGGCGGCGTGATGAAGCGGCCCTCGGGCGCGCTGGCGCACGCCACCCACGGAGTCAAGAACGCCTCCACCACGTCGACCAACTGGTCGGGCTATGCGGTGACCGGCGCGAGTGGCCACTTCACCAGCGTGTCGGCCAGCTGGACCGAGCCGACCGCGCACTGCAGTGGCAGCAGTGCCAAGTACGCGGCCTTCTGGGTCGGCCTGGACGGCTACAACAGCAGCTCCGTCGAGCAGACGGGCTCGGACTCCGACTGCGACGGCTCGTCGCCGGACTACTACGGCTGGTATGAGATGTACCCGGCCAACCCGGTGTACTTCAGCAACGCGGTGAGCCCCGGTGACCACTTCACCGCGTCGGTCACCTTCAGCGGCACCCGGACCTACACCCTGGTGCTGAAGGACACGACCAAGGGCTGGACGAAGACCATCAGCAAGAACCAGAGCGGCCTGGCCCGCTCCTCGGCCGAGGTCATCACCGAGGCCCCGTCGTCGTCCTCCGGCGTCCTGCCGCTGGCCAACTTCGGCACCATCAGTTACACCGGCTCCTCGGCCAACGGCTCCTCGATGAGCGGCCAGAGCCCGACCTCGATCACCATGATTAACAACAGCGGCGCGGACAAGGACTCGACCAGCGCGCTCAGCAGCTCGGGTGGATTCAGCAACACCTGGATCAGGAGCAGCTGACCTGGCCTGAGCCGCGCCGGGCCCGCCCGGTAGACACTGCCCCGGAGGACACCGGCCTCCGGGGCAGTACCGTGTCCGGGCCCCGCCGGGCGCGCCAGCCCGCCTCCCGGCCGCGCGTTGTGGCACGGTGACTGTCACGCGCCAGCGCGGGGCCGGATACGAAACGGGGTGGCCGGGGTGAACGTGGATATCGACAGTGCGGTCGTGCTCGAGACCGCCCGGCTCCGGCTGACCCCGGTCTGCGAGGAAGACGCCGCGGAGATGGCGGCCGTGCTGGGCGACCCGCGCCTGCACGAGTTCATCGGCGGCGTCCCGGCTAGTGTCCCGGAGCTGCGCGGCCAGTACCGGCGATGGGCGGCCGGCTCGGGCAACCCCGACGAGCTGTGGCTGAACTGGGTGGTCCGGGTGCTCGACAGCGGGGCTCCGGTGGGCACGACTCAGGCCACGGTGACACCGGGCGGCCCGGATGGCGGCCTGGCGGCGGTGGTGGCCTGGGTGATCGGCGTGCCGTGGCAGGGCGCCGGCTACGCCTCGGAGGCAGCGGCCGCCATGGTGGGCTGGCTGACCGGGACCGGGGCGACGCTGATCACGGCCAGCATTCACCCGTGGCACCGGGCGTCAGAGAAGGTCGCCGAGCGGGCCGGGTTCGCGCTGACCGGCGGGACGGCGGACGGCGAGCGGGTCTGGCGCTACCCGGGCGCCGCGGGCCGCTAGCCGGGCTGGCCGGCGACCTGCTGACCGGACTCGCTGGCGGCTTCCTGGCCCGGCGGGCCCGGCGGGCCGTCCTGGCCCGGGACGGGGATGAGGAAGCCGACCAGCACGCTGACCGGCACGCCGTCCGGGTCCTCCGCGGCGTGCGCCTCCTCGATGATCGCGCGCAGCCGGGCGTGGATCTCCGCTGCCTTCGCGGCCGGGACGCGAACCTCGGTCATGTTCAGGATGGGCTTGCGGTCGGGCTGGCCGGCCGGGCTGCCGGGCGGCGCGAGGACATTGGCCCGGTGCGCGGCGAAGAACTGGTCGCGGTACCGGTTGAGGGCGACGGTGACGAAGGCCAGCGACTCCTCGACCGCCTCCCGGCTGCTGAGCAGCTCCGGGCCGAGGCTGATATCGCGCTGGCTGGCCTGGTAGCGCTGCTCGACGATGCCGGAGACGAGCCGGCTGGCGGCGACCCGGATCAGGCCGGCCGCCTCCAGCTGCTTGATGTGCCGGTACAGCTTGGTCTGCGGCTCGCCGAGTTCCTCAGCGAGCTCTTTCACCGACATCACCCGGAACTCCGGCCCGTCGTCCATCAGGGCGGACAGGATGGCCAGCCGCAGCGGGTCGGCCAGAACCCGCAGGGTCTCGACATCGCTGATGGTCCGCATCCGGTGCCGCTCTTCCGCTGAGTTCACCTGAGTCATCTTGCCATATGCTCACGTTTGCGTCATCATTCACGCTAGAGTGAACGATGACGGTCGCAAGAATGATGACGACGACGTGAAGGCGGTAGGACGATGGTGGACACGACGGTCCGGGCTCCCGGTCAGCAGGACGAGCAGGCCCCGGTCCGGCCGCTGTGGCGCAATGTCCAGTTCCAGGTGCTGTGGGCGGGTCAGAGCGCGTCGACGCTCGGCATCGCTGTCGCCGACGTCGCCTACCCGCTGGCCATCCTGGCCCTCACCGGGTCAGCCGCCCGGGCCGGGCTGTTCGCCGCGGTCCAGGCCGCGGGCGCGCTGGCCGCCGGGCTGCCGGGCGGGCACCTGGCTGACCGCTGCGACTGGCGGCGGATCGTGATCGCGGCCGAGACCAGCCGGGCCCTGGTGACCGGCGGCATCGTCGCGGCGCTGCTGCTCGGTGCCCTGTCCCTGCCGGTTCTGCTGATCGCGGCCGCGCTGCTCGGCACCGGCCAGGCGATCGCCAGCTCCGCCCGGTACCTGCTGGTGCGCGCGGCAGTGCCGCCGAGCCAGCTGACCGCGGCGCTGACGCAGGACGAGGTTCGCCAGAACGGTGCCATGCTGATCGGCCCGCCGGTCGGCGGCGCCCTCTACGCCATCCGGGCGCTGGCCCACGCGACGCCGTTCTTGTTCACTGCCGCATCGTTCGTGCTGTCGCTGGTCACGGCCCTGCTGATCAGGGTGAACCAGGACGAGCCGCGGGACGCGGCGGCGGGCGTTGCGGCGACTGGCCAGTCGGCAGATCCAGCCGCATCGGACACGACGGCGGCCGGGGTGCCGGACCGCACGGCGCCGGCGGACGAGCCATCCGGTGCCGACCCGGCCCGCTCGTCGGCCGACGATCAGGCCGGGTCGGCGGCAGGGGCCGCCGCAGCGGCGCCCGCGACCGCAGGCCGTGGGCGGCCCCGGCTGGCCATGCTCGAGGGCCTGGCCACGCTGTGGCACCAGCCGGTACTGCGCGGCGCCATGCTCCTGATCATGATGGTGAACACCGTCGGGTCCGGGCTGGACATCATCCTGGTGGTCGTCTTGCGCCAGCAGGCGGTCGCCCCGGCGATGATCGGCCTGGCCCTGGGCGGCGGCGCCGTCGGCGGGCTGGCCGGCGCGCCGCTGGTCCCGCTGCTGCACCGGCTGCGCCCCGGCGTCCTGCTGCTGGGCATCTGCCTGCTGCTGGTCCCGGTCGTGGCGCTGCTGGCCGTGCCGGCCGGGCCGTGGTGGGCCGCCGCGGTGCTGTTCGCCGGGATGCTGGGCATGCCCGCGATCCGCGTGCTACTGGACGTGCTGGTGCTGCGGCAGGCGCCGGCGGACCAGCGGGGCCGGGTCATCGGCGCCGTGCAGACCCTGCTCGGGATCGGCATCCCGGCCGGGCTGGCGGGCTCGGGACTGCTGCTGCAGTTCCTGCCGGCCACCACCGCGGTGCTGGTCCTGGCGGGCCTCCTGGCGCTCAGCGTGCTGTCCTGCGCGATGCTCCCCGCGCTGCGTCAGTCGCGCTGGCCCGCATAGGCTCGGCAGCAGACCGCGGACCCGAGCCAGGCCAGGCGCCCAAAGGAGCAGCCATGCAGCCGGACGTAACCCAGTTCAGTGTGTCCGCCCCGGCAGGCCGCGAGCTGCAGGTGCTCACGGCGGGCCCCGAGGACGGGCTGCCGCTGGTCTTCCACAACGGGACCCCGTCGGGGCTGGCTGCCTTCGGCCCGATGGTGGACGCGGCGGCGGAGCGCGGCCTGCGCACCGTCATGTACGCCCGGCCCGGCTACGGGAGCTCCACGCCCGACCCCGGCCGCCGGGTGGCCGGCGCCGCGGCCGACGTGGCGGCGGTGCTGGACAAGCTCGGCGCGGAGCACTTCGTCACGGCCGGCTGGTCCGGCGGCGGCCCGCACGCGCTGGCCTGCGCCGCGCTGGCGCCGCAGCGGTGCCAGGGCGCCGCGTCCATCGCCGGGGTAGCGCCGTTCGCCGCTGACGGCCTGGACTGGCTGGCAGGCATGGCGGCGGAGAACGTGGCCGAGTTCGGCGCGGCCCTGGCCGGCGAGGCCGAGCTGACCGCGCTGCTGGAGGCGGCTGCGGCCGAGCTGCGCGACATCACGGCTGACCAGGTCGCGGACTCGTTCGGCGGGCTGGTCTCCGATGTCGACAAGTCAGTCATCACCGGGGACTTCGCGGACTACATGGCAGCGTCATTCCGGCTCGGGGTGAGCACGGGCATCGCGGGCTGGCGCGACGATGACCTGGCCTTCGCCGCGGACTGGGGCTTCACGCCGGGGGCGGGCGCGCCGGTCACCGTGTGGCAGGGCGACCAGGACATGATGGTGCCGTTCGCGCACGGGCAGTGGCTGGCCGCGCACCTGCCGGGCGCCCGCGCCCACCTGATCACCGGCGCCGGGCACCTGAGCGTGGGCGTGACGGAGTTCGGCGCGATCCTCGACGACCTGCTCGCCATCGCCGGCGTACGCTAGAGCGCACCGCACGATCGGGCAGCTCAGCGTGCCCGAACCCGACGCCCGCGCTCGGGCCGCCCCGTTGGCCCGGCGCCCGGCCGGCCCCGCCCGTCAGCCGGGCCGGAAGCGCAGCGCCGACCACACCTCGTTGATCGCGACCTGGCGGACCGGCCGCAGGCCGCCCAGGTCGATGACCGCCTGAGCCAGGCTGTCGCGATTCAGGTCGGTCCCGAGCTGCCCGGCCTTCGGATAGGCGATCCACGCCAGCCGGTCCTCGCGGGCCGCCTCGATAGCCGGCCCGGCGGCTGCCAGGTCCGCGTGCTCGCGCGCGAACGCGATCACCGCGCCGGCCTCGGCCGGGCTGCCAGTAAGCTGCACGGCGCCGTCCGCGGCCAGCTCGGGCCCGTCGGCCGGCGCCGCGAGCACCGCGACGAGCGTGCCGGGCTTGATCTGCAGCTTCTTGGCCAGGTCCATTCCGTCATTATTGCCGCCGCGCAGGGCAGCGGCTGGCTCAGATCGGCTCATCACGGCGCCGCAGCGCGCTGCGGACCGCGGGCGGGACCCGCAGCCGGTCGTCGGCCATGAGCTGCTGCAGGCCGGCGAAGGACGCGTCGGGATCGCGGGTGAGCCCGGCGAGTGTGTCGAACAAGGCGAGGTCGGCCTCGCTGGTGCGGCCTTCTGGCTCCGGCATGATGCCCCAGCAGTCCCACGGCAGCAGCTCGATGTTCATCAGGGCCGCGGCGTCGCGCATCAGGTTGCCCGCGATCCACCAGTCCCCGGCTTCCTTGAGCATGCTGAGGCCGTAGTGCTCCGGGTTCACCTCCCCGGCGCGGTACTGCGCCCAGGCCTGGCCGGCGATCACGAACCGGTCGCGGGGCACGTCGGTCACGTCGAAGTCCAGCGGGAACCACTCGCGCTGCACGTCGTCGATCTGCGCGTCGGCCAGGATCCAGCGCTGCTGGCCGGCATTCCAGTACTCGCAGACCCAGTGGTCCTCGAACGTGCCCGTGCCGAAGTACCCGCCGAACCCGCACCGGGCCCGGGCCGGAATATTGTGCGCCCGCAGCGCGGCGACCGTCAGCACGGTGAAGTGCCGGCAGTTCCCGGCCACCCGCCCGGCGGGCTCCCGGGCGACACCCAGCGGGCGATCGTCGCGGGCCACGATCTGCTCCAGCAGCTGCTCGACGCGGCGCAGGTGCACGGTGTCGCGGTCGCTGTCCGAGAGGGTCAGGCCGTAGCCCGCCGCCATGTGCTCATGCACCAGCAGCCCGTGCGCAACCGCGGCCAGCCCGCCGATGTCGCTCGGCAGCGGCTCCAGCAGCGCCGCGTACGGGCCGGGGGATGTCATCCGCGCGGGCTCGGTGTAGAAGGACAGCGTGGACGGGGCACCGGTCATGGCCGGATGCTACGGCGGCGGTATGACAGTTCTGCCAGGCTTGCTGGCCCAGCCGCGGCCACGGGAGCATGAGTTGCGCATCGGAGTGTCCGGGACGCACGGAACCGGCAAGACAACGCTGGTCGGGGAGCTCTGCGCACGGCTGCCCGGCCACGTCGCGGCCGACGAGCCCTACGTCCTGCTGGAAGATGACGGCTACGAGTTCGGCTTCCCGCCGTCGGCGGAGGATTACCAGGCCCAGCTGGCCCGGTCCGTGCAGCTCCTTCGCTCCTCCGGACCGGATGTGGTGTTCGACCGGACGCCCGTGGACTTCCTCGCCTACCTCGCCGCGCAGGGCGCCGATGCCGACGTGGACCCCGCGGTCCTGCGCCCGGCCATGGCCGGCCTGAACCTGCTGATCATCCTGCCGGTCACGGTCGAGACCGAGCAGCTGCTGCCGGCGGCCGAGCTGCCCCAGCTCCGCCACGCCGTCAACAACGCCCTGCTCGACCTGGTCTACGCCGACCCGCTGCAGGCCTGGGCGGACGTCCTCGTCGCTGAGCTGGACGGTCCCCTGGACCGCCGGTGCGCAACCGCGCTGGCCGCACTGCCCGCACCGTTGCGCCGGCAGGTTCGCCCGTCCGCCGGCGGCTGAGATCCTGCTCAGATTTCCTGGCGGGCGCGCGGCGCGGACCGCCGTTTTGTCATACCCCCGGCGTAGCGTGGGTATCGAACACAAAAGCTAATGGAAGTCCGCGACGAGCCAGCAGGCGGGAGGTGCGGGGTGCGCGAGCCACTGTCGGAACGGCCGGGTGGGAGGCAGGACGATCGAGCGGGGACAGGCGCGGCTTATGCCGGGATGGCTCAGGCGGTAGCTGCGGCGCAGTCTGCGCTGGAGTTCCTGGCAGGCGCGGATGCCGGCGCGCTGCCCGAGGTCGAGCTGGCTGACTGCCTCAAGGCGCTGGAGCGGATCGCCGGGGCCCAGACGGTGGCGCGAGCCCGCATCCTGGCCGCGTTCAGCGCACGCGGGGTGTTCGAGGACGACGGCGCGCGGTCGGCCAAGTCGTGGCTGGTCGCGCAGACTCGGGTGACCAGGGGAGCGGCGGGAGCATCCATGGGCTGGATGCGCCGGCTGGCCGTGCACCCGCAGATCGCCGACGCGCTAGCGGCGGCGCGGATCTCCGAGTCGTGGGCGCGCCAGCTGTCCGAGTGGTCGGACATGATGCCGCCGGACGTGCGGGAGGACGCCGACAAGATCTTCCTGTCCGCGGCCTGCTGTCCCGGCCTGACGCTGGCCGACCTGTCCCAGCTCGCCGAGGAGATGTATCAGCGGACCGCGCCTCCGGACACCGATGATGAGGCGCCGCCGTTCCAGGACCGGTCCCTTGAGCTCGCCCTGCACTATCGCGGTTCGGGCAGGCTGACCGGCGAGCTGACCCCGGAGTGCGCTGCCGCGTTGTCGGCGGTACTGGAGGCGCTGAGCAAGAAGATGGGTCCCGAGGACGACCGGACCCGCCGTCAGCGCAGTCATGACGCACTGGAGGAGGCCTGCCGGCGCCTTGTCGGCAGCGGCAGCGGTCTTCCGGACTCGGCCGGACAGCCGACTCAGATTCAGCTGCACATGACCCTCAGCCAGCTCCGCGACCTGGCCGTCCGGAATGCCCGCGCGGGCAGTCCCGCGCCGGGCCAGGAGGCCGGCCCGGCCGGTGACGGCGTACGGAGCGGGGACACCAGGCGCCAGGGCGTCGTCGCCGGGGACGGCACCGTCAGCAGGGATGTTCGCGCCGAGGATGCGTGGCTGGCCGCAGGGGGGACAGCTTCGGGAGTGCCGGGATGGGTGTCGGGCGCCGCGGCCGAGGGGTACGCGTGCGACGCGGCGGTCACGCCCGTGGTGACCGGGATGATCGACCCTGATGTGCTGGACCAGCTGATTGACGAGCTGGCCTTGGCCCGGCCCGCGGGCCGGGACCGCAGGCGCATCGAGGAGCTCATCCTGCATGCCGCTGTGGGGCTGCTGTCGGGTCCCGGCGGGCTCGCGTCCCGTCTGCGCACGAGCCTGGCCGGCACCCGGCTGGCGGGGCCCAGCCTGCCGCTGGATGTCGGCCAGACCGACAAGATTCCCGCTCATCTCCGGCGGCTGGTCGCCATCCGGCATCCGCGCTGCGCGTTCCCTGGCTGCGGCAAGCGAGCGCAGCACTGCCAGGTCCATCACCTCATCCCGAGATCCGAGGGCGGTTTGACGGCCCTGGACAACCTGGTCCCGCTGTGCTCGTTCCACCACCTGATCGCGATTCACCGCTGGGGCTGGAACCTGGTCCTGCACCCGGACGGCACCACGACCGCGACCAGCCCGGATGGCCGCAAGATCCTGCACAGCCACGGCTCGCCCGATGGCCTGCTCATCCGCGATCCGCCGCGACACGGTCCGCCGCGACACGGTCCGCCGGGACGCGATCCGCCGGGACGCGATCCGCCAGACCAGGATCCACCAGGCCGGATTCTGCCCGGACACCCGCCGGGCGCTGTAGCGGCGTAGCCGCGTGACGGCGGCCCTCCAGCGGAACTGGCCCTCCGAGTGACCCGCCGCACGAGCGATGCGGGGCAGGCAGCCCCCGGGGGATGGCTGCCTGCCCCGCGGTCGGTTCCGGCTGCTCAGCCGGATGTCCTCGGCTGGGTCAGGTTGTAGACCGTCTCGCCTCCTACCGTCCGGGACGTGAAGT
>DASXDJ010000172.1:0-21877 GCA_036490755.1 Streptosporangiaceae bacterium
TGGAGCCGCCGTTGAGCACGATCACCTGAGTAGTCACCGCGCCACAGTACCGGCGGGGAATCGGAGTTGGCGCGGGGGTGTTGAACCGGTAGCGTCGACAAGGTGAAGGCCGTGGCCAGTGTGCCGCGGGGCTCACCAGACAACTGAACATGGGGGTGACAGGCTTCGACTTTGGTAGTTGATCCAGGGGAAGCGGGTCGAGGACCGCGGACATAACCTCGTTAAACCTGTGACCGCAACTTAATAAGTGCCAATGTAAAGCGCACTCACCTCGCCCTCGCGGCCTAACAACCGCGAGTTAGAGGTTGTCAGCCCGGGAGAGCCTCCGGCCCGGTGTCTGGCATCAGCTAGGAGGATCCACCGTTCATCCCGGTCGCGGGGATGAGCGGGACACCAAACAGTGACTGAGCCCGTCGGCGGCTTGCCTGCGTGACCGCCGGGGCTGAGAAAAGCACAGCAGGCTGCACCCGGAGAAGCCCTGGTGATGTGCTGAAGGACGCGGGTTCGATTCCCGCCACCTCCACCTCAGGTGCCTGGCCCGGTCCCCGCTCGAAGCGGGGACCGGGCCAGGCGCATGTCCGGGCCCGGGTGGCAGGCACCGTGTCGCTCGCGCCGGGGTCGCTGGCGTCAGGCAGGCTGCGGCGGCGGCGGGCCGGCGACTGCTGCCGCGCAGCGTGCCGCCAGCGCCGCGACGGCCGCGCGGAGCTCGTCGCCGCCCTCGACCCGGAAGGCGAACGGCAGCGGCGCCAGCCACTCCTGCGCGTACATCCGGGGGTTGCTGGTGCTGCCGGTCAGCAGGCAGCCAGCCGGGTGATCCGCCAGCCGTCCCATCGGCGGGCGGATCCACGGGGCCACCTCCGCCGCCGGCGCCTCGAACACGACCCGGGTCGGGAACTCCCAGCCCGTGCCCAGGTTCTCCTCCAGCGCCGCGACCGGGTCCAGCCCGTCGGGCGGGGTGAACCGGTGGCTCGTCAGCTCGACTGCGCGGACCCGGTCCACCCGGTAGCTGCGGACCGCGCTGGCATGGTGGGCGTGGCAGAGCAGGTACCAGCGTCCGTGCCGGACAACGACCGCCCACGGGTCGACGTCGGCATCCCATTCGCGGCCCGAGCCACTCTGATACCGGAGCCGGACCCGGTGCCGGGACGCGACGGCGATGATGAGTGAGCTGGTCACGGCCGGATCGGGGGGAGCAGCACGACGGTCGGGTGCCGCCGCGGCGACCTCGCGCAGGGCCGCGGCCTGGCGGCCGACGCCGCCGGGCAGCGCGCGGATGACCTTGGTCAGCGCTGAGCCGACCAGGTCGCCGGAGTCGGTAGCCGCCGGATGGCCCTCAAGCACGGCCATGACCAGCCCCAGCGCCTCGTCCTGGGTGAAGACGACGGGCGGCAGCCGGGTCCCCGGACCGAGCCAGTAGCCGCCATACCGGCCCCGCGACGACTCGACAGGCACGCCGGCCTCGCGCAGGATGGCCACGTAACGGCGGGCCGCGCGCTCAGTGACGCCGAGGCGCCCGGCGATCTGCTCGGCGGTCGTGCCGGGCCGGATCTGCAGCATCTCCAGCGTCTGCAGCGCACGAGCCGTGGGGCTGACACTCGTCACGTTCCGAGGGTAGGGGAACTCCTGGATATCCGGAAGTTAACCGTCCGGTAATGGCCTTACGCTCGGAACCGGACGGGCTGGCCGCCGCCAGCAGCAGGATCATCGCGGCTGCCGCCCGGCCGAGGGTTCGCAGTCGTCCGGCAAAGACGCACCCAGGAAGGAGCAGCGATCACGATGCAGATCGTGCTCATCGGCGGCCTCTGGCTCGACGGGTCCGCATGGGATGAGGTTGTTCAGCAACTGCAGGGCAAGGGCTACGAGGCCGCGGCCGTCACGCTGCCCGGGCAGGGCGCACCGCCGCCGGCCGCCACACTCGAGGACCAGCGCGCGGCCGTCCTGGCTGCTGTCGACGCCGCCGCCGGCAGCGTGCTGGTTGTCGGCCACTCGGCCGCCAGCACGCTCGCCTGGATGGCGGCCGACTCCCGGCCGGGCAAGGTGACCCGGGTGGCCATGATCGGCGGCTTCCCGTCGGCCGACGGCGAGCCGTACGCCGACTTCTTCGAGCTGGCCGACGGCGTCATGCCCTTCCCCGGCTGGGAGCCGTTCGACGGCCCTGACTCCGCTGACCTCAGCGAGCAGCAGCGAGCCGCCATCGCGACCGCCGCCATCCCCGTCCCCGGGGCCGTCGCGAGGGGAACGGTTCAGCTGAGGGACGAGCGGCGCTTCGACGTGCCGGTCAGCCTGATCTGCCCGGAGTTCTCCCCGTCTGAGGCGCGGGAGTGGATAGCCAAGGGCGACGTACCCGAGCTGACCCGGGCCCGGAACGTCGACTACGTCGACATCGACTCGGGTCACTGGCCGATGTTCAGCCGGCCAGCCGAGCTGGCCAGCATCCTGGGCGAGCTGGCCGATGGCTGACCGCGCGGCCGCCGCGCCAGGGGCAGTGCCGCCGGCCGGGGATGCTGCCTTCACCGTCCGTCCGCTCGACGCGTCCGCCTGGGAGGCGTTCGCGGACCTGGTCGAGCGCAACAACGGGATTTTCGGCGGGTGCTGGTGCATCGGGTTCCACACCGCCTACCAGCGTGGCGTCAGCAATCCCCGCGCGCTGAAGGAGCAGCTTGTGCGCTCCGGCGACGCGCATGCCGCGCTGGTCTTCGATGAGCAGGGACTCGCGCAGGGCTGGTGCCAGTACGGCAGCACAGGCGAGCTGGGCCTCAAGCACGAGCGCGCTTACCGGAAGGACCCGCCGCCGCCCGCGCGCTGGCGGATCACCTGCATCTTCGTCGACAAGAGGCATCGCGGCCAGGGGATCGCGCGCGCCGGGCTGGAAGGCGCGATCGCGCAGATCGCCGCGGCCGGCGGCGGCCTGGTCGAGGCGATCTCCGAGACGACCGCCGGCCGCGAGGCACAGGGCCGGTTCCTGTTCAGCGCGACGGTCGAGCTGTTCGAGGAGTACGGGTTCGCGCGGGTCCGGCAGGTCGGCAAGCATGCATGGATCGTGAGCCGCGAGATCGCCCCCGCGCAGGGGTCTGACGCAGCCGCTGGCAGCTCGCGGATCCGGCCGCTGGCCGCCGCCGGTCACCGGAGTGCGTCAGGGCAGCCAGCGCTGCCAGGCAGTGAGGCGCCGCCAGGGCAGTGAGGCGCTGCCCGGCAGCGAGGGTGCCGTCAGGGCAGCGAGGCGCCGGGAAACCCGCGGACGGGGTGCAGCTCATAGCTGAAGATCCCCGCGCGGACACCGGGGTCGTCCTCCATGATCGCCTGAGTGTCGTCGGGCGTCGCCGCGAATACCCCGATGCCGGCCAGTTCGGTGTCGTCCCCGACCGGCAGGACGACCGAGAGCAGCCCAGCCTCGGCCAGGGCCATGTTGCGCCGGCCATGCTCCCACACGGTCGGGCCGGCGGTCGCCGGGTCGAACGTGCCGGTCACCCGCAGCAAGATGGCCGTGTACCCGGCCGCGGCGGCCAGCCGCGCGCGCATCGTCTCGTCGGTGATGACCGGCAGCTCGCGGCCGAGGACCTGCCGGGACCTCTCGATCCGGGCGCGCAGCGGCTCCAGCGTCCAGCCGTGGCCCACCGCGTCGCGCATGCTCTCCCAGTCATCGCCGTGCCGGTCGAGATGGCGGTGGGTCAGGACGACCCGGGTGCGGCCGGGCGTGATCTCGGTGAAGGTGATCTCGATCTCGCTCGTCCGCTCCGGATCCGTCTCGATCTGCCACTTCGGGTTGATGTCCCAGCTGAAGCAGACCCGCGCGGGCGGCTCGTAGGCCAGCACCCGGGCCCAGCGGCACTCGCTGCCGTCGGTGCCGCGATCGATGATGTGGCCGCCGGCGAACGGCTCGAACACCATCTCGGCCAGCGGGGCTTCCAGGATGTGCTTGTCGTCATCCCACCACGTGCCGATCCCGGCGGTGAACACGTGGAAGGCATGCGCGATCGGGGCGTCTACCTCGACCGAGGTCCTGACCGTCGTGGCGTCGGTGATAGTCACGTGTCCTCCCGTGGGCGCTCGGCCGCTTCCTGGAATGCCGCCAGGGACCGGGTCCAGAACGCGTCGAAGTAGGCGCGGATGATCGCGAGTGCGTCCGGGTCGACCCGGTAGATGCGCCGCGTGCCGACCGCCTGGTCGGTGACCAGGCCGACGGACTTGAGAATCTGCAGGTGCTGGGAGACCGCCGAGCGCGTGATCGGCATGTCCCGGGCCAGGTCGCTGACGGCGGATGGCCGCTCGGCCAGCCGCTCCACGATGGCGCGCCGGGTCGGCTCGGCCAGGACCTCCAGCAAATCTGATGCGTTAGTCATCGCTAACGAAAGCTACGGCTAACGGAGTCCTCCGTCAAGCCCTCTGGCGGGCAATTGTGCCGGGGGCACCCGGGCGCCCGGTACGGCTGCAGGATGGCGGGCGGCCCGGTCTCCGCGGGCCGGCCGGGGTAGCTCAGCCCTGGCTCAGCCCCGGGCGGCCGCGGGGCTGGTTCCGCTGTCGCGAGGGCCGGTGCTGCCACGGCCGGTGCTGCCACGGCTGGTGCTGCCCGGCTCCGTGCCGTGGCTGGCCCGGCGGAGGCCGGCCCGGGCTCCGGCTCCGGCGATGACGGCGGTGGCAGCCATGATCGCAACCCCCGAGGCGGCCGTCAGGGCCTCGGCAAAATCCGCTCGGGCCAGCGCGAACATGGCGAAAGCGGCCGCCACGATAACGGAGCTGACAGCGAGCACCGCAGCCGGGCCGATCCGGGTGCTCAGCCGCGGGGTGACCCGGCCCGCGGCAAAGCCCAGCACCGAGAACGGCACCAGGGCCAGCCCGGCCGCGAACGTGCTCACGCCGAAGCCGTAGCCCGCCGAAGCCGGTGTCTGCACGTACCGGGTGATGATCGTGAGCAGCAGGTACATGCCGGCACCGCCGGCCAGCATGACGACGTTCGCCCGGGCCACCGCCGGATGGCGCAGCAGGGAGATGTCCACCAGCGGGGAACTGGCCCGGCGCTCGCGGATGATCCAGGCGGCCAGCAGTACCGCCGCCGCACCTAGCAGGCCGCCGGCCAGGCTTAGGTGCCGCTGCCACAGGTCCGGGTCGCCCACTGCCAGGAGCACTGCGATCAGGCCCGCGGCCAGCAAGAACGCGCCGGGCAGGTCGAGGCTGACCCGCCCGCCGTCCGCCGGCGTGGCCAGCGGGGGCTGCGAGCCGGCCCCGGACGGCGGGCCTGCTCTGGATGGGCCACCTCTGGACGGGGCACCGGTTCCGGACTGTGCTCCGGCTCCAGACGGTATGCCGGCTGGCGGCGGCACGGCATGCGCGGCCGTCCGTGCCGGCCTGGCCGGCGGATGCGGGATGGCCAGGATCGCGATCCCCAGCGCCGCCACGGTGACCACCAGGCCGAGCGAGTAGGCGGCGCGCAAGCCGGCCAGCTCGGTCAGCAGGCCGGCCAGCGGGTAGCCCACGCCGATCCCGGCCGTCGACGCGACCGAGATGAGGCGATGGCCGACGCGGCCGGGTCGCGCTGGCCCGGCCGGGCCCGCTTCGCGCCACCAGCGCCCAGCTGGCCGCGCGCGCGGGACTCGCGACCGCTGGTCTCGCCGGCAGTGGACGGGCGGCCGCCGTTCGCGCCGGGGTCCCGGCCGCCTGCGCCAGCGCTCAGGTGGTCGCGGGCAGTGGCCATCATCAGTGCGGTCAGGCCCAGCCCGGTGCCCTGGGCGGCCCGGCCGGCCAGCAGCCAGCCGAACCCGAGCGGCGCCACCGTCAGCACGCTGCCGGTCACGACCACGGCCAGCGTCGCCAGCACGGCCCGCCGCCGGAGCGGGCCGGCGCCCAGCCGGCCCAGCACCGGAGTGGCGACCGCCCCGGCCAGCAAGGTTGCGGTCAGCGTCCACTGCGCGCTGGCCAGCGAGACCCCGAAGTCCGCCGCGACGCTGGTGATCAGCGGCGCGCCCGGGCTGCCAACGGCCGCCACGACCAGCGCGATGAACAGCACGCCGGGACGAGCAGCCGGGATGAGCTGGGCCCGCCCGTCGCTGCGCCGTCAGCTCCGGGCCGCGGTCGGCCGCCGCGGTCCCCGCAGCCATCCGAGCCGGGACGGGATCGCCCGCCGCGGGCCCCGTTCCGCTCATCGGTTGGTCTCGGTGGTGATGTGCTGGAACAGCCCGGCCTGGATCCGGGTCCGGACGCCGGCCGCCCAGTCTTCGTCCAGCCCGGCCAGTTCCATGGCGGCGCTGGCATTCAGCAGCATCCCGAAGGCCAGGAACGTCTTCACCGTCACCGGGTCCAGGCCGGACGCCCCGGCGACCGCATCCCACATCCGCCTGAAGCACTCGCGCACGGCATCGCGGACCTCCGCGTCGCCGCAGGCCGCGAACCCCTGCAACTGGACCAGCAGCCCCGTCCGGCCGGCTAGCCGGCTGTCGTACTCCTGGCCCATCGCGGCCAGCGCATCCAGTCCGCCTCGCGTGCCGGCTGCCTGCACCATGGCGTCGGTCAGCTGGTCGAAGGCCGTCTGGGCGACCTCGATGAACAGGTTCTTCTTGGTGCCGAACAGCCGGAAAATGTACGCCTGGGTGATGCCGGCCCGCCGCGCGATGGCCTCGGCCGAGGCGCCGTGCAGTCCGTCGCGGGCGAACTCCTCCGCGGCGATCTCCCGGATCTGCGCGCGGCGGGCGGCCCCGGTCATCCGGGCCTGTCGTGGTGCTGCCATGCCGACAATATTACTAGTAACTCACTACTAACTAGATTGCGGCGGCGGCCCGGCGAGGGCGCGCAGACTAGCCGCCGGCCCGCCCCCTGGCGGTCCGTAACACCCGGGAGCGAGTCCGGCGGCGGCCCGCTGCCGCACCGAGCCGGCCCAGCAGCCGCCGTCCTGCGGGCTGGAAGGCGATCAGCGTGCCCAGCATGATCGCGGCCAGCAGCGCGTACGGAACCAGGTCCGAGGTGGCCTGGGCCAGGGCCCCGCTGCCGCCTGCGGCGATGGCCTGGCCGGTCGCCCAGGCCAGGTTGGCCAGGCCGAAGGCCAGGCCCTGGTTCAGCCCGAGGCGGTCCGCGCCGTGGCTGAGCATGGCGCTCGCCGGGGCGAACATGGTGCCGAACGCGGGCATGCCGATCACCAGGGCGACGATGAGCACGGCGGCGGGCGCGAGCACCGGCGCCAGCAGGGAGATGATCACCGCCGCCACCAGGGACAGCCGGATCGGGAACATGGCCCCGTGCTTGTCCGCCAGCCGCCCGGCCAGCGGGGACAGGCCCGTCTCCAGGGCGGCCGAGGCGAGGAAGGTGGCCGCGATCAGGGCGGCACTGACGCCCAGCTCGCCCAGCCGCAGCGGGGCCAGCACGTCCAGGACTCCGAAGGCCAGGCCGGGCAGCAGGGTCAGCCACATGGCGACCCCGATCTGGCGGTCGCGCAGTGCGGGCAGCGCCGAGCGCAGGCCCTGGGACTGCGTGCCGTGCGCGGGCGGCATGAGGAAGGCCACGACGATCAGGATGGTCCCGGCTACGGCGGCGGCGGAGAACGCCGGCCCGGTGCCGGCCCGGCTGGCCAGCGCGCCCAGCACGGGCCCGAGCAGGGCCCCGCCCACCGCCGCGCCCAGGGCCGTGCCGAGCAGCTCACCGCGGCGCTGCGGCGGGGCGGCCGTGGCCAGCCAGGCCATCGCCGCGGACCAGGTGCAGGCGCCGCCCAGGCCCTGGACGAAGCGCGCGATATCCAGCACGCTCTCGGTCCTGCTCCAGCCGAACACCAGCGTGGACACCGCCATCAGGGCCAGGCCGATGACCACGACCTGGCGGCAGCCCAGCCGGGCGGTCAGCACGCCGCTGGGCAGCGCGGCCACCAGGGTGCCCAGCGGGTAGGCGGCCACCAGCAGCCCGGCGCCCGACTTGCTGAGCCCGGCCTCGTGCACGTAGTGCGGCAGCAGCGGGGTCAGCGCGGTGAAGAACACCGTGTCGACCAGGACCACCGCGCACACGAATACCAGCAGGGCGCGGATCTTGGGGGACAGGGCTACCTTGCCGTCAGCCACGCCTGCCCCATCACTGGTCTCCCCGTCTGCCCCGTCAGCTGCCGTGACAACGGCAGGCGCTGGCCGCGTTACGCGCGGCGGTCAGGCGAGAATATCTGCCTGCAGGTCAGCCCGGAGAATCGCCCGGGCCCGCTCCGGAGCCCGCAGCGCATTCCTGACCTGCTGCGTCCCGGTCTCGGCTCATCTGGGCCGCCACTCCGACCCCGAACCCGAAGACCAGCTTGCCGCCGAACCAGCCCCCGCCGCACGCCAGCGTCGCGAGCGCGAGCGACAGCACGACGATGCCGGCTGGCGCGCCGGGCCGGGTGTAATCGCGCAGCCGCCAGGCCAGGTCGCCGGCGCCCATCATGAATACCAGGCCCATCAGGGCGACGTGCACGGCCATCGTGCGGAAGGCACCGGGCGAGCGCGGCGGGAACCGGACCAGATCCCAGAAGCCCGTCCCCATCGTGACCAGGCAGATCACCAGGCCGCCGACGATCACGAAGGTGCCGGAGTGCCATAAGCCAGCGGCCCACTGATGCCCGGAGCCGACGGCCGAGGCCAGGTCGAACGCTGCCGCGAACACGTAGCCGGCGATCGGGAAATGGGTGAACGGCGGGTGCAGCGGCCGGGCCGGACGGCGCAGCGAAGAGGACTTCCCGGTCATTCCGTGCTCTTCCCGGTCGTAACCCAGCCAGCGGCCTGGCGGGGATGCCGCCCGCCAGATTGCCGCTAAGGTACCGCGAACCCCCGTGAGCGGGCGTGAAATGGCCAGATCCCCGCAGGCCGGGCGCGGGGGGTGCCGGCCCTGATGCCGCCGGCGAGTGCCGGCGAGGATGTCTGGACAGAGTCAGGTACGACATTTACTCTTGACTGTATGGTCAGTCAACTGCAGTATCCCGCTGCCCCGATCGACCCGGCAGCCCTCGCGCAGGCGCTGCGGCCGTTCGGGCAGAGCACCATGCTCCCGCGCGCTGCCTACGTCGACCCGGCGGTGTTCGCCTGGGAGCAGCAGCACTTCTTCGGCGATGGCTGGCTGTGTGTCGGGTTCTCCTCGATGCTGCCCCAGCCCGGTGACCAGCGGGCCGAGCAGGCCGGGCCGGGCAGCGTGCTGCTGACCCGCGACGACGACGGGGCCCTGCACGCGTTCGGCAACTCCTGCCGCCACCGGGGCCACGAGCTGCTGGGTGTCGGGGAGTCAGCCCAGCGCAACACCATCATCTGCCCGTACCACTCGTGGACCTACGGGCTGGACGGCGGACTGCGCTTCGCGTCGGGCTTCCGCCGCAATGAAGGCTTCGACCGGTCCAGCTGGGGCCTGGTGGAGCTGCCCGTCGCCGAGTGGCACGGCCTGATCTTCGTCGACGGCTCCGGCGGCCAGGCTGCCCCGCTCGCTGCGGAGTTCGCCGAGCTCGACGCCCTGGTGGCCCCGTATGAGCCGGAGCGGCTGGTCATCGGCGGGCGGCACCGCTACGACGCGGCGTCGAACTGGAAGATCCTGACCGAGAACTACCACGAGTGCTACCACTGCCCGATGATCCACCCTGAGCTGTGCGCGGTCAGCCCGCCCAAGAGCGGCGAGAACTATCACGCGGACGGCGCCTGGGTGGGTGGCTGGATGGACCTGCGGGACGGCATGGACACCATGTCGCTGGACGGGACCAGTCAGGGCGTGCCGCTGCGCGGCCTGGACGCTCACGGGCTGCGCACCGTGATCTACGTCAACCTCTTCCCGAACGTGCTGGTCAGCCTGCACCCGGACTACGTGATGACGCACCGCCTGGTGCCGCTGGCGGCCGACCGGACCATCATCGAGTGCGTCTGGGCCTTCGCGCCCGAGGCCATGGAGAAGCAGGGCTTCGACCCCGGCTTCGCCGTCGACTTCTGGGACATCACCAACCGGCAGGACTGGGGTGCCTGCGAGTCGGTACAGCGCGGGCTGACCTCCGAGCACGCCAAGCCGGGCCCGCTGGCGCCCGATGAGGATGCGGTGTACCAGTTCGTCACTATGATCGGCCGCGGTTACCGCGGCGAGCGGGTCTGGAACAAGGCCGACGCCACCCGCGAGCAGGTCGTCAGCTAGGCCGCGCTGCTGGCCGGGTTCGCCGCGGACCTGGCCGGACCGCCGGCACCGGCCTGACGTTCCCGCCCGTAGCCGGGCATTACCGGGCAGCTCGCTGCGTTAGAGTCCGGCAGTGGGCCATCTGCGTGACGCGGTCAAAGGAGCCTGAACATTGAGCCTGCACGACATCCCCCTCACCACACTCGACGGCCAGCCCGGGTCGCTGGGCGACCTGGCCGGCAAGACGCTGCTGGTCGTCAACGTGGCCTCCCAGTGCGGGCTGACCCCGCAGTACGCGGGACTGGAGCGGCTGCAGGAGCGGTTCGCTGCCCAGGGCTTCTCGGTCGTCGGATTCCCCTGCAACCAGTTCGGCGGCCAGGAGCCGGGCAGCGCGGAGGAGATCTCGCAGTTCTGCTCGACGACCTACGGCGTCACCTTCCCGATGTTCGAGAAGATCGAGGTCAACGGCGATGGCCGGCACCCGGTCTACACCGAGCTGACCGCCCTGGCCGACGCTGAGGGCGAGGCCGGGGACATTCAGTGGAACTTCGAGAAGTTCCTGGTCGGCCCGGACGGCAAGGCGGTGGCGCGATTCCGCCCGATGACCGACCCGGAAGCCCCCGAGGTCATCTCCGCCATCGAGGACAGTCTCCCCGCCTAAGCGCGCGAGATAGCGAGATAGCGGCGCGCCCAGGGCGCCCGCTATCTCGCTGGAAACAGGGTCAGGCCAGGGCCCGGGGTCCGCGCTTGAGCATCTGGTCGGCGATGATCGCCCGCTGGACCTCGCTGGTGCCTTCCCAGATCCGCTCGACGCGCAGTTCGCGGAAGAACCGCTCGGCCACGTTCTCGCGCATGTAGCCGCGCCCGCCGAAGATCTGGACGGCGCGGTCAGCAACCCGGCCGGCCATCTCTGAGGCATACAGCTTGGCCATCGAGCACTGCGCATGCTGGACCTTCACGTCGGTGCCGGCGTCGATCGCCCGCGCCGTCTCATAGACCAGCGCGCGGGCCGCGAACAGCTCGGTCAGGCAGTCGGCCAGCATGGCCTGGATCTGGCCGAACCGGGCGATGGGCTGGCCCTGCACCTCGCGCTCGGCGGCGAAGGCAGTGATCTCGTCGGTGAGCCGGCTGGCCGCGCCCAGGCAGCGTGCGGCGACCATCAGCCGCTCGAACCGGAACCACTCGTAAGCGAAGCTCATCCCGTCGCCCTCGGCGCCGACCAGGTGGGTTGCCGGCACCCGGACGTCGGTGAACGCGACGATCGGATGGTGATGGCTGATGGTGTGCGAGTACGCCGGAGTACGGACCACCGTGACGCCAGGACTGGGCAGGTCGACCAGGAACATCGCGTGCTCGCCGTCGTGGTCGCCGCCGGCCAGCTTGCCCTGGAAGAACGCGTAGTCCGCGCTGTTGTAGGAGGTGACGTGCCATTTCTCGCCGTTGAGCAGGTAGTCGTCCCCGTCGCGGCGGGCGGTCGCGACGATGGCGTCCACGTCGGACCCGGCGCCCTCCTCGGTGATGGCGTAGCACTCCTCGCGCTCGCCCCGGATCGTCGGGACGATGAACTTCTCCAGCTGGAACGGGGTAGCGACCTCCGTCATCCAGGACGGCGGGGTGGAGCAGGCCCAGGCCAGCGCGTTGGTGACCCGCCCGACCTGCTCTTGCACCAGCACCTGCTGCTGCGAGGTGTAGCCCAGCCCGCCCAGCGCAGCAGGCATGTTGGTCGAGCACAGGCCCAGCTCCCGGGCCCGGGCCGCGTGCCCGGCGGTGATCTCCTTATCCAGCTCACCGTCGTTCAGCTCGGCGGTGACCTCCAGCGGGATCAGCTCATCCGCGAAGGTCGCGGCGCGCGCCTGGATCTGCCGGTCAGCATCTGTCAAGCCGTACATCGCGCCCCTTCAGCCGGTCCGCTGCCTCGGTCCACTACTCTTGACTGAACGTTCAGTCTAGGCGAGCATGGTTCTCGTGCCAATGCCTGCAGCTCGCCAGCCGGACGTCGCTGACGCGGTGGTCGTCGGCGGCGGGACCGTCGGCGCCTGGTGCGCCTACTTCCTGCGCCGCAGCGGCCTGGACCGGGTCGTCCTGCTGGAGAAGCGGACCCTCGGCCAGGGCGCCAGCAGCCGGGCGGCCGGCGTGGTCCGGACCCAGGGCGGCACCCCGTGGGCGGTCCAGCTGGGCGAGTGGTCGCGCCGGTTCTACCTCGGCCAGCAGGACGAGATCGGCATCGACTCCGGGTTCACCCCGCAGGGCTACGTGATCCCGTGCTTCACCGCGGCCGACGTGAGCGCCGCGCGCGACCGGATGGCCATGCAGAACGCCCTGGGCCTGACGGTCCGCTGGCTGGAACCCGGCCAGCTGGATGCCCTGAACCCGACACTGGCGCCGGGGCGGACACTGGGTGGCACCTACTGCGCCGACGACGGGTACCTGACCCCGCCGCGCAATGTGACTGCCTACGCCGTGGCCCTGGCCGTGAGCGGCGTGCAGGTCCGCGAGCACGTCGCCTGCACCGGCCTGCAGACGGCCGGCGGCCGGGTCACCGGGGTGCTGACCTCAGCCGGCCCGGTCAGCGCACCGCTGGTCGTCCTCACCGGCGGCCCGGAACTGGCCGAGGTGGGCGCGCTGGCCGGGGTACGGATCCCGGCGGGCGGCGTCCGGCACCAGGTCGCCGTCACGCAGCCGCACCCCGATCTGGACCCGGCCCGGCTGCCGATGGTGTTCGACCTGGCCGCCGGGCTGTACTGGCGGCCCGAGGAACGCGGCCTGCTATTCGGGATGAGCAACCCCGACGAGCGCCCCGGCCCGGCGGCCAGCGTCGACGAGCCGTACCTGGCCCGGATGCGGCAGCGGCTGGCGGAACTGGTCCCGGTCACCGCCGGCCTCGGGCTGCGCCGGGTATGGGCGGCCACCATCGACTACACCCCCGACCACCTGCCGATCATCGGCCCGGCCATCGCCGCCGACGGCGAGATCGGCGGCGTGACGGTGGCGGCGGCCGGCGGGGCCGGGATGATGTGGGGGCCCGCCGTGGCCCGGGCGGCCGCGGACGTGGCCCTGACCGGGACCTCCGACGTGACTGACGTGAGCGACCTCGGCCTGGACCGGTTCGATGAGAGCGGCGCCAGCAAGCTGGGCACCGATCCGATCGCCCTGCCGTTCCCCGAGGCCGTGACGCAGCCTGCCGCCGGCCCGGCCGCGAGCTGATTTCCGCCCACCTGACCACGCACCTTCACCAGAAAGGACGGTCTTGCCATGACGGACATGACCACGCCGTATCTCGCGGCCGCCGTGACGGCCGAGCTCGAGGACTGGGGCCCGCTGGAGGAAGCTACCGGCGAGCCGATGCAGACCGCCGGGTACACCCTGTGGCAGGACGGCGACCAGGAGTCCGGAGTCTGGGAGTGCACGCCCGGCCCGTCGTACTGGAAGCTGGAGACCCACGAGTTCGTGCACATCGTGTCCGGCCGGATGACCGTGACCCCGGACGGCGGCACGTCACAGGAGATCGGCCCCGGCGACACCGCGATGTTCCCGCGCGGCTGGGCCGGCACCTGGCAGATCCACGAGAAGATCCGCAAGGTCTACGTCATCTTCTAGCCGGCGTCGCAGCCGGCGGCCGTCCGCGGCCTGGCTGATCCGCGCCGCGGGACTCACGATTCACCCCGCGGCGCGGATCTGGCCTTACTTTGCCAGGGCTGCGCCGATTCCCGTGGTTACCGCGCCGGACGGCACGGTGATCACTGCCGCCGCCCCGGCCGTGGCGGCATCGGGCCACCACTGAGTGGCGTAACCGGAGGCACCGCAGCCGGAGCTGAACCGCACCGTGTACCGGCCGGGAGCCAGGCCGGTGACCCGGTAGCTGCCGCCGGCAGTGGTGGCCGTGAAGCCGGCCGCCCGGCCCGCGGCCCGCGGCACTACCCGGACGCACGCGCCGCTGAGCGCCGGACCGCCCTGGCCGGAGGTCACGGTGCCCGAGATGCCGCCATCGCCGCGCAGCATGGCGCTGACTCCGCTGCTGGCCTGGCCGGCGGCGATGGTGATGACCGTTGCCGCCGTCCGGGAGCCGGCGCCGTCGTACCACTGCGGAACTAGCCCGTCCTGGCTGTCGTCACAGCCCCCGGTCGTGTTAAAGAAGACCTGGTAGCGCCCGGCCGGGAGATTGCGGAGCCGGTACCGCCGTCGCTGCCGGTGGTCTGGACGTCCGTGGTGGCCGCCACCCCGCTGCTGGCCGCCGGGACCGCATCCACGCAGACATCGCCCTGCGCCGCGGCCGGCGAGCCGCCCAGGACCCGGCCGGAGATCGACCCGCCCGGCGGCCGGGCGATGCTGACGCCCGTGACGGTCCGCGGCCGGGTGACCCGGACCGTCCGGGCCGGGCCGCCCTGGGCGATCACGCCCGCATTGTCATTGCAGTTGCTGACGGTCAGCCGGTAGCGGCCGGTGTTCAGCCCGCTGACCACGTAACGGCCGCTCTTGCCGCTGGCGCCGAAGCCGAAGTAGGTCCCGGACGCGGCGCTGGCATACACGCAGAACCCCCGCACGGGCCGGCCCGTCGCGGCCGAAGTCAGCCGCCCGGTGATCCGCCCGCCCGGGGCCAGCGCGGCGTTGACCGAGCCGGTCGTGTGGCCCGCGGTCACCCGGACCGGGGTGGCCGAGCCCGGCCCCGGCCGGGTCTTGTACCACTGAATCGCGTAGTTGGTCCCCAGGCAGTCATAGAACTCGACGAGGTAGCGGCCGGGCGCCAGCCCGGATACCCGGTAGCGGCTGCTGAACCCGATGTCACCGAACTGCGCCTGCCCGGTCCGCAGGCTGGTGACGATCTCGCACGCGGATTGCAGCGGCTTTCCCCCGCTGGTGCGGACGGTGCCGCTGATCGAGCCGCCGGGCGACATAGCGGCGCCGATGCCGGCCAGCGTGGCTCCGCCGCCGACCGTGACGACATCGCCGATCCCGGATCCCGGCCGGCCGCCGAACCACCGGGTCGTGAACTGCTGGCCGCCGCAGCTGAAGAACTGGATGGCGTACCGGCCGGCCGCCAGGTTGCGGACCCGGTAGCGGCCCGCTGCCGAGGTTGCCGCGTCGTAGCCGAAGGTCCCGCCGGACTCGGCGGTGAAGTAGGCCTCGCTGACCGGCTGGACGCTGACGCAGACCTGGCCGGCGGGCTGTCCGGAGCTGCTGGTCACCGTCCCGGTGATGGTGGCGCCGGGCTGCAGGGCGGCGTCGATCCCGGTGACCTTCTGGCCGTAGCCGAGCCGGATGCCCCGCGCACCGGCGGCGCTGGGCCCGCTGATGATCGCGCCCGGCTGCAGGACGGCGTCGATGCCGCGGATGGTGCGGCCTGCCGCGATGTGCAGCGGGCGCGGATAGCGGGCACTCAGGAAGTTGCCGTTGTTATTGCAGCCGGGCGAGAAGAACACCCGGGACCGGCCCGGCGGGAGGCCCTCGGCCAGGTAGCGGCCGGTCGCGCCGGTTGTCGCGAAGAAATCAAGCTCATTGTCCGGGCCGCCGGTCGAGATGTCGACGCAGATGCCGCGCAGCGGACGCCCGGCGGCGGTCCGGAACCGCACGATCCCGGTGACCTTGCCGCCGACGAGCAGCCGCGGGCTGATGCCGCGCGTCACGTGCCCGAGCCGCACGCGGATAGCCCGCGCTGCGGCGAAGCTGTGCGCGCCGCGCCACCACTGCGGCAGGTACGGCGACGCCTGGCCGGTGCAGCTGCCCTCGAACAGGATGCGGTAGTGCCCGGCCGCCGGCAGGCCGCGGAAGCTGTAGCGCCCGTCGCGGGTCGTACGGAAGACGCCGAAGCTCGCGGGGCCAGTGAACAGCACGGCGCAGACGCCATCTAGCCGCTTGCCCGCCCGGCCGGTCACGATGCCGGAGATGATCCCGCCGTGATGCAGCCGGCCGCTGATCCCCGTGGTGATCCTGCCTGGCCTGATCCGCACCCGGGTGGCCTTCGCGGCCCGGTTCTGGCTGCGGTACCACTGCGGCGCCCAGTTGCCGGGGTTGACGCCCGCGCAGTCCAGGGCGGCGAACTCGACGGTGTACCGGCCGGGCGGCAGGCTCTTGCCGATGGTCCAGCGGCCGGTCGTCTTCGAGACGGGAACCCCGACAAAATAGCCCCTGGGGGAGTGAACCTCGGCGCAGGTGCGGGTGATGGGCCGGCCCGGCCCGCTGGTCACCCGGCCGGAGACGCCGCCCAGCTTCAGGCTTGCCGCACCGGGCCGGGCGGCGGCCCGGGTGTGCCGGGCCGCTGCCGACTCCCGGGTCAGCGCGGCCGGGCTGGCGGGCTGCAGCGCTACCGTCCCCGCCGCCGTCGGCTGGCCGGCCCGCACGGTCACCCGCCGGCCCAGGGCCGGTGCCGGGGCCGCGCCCGACCACTGGGGCAGGAACTCGCCGGGCCGGGCACAGTCGGCGTACTTCAGCGTGTATGACCCGGCGGCCAGGCCGCGCACTGAGAACGCGCCGCCCGCCCCGGCCCGGGCGGTGCCGGTGCCGGCCGGGCCGAATGCGGTCACGCAGGCGCCGGGCAGCGGCTGCCCGGCGAACGATCGGATGACGCCGGTCACGGTGCCTGGCCGGCGGGCGGCGAGCGCGGCCGCGTGCTGCCGGGTCAGCGCGGCCTGCATGGCCCCGGCCGCGAGTGATGGCAGGCCGCCCGGCAGCGCTGTGCTCGTGCCGGGGACCCGGGCGGGGGAAGCAGCCGGGCTGCCGCCGGATGCCTGCCCGGCCGTGGTCACGGCAGCGGATACGGGGCCCGCGCCCAGGCTGGTGATGAGTGCGGCGCTCAGCGCGAGCGCAGCCGCGGCTCCGAGTTTCATCGTGCTCCCGCACCCGGCCGAGAACGCCTCCGCCGATGCGGAGCTATCGGAGCATACGGGCAATTCAGGCCGTCCGACAGAGCCAAATCCGAGCGACTTTCCCCGGGCCCTTGCGCTGGTCAGCCGGACGTGCCCGGCGGCGGCCCGGACGCCTTGCGCAGCAGGATCGGCTGGTGTCCCGCGAGGCTGGCCCGTAGGCCGGCGGGGCGGCGCTGCAGGCCGCAGAATCCTGGTTAACATTGCGCAACGAGCTGCGTGCCGGCTGGTTATCCGGGCCGTCTGATGATTACCTTCTTTGCCATAGCCGGGGCAATTTATTAACGCTTTCTCATGGTGAATCTGTGTCCGCGCCCGGCAAGCGGGGTAATGCTCGCCATATCTGCAGACGTCCGGGCTGAATGACCCGCGCATGAAGTGGGCTGTACTGCGCGGACGTCGCTGGTTCAATCGGAGGGAATTTCAGATGCGCTTCATGAAGCCTGCCGTGGCACTCGCCGCGATGTGCGTCGCCATGCTTTCCGTGACCGTGGTCGCCAAGCGTAAGCGCCAGGGGCAGAAGGGCCGGCGGGCGCGCTAGAGCGCTCCGCTGACGGGGCCCGGAGGTGGCCGCTGGCGCGGCCGCCGCCGGGCTCGTCGCCCAGGACAGACGGAATCGGGGACACAGGTGAACAGCACGACCGAAGGATGCAGGACCGCGGGACACGGAAAGGCCAGGCTGGCCCTGGCCGGCACGGCCGGGGGAGCGGCGCTGGTCATGGCACTAGGCGCCTGCTCGGCTGGCGGGACGGCGCAGGTGGCGAAGAAAGAGGCGCTGGTCCCGAAGCTGACGATCTTGCCCGCCGACGGCACGGCCAAGGTCCGGCCGGGCGCCGAGATCACCGTCCGGGCCGCCAACGGGACCGTGCAGACGGTGCATGTGCAGGCCGGCAAGCACCGGGTCGCCGGGCAGGTGACCGATGACGGCACCCTGTGGCGCAGCGTAGGACCGCTGAGCACGTCGCGCAGGTTCACGGTGACCGCCACCGCTGCTGGCTCGGGCGGCAAGACCGTGACCCAGACGGCCTCTTTCTCCACGCTGAAGCCGAAGAAGACTTTCATCGCCAGCACCATCCTCGGCAGCGGGTATTACGGCGTCGGCGAGCCGATCATCCTGAGCTTCAACCGCCCGATTAAGCGCAAGGCGGCCGTCGAGAAGGCGATCACCCTCCGCACCTCCAAGCACGTCACCGGGGCCTGGTACTGGGACGGCGATCAGACGCTGTATTTCCGGCCGCGCACCTACTGGCCGCAGCACACCAAGGTGAGCTTCACCGCGCACCTGAATGGGGTGGAAGGCGCGAAGGGCGTATACGGGACCCATAATCTGAGCCAGCATTTCACGATCGGCAACTCGCTGATCGTGGTGGCCAGCACCCGGTCCCATCAGATGAAGGTCTACTACAAGCGCCACCTGTGGCGGACCTGGCCCATCAGCACCGGGCGGCCGGGCGATGACACGCCCAACGGCACCTACGTGACGATGGACAAGGGCAACCCGGTGGAGATGAAGGGACCGGGCTACGACCTGATGGTCCCGTGGTCGGTCCGGTTCACCTGGAGCGGCGACTACGTCCACGACGCCTACTGGTCGGTCGGGGAGCAGGGCTACGTGAACGTCAGCCACGGCTGCGTGAACACCTCGCCGGCGCACGCTGCCGAGTACTACCGGATGGAGGTGCCGGGTGACCCGGTCACCGTCACCGGCAGTCCCAAGGGCGGCACCTGGGGCGACGGCTACACCGTGTGGTTCCTGACGTGGAAGAAGCTGCTGGCGGGCAGCGCCACGCACATGGCGGTCAAGGCCGGGCCGGATGGCAGCAAGCTGGTCAGCCCGGACACGCTCACCGCGGTCCACGCCAAGGCCACGGTCGGCCGGCCCGCCAAGCACAACTTCTGGGCCCGCTGACCGAAGAGCCATCGAGCCCGGCATCTCTCGCAGCGTGGCGGGGATGCCGGGCTCGATGATGTCCGGCCCGGGGCGAGTTAGCTCGCGTCGATGCCGGTGGCCGTCGCGCCTGCGGTCACCGGAACTGGAGTCGCCGCGCGGCCGGGCTAGCGGGCGGCGGGCCGCCGGCCGGCCGGGCGCCGGGACCGGGCCGGATGCGCGTGACCCGGCCGGGCGCGCGGATCGGCTAAGGCCGCGCCCCGCCGGGGGATGGCCAGCGCGTCGACGGCGACAGCTGTCTCCGGCCCGCAGATGAGCGGGTTGATGTCCAGGGCTTCCAGGTCGTCGCCCAGCTCGGCGGCCAGCTGGGACAGGCCGGTGATAGCGGCCAGCACGGGGCCGCGAGCCGCCGGCGGAGCGCCCCGCACGCCGGCCAGCAGCTTGCTGACCCGCAGCCCGTCCAGGAGCTCCCCGGCCAGCTGAACGCCGGCCGGCGGCAGCGCGACGGCCCGGTCGGCCAGCAACTCGACCAGGATGCCCCCGGCGCCGACAACCAGCAGCGGGCCCAGGCCGGGGTCGCGAGCCAGGCCCAGGGACAGCTCAGGGCCGGGCGGGATGGCCTGGCAGACCAGCACCCGCGGCCCGAGCCGGGCGGCCAGGCCGGCGTAGCCGGCGGCCAGCTCTTCCGGGCCGGTGATGCCGAGCAGGACGCCGCCAGCGTCGGACTTGTGCGCGATGGCGGGCTCGTCGGTCTTGAGGACCACCGGGTATCCGATGGAACCGGCGGCGGCGAGCGCCGCGGCGGCGTCACCGGCTGGCTCGGCCCGGGCGACGGCAATGCCGTACTCGGCCAGCAGCGCCAGCAGCGCCGCCCCGCTGGCCTGGCCTGCCGCCACCAGCTCGCGGCCCCGCTGCTGCCGCCTGGCGTCGATGACGACCGGTTCCGGGCCGTGCTCGCCGGCGCTCCCCTGGCCGGGGCCGGCCGCAGCGGGCGCGGACTGACCGGCCAGGTGCGGTCCGGCGGCCCGGCCCGCGCGGGCCTGCCAGGCGGCCCGGTCCAGCAGGTGCCGCAGGGCCAGCAGGCCGCTGCGCGTCCCCTCCAGGACCGGGATGCCCTGCGCGCGCAGCTTGCTGGCCGCCTCGGGGTCGATTCCGCCGGGCAGGTTGCTGAGCACGGCCAGCGGCTTGTCGGTGCGCGCCGCGGCGTCCAGCACGGCCAGCGGGTAGGACTCGTCGCCGTCCAGCTCGGGGACCAGGTCGACCGCCAGCGCCACCGCGGTGACGCCGGGATCGCTGGCCAGGGCGACCAGGGAGGCCGCGAACAGGTCGCGGGTGTCCGCCCCGTTGCCCCATACATCCAGCGGATTGGCGGGCAGCAGGCCGGGATCGAGCAGCCTGGTCAGCAGCTCGGTGGTGCCGGCGGTGATCGGCGTGAACGGCACGCCGAGCTCCTCGGCCAGGTCAGCGGTGTGCGCCCGCTCCAGCCCGGAGTCATGCACCGTGGCCAGGCCGGGCCGGGCCGGCGGGGTGAGGGCCGGGTGGGTGGTCGGGCGCCGCCCGATGGCGAACAGCTCCAGCGTGTCGGCCATCTCGGCCAGGTCACCGACGCGGTGCACGCCGTAGGCGCGGGACAGGGCCTCCCAGGGGCCGTCCCCGGCGGCCAGGGCGCCCGAGTGAGCGGCCACCATCGCCTGGCCGGCTGCGGACCCGCCCACGGTCAGCAGCACCACCGGGATGTCCCGCTCGGCAGCGGTGGCCAGCGCGGCGCGCAGCCGTCCCGCGTCCCGCATGGCTTCCAGGACCAGCCCGACCACCCGGGTCTCGGGGAGGTCCAGCGCGTACTCCAGGTAAGCCGGGGTGGTGGTGACCAGTTCCTGGCCGGAGGACACGGCCAGCGAGAACGACAGTCCGCGCCGGGCCCGCAGCAGCGCCGAGAAGACCGAGCCGGAGTGGGTGACCAGCGCCACCGGACCCGGCCGCAGCGTGCTGGCCTCGGTGTATCCCATCGCGCGCAGGCCCCGGCTGACGTTGATGAAGCCCATGCAGCCTGCTCCGCACAGCGACATGCCCGCCTCCCGCGCGATGCGGCCCAGCCGGTCGCGTAGCGACGGCCCCGAGGCCAGCGGGCCGGACTCCGAGTGGGCGTTGCCGAAGATCACCGCAGCCCGGTCCCCGTGGCTCGCGGCCAGGCTGAGCTGGTCCTCCAGCGCGTCATCACGCACGCCCAGCAGCACCAGGTCGACCGGCTCGGGCAGCTCAGCCAGCGACGGGTGACAGGGCTGGCCGCCGATCTCGGTGTACCGCGGGTTGACGAGATAGACCCGCGGCCGCGACGGGCTGCTGGTCACCTCCTCGATCATGCGCTGGCCGAACGAGCCCGGCCGGGGCGACGCCCCGACCAGCGCCACGCTCTGAGCCTCCAGCATGGGCGTCAGCGCGGATGCCATCGTTATGGATAATCCCCCTAAGATCAGGAGCGCCGGGTGATCCGGCGGACCTGGCTGGTCCGGCGCGCGGACTTGCGGTCGGCAATGGCTGCCCTGGCCGCCTGCCAGCCGGGGATGCCGCAGACTCCGCCGCCCGCGTGCGTCGCTGAGCTGCCGTAGTACAGGCCGTCCACCGGGGTGCGGTAATCGGCGTAGCCGGGCGCCGGGCGCATGTGGAACAGCTGCTCCAGGGACAGCTCGCCGTGGAAGATGTTCCCGCCGACCAGCCCGTACTCGTGCTCCATCTCATAAGGCCCGACGATGTCGCGGTGCAGGATCGAGGCCTTGAAGTTGGGCGCCAGCTCGTTGTAGCAGTCGATCATGCGGTCGGCGTAGGCCTCCAGCTCGGCGGTGTGCGGCTCGGTGCTCCAGTCTGCGGGCACCCACTGGGTGAACAGCGACATGATGTGCGTGCCCTCGGGGCTGAGCGTCTTGTCGAACGCGGTGGGAATCACGCCGTCGCTGAACGGGGCCAGGGCGGGCTTGCCGTCGCGGGCGTCCTGGAAGGCGCGCTCGATGTGCTCCATGGTCGGTGCCATCTCCACCGAGCCGGTGTGGTGCTCCTGCAG
>DASXDJ010000173.1:0-21752 GCA_036490755.1 Streptosporangiaceae bacterium
CGGCCGCCCGCCGCGGCACGGCCGGCCGGCGGCCGTCCGCCCGAAGCTGATCTCGCCGCCGCGTGCAGGCCGGTGGCAATCGGGCTGCCCGCCTGCCGCGTCACCGCGCCGGCGTGCGCGCCGGGCGGGGCGCCGCTGGCCGGCCCCGGGCCGGCGGCCGGGGTTCCCGCCGCGGCCGCGTCTGCGGGCCCGTCCCCGGCGCGGCTGGCCGTGCCGGGGACGGGTGCCGGGACCGGGGAGCCAGGGACAGCGGCCGGGCGGCCGCCCGGTGCACCTGACTGAGGCACGCCGACGCCGCCGGTGCCACTGACCGGCGCCGGCGCCGCGCTCGCGCTCTGTCCCTCAGTCATGTTCCCCGGGGCCTCCTGCCCAGCCGAACCCCCGCCGCTGCCACCGCTACTCGGTCGTCACCCGCGTTCCTGCTCGGTCGTCATCGCACTCCAGCCTGTCCCGGCCTCAGCCGCCGTGCCCTGGCCGGTCCGGACCGGCGCGACCAGCCCTGCTGTGCTGCTCCGCGCGGCCGGATCAGGGCCCGCGCGGGCGCGGCTGCCGCCGGCCGTCTTACCCGCCTGACTGCTCAGGTGGCGACAGTATCCGGCCTTAAGGCTATTGTGCGCCGCGAGGGAAGATTACCCGCCGCAATGCCGTAAACAGGAGTTGTCGCGATAGTCCCGTGCTGATCATTGTCGGTGCGCGAGGCAGCACCGCGCAGCCATACGGGCAGGGTCGCGGCGGGACTGGCCGATCGGCGGAGCGGTCAGCCGCCCGCGGCCCGGCCGCGGGGCCGGCCGGCACCGCTATCCCGGCCCGGCCCGGACTGCGGGCCGCGCATCGCCAGGGCCGGGGCCAGCAGCGCGCCGAACGCCGCCGCCGCCACGGCAGCGCCGCCCTTCTCCGAGACGTTGCTGACGGACGGCAGCCCGGCGGCTCGCAGAGCGTCCTTGGCGGCCGCCGCGCCGACGAAGCCGGCCGGGAATGCGACGACAAACGCTGGCTCCACGCGGCGGCTCAGCATCTCCTGCAGAGCCTCGGCCGGGCCGCCGGTAACCCAGACCGCGCCGGGGCCGGCATCGCCGAACGCCAGCCGGACCGCCGCGGCAGCCGGGCTGATCATCGCCGTCCTGGACAGCCGTGCGGTGAGCGGCTCGCCGATCTTGGAGATCACCGGGCAGCCGGTGATCCCGGCCGCCACCATCGCCGAGTCCGCGACGACCGGGGCGCCGGCGGCCAGCGCTGCCACGCCGACGGCCAGGTACTCCTCCTCGCACACCAGGTCGGTGAAGTAATCGAAGTCGGCGCTCGCGTGAATGACCGCCTCCGTGACGTCGCGGCTGAACCTGGGCAGCCGCGACAGGTCGATCCGAGAACGCAGGATGCGGTAAGACTCATCCTCGGCCGTCGGGGCCTCCTGGGGTACCCAGCCCGGCACGGTCACGATGGTGCCACCTCCTCGCCCGGCGCCTGCTCATCGCGGCGGTGCTGCCCCGCCGGCCCGCTGCGCGGCCAGGCCGCCACGGGCCCGCCCCCGGCCCGCGATCTCCCAGCATGACACAGCAGGCTCGCCCGGACCCGGCCCATCGGCAGGTCACGCGCGCGACGCCGGGCGCGGCCGCCCCCGGTGCGGTACTGTCGATCGGCTTGGAATGCTTCGGTCACTTACGTACCTCGGTACACTGCTGGGGCGCGACTGCTCCCACGTCTGCGCACCTGACCGGGCGTCTGCGGCGCGGCCGGGGAGCAGCGGCCCGGATCACGGCCACGGCCGGCTGCCGGATTACCCTAACCGGCGGCACCCGGCACCCCCGGATATACCTGCCGGCCATCGGATCACCTGCGAACGGAGCGTCATGGGCAAGGAGCATCGTGCCCGGGTCCTGGCGGCCGGCGTGCCCGCTCGCGCGCAGCGGCGCGGCACGGGCCCGCCGGCCGCTGGCGGCACGGGGCCGGCGCGGTCCGGTGCTGGCGGTCCGCGGCCCGCTAATGTCATCCTGAATGGTTCACGCAGCGTTACAAGGAGAAACTCTTGGTAACGGGCGCGCCAGCTCACCCCGGTGAGATGCCGACGGTCTTGTCTGGCTTCTCGCTCGCCCGCCTGACCGGCTCTCACCACCAGCAGGACCCCAAGTCGGGCCATGCCACCGGATGGCCCGCATTCGCGGAGGCAGCTCAGTGACTGTGACCCAGGATGACGACGTCATCGACAACGCGGCCGTCCGGGCCTTCACCGACCAGTACGGCGGGCGGGCCACGCAGCTGCCGCCGCTGGCGATCGTGATCGCCGCCTACAACGAGGAAGGCGCGATCGGGCCGGTTCTCGAGGCGCTCCCGCAGTCGGTCTCCGGCCTGGAGGTCGCCAAGATCGTCGTGTCGGACGGCTCAATGGACGCCACCGTCAAGGATGCCGAGGCAGCCGGGGCGCTGGTGTGCGACGTGCCGGTGAACCGGGGCCAGGGAGCCGCGCTGCGGCTGGGCTACCGGCTGGCCCGCGAGGGCGGCGCAGAGTACATCGTCACCACCGACGCTGACGGCCAGTACAACCCGGCCGAGATCAGCCGCCTGATCGCGCCGCTGCTGGCCGGCCAGGCCGACTTCGTGACCGGCTCGCGTACCAAGGGCAGCGAGGAGACCACCGACCCGGTGCGCAAGCTCGGCGTCCGGGTCTTCGCGCTGACCATCAGCGTCCTGACCGGGCAGCGGGTCAGTGACCCGTCCTTCGGGCTGCGCGCCATGCGGTCCGAGGTCACCGGCGCGGTCAGCCTGCGGCAGCCGCAGTATCAGGCCGCCGAGCTCCTGATCGGGGTCATCACCCACGGCTACCGGGTCGCTGAGGTGCCGGCCACGATCCACAAGCGCCAGGTCGGCGAGAGCAAGAAAGGCCACAACGCCTTCTACGCCCTGCATTTCGCGAACGTGATCGCCGGGACCTGGCTGCGCGAGCGCCAGCGTCGCGGCCGGAAGGGCTAGCTTCAGGCGGGTCACCGCCCGGGAGTCCGGGCATGACAAAGGGCTGGCGTCTGGTGACGCCAGCCCTTTTGACTGCCCGGATGCGGCCCGTCAGCGACGGGCCCGGGGCTCCGCCCGCTGCTGCTGGCCGGCCATCTCCAGCCGGGTCGCCGGGCTGGAACCGGAACCGTCAGCCTCCGCCGGGCGGGCCGCGGTCCCGTTCGGGGCCGTGCCGTTCGGGGCGGTCCCGTTCAGGTGCTCAGACCCGTCCTGGGGCGCGGCCGGAGTCCGGGCCCGCTGACCGGGCAGGCGCCCCTCGCGGTTGGCGAACAGCACGTAGTGGAAGATCGCGAAACGCGCGACGAACGTGACGCAGTTGGCCAGGAAGTACGCGCCGTTCACCACGGCCACGTGCTCCCATTGCGAGTGGCCCATGTCCTTGGACCACATGCTGGCCTCATGGCTGATGAACGACAGGAATGTCCAGGCCGCCACGGAGACCACCCAGAACGGCAGCGTCTCGCGCAGCAGGTCCGGCCGGCCCTTGCGCTCCCAGGCCCAGCGGCTCAGCAGGTAACTGACGCCGGCGCCGACGATCGAGGCGATGAAGGCGGCGGTCCCGGCGCTCATGCCGATGACGCCGACGAGCAGGGCCAGGGTGAGCTGGCTGGAGCCCAGCGCCGCGAGTGAAACCGGGACGAATCGCATGAACCGCCGACCCGGCTCACTGCGCAGCTTGCGGCGCAGCGGCGCGGGAAGCAGGTGCCAGGCGGCCTTGCTGACCTTAAGGGTTGCCCCAGCCATGAATTTCCTGTCCACGAGTTTGAGATGAGCCGCGACCGCAATTGTCTGCGGGACAGAACGCCTGCGGATCCACCTCTACAGTACGGGAACTGCAACCTCGCTTCGGCAGATTCCCGTTTACCGCCCAGATAACACCAGCTCAGCGAATCGGATCCGCTGACAGGCTAGTGCAGGCGGCCGCCCAGCCGGGCCGGGCCGTGCCACTTGCGGCCGGCCCCCGAGACCGTCCACAGGCCGCCCTTGCGCCCCTTCCAGAAAACCTGGAACGACCCCCAGCCCCGGCCGGCCGCGGCGAACGGCGCGCCGCCCAGCCTGCCCATCCGCAGCTTCGCCGGCGAGTGCCAGCGTCCTGACTTGCGGTAGGTCAGCTGCCAGAGCCGGTGATCCGTGCCGCGGAAGAACACCCGGGCGGTGGAGTCGGCGGCGACCGGCCACGGCGCGCCGGTCACCGAGCCGCCCAGGTTCCGCGGGCCCCGCGGCCGGTGGCCGGCCTGCAGGAAGGCCGACCAGACGTGATGCGGCCGGGTGGCGCCGCGCCACACGACCGCGACGGCGCCGCTGGGCAGCGCGGTGGCGCGGGGCGCGCCGCCCAGCGGCCCCATGCCCAGGCTGTGCGGCCTCGTCCAGCTGCTGCCCAGCCGCCGCTGCACCCGCCACAGGCTGTGGTTACCGCCCTTGCCCTGCCAGAACACCTGGACGCCGCCGAACCGGTTCTCCACCGGGGCCGGCGGCCCGGCCAGGTTGCCGCCCAGCCGCTGCGGCCCGCTCCAGCCGTGGCCGGGGTTGTACTGGCCGTGCCACAGGTGCGGATCAGCCGATCCCTTCCAGAACAGGTCGATGACGCCGTTGGGCTGGGACACGGCCCGCGGCCCGCTGCCGAGGTCGCCCATCAGCCCGATCTTGCGGCCTCGCTGCCAGCCCTTGCTGGTGTGCTTGATCAGCCACAGCGCGCCGCTGCGGCCGCGGTAGAAGACATCCAGGCCCGCGGAACCCACCCGGACCACCGAGGGCTGGGAGCCCAGGTCGCCGCCCATGTCGACGGCGCGGCCCCAGGTCCGGCCGCCGGCGCGGGCCTTGCGCCACAGATGATGGTCGGCGCCCTCGTAGAAAACCGACGAAGACTCGGCGGCAGCCGACTCCTGCATCGTGCCGCCGGGCGCGGCCAGCTGGATATCCAGATAATCCTTATCGACATCCAGCGTGGCACCGCCGAATGTCTGGGTGTCATTCCCGCTGTACTGATGCATGCGATGCCTGCGCGGCCACGCTTTGCTCCCGTAAACGCTATCGGAGACATTCGCTGACCCGTTCCACAATGCGTCATAGATGGCATCGGGCATGGCATAGGTCCGCCTGGCGTACTGCCGGGCAAGATCAATGATTCCCGACCGCGAGCTGCTGTAGACACCGGACCGGTAGTTCAGCCGGTGCAGGCCCTTGGTCCAGGCGGACAGGAAGCGGAGCGTGGCGCCGGTGTCCTTGGCCGGGTACGCCTCCATGTCGTAATAGATGGGCGTGCGCGGGCCGAAGCCAAGCGCCCGCGCGTCGATCACGGCGTCGGCGGCGGCCCTGGCGCCCTGGGCAGCGGGTGACTTCAGCTGCCCGAAGGCGGCCTGCGGACCCGCGTACATAGGGAAGAACCGCCAGCCCAGGTCCGCCTCCCGGCGGACCCACCCCTGGGACAGGTTGGCCTGGTCGCAGGCCCGGTCGGCGCCGCCGATGTAGATCCCCACGGCGCCGTAGGGCGAGTGCCGCCACCAGGCTCGCATGGTCTTCGGGCTCGGGGCGGCGCAGGAGTCGAAACCGCGGCCGTGGTAGTTAGCCACCCCGGCGGGCAGTTCCGGCGGCCCGACCTGGATAGCCCCGTTACGGAGCTTCCGGGAGCCCTGGCTCAGCGCGGCCGACTGGCCCGCGCCGCCCGCCGTGTCCCCGGAGGCGGCCAGCCGGGCCGGGTTCGGCGGGGTGATCTGCGGCGCGGGCAGCCCGGCCAGGGACAGCATCCGGTACAGCACGCTCGGGTTGGTGTCGAACGTGGCGGTGATCTGAATGCGCGGGGCGGTGACGGTGATCCGGCGGGCAGTCGGGTTCTCCTGCGAGGAGCGCCGTGCCGCGGCCGGCCCCGCCTGGATCAGGACGGCCTCGGTCGTGCCCACCAGCCAGCTCGGGCAGGACTGGTCAGGGCCGGGTGTACCCAGGTAGACAGCGTGCCGGTCGAACCGCACGCACGTGCTGGGATGCCGGGTCTCGTCCACGACCGGCCAGGACGCCGGGACCTGGAAGGTGTAGCCCGCGAACTGCACCCGCCGCAGGGCCGCCCCGGAGCTGACCGCCGGCGCGCCGCCCGACCGGGCCCGGGCTGACCGCGTGGCCGCGCCCGGCCCGGTGGCCACGGCGGACCGCTGGGCGGCCGCCGGCGAGCCGGGCACGGCCTGGCTGGCCGCCGCCGGGCCGCCGCTCGCGGACACCACCAGCCCGGCCAGGACCAGGCCTGCGGCCAGGGCCCGCGCCGGGCGTACTGCTGGTGTCAGCCGGAGAGCGCGCATGCTCGCTACCGCCTTCTCGTAGTGCCCGGATGGAGCGGCCAGCTGAGCAGGCACGGGCGGCCGCCGGACGCGGGCCGCCGGGCAGCGGGCTGCAGAGCCGCTTCTGCCGCTGGCCGGGTGCTGTCAGTTACCGGCCGCGCGCGCGAATGCACGCGGCCGGGCGGGCCGGAAGCGCGGTGAATTCCCCGAAATGCATAACTAGCGAGAACCTCCCCCGTAATACGCCCTGTCCCCCGACAGGACGCGTAACACCAGGCTCGGCCCGCGGCCCGGAATCCGGCTTGCCCGCAGCGCCCCCGCGCGCGGTGCCGGCCTTCACGTCAGCCTTTACGCACTGGCCTTTTCCGGCCTTGGTGTTACCGGAATTCAGGTTAGTTGGCTCCCGGAAGGAGGAAAGGCCGGCACGCCGGCCGGGCAGTATTCTCCGGCCGGCGAATCCCGGTGCCGCGGCGCCGGGCCGGCCGCCGTCACGCGGCGGCGTGCCGGGCGGTCACCTCGTTCCCGCTCATCTCCCGCTGCACCCGGCGCCCGAGGATGGCCCGCTCCGCCACCGTCCACGAGGTGGTCGTCAGCAGGTACAGGCCGGCGGCCAGCGGGACGAACATGGCGATCACCACGGTGATGTAGGGCAGCACCGTGCCCAGCCGGGCGACCAGGCGCTCCGCGGTGGCGGTCGCGTGCTGGGTGCCCGCGGCCGCCGGCGGCCTGGCCCGGGCTGCCCGGCGGGCCGGAGCGGCCGGTGCGCGCCCGGCCGCAGCGGGCAGGCCCGGCAGCGGCGCGGCCAGGCCCGGCTGCCCGAGCCGGCGGGCCAGCCGGGCTGAGATCCAGCCCGCGCCGGCCAGCGCGGCGAACAGCCCGACGAACACCAGGCCGTGCAGGCTGAGCACGGCAGCGGTCCAGTGCAGGCCGAGCGGCGCGCCGAGCAGCTGGTGCGCGAGCAGGCCGTTGGCGTGCCCGCCCACCTGCGGGGACAGGAACAGCCGGTACATGATGCTGAAGAACGGCAGCTGGGCCAGCAGCGGCAGGCAGCCGGCCAGCAGGCCGCTGCCCTCGCGCCGGTACAGCCCGGACAGCTCGCGCTGCAGCCGGTCCGGCTGGCCCGCGAACCGCCGCCGCAGGTCCTGGACCTGCGGCTGAAGCCGGGCCTGGGCGGCCTGACCGCGGATCGCGTAGTAGCTGAGCGGGACCAGGGCCAGGCGGATGGCGATGGTGAACACCACGATCGCGGCGGCGGCCGCGACCGGGCCGGCGACGGGCGTGAGGAACTGCACCAGGGCGGTGACGACGTGGTAAGCGACGCTGACGCCAGCGTCGAGGAATCCGAGCATGACTGCACCCTCCAGCGGGCCGGGAACGGAATCGGGCTGGAGGCGGCCGGGGAGCGCGACGCGGCCGGCACGCCAGCGGGGCGCGCGCAGGCAGGCTGCGCGGGCCCGGGGATGCCAGGCTGGGTCAGGCGGAGATCAGGCGGCCGCCGGGGCCGGTCCGGGGGCTCTGGGCCGCGGGCGGCCCGCGGCATCGGGATCCAGCAGGCGCTGGAACGCGGCCCGCCACGCCTTCTCCCGCAGCGCCGCGGCACGGCCGGGCAGCGGGCCCGCGGTGACCGGGGCGGCGACGCGGCCGCGGGCCAGCACGGTGATCACCATGCCGACCAGGGCCAGAGCGGTAATCGCCAGCAGGTCACGCGGGGTCGTGATGACGTGGGCCAGGCCAGCGAGGTATCCGCCGAGCTGGCTCAGCCCGGTGACTTCCCACGGATACATGGCGGCCTCCGCCGTCTCCCCCTCCTCGGGGGGCTGAACAGCCGCGCGCCAGGCGGCGGGCGGCAGGACCAGGCTACCTGGCCGCGGCCAGGCCCCGCCGGCGAGGCCGAGCTCATCCGCAGGTGACGCAGGAACTTCTTGCGGAAGGCCCGGTAGGCCAGGTAGCACCCGCCGGCCAGGAAACCCAGGCCCGAAAGCACGACGACGACCTGACCGCCGGGGTAGTGCAGCGCGGTGGCAGTGAGGTCCCTCGACTGCCGGTCGCTGGAGGACGGCGCACCGAGACCGATGGCGTACGTCAGGATGCTGAAGGTCACTACGCCGTAGAAGACGGCGCGGGCCAGGGTCGCGAGCCGCCTGGACGCCTTGCGGCCGTCCTGGCCGCCGGTCCCCCAGCTGGCCTGGGACAGCCGCCACAGGGCCATCCCGGTGAAGCCGATCACCAGCAGCCACAGGGCGACCTCGCCGAACGGGGTCGATGCGACCAGGCGCAGCGCGCCGGCCCGGTCCGCCTGCCGGCCGGGGTGACCGAAGCCGACCTGCACGGCGATCGCGCCGATCAGGATGTACATGACCCCGCGGGCCGCCAGGCCGGTCCGGGCCAGCGCGGTCAGGGCCGTGCTCCGGCCTGCGCGCCGGGCCGCCGATCCGCCGCGCGATGTCCGGCCCGGCCACCTGCGCCGGGCTGAGCCAGCGACCATGACGACCTCCTCGGGGATGGCACCCCGGCCGCCGGGCTCCTGGCTGCCCCGCCCCGGTGCTGGCCCGCACGGGCCGGCATCAGCTGCCCCGGACCTGCCGCGGTAAACCGGGACAGAACGAGCCCGGCCGGGCCCGGCCCGGTCAGGCCTCGCTGGGCCGGTAGACCAGCAGCCGCTCGGACCGCTTGCGCAGCATCAGGGACGGCTCAGCCTGGACTGCCTCGCCATCTACCGACAGCAGCACCGGAGTGCCATCCGGCGTCGTCACGTGCAGCGAGCTGGCGGTCCAGGCCTGATACACGCGGCACCGGCCCAGCGTGCCCAGGGCCACGGCCGCCAGCAGGCGGACCCGGGCCAGGGGCTGGCTGCCGTCGATGACCCGGATGTCGAGCAGGCTGTCGCTCAGGTCGGGGCGGTAGGAGGGCGCCGCGCCCTGCGGCTCATACCGGCAGTTGCCGACGAACAGCAGCCAGACCTTGCGCCGCCGTCCGTTGACGACCAGGTCCAGGGGCCGGCTCCGGCGCAGCACCTGAGTCAGGGCAATCAGGACGGCCGGCCACTTCCCCAGCTCTTCCTCGTGGTGCTCGCGGGCCCGCACCAGGTCGACGTAGATGCCGGTGCTCGCGGTATTGATGAAGGAGCGCTTCCCGGCGCGGGCCACGTCGACCTGGACCGAGTCGCCGGCCCGCAGCGCGGCCACGGCGTCGGCCGCCGACCGCAGGCCGAGGTCGGCGGCGAAGTGATTGAAGGTACCGGCCGGGATCACCAGCAGCGGCAGGCCGCGGTCGACGGCCAGCCCGGCGGCCAGCTGAACCGAGCCGTCGCCGCCTGCCACGCCGAGGATCCGGGCCGTGCGGGCGGCCTCGGCCAGCAGTCCGGGCAGCTCGCTGCCCTCGCCCGCGACCACGATGCGCGCCTCCGGCAGCTCCGCCTGCAGCTGGCCGGCGAGCTCAGCCGATGCGGTGCCCGAGCCGTTGTTCACCACCAGGACCAGGCCCTGGCCGGCCGGCGCGGCCGGAGCGTCCCGGCGCGGGCGGGCCGCAGCGGCAGGCTCCAGCGGGCGGCGCGGCCACCAGCGCAGGGTGAGCAGCCCGGCCGCCGTGCCCGCCGCGAAGCCGGCCAGCACGTCGGAGGGATAGTGCATCCCGGTGACCACCCGCGAGGCGCCGACAGCAGCGGCCAGCGCGCCGGCCGGCGCGGCCAGGGCGGGCAGTTCCAGCGCCACTCCGGTGGCGAAGGCCGCGGCCGAGGCCGCATGCCCCGAGGGGAAGGAGGTGGTGCGCAGCGCGGTGAGCCGCCGGGCGGCCGGCACCTCGGCGGACGGGCGGACCCGCCGGGTCAGGTTCTTGGCCACCACGTTGGTCGTCGCGCTGGCCAGCGCCACGCCGGCCAGGCCGCGCAGCGCGGCACGGCGGGCCCATTTATCGCGGGTCGCGCCCAGGCCGGCCGCGATGCCCAGCCACAGCACGCTGTGGTTGGCCGCCTCGCTGAGCAGCGGCATGACGGTGTCCAGGACGGCGGAGTCCGTCGCGGCCAGCCGGGCCATGACCGCCCGGTCGGCGGCACCGACCCGGCCGTGCGCCGGCCACCGCCCGCCGGCTCTCGGCTTCACTGCTGGTGACCTCCGCGTTCGCCAGGTGCCGGATGCTGTGGCTGCCACAGTGCCCGGCGCGGCGGCTGTCATGCGCGCTGTCCTGCGAGGTTACCGCCGGCCGCCGGGCCGGGCCGGGACCACGCGCCTGGTTGACCAGGTCGCTGCTGGGCAGGGAAAAGGTCCAGACCGGTCCGCCAGGGGACTCGCCGGCCGGGTCCGCCGGGCTACCGGGAAGGAGCAGCCCCGATGCCGAGCCAGCGCCTGCCGGATGCCGGCGCGCCGGTCCCGGCGCAGCCGCCAGCCCGGCCCTGCGCTCGTGCGGCGCCCGCCGGGCCGGGCGTGCCCGCGAGCCAGGCGGCCGAGCATGCGGATCAGCCGGCCGCGCCCGGAGGCCGGGCAGCGCGTGCGGATCAGCTGGTGGCGCCTGCGGATCAGCCGGCCAGGGTCCGGCCGCCCGGCATGCTGGCCGCCGGCCTGGTACTGCTGACAGCGGCCGGGGCGCTGGCCGCCGTGATCGCGGCGCAGCCCGCCCGGCCGCCCGGCACCGGCCTGGACCGGTGGTGGCTGGGCGTGGTCAGGACCTGGCAGGCGGTCCCGCTGACGGACGCCGCGAAGGCCCTGAGCCTGATCGGCGGGCCCTGGGGCGGGACGGTCATCATCGCGGCCCTGGTGCTGTTCCTGCTCGCCCGCGGCCGCTGGCGGACCGCCCTGTTCGCGGCGCTGGCCCTGGCCGCCGGGTCACTGATGTCCCAGCTGATCAAGCACCTGGTAGGCCGGCCGCGGCAGAGCGGCTCGCTGACGCACGCCGACTCCGGGTCCTTCCCGTCAGGTCACGTGATCACCGTTGTCGTCGTCGGCCTGGTTCTGACCGTGGTGCTGACCCGGCCCGGCCGCCGGGCGCTGCCGCTGGCCGCGGCAGCCGCGGCCGCGCTGGTGATGATCGTCTGCCGCACCTACCTGCGCGCGCACTGGCTCACCGACACCTTCGGGAGCGTGCTGCTCGGGACCGGGATCGTCGCGGTGCTCTGGTGGTACTTTGCCCCGATGCTGGAAGACGAGCGGCCGGCGGCGACGGGTCCCGGCGGCCCGGGCGATCAGTCCGACCTGGTCCGGCGCGGCTATGACGAGCTGTCCTACCGGTACCGCGCCGACGACGCCGAGGCGGGCAGCTACGGCCCCTGGCTGGAGCGGCTGCAGAGCCTGATCCCGCCCGCCGCCCGGGTCCTCGACCTGGGCTGCGGCTGCGGCATCCCGGTCGCCCGGGACCTGGCGGCAGCCGGGCACCAGGTGACCGGTGTCGACATCAGCGCGGTGCAGGTCGGCCGGGCCAGAGAGCTGGTGCCGGCCGCCTCGTTCCGGCAGGCGGACGCCACGCAGCTGGAGTTCGAGGCGGAGTCTCTCGACGCGATCGTGTGCCTGTACGCGCTGATCCACATGCCGCTGGCCGCGCAGCCCGGGATGCTGAGCCGGGCGGCCGGGTGGCTGCGGCCCGGCGGCTGGCTGCTGGCGGTGGCCGGCCAGGCAGCCTGGACCGGAACCGAGGATCACTGGCTCGGCGGCCAGGCACCGATGTGGTGGTCGCAGGCCGGCGCGGCGACCTACCGCGGCTGGCTGGAGGACGCCGGCCTGCAGGTCACCGAGCAGGGCTTCGTCCCGGAGGGCGACGGCGGCCACGCCTTGTTCTGGGCGCGCAAGCCGCCCGGCTGAGCCACGGCGGCCAGCTCAGCCAGCGCCGCCTACCGCGATCAGGGCCACGGACGCGGCCGCGAGGGCCAGCCCGGCGATCCGGATGGCGGTCAGCCGCTCCCCGAGCAGCAGCCTGGCCAGCAGGATGGTAGACGCCGGGTACAGCGAGGTGATGACGGCCGTCACCGCCAGCAGGCCCTGGTGAGTGGCAACGAAGAAGCACAGGGAGCCGGCCGCGCCGGTGACTCCGGTGATCGCGGCCAGCCAGCCGGCCCGGCGCGGCGGCAGCCGCAGGTGCCCGCGCACCGCGCCGAACCCGGCCACCAAGATCAGGGCGGCCAGCTGGGCGATGGCCAGGGGCCACAGGTCATGCCCGGAGCCGGCCTGGTTCAGCCCGATGAACAGCACCCCGAAGCCGGCCCCGGCGATCAGGCCCCAGAGCACCCCGGCACCGTGCCGCCCGGTGCTCGCGGTCGTGGCCGCCCCGGAGCCGCCCCGCGGCTCCCCGGCAGCACCGGCGGGCGGCTGGCCGGCGACCACGGCGGGCGCCGTGACGGCCGCGGTCGCAGTGGTCCCGGGCTCCTCGGGGAACTCAGGCCCGGGACCGGCCGGGCCCGTTCCGGATACCGCCGGGCTGGCCTGGCCCGATGAGCTGACCGAGACGCCGACGATGGCCGGCAGCGCCAGGATGATGCCAGCCAGCGACAGCGCGGTCGGGTGCTCGCCGAACGCCAGGCCCGCCAGCACCGAGAAGCCAGCCGAGGCCACCGCGCTGACCGGGGCCGCCACGCTGAACGCGGCGTGCCGGAAGCCCATGTACAGGGCCATCGCCCCGGTGACGCCGCTCAGGCCGCCGACGACGCTCCACGTCACCGACGACAGGGACGGCGGCTGCGAGCTGACCCACGGGACGGTCAGCAGCAGCACCACCACGCTGACGGCCTCGGCCAGGATCGTGATGCGGATGACGCTCGCGCCGCGCGCGGCCAGGCCGGCCGCGAAGTCAGAGCCGCCGTAGCCGAGAGCCGCCGCAAGCGCCAGCAGGATCGTCAGCACCCAGCGCCGGCCGGGCAAGAGCGGAGGCGGGCGGGCATGCTCACGACCCTAAGGGCCCGGCAGCCGCGGCGCCGGGCTGACCCGCGGCCGGCCGGGCCGCAGCCCTCGCGCCGGGGCTGGCGCCCAGCTCAGCGCGGTGGGCCAGTAGCCTGCGTAGGCGGCCGGCGCGATCGCCGGTCACGGCCCGCGAGGGGACGCGCGGCACGGGGGCGACCGGAACAGTCACCGAGCGGAGCTGGCAGTGCGCGTCGGGCAGATCGTCGTCGATGTCGCGCCGCTGCGCCAGGGCCGCGACTTCCGCTGGGTGTTCGGCGGGCGGCTGGTATCGAACGCGGGTAACGCCGTCGCCGTCACGGCGGCCAACTGGCAGGTCTTCGGGCTGACCCATTCCTCGCTGGCCGTCGGCATGCTGACCCTGGCCGACAGCGCCGGGATGCTGATCGGGCTGCTGGCCGGCGGCGTCCTCGCCGACCGCTACGACCGGCGCCAGGTGCTGCTGTACACCCGGCTCCCGCAGGCGGTGCTGTCGGCGCTGATGCTGGTCAACAGCCTGCTCGCGCATCCCGGCCTGTGGCCCATCTACGTGCTCACCCTCGGCATCGGGCTGCTGTCGGGGCTGGGCAGCCCGGCCGCCACGGCGATGGTCCCGGCGCTGGTCGGGCCCGGCCAGCTGGCCGCGGCGATGGCGCTGAACTCCAGCGGCGGCCAGCTCGGCAACCTGGTCGGGCCGGCGCTGGGCGGGTTCCTCATCGCCGGTCCCGGCCTGCCGGTCTGCTACGGCATCGACGCCGCTGCCTTCGCCGCGTTCGCGCTGGCGATGCTGGCCGTGCGGCCGCTGCCGCCGACCGCCGAGCTGCAGCGGCCGGGCCTGCGCTCGATCGCGGAGGGCTTCCGGTTCGTCCGGCACAACGGCGTCGTCGGCGGCATGCTGCTCGTCGATACCAGCGCGATGATCTTCGGCATGCCTACGGCGCTGTTCCCGGCCCTGGCCGCCGAGCATTTCCACGGGACGGCGACCACGTTCGGCCTGCTCACCGCCGCGCCCGGGCTCGGCGCCATCATCGGCGGGGCGACCAGCGGCTGGACCAGCCACCTGCGCCGGCCCGGCCCGGTGGTCATCGGCGCCGGGGTCGTGTGGGGCGCGGCCATCGTGGGGTTCGGCCTGGTCCGCAGCCTGGTGCTGGCGCTGGCGCTGCTCGCGCTGGCCGGCGCCGGCGACCTGATCTCCGAGGTGCTGCGCAACGCGCTGCTGCAGCGCTACACCCCCGACCCGCTGCGCGGCCGGGTCAGCAGCCTGTACCTGGCCCAGGTGAACACCGCGCCCGCCCTGGGCAACGTCGAGGCGGGTGCGGTGGCCGAGCTGTTCTCCCCCGTCGTCTCGGTGGTCAGCGGCGGGCTGGCCTGCGTCGCGGGCGCGCTGCTGCTCGGCCTGGCCATCCCGGCGCTGCGCTCGGCGACCCTGGCGGAGCCCGAGGCCGGCACCGCGCCCCCCGGCGTGACCGCCCTTCAGGACTAGCGCCCGCCCGACTCCGGCCAGGGCGAACCTCGGGATGAACGGCGCCCGGCGCGGACCGCGCCCGTGCGACGCGGGACGCCCCGCGCCGCGGCCGTGGCGGCTGGCGCCGGGCGGATCACGGACGGCTAGCTGGCGGCCAGGCTCTTGTAGACGCCGTCGATGACGGCCATCTTGCGCGGGTCGTCGAGCAGGTTCATGCCCATCCGGTTCATCACGTAGGCATAGGCCACGCCCGCCTCGGGGTCAGCGCCGACGGCCGAGCCGCCGAAGCCATCGTGCCCGAACGCCTTCAGGTTGGGTCCGTAGTGCTCGCCGGCCGACAAGCCGACGCCGAGCCCGAACTCCAGCGGGACGCCCAGCACCAGGTCGGTGTAGACGCCCTCGCCGGCCCGGGCCAGCTCCATCGTGCGGGACGAGACCACCCGCTGCGAGCCGTCGGCCACGGCCCCGTAGATCGTGGCCAGCGCGGCCGCGGTGCCGTGCCCGTTGGCGGCCGGGATCTCGGCCATCCGCCAGTCGTCCTCGTTCGCCTCATCGCCAGTGAGCGCCGGGTTGATCAGCGCGGCCATGGCTGCGGGGTGGGCGCTGGCGTAGGCCTGGGCGAGCGCCGCCTGCTCGTCCTCGGTGGGCCGCACGCCCTGCAGGTCGCTGCACCGGTCGAGCTCGGGCCCGGGCAGGCCGATGTGGAAGTCGGCCTCCAGCGGGCCGGCGATCTCGGTGGCGAAGAACCGGCCGCAGGTCTGCCCGCTGATCCGCCGGATCACCTCGCCGACCAGGTAGCCGTAGGTGATGGCCTGGTAGCCGGTGGCCGTGCCCGGCGGGAACAGCGGCTCCTGGGCCGCCAGCAGCCCGGTGATCTTCTCCCAGTCGTAGTAGTCGGTGACCGCGACCGGGACCGCCAGGCCGGTCAGGCCGGACTTGTGGCTCATGATCCAGCGCACCGGGATGTCGCCCTTGCCGCCCGCCGCGAACTCCGGCCAGTACCGCGCCACCGGGGCATCCGGGTCGAGCTCACCCGCGTCCATCAGCCGCCAGGCGCACAGCGCCGTCATCGCCTTGGTGGTGGACCACACGTTGGTGAGCGTGTTCTCCTGCCAGTCCCGGGTCCGGCCAGGGTCGGCCCAGCCCGCCCACAGGTTCACCACCTGCTCGCCGCCGGCGACGACGGCCACGCTGGCGCCGATCTCGTCACGCTCGGCGAAGTTGGCCGCGAAGGCGGCCCGGACTGGCTCGAAGCCTGGCGCGCAGGTTCCGTGGATCTCGATCTGTCCGTCGCTCATCCGGGCCCTCCCTGGGCGTGCGATGTGCTGGCCGGCTGCCGCTGAGGCGGGCGCCGAGCCGGTTATGCAAATGCGGGCGCTATGGGGGTTGGTATGCCCGGCACGGCCGGTTTGTCAATGGCCGCCGCTGGTATGGCCGGCCGGCCGCCGGGTGTTGCATGCCTATCGGGCCGCTGGCCGGCTAACCGCCGGGCGGACGGCAGGACACCACGAAGGGAGCGGTCGTGACCGCGCAGACGCGGATCTTGCTGATCTCCGGGAGCACCCGCGCGGGCTCCGGCAATACCTCGGCGCTGCGCACCATCCAGGCCGTCGCGCCCGCCGGGGTCAGCGCCGAGCTCTACGACGGGCTGGCCGGGCTGCCGGCCTTCAACCCCGACCAGGACGGCGCGGACGTGCCGGCGCCGGTCGCCGGGCTGCGCGCGCAGATTGCCGCGGCGGATGCCGTCGTGGTGTGCACGCCGGAGTATGCCGGCACGCTGCCGGGCAGCTTCAAGAACCTGCTGGACTGGACTGTGGGCGGCGGCGAGCTGTACGGCAAGCCGGTGGCCTGGGTCAACGTCGCGAACGCCGGTCGCGGCGGCGGCGCCCAGGAAACGCTGCTGACGGTGCTGGGCTACGTCGGCGCCAGCATCGTCGAGGACGCCTGCCGCCGGCTGCCGGTAGCGCGGGAGTGGGCGGGCGCCGACGGCACGATCACCGATCCGGAGTTCCGCGCCGAGATGACGGACGTCGCGACGGCGCTCGCGGCTGCCGTGAGCCGCGCCTGAGCCCCGGGCGTGGGTCCGGCGCGAACCCCCGGCCGGCCGTCAGCGTCCGGGTGTGCCGGCCAGCGGGCCCGGGCCGGCCGGCGGGATGACCGGCAGGCCCGGCGGCGCGCCGCCGGTGATCAGCCGGTGCACCGCCGCGGTGTCCAGGTGGTCGGCGATGAGGTCGCCCAGCAGGTCCAGCTGGGCCTCGCGCAGGTCAGCGAAGCAGACGCCGGGCACCGGCCGGAAGTCCCGGCCGGCCAGCGCCGCGACCTCGGCCAGGAAGGCCTGGCGGAACCCGTCGTTCTCCATCGTGCCGTGCCAGCTCGTGCCCCACACCGGGCCGGCCCGGCAGCCATCCAGGAACGGCTCGGCGCCGGGCCCGGGCCCGGTCACGATCCCGTGGTGGATCTCGTACCCGTCGACCGGCTGCCCGCAGGCCGTGCCGTGCGGCCGGGTCAGGATCTTGTCCGGGCCGAACCGGATCCGCACCGGGAGCAGCCCGAGCCCGGCGACCTGCCCGGCGCGGGACTCGACCGGGTCGTCGATCTGGTCGGCGAGCATCTGGAACCCGCCGCAGATGCCGAGGACCGGCAGCCCCTTGCGGGCCCGGTCGGCAACTGCCGCAGCCAGGCCCTGGTCGCGCAGCCAGCCCAGGTCAGCGACCGTGGCCCGGCTGCCGGGCAGGACCACCAGGTCGGCGTCGGCCAGCTCAGCCGGCCTGACCGCGTAGCGGACCAGCACGCCCGGCTCGGCGGCCAGCGCGTCGATGTCGGTGAAGTTGCTGATCCGCGGCAGCCGGACCACGCTGACCCGCAGCACGTCGCCGCCCGGCGGCGGGCCGGGCAGCCCCGGCGGCACCGGCCGGGCCGTGTCCAGCGCCAGTGAGTCCTCGGCGTCCAGCCACAGCCGGGGCTCCATCGGCAGGACGCCCAGCACCGGCCGCCCGGTCAGGCCGGTGATCATGTCCAGGCCGGGGTCGAGGATGGCCCGCGCGCCGCGGAACTTGTTGATCACGAACCCGGCGACCAGCGCCTGGTCGGCCGGCTCCAGCAGCGCGACCGTCCCGTACAGGGCGGCCAGCGACCCGCCCCGGTCGATGTCGCTCACCACGATGACCGGCAGCCCGGCCGCCCGGGCCAGGCCCATGTTGGCGATGTCGGTGGCCCGCAGGTTGATCTCGGCCGGGCTGCCCGCGCCCTCGCACACCACCACGTCGTACTCGGCGCGCAGCCCGGCCAGGCTGTCCAGCGCGATCTCCAGCAGCCGCGCCTTGCGCGCGCCGTAGGACAGCGCGTCGACCTCCCCGTCCGGGTGGCCCAGCACGACCACCTGGCTGCCGGCCGAGCCGGGCTTGAGCAGCACCGGGTTCATCCGCGCGTCCGGCTCGATGCCGGCCGCGGCGGCCTGCATGGCCTGCGCCCGGCCGATCTCGGCGCCGGCCGGGGTGACGAACGAGTTCAGCGACATGTTCTGCGCCTTGAACGGCGCGACGCTGACGCCGCGGCGGCGCAGCCACCGGCACAGCCCGGCGGTGACCACGCTCTTGCCCGCGTCGGACGTGGTCCCCGCGACCAGCAGCGCGCCCTTCACCGGAGATCGCTCCCTCTCGCATGTCCGGCCCCGCCTGGTCGTCCCGGTCGTCCCGGCCGGCCTGGTCCGCCCTTCGCCCGCGGCCCGGCTGCGGCGCTCCCGCGGCCGCCCAGCAGCGCCGCGGCAGCGCTGGCGAGCGTGCTCACCGCCGTGACCGCGCGGCACAGCCGGACGGCGCGCGCGATGTCGGCCGCCTCCGGCGCCCGCCCCTCGCCCAGCTCGGGCCGGTGCTCGGTCGTCCCGGCGTAGAAGTTGGTGCCGCCCAGCCGCACGCCCAGCGCGCCGGCGAACGCCGCCTCGCACCATCCGGCGTTCGGGCTCGGATGACACGGCCCGTAGCGCACCGCCGTCCGCCAGGCCGCCGCCGGGCGGCCGCCCGCGACCGGCGCGCAGGCCGCCGTCAGCAGGGCGGTCAGCCGGGCCGGGGCCCAGTTGGCCACGTCATCGGCCCGGGCCGCGGCCCAGCCGAACCGGGCCAGCCGCGGTGTCCGGTGCCCCACCATCGCGTCCAGGGTGTTCACCGCCCGGTAGGCGCCCAGGGCGGCCGGTCCCCCGGCGGCCCCCCACACCAGCGGCGCGACGATGGCGTCACTGGTGTTCTCGGCCACCGACTCGACCACGGCCCGGGCGATCTCCTTCTCCCCGAGCCCGCTCGGGTCCCGCCCGCACAGCCGGGGCAGCGCCGCGCGGGCCGCGGCCAGGTCACCGTGCTCCAGCTCCCGGCCGATCGCGGACGCCTCCCCGGCCAGCGAGCGCGCGCCGGTGACCGCCCACGTCGAGACGGCGACGGCGGCCAGGGTCAGCCACGGTCGCTGCCGGGTGAGCCGCCCCGCGGCCGCACCCGGCGCCGCGGCCAGCGCCACGCACGCCGCGGCATACCCGGCCCCGCGCAGCCGCGAATCGGCATACAGCCGCCGCTCCAGGGCCAGCGCCAGATGACCGAAAGCCGAAACGGGGTGGCCGCGCTGCGGATCACCGATGACCGCGTCGCTCACCACCCCAGCCACCAGGCCGGCGGCCAGCGGCCACGCTGCGGGCGGGCGGCGGGCCGCGCGCGGAAGCGGCTGCGCCGGACGAGACTCCGCCACCCAGCGCCTCCGTTTGGTAAGACCTGTCCTCACCGTCAGCAGTATGGCCCCTGGCCGCTCATCGGGATCGCGACGCTGATGAACAGGCTGAACAGCCGGAGCAGGCCGGGCATCGTGCCGGTGAGCTGGACCGTGCGGCTGTCCCGGAGGGTGACGCCGGGGATGCCCAGCAGCATGTCGGCGACCGAGGCGGACTGCCAGCGCACGGCCAGCGTCACCGGGTCAGCCGGGGCGCGGCGAGTGCGGTGCGGCGGCGCGGCGGCCGGGCTCGCGGTCGTGCCCGCGGCCGCCTGCAGCGCTTCGCGGGCCGCGAGCTCGATCGCCTCGCGGGCCTGTGGCACCGGCATCAGGTCGGCAGCGAACCGGCCGCGCACGACCTTGACCGAGACCGTCGCGACGCCGGGATCCCACGCCGTCATCTCGGCGCACGCCGCGTCGTCACCGGTCAGCAGGACGACCGGCACGCCAAGCGCCGCAGCGGTCGCGTGCACCATGCCGATCTCGCCGACCGGGTCGTCGTCGAGCCACATGTCCTCGATCTCGTGCCCCATGAAGCTGTGGCTCAGCACGCCGAGCGTGCCGGCCCGGGCGTGATAGCCGACGCACAGCACGGCGTCGAAGGAGTCATCCAGGCCCTCGATCATGCCCATCGGCTTGGGCCGGCCGCGGACCAGGCGGGCCGCCGGGTGCAGCTCGCCGGGGAGCAGGTTGCGCATCGGCCCGTGCGCGTCGTTGACCAGCACGCGGCTCGCCCCGGCAGCCACCGCGCCGCGGATCGCGGCGTTCACGTCCTCGGTCATCGAGGCCCGGCCGCGCTCGTAGTCGGCTCCGCCGGGCTGGACGTCGATCGCGTCGACCAGGCCGGTAATGCCCTCCATGTCCGCTGTGATGTAGACCTGCACGGCCGGATGTCCTCCCGGGGCGAATAGGCGGCTTTGCTCCGGGCCATCATCGCCGGCCCGGCCGGCCCGGCCCGCGCCGCGGTGCCGTCCGCCGCCCGGCATCAGCTCAGCGAGCCCGGAAAGATGGTGGCCCGGCCGCCCCCTTCGCACCCGCGAAGAAACGATTCTGAACGTAGGAAGCGGACGGATCATGACGGCACGGGCACCCGGTGCCAGGCCTGCCGGGATCCGTCAGCCGCGCTGCTTACGATACGGCCATGTTCCGAAACGTTGGCGTTCCGGAAAGCGGCGATATGTCGGCCCTGGCGCGGCAGCGCGGGACGCTGGCCTCGGCATCTTTGGCCTTGTTCTGTATTCAGCTGGACTTCTTCGCCCTCACGCTGGCGCTGCCCGACATGGCCCGTTCCTTCTCCGCCTCGCCGGAGTCGGCCCAGTGGACCCTGAGCGGGTACATGCTCAGCCTCGGCGCGCTGTTCATCGTCGCCGGCCGGGTCGGCGATATCGTCGGCCGCCGCCGGGCGTTCGTGTTCGGATGCGTTCTGTTCACCGCCACCAGATCGGGGCGGCGCTGGCGCCGAGCCTGCCGGCGCTGGTGGCGTTCCGGGTGGCCCAGGGCGCCGGCGCCGGGCTGCTGTTCCCCGTCGGCATCGCGCTGGTCACCAACGGCTACCCCGAGCAACGCCGGGCCTGCGCGCTGGGCCTGACCTTCGCGCTGGCCAACGATCGCGTTCCTCGCCTCGGGCGCGCTGCTGCTGGGCCTGTTCATCGTCCGCGAGCGGCACACCGCGCACCCGCTGATCGACCTGTCGCTGTTCCGCAACCTGCCGTTCGACCTGGTCACCTTCCTCGGCTCGGTGTGCCACATCGCCTACGGCGTGGTCGTCGTGGTGGTGTCGCTGTACCTGCAGCAGGTCCGCGGGCTCAGCCCGCTCCAGGCCGGGACGGTGTTCCTCGGCATGGCCTCGCTCGTGGCCGTCGCCGGCCCGGTCGGCGCCCGGCTCCAGCCGCATTTCCGGCCCACGCTCATCATGGCCTTCGCGGGGACGACCGCCGCGCTGGCCATCATCTCGCTGACCTTCGTCACCTCCTGGTGGGCGTTCGTGCCCATCTTCGCCATCTGCGGCTTCGGCCTCGGGCTCGGCTGGACGTTCGCCAGCATCGCCACCCCGGAGGTGGTCGACCCGGCCCGGGCCGGCGAGGCCTCCGGCATCGTGCTGACGTTCCTGGTCACCCTGGGCGGCATCGGCCTGGCCGCGGCGGCCAGCATCATCAGCGCGCTGGAGCGCTCGGGCCACACGCCGCGCAGCGCCCAGGAGACTACGCTGGTGATCTACGCGCTGCTGTCCGTAGCGGCAGCCGCTATCGTGATGAGTATCCGGGCCTACCCGGTCAGGCGCGGGCTGATGGCACCGCTGTCGATGGCCGCAGACCAGGCGGCTGAGCCAGTCCCGGCGGCCCACGGGGACCGCGGGCACCGGCCAGGACGGGCATTCGGCCTAGCGACATGCCCGTGTGCATAGTGTTTCCGGCATGT
>DASXDJ010000174.1:0-33239 GCA_036490755.1 Streptosporangiaceae bacterium
TCCCGTGGGTGTTCTACCTCTCGGTCGCCCTGCCGGCCAGCGTGCGGGACACGCACTGGCCGCTCGCCTGGGTCGGCCTGGACAGCTGCGAGGCGCTGGCGCTGTTCGCCACCGGCTGGTTCCTGCTGCGGCGGGACAACCGGTGCGTGCTGACCGCGGTCGGCACCGCGGTGCTGCTGCTCGTGGACGCCTGGTTCGACGTCACCTCGGCGGCGCCCGGCCCGGACCTGGCCACTGCGATCGTCATGGCGGTCTTCGCCGAAATCCCGCTCGCGCTGGTCTGCGCCGTGCTCGCCGCGCGCGTCCTGCGCACCCCGTTCCCGCGCGGCTGACCGGCCGCCAGGGATCCGTTCCGTCCGCGCCCTGTCGCGCGTCACCGAGAAGAGAAGTCCGATGCCGCTCATCAGCCGTCCCTCGCGCAACACCGTCCTCGCCGCCACCACCGGAGCCGCCGCCGTCGCTGCGGGGGCATGGTGGTTCAGCGACCGCGCACCGTATCCGTATTCACAGCGTCGCCTGCTGGATCTGGAGCTGCCCTTCCTGGGGCTGTCCGATCTGGACGCGGTGCTCCGTCCGCGGACGGGTGAACGGATGCTGGAACTCGGTCCGGGCACCGGTCTGCAGGCGCTGCACGTCGCGCCGCAGCTCGGTCCGGACGGGCGCCTGGACATCGTGGACGTGCAGCAGGAGATGCTCGACCACGTGATGCGCCGGGCGAAGGAGGAGGTGCAAGCGGGTAGGAACGCGGCGGGCGGGAACGCGGCGGCAGCGATCGGGCCGCACTGCTCGGACGCGCGGGAGCTGCCCTTCGACGACGGCGTGTTCGACGCCGTCTACCTGGTGACCGCGCTCGGGGAGATACCGGAGCCGGCCCGGGTGCTCAGCGCGGCGGCGCGGGTGCTGAAGCCGGGCGGGCGGCTGGTGGTCGGCGAGTTCTTCGACCGGCATTGGATCCCGTTCGGGCGGCTGCACCGGCTGGCCGACGGGCAGGGGCTGCACCTCGCCGAGCGGCGCGGGCCGAGCCTGGCGTACCTGGCCCGGTTCCGGCCCTGCGGCGCGGCGGCCGCGGCGGTCTGAGCCTCGGAGCGGCCCCTATGAGAGGTGGGAAACTCAATACGTCAGAAAGGGGCCATGAGTCGATCTTGAAGGCGTCGAGCAGGGTGCTTGCCTCGATCAGTGGCGTGTGTGTCACCGGATCATGCCAGGGTACCTTCCGGGTGTGGCGGGCATCCGGGAGAGCGCCGCGGATCTGTGCATCGGGTTCGACTCCGGATGTACCTGCCCGGCGTGCTGGGCACGGGCGGCCTGCGCCTCGGTATCCCTGCCGGAGCTACGCGCCCCGTCCCGTACTCGCCGACGTCCAGTCCGGCGTACGCGCGACGCAGGAGCGACACGACAGCCTGTTGCGCGTGCTGAGCAAGGCAACCGAAGCCACGGGGAGACCGTGCACGCTGCTTCCGCGCTGGCTCGGATTCGGCCCCACACTCACCGCCCGGCAAGACTGAGCCACGCTGGACCATCACATCTGGACAACGATCCGCTGCACCACGGGTCCCGCGGCGGGCCGCATCATCGCTGGTCAGGCAAATGTGTTGGTTTTTTCGCGGATACTACGGCGACCCCGGGCAGGGGCTCAGCCCGCCCCGCGAGACGCTCGTGAACTCCCCGGTAAGGGGCGGGGCCAGGCCGCGAACCGATCCCGCAGCGAGGCGACGTCTCGCGGGCCGAGCCCGAACACGGCGAACACCCCGTCGCCCCAGCGGTCCAGCCGCTGGCCCGCATCCGCGAAGTCCTCGTCGGTCAGGCCCGGGTCCAGCCGCCGGGCAAACCTGATCATCTCCGCGATGGTGTACCGGTCCAGGGCTGCCGCCGTGTCCAGATAGTCCCGCGGCTCGGCCCGGCTGGCCAGCGCGCACACCTTGCCGCCGACCACATCCTCCAGGTCCAGCACCGGACCGAACTCCATGATCACCGGCTTGCGGGCCCGGTCAAAGTAGGCCAGCTGCAGCATCATCTGCTCGCCGCCCGGCGCAGTTACGATCCACTCGGCCAGCCCGTCACCCAGGCCGTAGAACAGGTCCGCCAGCCCGCTGTCCTGGTCGCGGCGCTCGGTCCGCAAGCCCGCCGCTTGCAGCGCCGCCTCGACCTCGCCGGCGACGGCGGCCACGGCATCGGACTCGTCGCTGAAGACGTCCACGTCCTGCGTCATCCGGTCGATGACGCCGTGCGCCATCAGGGCGTTGCCGCCGCCGAGCGCGAAGCCGCGGCGCGCGGCGACGCTCAGCGCGATGGTCGCGACCTGGCCGTGCAGCTTGCCGACGGGCATCAGGCCGCAGCGGTGGCGCGCAGCACGGCGTGCCGTTCCTCCCAGGCCGCCCGGACATCCTTGGGCAGGTACAACTCCGGCCACAAGGCGATCAGCGTGTCGCGATCCAGGTAAGTCGTGAGGTCCTCGGCGCGCCGGGCTTCGCGGAGCACGGTCTGGTAAAGCCACAGCCGCATATCCCGGTCACCGAGGTCAAAGGGATGGCCCGGATTGCTCCAGTTCAGCCACAATGGAAGCTCGACCGTGCCGTCAGCAGGCCCCTGCAGGGCCGCCAGGCGGGGGACGACCACGACAGAACGCCCCGGCCTGGACTGATGATGCCCGGGACGGCTCCTGGCTCGCGTGACCGCCATGACCTGATGGTACATCTCTGCCTCTCCAGCAGTCGAATATATGCTCGATACCCGCTGGCGCGCCGCCGCGAACAGCCTCTGCTCAAGGCTGTCGCTCCGGATGGCATCTAGGGCCGCCGAGTTAGCGGTGCTCATCCGATCCAGGCAATATCAAAGACCCGGATGACCTCAGCGACATCATCGACATGGAAAGCCAGGAGACCGTAGCCGACACCGAAGACGGTCGTGCGGACTGCCGGATCATTGCCAGGCGGCATTACAGCGGCATTCCAATGGCTCCTCTACGAGGTCCGTCGCGCGCTCAACCAGGGCGTCGAACCCAGCAGACGGCAATCCGATGAGCTGGGCATAGGTGCCGCCCACGAAGAGAATGCTGTAACTCACCTCTCACGGTGCCGAGCGGCGATGGCCTCCCCAAGAGACATCGACCCGGCACGACTGCCGATCCGCACTGCCTCGCGCATGGCCGCAAGCCGATCAGCAAATCCTGGATCAGACTGGGCCACCGTGGTGAGGCGCCATAGCCGCAAAACGTCATGTAGCTGCCGGTAGCCACCGACCTGCCGGGCGGCTAGCGCTGCTGCTGCGTAGTACTCACGAAGAAACTGCTCGTGCAACCGAGCCGGGAGTATGCGCAGGGTCTCTGCAGGGTCGTCCGGGTCATCTTCATGCACCGGCTGGGCGCTCATGTTAGGGAGGCTAGCAGCACGGTATGACGGAGAGCCGTCGCTCGATGTGAGGGGAACCTAGCAGGGCGCGGGGCCAGGGTCGCCAGGAGTTCCTTCCATCTGATAACAGCAAGATGCGGAAAAGACAGAACCAACCAAAATAGCCGCCACCCGTCAGCAGGTCGCCCGGCAATTGCAACCGGGGGAGTGGCGACTCCCGGATGGCTGTGCGCGGGCTGCCGCCGCATACTAGGCCGGTGGAATCTACAGCATCGTCGCGAGCCCAGTACTTCGACAGCTGGTACGCCGACATGACGGACTGCCCGGTCAAGGACGAGATCGAGCAGCGCCACCTGGGCCTGCCGCCGCATCTGCTGTCGACCAGCCTGCTCACCTGGGACGGCGTCGCCGAGGTCACCGGGCAGGTGCGGCTGCGGCCCGGCGGCACGCTGGTCGACCTGGCCTGCGGCCGCGGGGGATACGGCCTGGAGGTCGCGGACCGGGCCGGCGCGCGGCTGGTCGGCGTCGATTTCTCTGCCGAGGCCCTGCGGCAGGCCCGCGAGCTGGCCCGGCGTCTCGGCCGCGAGGCGGAGTTCAGCGTCGGTGATCTTGCTGCGACGGGCCGGGGGAGTGGCTCGGCCGACGCGGTGCTGTGCGTGGACGCCGTCCAGTTCGCCGACGACCCGGACGCCGCCTACCGCGAGCTGCGGCGGATCCTGGTGCCCGGCGGCCGCGCGGTCCTGACCTGCTGGGAAGCCGTCGACGCGGCTGATGAGCGAGTACCCGCCCGGCTGCGCCGGGTGGCGCTGGCGGCCGGGCTGACCGCTGCGGGCTTCGGGGACGTCGAGGTGCTCGACCGGCCGCGGTGGCGGGAAGCCGAGCGCGCCATGTGGACCGAGGCCGCAGCGCTGGACCCGGCCGGCGACCCGGCCCTGCAGTCGTTCCACGACGAGGGCGTCCGTTCCCTGGAATTCTTCGGCCTGGTCCGCCGCGTTCTGGGCACTGCCACTGCGCCGTAAGGTGCAGGCCGGCGGAAATGGCTCGTGATCTCGCACAACATCGCGGGGGAGCAGCCGCGTTTACATCGTGACAGCTCCTGACGGCGGAGAGGGCGCGATGACATTCGAGCAGTTCGCGGCCGAGCGGCTCCCGGCTATTGCGGTGTTCGCCGCAGTCCTGACCGGCGACCGGGCGCTGGCCGAGGACGTCGTCCAGGACGTCCTGATCCGGGCCCAGGCCCGCTGGCCGAAGATCAGCGCGCTGGAACACCCCGACCGCTACGTCCGCAAGATGGTCGTCAGCCAGTTCCTGTCCGCGCGGCGCCGTTCCTGGCGCGTCGTCCCGTCCGGAACCGGCGAGGACGTCGACGACCGGCGCAGCCCCGACTACGCGGCAGACCACGCAGAACGAGATGTGCTGCTGGCCGAGCTCGGGAAGCTGCCCGCCAAGCAGCGGACGGTCCTGGTGCTCCGGTACTACGAAGGGCTCTCCGATACCGAGATCGCTGCCGTGCTCGGCTGCCGGCCGGGCACCATCCGCGGCTACGCCTCCCGGGCACTGGCCGCGCTGCGCATTGAGCTGGCCCCGCAGCAGCACGCAGCCCCGCAGCTGCGCCAGCACATCGAGGAGGGAACCCGGTGAGGACGGAAGATGATCTCCGCTCGGCGCTCGCGTCACTGGAGCCGCTGGCCCCGGACCCGCAGGAGGTCCTCGCCGCGATCCAGCGCGAGCCGCTGACCCGCCGGCCGTCCGGGCCCGTTGGCAGCCCGGCCCCGGACGGGTTACCGCGCGACGGGCCGGCTGGCTCGCCGGAGCCGTCGCCCTGATCGCGGCCGGCGCTGTCACCGCGGCCATCGTGCTGGCCGCCGGTCCCGGCCAGCCGCGCCTGTACCGGCTGCCTGGCGTCGTGGCCGCCGCCCCGGCCGGCGCGGCGACCGCCCGCCAGGTGCTGCTGACCGCAGCCCAGAACGTGGCCCGGAACACGCCGCCCGCAGCCGGCCGCTACTGGGTGTCGGCCGGGCAGGTCGGGAATTACATCCGTGTAGGCCCGCCCGGTGACCCGTACGTGATCCTGGAGAAGACGCTCCGGGAAGACTGGGTCGCGCGCTCGCCTGCCCGGGAGAGCGGCATCTACGCCCGGGCCCTCAGCGTCGGCTTCGCCTCGGCCGCCGACCGGGCGGCCTGGCAGCGGGACGGCTCCCCGTCCCGCTGGGACTACGGTCAGGACCTCACCTTCGCTGATCCCGACGGGCTGAGCAGCGGCGGGACTGAGAAGATCACCACGGCCCGCGGGCGGCTGATGAATCTCTCCGGCGGGACCGGCGGCATGGATCCGACGAAGGGGCAGCCAGTGAGCCAGGCCCGGCTCAAGAAGATCCTCCTGGCCGGGTACACCCGGGCCGACTCCGGCGGGCAGAGTCCCGCGTCGTGGATCTTCGAGATGGCGCCCAGGCTGTTCGAGCTGCCCACGACGGCCGCCGTGCGGGCCGCGCTGTATCACCTGCTGGCCAGCCTGCCGGGCGTCACCAGCCTGGGCATGGTCCGCGACGCGGGCGGCCAGGAAGGCACGGCGGTCGCGCTGAGCAGCCGCGTCACCCGGTGCGGCGGGGAGCACAAGCTGGGCCCGGGCCATCCGCTGCGCCTGTTCCCGGACTGCGTGGTCCAGCAGCGCATTGTCATCGACCCGCAGACCGGCCAGCCGCTGGCCCAGGAACTGCGGTACCTGGAGCTGCCGGTCGGACAGACATGGTCCGCGCCGGGCGGGCTCTTCTCTTACGAGCTGTTCAGCCCGGGTCGCTGGACCAGCGCGAAGCTGCCCTTCGGGGGGTAGCTCCTGATCTCGTGCCGCCGGCCGCCGCGCGGCAAGTCGCGGCGGCCGGCGGGCGGTCCAGGTTTCCCCGGCTACATCGAGCGCACCAGGCGGAACCGCTGGGCCAGCACCACGGTGTCATCTCCCACAGTGAAATCAGGATCGCCCAGCAGCTCGCGCATCTCCGCGCTGTGCCAGTCCTCCTCATGCGCGGCCCGCCACTGCGCCACCGACTCATCGCCGTCGTCCAGGACATGGCGCAGGTCGATGCCGGCGACCGGGACCTCCCGCACCTCGGTCATCTCGATCACCGCCGCCGGGCGGCCCGCGGAATCGAGCACCGCGAACTGCTGGCCGGCCGCCGGGCCCGCCCGGCCGTCCCGCTCGTACTCCAGCGCCAGGCCCGTCGTGGTCGTCTTCGCGCCCGACAGGATCGCCGCCACCACCTGATCGCGCACGGGCCCGGGATCCGCGAATTCCAGCCGGGGAAGATCGTCAAGTTCCACGGTCCGGAGACTATCCGGAACGAGGCCCGCAGGTTCAGCGCGATAACAGCAAGAAGTAGCTCAGCCAGGCCGGCGCCAGGGGAGCGCCGGAAATCTGCGCGCCGTGAGAGCCAGGCCATCAGACAGCAGCACGGGCCCGGGCCGCGGGAGACGTAATGTCCGCGGTTGACACAATCGGCTCCGTGGATGCTGCCCAGCTGGAAGCCTTCGGCCTTGACCCCGACGTTCTGCATCTCAACCACGGCGCGTTCGGCGTCGCCCCGGTTGCGGTGCGCCAGGCGGCCGCAGCCTGGCGCGAGCGCGCCGAGCGTAACCCGCATCGCTTCAACCGCGCCGAGGTCGGCGGGCTGGTGGCGGCCGCCCGGGAACGTGCCGCCGGCTTCCTCGGCATCGACCCGTCCCGGGCCGGCTGGGTGCGCAACGTCTCCGAGGGCGTGTCCGCGGTGCTCGGCTCGCTGCAGCTGCGCCCCGGCGACGAGCTGGTGATCGGCACGCACGGCTACGGCGCAGTTCGCATGGCGCTGCGCCATCACGCTGCGCGCGCCGGGGCACGGATCGTGGAGGCGGCCTTTCCGGTCGGCGCCGAAGACGACCGGATCGTCGCGGCCTACGCCGCCGCCTGCTCGCCGCGCACCCGGCTGGTCGTGGTCGACCGGATCACCTCGTCGACCGCCACCGTCATCCCGGTCGCAGCCGTGGCCGCTGCTGCCACCGCAGCCGGGGCGCGGGTGCTGGTCGACGCCGCGCACGCGCCCGGCCAGCTGGGCGACGACATCGCCGCGCTCGGCGCCGACCACTGGGTCGGCAACCTGCACAAGTGGGCGTACACGCCGCGGGGCAGCGCCATCCTGTGGAGCCGGCCGGGCGCCGACGTGACGCCGGGCGTGCTCGGCTGGCAGCTCGAGGACGGGTACGCCGCGTCCTTCGACTATCCCGGCACCTGGGACTACGCCGGCTGGCTGGCCGCCCCGGACGGCCTGGCGCACTGGGCCGGGCTGGGCGGCTGGAGCGCAGCGGGCCGCCTCTCCGATCTCGCGGCCGACGGCCAGAAGCGGGTCGCCGGGGCGCTCGGCACCTCGCTGGAAGGGCTGGCGGTCACGCCCGCGCCCGCCATGCGGCTGGTCCGGCTGCCCGGCGGTGCCCTCAGCTCAGCCGAGCACGTCAACCCGTTCTACGAGCAGCTCTCGCGACAGCACGTCGAGGTGGCGCCGGTCAGCTTCGGCGGAGCCGGCTACCTGCGCATCGCGGCCGCGCCGTACAACACGCCTGACGACTACGACCGCCTGGCCGCCGCAGTCCTGGAACTGCTGCGCCGGTAGCAGGCAGCAGCACAGACCGCACGGACCGCGGAGACAGCTGCAGGCCGCGCAGCTCGCAACCCCTCTTCCCGAAGCGCCGATAATGCACATTATGTTAAGTAGAGGATTTCGCGAGGCCCCGGGGATGCGGGCGGACAGCCCTGCCGATGACGGGCTGGCGCCTGCTGCGCAAAAAAGTCGCTGGCATCGGATGAGCTGTCATCCGATGCCAGCGAGGGAACTGCCGCTCAGGGCTCGCGGCCGCCGATCAGCTGCTCCAGCAGTTTCCGGAGCCGGGCCTGGTCCGGCGGCGCCAGCTCGCTGAGCATGGGCGCCAGGTCGCGCCGGACCCGCTGGTAGAGCCGCCCGGCCAGCTCCGTCCCGGCCTTGGACAGGAACACGTCGACGGCCCGGCGGTCGCTGGCCGACGGCGCCCGCTCGACCAGGCCGCGCTTCTCGGCCCGGTCGATCAGGCCGCTCAGGGTGGACTTCTCCAGCCCCAGGTAGTCAGCCAGCGCCGTCATCCGCAGCCGCCGGTCTCGCAGGATCCCCAGCACCCGCAGCTGGGTCAGCGACAGGTCGTCGTCGGCGCCGGCCTTGCTCAGCACGGCCATCGTCAGGAACGACGCCTGCACCAGGGCGTCCACCATCCCATCGGACCCGGCCTCCTGCTCGGTTTCCATGATCACAGTCTACTTGACTTCGTTCGTATTACCAACTAATTTTAGTTCGTACTACCAACTACCCACCAGGGGCCGTGATGAAAGCTGCTGTTGTCACCTCATTCGAGGCTGCGCCCCGCTTCCAGGACTTCCCGGCCCCGGCCGCGGCCGGCGACGGGGAGATGGTGGTCGACGTGCTGGCCGCTGGCCTGCACCCGCGGGTCCGGTCGCAGGCCAGCGGCTCGCACTACACCAGCACTGGTGAGCTGCCGCTGGTGCCGGGCGTGGACGGCGTCGGCCGCGGGCCGGACGGGCTGCTGCGCTACTTCATCCTGGACGGCACGGGACCGGGCGCGATGGCCGAGCAGGTACTGATCGACACCCGCCGCAGCGTCGTGCTGCCGGAGGGCAGCGACCCGGTGGCGGTGGCGGCGGGAATGAACCCGGCGATGTCGTCGTGGGTCGCGCTGCGCCAGCGGGTGTCGTTCCAGGCCGGGCAGGACGTGCTGGTCCTGGGCGCCACGGGCAACGCCGGGCGGCTGGCGGTCCAGGTCGCGCGGCGGCTCGGCGCCGGCGAGGTGATCGCGGCCGGCCGGGACGCCGGGCGGCTGGCGGCGCTGCCCGCGCTCGGCGCCACCGCAACGGTGCTGCTGGACGGCGACGCGGCCGCCAGCGCGCGACGGCTGGCCGTGGCCGCTGACGCCGATGTCGTGCTCGACTACCTGTGGGGCCCGCCGGCCGCGGCGGTGATGGCGGCCCTGATCACGGGCCGGCCGGACCGGGGCAGGCAGCTGACGTGGGTCACGATCGGCTCGGTCGCCGGCCTCACCGCACCGGTCCCCGCCGCGGCGCTGCGCGCTGCCCGGCTCCAGATCGTCGGCAGCGGCCAGGGGTCGGTCGGCACCGGCGAGATCCGCGCCGAGCTGCCGGCGCTGGCCGCGGAGATCACCAGCGGGGTCTTCGATGTCCGAGCCCGGCCGGTGCCGCTGGCTGATGTCGGGCCGGCGTGGGCGGACACCGCGAGCCCGGCCGAGCGCATCGTTATCACTCCGGCCTAGCGCCGCCGCGGCTGAGACAGCGCCCGTCACGCTGCCTGCTGCCGGGAGAAGGACCCGGCCTGGGCGGGCGGATTGCAGGCGCGGGAAACCCGGAACAGGTGCAGCTGAGCTGACGACAACGATGCGGGTGGCGGCTCCCCCGCCCCGCTCCCCCGGAGCGCGCACCGCCCCTGGCGGTCAGGCGGCCGGGCTGCCCTCGGCCGGCGCGACGTCCTTGCCCCTGGCCGCGCGGGCCGGGCCGGCCGCCTGGATCGCGCCCGGCCGCACCGGGGCGCCGAGAACCTGGCTGACCAGGATCCGGTGAGCATGGTGCAGGGTGCGCACCGCAGCGGGCGTCAGGCCGGGCTTGACTGGCTCCTCGCCGCCGCGAGGCCGGCCAGGCTTGGTCGGGATCCACAGGTGGCCGGGGTCACTGCCCTCGAGCTCGGCGATGATCGCCGCCCGGGCGCTGAGCCACCGGCTGAGGACCTGCACTGTCTCGTCGCGGATCGGGCACGGGCCGTCGGGCAGCTCCACGCGCGCGGCGCCGGCCAGGTGCAGGGCCGATACCTTCAGGCCGGCCAGCTCGGGCACCGACCGGTCGGTGTCGGCGACCAGCGCGGCCAGCGCGGCGGTCCGCAGCGAGGTCGTGGCGTTGGCGTTCAGGGGCCGCCGCACGGCGAGGTCATGCAGCAGCTGGTCGTTCTCGGCCGGGCTGAGCCGGTACCCGTCGGCGGGCCGCTGGGTGTCCTGGCGGCCGGGCAGCCCGAGGTACTCGGCGAACGCGTTGTAGGAGTCGATGCGCACCCGCATCGAGTTAGGATTCGCCGCCGCATCGGGGCCGCGCAGGGTCATGCGGCTGCGGGTCTTGCCATCGGCCGCGGCGGCCAGCCACGCATCGGCCCGGCCGGGCGCCAGCAGCTCACCGAGGGTGATCTCAGCTGATCCGCCGCGGGCCTGCTGGGCGTGCTCCAGGAACTCCTCGAGGAAGTGCCGGCGGATCCGCTGAGTCGAGGCGGCGAACTGGCGGCTGGCGAGGTCGCCGGCGAACCGGCCGATAGCCTCGCGGGCGGGCGCGCGCATGTCTGGTGCTGGCATCGCCCGAAGACTATCCATTCCCGCTGACAATTCCGCATCCATTCGGCCGGCGGCACGCGCCATTCAGGGGCCGGCTGGGTCGCGGCTCTGGTCTCTGAGAATGAGTGCCTGAGCGTGGAAGGCCGGGCTGGACTGGGACTTCTTGCTGTTATCAAACATCTGGGAGGACGAGCCGACCCGGGGTGCAGGAGGTATCAGGCGGTCGACCACCCAGACGGCTAGTGCGCACATCGCGAACCCGGCGCCCAGCACACTCGACCCGGCCCAGCCGGCGGCATCGAACAAGGCGGTCGTCGCTGCCGCGCCCAGGGCGGACCCGAGTGAGTAAAAGACCATGTAGCCGCCGATGACACTGCTCATGCGGTCGGGGTGAGCCATGGTGAGCAGGTGCTGGCTGCTGACATGCACGGCCTGAACCGCGAAGTCGAGCAGGACGATCCCGGCGGCGAGCAGCCACAGCGACCACCGTAGCTGCGCGATCGCGCCCCAGGATACGAGCAGGACAGCGAGCGCCAGCCCGGTTACCGGAGCGGCGCGGCCGGCGTCGGCCTGTCGTCCGGCCCGTGCCGCGCCCAGCGCTCCCGCGAGGCCCGCGACGCCGAACAGGCCGGTCTGCGCTGCGCTCAGATGCCACGGCGCGGCCGCCAGCGGCAGCGCCAGCCCGCTCCAGACCGTTCCGAACGAGGCAAAGAGAAAAAGCGCGATCAGCCCGCGGGTGAGAAACAGCCGCTGCCCGAACAGGCTCCGCAGCGAGCCCATGACCTGCCGGTACGCCGCCACATCAGAGCGCTTGTCGGGCGGCAGCGCCAGGAGGACCAGGACGGACAGCCCGAGCGCCAGCACCGCCAGCGCGCCGTAGATGCTGCGCCATCCCCACAGGCCGGCCAGGGCCCCGGCGAGGACGCGCGCGCCGAGGATGCCGGTAACGACACCGGAGGTCACGATGCCGAGGTTCCGGCCGCGGTCGGCGGGTGTCGAGCTCGATGCGGTGTAAGCGACCGTCGTCTGCACCACGACCGCGAACAGTCCGGTGACCGCCAGGCCCGCGAAGGCGGCCCATGCCGCCGGTGCCAGGGCCGTCAGTGTCAGGCCCGCCACGATCGCCGCCAGCTGCCCGGCGATGAGCAGGCGCCGGTCCAGCAGGTCGCCCAGCGGCACGAGCAGGACCAAGCCCGCCAGGTATCCCAGCTGTCCCGCCGCGACGATCCAGCCGGCCAGCCCGGCGGGCACCCCGAGCTCGCGTCCCATCGCCGCCAGCACCGGCTGGGCGGCGTAGATGCCGGCTACCGCCACAGCGCAGGTGGCCGCCAGCAGGAGCCGCCGCCAGCGGTTCATGCCCCACCTCAATCAGTAGTAGATTGCAACTGTTGAGACGGTAGGACTGGATGGTTTCGGAACGCAACTTATTTGAGGTGTCGTGATGCAGGACGGCAGGGCGGTCCCGGCCGCGGGCTGGACGGACCCCGGCTGCCCCGTCGCTCGCGCAGCCGACCTCATCGGCGACCGCTGGAGCCTGCTCGTCATCCGCGACGCGATGGACGGCGCGCGATCGTTCACCGAGTTCCAGCGGCGCACCGGCATCGCCCGCAACATCCTCAGTGACCGGCTCCGCAAGCTCACCGCCCACGGGATCCTCGACCAGCAGGCCGCGCCCTCGGGCCGTCGCCAGGTGTACGTGCTCACCCCGGCCGGACGCGACCTGCTTGCCGTGATCGTCACCTTGCGCCAGTGGGGGCAGCGGCACGCCTTCGCTCCGGGCGAGACCCACTCCGTCCTCGTTGACCAGCACGGCGTCCCGGTTCCCGACCTGGTCCTCGCCGGGGCGGGAGGCGCGGTTCTTGACCTGGACAGCACGCACGTGCAACAGGGCCAGCTGAGCTAGGACTCCAGGGCCTGCTGGGCCCCTGTCGCGGCGGGCGCCCCGGAGTCTTCCCGGCCGAGCCTGCGCCAGACCGGGAAGACGGCCGGGCACAGCGTGGCCGCCAGGTACACCCCGCCCACGGTGAGCAGGGCGGTGGTCAGCCCGGCCGAGTCGGCCAGCCAGCCGGCGGCGAGCGTCCCGAGCGGGGCCGCGGACAGTGACAGCGCCGTCGTGGCGGCCAGCACCCGGGCCCGCAGCGGGCCGGGCACGATCCCGAACATGACCGTGGCCACCAGCGGGTTGATAACGCCGCAGGCCAGGCCCTCGGCCGTCATCATCACCGCGAGCGGCAGCGGCGTCGCCGTGCCCGCGGCGACCAGGAACCTCGGCGCCCCGACGATGAGGTAGACGACGGTGAACAGCGGCCACCGCCGCCACCGCGCCCCGGCCGCACTGTAAGCCAGGGCCCCGGCCAGCGCGCCGGCGGCGAACAGGGCCTCCAGGACCCCGAGCGCGACGGCCCCGCCCAGCCGGCTGCGGGCATCGTCGGGCAGCAGCACCGAGGTCCATCCCTGATCGCAGAACTGCACCGCTACGGCCAGCAGGCTCATGGCCAGCAGCAGGCGCGTCCGGAGCACGAACCGCAGCCCGGCAGTCAGGTCCCGCCGGCTCCGGCGCAGGCTTACCGCCCCGGCGCTCTGCGTCCCGGCCGGCAGGTGCCGGGTCCCGGCGGCGACCAGCAGCGCGGACACGGCAAACGACGCGCCGTCGGCGAGCAGTACCGGGGCCGGCCCCAGGACCGCGATCAGCAGCCCGCCGGCGGCGGCGCCGAGCACGCTCGCGCCCCGCGCGGCGCCGTCGTACCAGCCCGCGACCCGGGCCACCGGCTGGCCCGCGTGGCGGGCCAGCGCGGGCAGCATCACCGTCCGCGCGGTCTGACCGGGAGCCTGGCCCAGGCCGGCCGCGCCCATCAGCACGCAGATGATCCAGAAGCGCAGCAGGCCGGCGAGGCTCAGCAGCGGGATCGCCGCGACCGCGGCCCCCGACAGCAGGTCGGCGGCGACGCTGACCCGCCGGCTCCCGGCCCGGTCGACGAGCACGCCCCCGGCCAGCGCGGACACCACGACCGGGCCGATCGCGCAGGCCGCCACGATGCCGGCCCGGCCCGCGCTGCCGGTGGTCTGCAGCACCAGCCACGGCACGGCCAGGGCGGTCAGCGCACTGCCGGCGGCGGAGACGGCGCTGGCCGCCAGGACGGCGCCGAGCGGGCGGCGGTCCCGCGGCGCAGCCTCGACCCCGGCGTCAGCAGGCTCGGGAGGTGCAGGCACGGCGCGTCACGCTCGCACGCGGCGGTTGCCGGCAGCAACCGGATAACGCTCCGGTGCCGCGGCTGGGCCCGCGTGCTCGCACTATTACACTTTCCGATGTACTATTATTGGAAGTAGTCAGGGAGGCGACCGCATGACCACCGATTCCATCCGCGGGTCATCAGACCGCAGCGTCCTGATCCTGACCAGCCTGGCCGGCTCGCCGAAGCACGGCTACGCGCTCATCAAGGACATCGAGGACTTCGCCGGGGTCACTCTCGGCGCCGGGACGCTGTACGGCGCCCTGGCCAAGCTGGAGGAGGCCGGCCTGGTGGCGGCCCTGCCCGAGCAGGACCGCCGGCGGCCCTACCAGATCACCCCCGCGGGGCAGGATCAGCTGCGCGAGCGGCTGTCGGAATCAGCGCGCATCGCCCAGATCGGGCTGCGCCGGATCGCGGCGGCGACGTCATGACCGGCCCGGCGCAGCACACTCGCCGCCCGGCCGGCGGTGGCCCGGCCGGGCCGGGCCGGCCGCCGCGCTGGGTGCGCTGGCTGGTCATGCTGTACCCGCGGTCCTACCGCGCCCGGTACGGCGCCGAGGTCGCCGGCCTGACCGGCGACCTGCTGCGGGCCGGTGACACCACGCCGCTGCGCGCGGCGGCGGACCTGCTCGGCGGCGTGGCGATGGTCCGCGGCAACCGGGCCGTCAGCCTGATCATCCGCAACGTGGTCTTCACTGTCGTGGTGCCGGGCCTGGGCGGGGTCTGGCTGCCGTGGCGGATCCTGGCCGGCCACGGGCACGCCGCTCCGGTGGCCTGGGCGGCCACGGTCGTGATCGCCGCCGGGGCGGCCCTGTACGGCTGGTGCGTGTGGAACTTCGCGGCCGTCGGCCGGGGCACGCCCGGCCCGTGGGACGCACCGCGGCGGGTCGTCGCGGCCGGGCCGTACCGGTTCGTGCGCAACCCCATCTACATCGCCGCGCTGCTGGTCGTCGGCGGCGAGGCCTGGCTGTTCGGCTCCCCGCGGCTGCTGGTCTACGCCGCCGCCATGGCGCTGACCTTCCACCTGTTCGTGACCGGCTACGAGGAGCGCAAGCTGAGCCGGTCCTTCGGCGGCTCCTACGCCGATTACCGCCGCACGGTCCCCCGCTGGATTCCGCGCCCGCCGCACCACGCCTGACCCACCGCAGCACCCGGCGTCGCCGCCGCCCGCCCGCCATTCCTGCTGCCTGCCTGCCCGCGCGCGATGCGCCGAGGCGGCTGGGTCCCGCGCCCGGATCCGCAGGCCGACCACCACGACCCCATGAGGTGACACGATGAGCCTGGACGCACGATCCCCCGCCGGGCAGTCCCCGGCCGCGACCCGGAACCCGGCCACCGCAGCCCGCCTGGCCCGGCTGCGCACCGGCAGCCTGGCGGTCCTGGTGCTGCTCGTGGCCGAGTACCTGCTCGGCATGTACGTGAACCTGTACGTCGCCGTTCCCGCCGCGGATGCCGGCCACGGCCTGGGCACCGCGATCTCCGGCGGCCCGGCGGTCCTCAGCGCGCACGCCGTCCTCGGGCTGCTGCTGACCCTCGGCGCGCTGGCCGTCCTGGTGACCGCCATCTCGATCCGCCGGCCGGCCGGCATCGCGATCTCGGCCGCGGGCCTGGCCGCGATGGGCCTGGCCGCCTCAGCCGGATCGAGCTTCACCGCCGCCGGCCAGCCCGGCGACTCGATGGCGATGGCCGTGCTCGCCGGCGTCGCCATGCTGTGCTACGGCCTTAACCTGTACCGGCAGCAGGCGGCCGGGCCGCCGGGCTAGGCCGGGCCCACGCTGGCCAGGATCGCCCGGCCCAGGTCAGCTGGCCGGGTGAACTGCGGCCAGTGCCCGGTCGGCAGGTCGATGTAGTCCACCTCCCGGATCCGGGCCAGCTCCGCCACGTAGGGGTGCCCCTGCGCGATCCACTCGCGCAGCATCGAGCTGGGGAACTCGCATGCGATCACGGTGACCGGCACGTCGTAGCGGCGCTCATCGGTCAGCCGCTGCGGGTCGCTGGCCACCCGCAGCGGGGTCGGGATCGCCCGCGCGCGGAACGCGGCCCGCAGGTCAGCACTGAGGTCGACCAGGTCCTCGTCGTCGAACACCGGCCAGTCCGGCAGCGGGACCTCGCCGTTGACTGACGGCAGCTCGTCGTTGATCACCCCGCCCTCGCCCAGCGGGCCGCTGTCGACATAGACGACGCGGTGCACCCGACCGGGCCGCGCGTCCACCGCGCCATGGGCGACCGCTCCCCCGCCGGAGTGCCCGACGAGCATGACCTTGCCCCGGGCCGGGTCCATCGCGTCGATGACACCGATCACCGCCTCAATGTGGTCGCGGAGGGTGATCTGCGACCGGTCGGCATCCCGGGAGTCCATACCGGGCAGCGTGAGCGGCCGGGCCCGGTGGCCTGCCTGCTCGAGGGCGGGGACAACGTCGTCCCACGACGACGCATCGAGCCAGAAGCCAGGAATCAGGATGATGTCCATGGCCCATGAGGCTAATCCAGCTTGCTGGCGCCGTCCGGGCGGATTTGCGGTACCGGTGCCGGGCGTGCCGCCTGCGTCTTGCTGTTATCACCCATTCTATCGGGCAACCTGCAGCTGAGGTAGCTGATCTACCCCGTCTGGCCCAGCGAACAGTCAAGTTCTGCCCAATTTCGGGCAGAAACTTGGCACTCGCCTTCGCTGACAACCACGATGGACCGGGTGGACACCGAACTGGTCGACCGGATCTCCGCCTCCACGGGCCTGACGCCCGCCGAGGCCACCCGGGTGATCGAGGACGTCGTGGCCTGGTACCGCGAGCCGGTCGAGGAGTACGTGCGGCGCCGGCACGCCTACCACCACCTCTACGGCCGGCGTAACGCCGAGATCTACCCGCTCATCGCGGGCGAGCTGGCCGGGCGGGTCGTCGCCGCGCCGCCGCTGTCCGAGCGAAGGATCCGCCGGATCGTATACGGATAGTCACGACGGGGGTACGGCTCACCAGAACGGCCTAGTGCGGCGGCGGCCGTACAGGTAACAGAACTGCAGGGACCAGGCAACCGGGAGCGGAGAAGCTTATGTGCGGGATTGTCGGTTACGTCGGCGGCCGGAACGCTGTCCCGGTCCTCCTGGAGGGCCTGTCGCGACTGGAGTACCGGGGCTATGACTCGGCCGGGATCGCGGTGCTGACCAGCACGGGGGCCCAGGTCTTCCGCAAGGTCGGCCGGGTCCGCGAGCTGGAGGCCTCGCTCCCCCGCCGGCTGTCGGGCAAGATCGGCATCGGGCACACCCGGTGGGCCACCCACGGCCCCGCCACTGAGGAGAACGCGCACCCGCAGACCAGCGAGGACGGCCGGATCACCGTGGTGCACAACGGCATCATCGACAATGCCGGCGTGCTCCGCGACCGGCTGGCCGGCCAGGGCGTGACCTTCACCTCCGAGACCGACACCGAGATCATCGCCCACCTGATCGCCCGGTCGCAGGCCGCCACGCTGGAGGCCGCCGTGCTGGAGGCCCTGTCCCGGATCAACGGCACCTACGCGATCCTGGTCATGGACGCCAGCCACCCCGACCGGCTGGTCGCCGCCCGGAACGGCTCGCCGCTCATCCTCGGCATCGGCGACCGGGAGATGTTCCTGGCCAGTGACCTGTCCGCGCTGGTCCGGCACACCACCTCGGTGGTGCACCTGGACGACGGCGAGCTGGTCACCGTCACCGCCTCGCAGTTCCGCACCTTCAGCCGCGAGGAGGAGGACACCGGCAAGGCCCCGACCAGCATCGACCTCGAGGTGCTGGACGCCGACACCAACGGCCACCAGCACTACATGCACAAGGAGATCCTCGAGCAGCCGTCCTCCATCGAGCGGATGCTGCGCGGCCGGCTCGATGACCGGTTCGGCACCGCCCGGCTGGACGGCCTCAACCTCGGCCCGCGCGAGCTGCGCAGCTTCCGCCGGGTCAAGATCCTCGGCTGCGGGTCGGCGTACTACGTCGGGCAGATGGGCGCCGCCATGATCGAGGAGCTGGCCCGCATCCCGGCCGACGCCGAGGCCGCCTCCGAGTTCCGCTACCGCAACCCCATCATCGAGCCCGACACCCTGTACATCGCGGTCAGCCAGTCCGGCGAGACCGCCGACACCGCGTTCGCCGTGCGCGAGGTCAAGCGCAAGGGCGGCCAGGTCATCGGCCTGGTGAACGTCGTCGGCTCAACTATCGCCCGGGAAAGCGACGGCGGCGTCTACCTGCACGCCGGGCCCGAGATCGCGGTCGCCTCGACCAAGGCGCTGACGCATATGGCCATCGGCTTCGCCATGCTCGCCCTCACCCTGGGCCGGGTCCGGGACCTGTCCATCGCCGACGGCCAGCGGATCATCGCCGGCCTGCGCGCCCTGCCCGGCCAGATCGAGGAGATCATCAGCAGCGAGGATGCCATCCTCAAGGTCGCTCACAACCTGGCTGAGGCCCCGAGCCTGTTCTTCATCGGCCGGGTGCGGGGCTTCCCGGTGGCCCGCGAGGGCGCCCAGAAGTTCAAGGAAGTGTCCTACCGGCACGCCGAGGCCTACCAGGCCAGCGAGCTCAAGCACGGCCCGCTGGCGCTGATCTGCGCCGACCTGCCGACGGTCGCCATCCTGCCCGACGACGAGCTCACCGACCGGAACCTGGCCGCCGTGCAGCAGATCCTGGCCCGCAACGGCCCGGTGGTGATCCTCACCCACCCGGCCGTGGAGACCGGCGAGGTGACCGGCGCGCAGGTCATCACCGTGCCGCGCAACGAGCGCGAGCTGGACCCGATCCTGCTGACGGTGCCGCTGCAGCTGCTGGCCTACCATGCCGCCCTGGCGCTGGGACACGACATCGACAAGCCGCGGAACCTGGCCAAGTCGGTCACGGTGGAGTAGCCTCGCGCCACTGCCCGGGACCCGCGCCACACCCTTTTACCTGGGCTCTTGCTCACTTGCACCCCATAAGCGCTCAGGTATCCCATACTGGACGCCATGACGACGATGGCGGTGCGGGGCGGACGCCCGCTCGAGGGAACGGTCACGGTACGCGGCGCGAAAAACCTGGTCTCCAAGGCCATGGTGGCCGCGCTGCTGGGCACCACGCCCAGCAGGCTCCGCAACGTCCCGGACGTCAGCGACGTCGCGATCGTGTCCAGCCTGCTGGCCCTGCACGGCGTGGCCGTCGGCCCCGGCGAGGAGCCCGGCGAGATCGTCATGGACCCGGCCGATGTCGAGCGCGCGGACGTCGCCGACATCAACGCGCACGCCGGCTCCAGCCGGATCCCGATCCTGCTGTGCGGGCCGCTGCTGCACCGCCTGGGCCGCGCGTTCATCCCGGACCTGGGCGGCTGCCGGATCGGCGACCGGCCCATCGACTTCCACCTGGACGCGCTGCGCCGCTTCGGTGCCGTGGTCGACAAGGCCGCCGACGGGCTGCACATCACCGCCCCGGACGGGCTGCGCGGCACCAAGCTGGCGCTGCCCTACCCCAGCGTCGGCGCGACCGAGCAGACGCTGCTGACGGCCGTGTGCGCCGAGGGCGTCACGGAACTGGCCAACGCCGCCGTCGAGCCGGAGATCATGGACCTGATCGCCGTCCTGCAGAAGATGGGCGCGATCATCGAGGTCTCCACCGACCGGGTGATCCGGGTCACCGGGGTGCCCGCGCTGCGCGGCTACACCCACCGGGCGCTGCCCGACCGGATCGAGGCCGCGTCCTGGGCCTGCGCGGCGCTGGCCACTGGCGGCCGCGTCACCGTCCAGGGCGCCCGGCAGGCCGACATGATGACCTTCCTCAACGTGTTCCGCCGGGTCGGCGGCGAGTTCGCCATAGACGACGACGGGATCACCTTCTGGCATCCCGGCCGCCAGCTCAGCGCCATCGCGCTGGAGACCCACGTGCACCCCGGCTTCATGACCGACTGGCAGCAGCCGCTGGCCGTGGCGCTGACCCAGGCCTCGGGCCTGTCGATCCTGCACGAGACGGTCTATGAGAACCGGCTCGGCTTCGCCAGCGCGCTGACCGCGATGGGCGCCACGATCCAGCTGTATCCCGAGTGCCTGGGCGGCCTGCCGTGCCGGTTCGGGCAGCGCAACTTCGTGCACTCGGCCGTCATCTCCGGGCCGAGCAAGCTGTACGCGGCCGAGCTGGAGATTCCCGACCTGCGGGGCGGCTTTTCCTACCTGATCGCGGCGCTGGCCGCCGACGGCACCTCGGCGGTGCACGGCATCGACATCATCAAGCGCGGCTACGAGAACTTCGAGAAGAAGCTCGCCGGCCTCGGCGCCGACATCAGCTGACCTGCTGCCGCCTGCCGCGGGCCTGGTCCCCGCGGCGAATTCCGGGCTGCCCTCCGGCCGGTTCCGGCCCGGTCCAGGGGGAAGACTCACGCTGAGGCACGCTGACAGGCAGCTGCGCAGTAAGCGACCCAGCGTTACATGTTCCCGTGGATCTGGACGTAATGCCCGAATAGTTCCTGCATCACCCGGCCGTGAGCGGCCGGGATGGCCGTGCTCGCCGCCCAGAACCCGCCCTCCGCGGGCCTGACCGAAAGGCAGCGCCATGGACATGACCGTCCGGGACTGGTTCGAGACCCGGTCCTTCCGCCACCAGGACTTCCGCGCCCTGGCCAGCCCCGGCTGGCCGCAGGGCCGCCAGCGGGTCAGCCTGATCCTGCCCGCCCGTAACTGCGCCGCGACCATCGGCCCGATCCTGGACACCGTGGCCGCGGTGCGGCAGCGATCCGGCCTGATCGACCAGGTCATCGTGGTGGACGCCGACTCCGGCGACGGCACCGCCGACATCGCCCGCGCCCGCGGCGCGGAGGTCTGGTCAGAGAACGATCTGCTGCCCGACTACGGGCCGGCCCAGGGCAAGGGCGACGCCATGTGGCGCAGCCTGTCGGTGGCCCGCGGCGAGGTGGTGATGTTCGCCGACGCTGACACCGCCGACTTCGGCGAGCACTTCCTGTACGGGACGCTGGGCCCGATCCTGACCATGCCCGACATCGCCTTCGTCAAGGCGGCCTACCGGCGGCCCTACACCCAGCAGGAGCGCCAGTCGGTGGTCGACGGCGGCGGCCGGGTCACCGAGCTGATGGCCAAGCCGCTGCTCAACTTCTACCGGCCCGAGCTGGCCGGGTTCGTCCAGCCGCTGGCCGGCGAGTTCGCGGCGCACCGCGCCCTGCTGACCCACCTGCCGTTCATGACCGGCTACGGGGTGGAGCTGGCGCTGCTGATCGACGTGCTGCGGGAGACCGGGCTGGAGGCGATGGCCCAGGTCGACCTGGGCTCGCGGCAGAACGCCCATCAGCACCTGCGCGACCTGACCCGGATGAGCTCGGCCGTGCTGGAGGCGATGGCCCGCCGCCAGCCAGGCGTGCCGCCGCGCGGCCGCGACCTGGGTCCGGGCGTGCCGGAACTCGGCCAGCCCACTTACCTGCACGCGGTGGCCACCGATAGCGGCCTGCGGCTGGACGAGCACCTGACCGGGCTGGTCGAGCGCCCGCCGCTGGCGGAGGTCCTGGCCCGCGACCCGGTCAGCTAGGTCACGTGCCCGAGGCCGGACGGGGACGCGCTTCACGCGTCCCCGTCCGGCCCGGGCGCCGTCGAACTCCCCGGGAACGCGGATCGTTCTGGCTGGGTGCAGGCCGGCCGGCGCGCCGCTAGCTGAGCTGCTCGGCCAGGGCGACGATGATCCCTGCGGGGCCGCGGACGTAGCAGAGCCGGTAGCTGTCCTGGTACTGCGCGACCTCGCCGACGAGTTCCGCGCCGCGGGCTCGCAGGCGGGCAACAGCGGCGTCGACGTCGCCGACGGTGAACATGATGCTGCGCAGCCCCAGCGTGTTCGGCGGCGCGTTCGCCGGCTCAGCGCTGACCAGCGCCGGGGTGTGGAACTTCGTCAGCTCCAGCCGCCCGTGGCCGTCCGGGGTCACCATCATCGCGATGTCGGCCCGGACGCCGTCGAGCCCGTTGAGACGGTCCACCGCGCTTCCCTCGATCGGAGCCTCGCCCTCCACCTTCATGCCCAGCTCGGCAAAGAACGCCTTAGCCGCCTCCAGGTCGTCGACGACGACGCTCACATGATCCAGCCGCTGAATCGTCACGATGGCTGTCCTTCCTCATCGCGCGGCCGGTCGCGGCCGCTGGCGCACCGGGGACGGAGCCAGCGGCGCATTCCCGACACTGGCCGACCCTCTCCTCTGGCGGGCTGGGCGTAGCCTGCGGAAAGCAGCCCACCCGCTTCTTGCTGTTATCAGAGACAGCGGATGGTCAGTGCCTGCTGATCGCCTCGATGATCGCCGGGCGCAGCTGCGCGGCACTGATCACGGCGTCCACCGAGCCGACCTCGACGGCCCGGTGCACGCTGTGCACCCGGTCGAACTCGGTGGCCATCTCGGCCAGCTTCTCCGCGCGCACCGCCGCGCGGACCTCGGCCAGCTGCACCGTCAGCTCGGCGTGCTCGGCGCCGGCCGTGACGGCCCGCTGCGCCTCCAGGCTGGTGACCCGGCGGTCAGCGGCCGTGCGGCGGCTGACCTCGCCGGCGAACACGACCGCGGCGGCGGGCGCGCCGCCGATCACCGAGGCGAACGAGCCCTCGACGGCCAGCACCGTCATGGCCGGGTTGAGGGCCTTGGAGAACACCACGAACGCGCCGCCGTGGTAGCGGGAGATCACGCAGAACACGATCGGGCCGGCGAAGTTCACGATGGCCCGGCCGATCTCGGCGCCGTACTCCAGCTGCAGCTTGCGCATCGACTCCGGTGACCCGTCGAAGCCGGACAGGTTAGCCAGCACCACCAGCGGCCGGTTGCCGCTGGCCGCGTTGATCGCCCGCGCCGCCTTCTTCGACGACAGCGGGAACAATGTGCCGGCGGTGTAGGTGTCGGGGCCGTCGGTGGGCGGGAAGCCGCGCCGCGGCACCGACCGGGATTCGATCCCGAGCAGGCAGGCCGGCTGGCCGCCCAGGTGCACGTCGGTGACCACGGCAGTCTCGGCGTCGGCCATGCCGGCCCACCGCTCCAGCACCGGGTGGTCCTGGTCAGCGACTGCGCGCATCACCGTGCGGATGTCGAAGGCCTTCTTGCGGTCCGGGTTGGCGGCCGCGGAGAAAATCTCGCCGACGGTGGCGAAGTCACTGCCGGCCAGGGCGTGCGGGTAGGGCGAGATGTCGCGGTCGCGCGGGTCGGTGGTGCCGGCGTGCCGGGGACCTGCCTCGCCGGGCGCGACGTAGGCGTGGTCGTAGTGGGCCATCAGCACGTCGCGGGCGGCAGCCAGGTCCGGGGCCCAGTACTGGGCCTGGCCATTGGGGCCCATCACCCGGTCGTAGCCGCCGATGCCGAAGTTGTCCTCGGCGGAGACCCCGCCGGAGAAGTCCAGGGACTGCTTGCCGGTCAGCACCATCGCCGAGTCCGGCGTCATCACCAGGATGCCGCGGGTGTGCATGAGCATCGTCGCCTCGGCGTTCCAGTACGGCTGGGCGCCGACGTTGATCCCGGCGACTACGACGTTGATCTCGCCGCCAGCCTGGGTGAAGGTGACGATCCGCCGGAGCGCGGCGGCCACCCAGTCCATGTTCTCGGTACCGGACTCCATCGAGATCCGCGCGCCCGAGGACAGCGCGAACCATTCCACCGGCAGGCCGCGCTGCTCGGCGAGGTCCAGGGCGGCGATCACCCGGGCGCACTCCGGCTCCGACAGCGCGCCGAGCGACTTGGTCGGGTCGCCCATCAGCACGACCCGGGTCATGCCGCCGGGGTGCAGGCTGGTCGGCGTGGCGACCACGCCCGCCACCAGCGCCGCGGTGTTGCGGCCGCGCGGCCGGTCCACCGGCGCCAGGGCGCCGCGGTCGTCCAGGTCGTACTCGGTGAAGGTGCCGTCGGCGCCGGCCAGCATGCCGGTCAGCTCGTAGGGGTAGACGGTGCCGCGCCTGCTGGCCCGCAGCACCTTGAGCCGGTAGTCATCGAGCGGCTCGACCGGCTGGGACGGCCGGTCGCCGATCTCCAGCTGCATCCCGGCCCCGGCGGCATAGCCGATGCGCACCGCGATGTCGGCCAGCTCGCCGGTGACCGCGTCCCGCTGCCGGGCCAGGAACATGACCTCCTCCAGCCCGGCGCCGGCCGTGGTGGGCAGGACGCGCTGGGCGACCGTGTTCAGCTCGGTGCTGGTCACCTCGCTGGGCGGCCACACGTAGATGAGGATCCGGTTGGTGTCGAAGCGCTTGTTCGCCGGGCGCCCGGACTGGGCCTTGCGGATCGCGTCCAGGCAGGCGGCCAGGGTGTTCTCGGCGGCGGGCAGCGCGACCAGGCGGCCGTCGCTGTCGCGCAGCGGAGTCAGGTCGCGGACCTGGGCCATCGCCACCAGCCGCTCGTCGGCCGGGTTGCCCGCGGCCACGCAGCGGAACAGCCGTACTTCCTCATCGGCGGACGGCAGCCGGGTCAGGTCGAAGTTGCGCAGCCGCTCCAGCTGCATCCGCTGGGCGATCAGCGGGTGCAGGCCGCGGATCAGCCGCTCCTCGGTGACGCCGCCGGGGGCGGGAGTGAAGGTGAAGTGGTGGTGCATCACCGCGCCGCTGCGCCCGGCCACGGTGGTCGTCACCCGGCGCAGCCGGGCGGGCAGCGGGGCGGCGGCCAGCACGGCGTGCAGCTGCGCGGCCATCTCGTCCGGGTCGGCGGGCTGGCCGTCCCAGGTCAGGTAGACGTCGGCGACGACGTCCCCGGCCGGGGCGAGCTCGCCGATGGCCGCCACGGCGGCGCCCAGGGCCGGGAAGTCGGCCGCGGTGGCCAGCACGGCGGACGGCCCGGTCTCGTCGGTGTACTCGGCGATGATGACGGTGTAGCCGCCGGCCTGCCGGGTGCGCAGGTCATGCAGCGTGGCGGTGCCGTAGTAGCGGCGGGTCAGGACCTCCAGCAGCGGTCCCAGCCCGGCGCCGGCGCGGCCGATCCGCTGCCCGAGCAGCCGCACCAGCGGCTCGGACCCGGCCACCATCTCCTCGATCCGCCCGGCGCGGTCCGGCGCGTCCGGGTGGGCGTCCAGGTAGCGCAGGTGCTGGCGGACCCCGGCGTAGACCCGGGCCCGGTTGCGGCGCAGCAGCGGCTGGGCGAACCAGCGGAACACCACCGAGCGGGCCAGGTCGGCCACGACGGGGAAGCGCAGCTGGGTCGCGGCGATGAGGTGCTCCAGGGTCAGCCCGGCGCGCTCGCGCAGCGGCTCGCCGGGCGGCGGCTCGGTCAGCCACTGGCGCAGCAGCGCGGTCACCACCGCCGCGTCGCTGGCCGCGCGGCGCTGGGCCAGGAAGATGCGGAAGACCGCGTCCTCCAGTTCCGGCGTGCGCTCCAGGTCGGTGACCCCGTAGTGGCGCAGGACCTGGGTGAGCCGGTGCTGGAACGCCTCGGGCAGCCCGGCCCGCTCGGCGTCCAGGCTCTGCAGGTAGGCGTAGAAGTACTCGCGGGGGCTGTGCACCTGGGTGTCGGCGCCGGCGTCGGTCCCGGCGGTGCGGTTGCGGGTCAGCTCGGACAGGTCGGCGAACACCTCGAGCAGCTCGGTCTCCCCCGCCACCGGCGGCCCGGCCGGCTCAGCGGTCTGAGCGCGCGCCGTGAGGTAGCCGTTCAGGATCCGGTGCTCGTCGCGCGGGTCGGCGTCGAAGCCGAGCAGCAGGCCGCGCAGGCCGTCCAGCCCGGCGGCGGCCCGCCCGGCCGCGGGCAGGCCGGCGGGCTCGGCGGGCAGGTCGATGTCGGCGCCGGCGGTGTCCGGCTCGGCCGCCGCGCTGCCGGCGTCGCCCAGCGGCTCCAGCCGCAGCAGCGGCGCGCCGGTCTCGACCAGGCTGCCCACGCTGACCGGGCACTCGCGCAGCCGGGCGCGGAACGGCGCGCGCAGCACTGTTTCCATCTTCATCGACTCCAGCACCAGCACCGGCGCGCCGGCCTCCACCTCGGCGCCGACCGCGACCGGGGTCGCGACCACCAGGGCGGGGGCGGGGGCACGCACCACGCCGCCCTCGTCCCGGCTGATGCGGTGCGCGACGCCGTCTACCTCGACCAGGTGCACCGGGCCGTAGGCATTGGTGACCAGCCGGAAGCGGGTGCCGTTGACCACGATCTGCCCGGTGTGGGAGTCGAAGCGGTCGATCTCGACGTCGGCGGCGCGCGGCTCAGCGGCGCCGGTGGCGATGGCGACGCGGAACCGGTGCGGCGCGACCCGGGCGACGTGCACCCGGTAGCTGGCGCCGCGCAGCTTGAGCTCGACCGGGCGGCCGGTGTCGAGCTGGACCTGCGGGCGGCCGCCGCGGGCGGTGGCCAGCAGCCGCTGCCGGGCCAGGCTCTGGGCGTCCTCGTAGGCCTCGATGGCGGCGACGGTGAGGGCGACGGCCGAGCCGCGCTGCGCGACGAGCCGGCCGGCGCCGCGGACCCGGTCGATCCAGCCAGTGTCCGCGCTGCCGTCGATCACCTCGGGCTGGTCCAGCAGGTCGAGCACGAAGCTCTTGTTCGTCGCCCCGCCGGCGATGATCACGGTGGTTTCCGTCATCGCCCGGCGGAGCCGGCTCAGTGCCTCGTCCCGGTCCCGGCCGTAGGCGATGATCTTGGCGATCATGGAGTCGAAGTCGGCCGGGATGGTGTCGCCCGCGCTGACCCCGGTGTCGACCCGGATGCCGGGCCCGGCGGGCAGGTCCAGCCGGACGATGCGGCCCGGGGCCGGGGCGAAGTCGCGGTCGGGGTCCTCGGCGTTGAGCCGGGCCTCGATGGCGTGCCCGGCCTCGGCGGGCGGGCGGCCCTCCAGCTTCCAGCCCGCGGCGACGTGCAGCTGGGTCTTGACCAGGTCCATTCCGGTGGTCAGCTCGGTGACCGGGTGCTCGACCTGCAGCCGGGTGTTGACCTCCAGGAAGGCGAACCGCCGCTCGCCGGGGTGGTACAGGAACTCCACGGTGCCCGCGCCGCGGTACCCGACGGCCAGGGCCAGCCGCTCGGCGGCGGCCTTGAGCTCGCCGGCCTGCGCGGCGTTCAGCACCGGCGAGGCGGACTCCTCGATCACCTTCTGGTTGCGCCGCTGCACTGAGCAGTCGCGCACGCCCAGGGCCCATGCGGTGCCCTGGCCGTCGGCGATCACCTGCACCTCGACGTGCCGGGCGCCGGTCAGCAGGCGCTCCAGGAACACCACGCCGCTGCCGAAGGCGCGCTCGGCTTCCATCCGGGTCCGCTGGTAGGCGTCGGTGAGATCAGCGGCCGAGGTGATCACCCGGATGCCGCGGCCGCCGCCGCCCGCGGTCGCCTTGAGCATCAGCGGGTAGCCGATCTCGGCTGCCGCCTGCAGGGCGGTGTCCAGGTCGCCCACCGGCCCGCGGCTCCACGGCGCGACCGGGACGCCGACCTGCTCGGCGATCAGCTTGGAGCCGATCTTGTCGCCGAGCTGGCGCATCGCGTCGGGGGTCGGGCCGATGAAGGTCACGCCGAGCCGCTCGCACAGCTCGGCGAAGGCCGGGTCCTCGGCGACGAACCCCCAGCCGACCCAGGCCGCGTCGGCGCCGCTGCCGCGCAGCGCCTGCTCCAGGACGGCCAGGTCGAGGTAGGGCCGGGCCGCGGCGGGGCCGAGGTCATAGCCCAGGTCGGCCTCGCGGACGAAGGTGGCCCGGCGGTCGGCGTCGGTGTAGAACGCGACGGTCTCGATGCGCGTCCCGGTCTGCGCGGAGAGCTCCCGGACAGCGTGGATCAGCCGCATCGCGGCCTCCCCGCGGTTGACGATGGCGACACGACTGAACACCGGGTGAGCCTCCTGCGACATGTGCGGCACTGAAACATCCACTCTCACACTGAACACTGCTGTCGGGTGAATGCCGCAACCGACAGGGCCGCGCGCCGGAACTTGTAGATACCAGCCAAAAGACCGGATAACCATCGCCGCCGGGCGGCGCCGCTCAGCCCGCTTCCGGGAACTATAACGAGTGCTTCTGGCTGACAGAACAAACCTCTCTTGGACTTCTGGCCAGGCGCGCTCCGATGATGGAGAGCCGGAGCTGCCCATCCCCGCCAGGAGGCTGACATGCAGGACGCTGACCCGGCCCGGCGCGAGCAGGCGCCCGAGGCCGAGGACATCACGGTGCGCATCATCGGCCGCCCCGGGCTGCCCGCCTAGCCATGCCCGCGACCGCCCCCCGCGGCGGCCCGGCGCCCGCGTCGCCGTGGCCGGTGCTGGCTATCTGCTCGGCCGGGCTGTTCCTGGCCGTCCTGTCCACCACCATGGTCAGCGTGGCGCTGCCCGCCATCGGCGCGCAGCTGGACGCCGGCCCCGCCGGCCTGGAGTGGGTGGTGGACGCCTACGTGCTGACCTACGCCGCCCTGCTGATCGCCGGCGGGGTGGCCGGGGACCGGCGCGGCCGGACGGGGATCTTCCAGGCCGGCCTCGCGTTGTTCGGCGCCGGGTCGCTGGCCGCCGCCCTGGCGCCGGGTACCGGGCTGCTGATCGCTGCCCGCATCGTCCAGGGCACCGGGCCGGCCCTGCTGATCCCGGCCAGCCTGGCCATTGTCCGGGCCGTGTTCACCAGCCCCCGGCAGCGCGCCGTGGCCTACGGGCTGTGGTCGACCGCCTCCGGGGTCGCCATGGCGGCCGGGCCCGCGCTCGGCGGGCTGCTGGCCGCGGGGCCGGGCTGGCGGTGGGTGTTCGCGGTCAACGTGCCGCTGGCCGCGCTGGTGCTGGCGGCGGCCTGGCGGGTGCCGCGGCTGCCGCGCAGCGGCGGCGGCCCCTTCGACTGGGCCGGCGCGCTGACCTCGGTGGCCGGCCTCGGGCTGCTGGCCTTCGGGGTCATCGAGGGCCAGGCGCGCGGCTGGGCTGCGGCCGAGGTGATCGCCGCGCTGGCGGCCGGCGCCGCGCTGCTGGCCGGGTTCGCAGTCGCCGAGCTGCGGCTGGCCCGGGCCGGGGCGGGCCCGGCCGAGCCGGGTACCGGCCGTGCGGCGGGACGCCCCGCGAACGGGACGGCCCGGCGGCGGCCCGAGCCGTTCGTGGATGTCGGCCTGTTCGCGCGGCCGCCGTTCGCGCTGGCCGCGGTCGCGGCGCTGACAGTGTTCTTTTCCTTCGTCGGGGCCATCGTCTACTTCAGTGCCTACTTCCAGCAGGCGCAGGGCCGCTCCCCGGTGGCGGCCGGGCTGGCCGTCGGCGTGCTCGGCGTCGCCTACGCCGTCGTCGCCGCGGGGTCGGGCCGCATCGTGGGCTGGCTCGGTGAGCGGGCCGCGCTGGCCGCCGGGCTGGTGCTCAGCGGGCTGGCCATGGCTGCGCTGTGCCGGCTCGGGCCGGGCACGCCGCTGACGGCGATCTGGTGGAACTTCGCGCTGCTGGGCGGCGGGATCGGGCTGTGCGGCACCCCGATGACCACGCTGGCCATGTCCGGGGCCGGGGCGGGGCGGGCGGGCATGGCCGCCGCCGTGCTGAACGCCTGCCGTCAGCTCGGCCAGGTCTTCGGCGTGGCCGTGCTGGGCGCGCTGGTCTACGCCGCCCTGCCGCCCGGCGCGGCGGCCGGGCCGCTGGACGCGGCGCAGCGGCTGGCGTTCACCGCCGGCCTGCACCACGCGCTGCTGGCGGCGGCCGCGGCGCTGCTGGGCACCGCGGCGCTGGCCGGCGGCCAGGCCGCGGCCGGGCTGCGGCGGCGCGGGCTCAGGCCGCAGACAGGGCCGGCAGCACCGCCGCCGGGCTGGTCACCCGCAGCAGCAGCGCGCGGTTCGCGGCGCTGATGAACCCGGCGCTGACCTGGGCGTCCAGGAAGGCCAGCAGCGGACCCCAGAACCCGTCCACGTCCAGCAGGGCCACGGGCTTGCCGTGCAGCCGCAGCTGCCGCCAGGTCAGGATCTCGAACAGCTCATCGAGGGTGCCCAGGCCGCCGGGCAGCGCGACGAACCCGTCACCCAGCTCCGCCATCCGGGCCTTGCGGGCGTGCATGCTGGCGACCACCTCCAGCCGGGTCAGGCCGGGCGCCGCGATGCCGGCCTCGGCCATTGCCGCCGGGATGACCCCGATCACCTCACCGCCGGCGGCCAGCGCCGCCTGCGCCAGCACGCCCATCAGCCCGATGCTGTCGCCGCCGTAGACGATGCCGGCGCCGGCCCTGGCCAGGCTGGCGCCCAGCTCCGCCGCCGCGGCCGCGAACTGCGGCCGCGTTCCCGCCGAGCTGCCCAGAAACACCGTTACCCGCACGCAGCGCTCCTCTCGCCGCCCCCATTGTGCCGCGCCGGGCAGCCGGGGCGGCGGCGCGCCGCCGGGCCGGGCCACTCAGGGCTGCAGGGCCGCCCGGGCCAGGTCCCGCAGCTCGTCGTCGGTGATGCCGGCCGCGTCCTGCGGCCGCAGCCGGATGGTGCCCTTGCCGGTGGCCAGGTCCGGGTGGCGGGCCAGGAAGCCGGCGTCGCGGCCCTGCTGCCACCCGTACAGGGACACGCCGTGCTGCCACGCGCCGACGTACAGCCGCCGCTTCCCGGCCTTGTAGGCGGGAATCTGGTAGGACAGCACGACGCTGGCGTCCGGCTCGGCTTCCAGGATCAGCCGGTGCACCCGGTCGAACAGCGGCCGCTGCCCGGCCCCGATGCCGTCGATGTACGCGCGCGCTGCCGGGTCAATGTCGGTCACGGCACCCGCTCCCCCTCGCTTGCTGCTGCTCTGCCGCTCTGCTGTGGTTATGACCGCGCCGGCGGCCCGGAATCATCGTCAGGGCCGGAACCGGGGCGCCGGCGTCGCCCGGCCGGATGCGCCGGCCGTGCACGTGCGGATCCCCGGCGCCGCCAGCTGCCCGGCTCCCGTCCTTGACTTCAAGCGCGGTTGAGGAAATAGCGTCATCTCAGCAGAGTTTCCTCACCGGCAGCGGAGGCATGCGTGAGCAGCTGGGTGCGCGCGGCGGCAGTAGCGGACATCACCGACGGCGGCGCCCGGTCGTTCGCCTACCTGGACAAGCGGATAGCGCTGTTCCGGACCCGGCAGGGCATCTTCGCCTGCGACAACCGGTGCCCGCACCAGGGCTACGCGCTGGTCCGCGGGGACGTGCGGGACGGTGAGCTGACGTGCGCCTGGCACAACTGGAAGTTCGACCTGGCCACCGGCGCCTGCCGGTACGGCGGGGAGAACATCCGGACCTACCCGGTGCAGATCCGGGACGGGCAGGTGTTCCTCGACATCGCCGACCCGCCTGCCGAGACGATCCGGCCCGAGCTGTTCCAGAGCCTGACCGCGGCCATGGGCGACCTGGACACCGGCCGGATGGCCCGCGACACGATGCGGCTGCAGCGGATCGGCACGCCGCTCGCCGAGGTGATCCGCGAGGGCGTCCGGTACGCGGCGCCGCGGGCGGAGTACGGCTGGGACCACTCGCTGGCCACGCTGGCCGACTGCCTGCGGATGAGCCAGTTCTTCGCCGAGTCGCTGCGCGCCCTGCCGGTGATCCAGGGCCTGGCGGTGGCGGCGCAGGATCAGGTCCGGATGCCCGACCGGCGCCGGCCCGACCCGGCCGACCCGGTCGCGGCCTGCGGCTCGGCCGCGGACGCGCTGCGCGCCTACCCCGAGCTGGTGGACGCCGAGCGGGCGGGCGAGGCCGAGGCGCTGCTGCGCGGGCTGATCGCGGCCGGGACGCCGCGGGCGCAGCTGCGGCACGCGCTGCTGTCCGCGGTGACCGACCACTTCCTGGCCTACGGCCATTCGATGATCTTCGTGCAGAAGGCGTTCGAGCTGCTGGACCAGATCGGCTGGGCCGAGGCCGACGCGGTGCTGTCCCCGCTGGTCCCCGAGATGGTGCTGGGCACCCGCTACGACAAGCTGCCCTACATGCGCGCGTTCCTGCGGGCCTGGCAGGAGGCAGACCCGGACCTGGGCGCCCTGGCCCGCCGGGCCGCGGCGGCGGCCGCCCCGGCGGCCGGCTTCGACGGCGCGGGCTACCGGCGGGCGCTGACCGACGGGTCCCCGCAGGACGCGCTGACGGCGCTGACCGGAGCCCTGGAGGGCGGCACCGCGGTCACGGCGCTGATCGACGCCACCGGCCGGGCGGCGGCCGAGCGGCTGGCCCGTTTCGACATCGAGCTGGACCTCGATGACACCAACGAGTGGGGCTGGCTGGATGTCACCCACACCCTGACCTACCTCAATGCGCTGCGCTGGGCCTGGTCAGCGGACCCGTCCCCGCAGGTGCTGCGCGGGCTGTTCCACGCCGCCTGGTTCGTGCAGTGGACCGGCCAGTTCGACGTCCGCGGCGCCGGCCCGGCGGCCGGCCGTCCCGCGCCGCATCCCACCGGCGACGCCGGCGAGGTGCACCGCGCCATCGTCCGCCGCGACCCGGACGCCGCGCTGGCGCTGGCCAGCGGGTACACCGGGCCGCGCGGCGACCTGGAGCGGGCGCTGATCACCGCGGCGGCCGAGGACCACTCCACGGCACCGATCATGGTCGCGCACGTGGTGAAGACGGCGCAGGCCGCGGTGCAGGAGTCCCGGGCGCTGGGCGGCGGCCCGGCCGGCGCCGAGCCGATCGCCGCCGCGGCCCGGTTCCTGGCCAGCCCGAAGCGGGAGCGGTTCGTCCGCCAGTCCACGCTGGAGGCGATCAGCACGCTGCGCGGCGTGCCGAAGCCCGACGCCGAGCAGCTCAGGCCGTAGCCTCGGGCAGCCCCGGCCCGCCCGGCCCGTCGCCGGACGGCCCGTGGTCCATGCTCCCGTGCCGCTCGCCGCCGTGCTGCTCGGGGTGCAGCACCGCCTCGCTGACCGTGCCGGCGACCGCCGGGGACACTTCCGGCAGCTCGCCGCCGGTGATCAGCGGGTGGTGGCAGGCGGCCAGGTGGCCGGCGCTGCCGCGCAGCACCAGCGGGGGCTCCTCCACCTTGCAGATGTCGGTGGCATACCGGCACCGCGGGTGGAACCGGCAGCCGGACGGCGGGTTGATCGGGCTGGGCACGTCGCCTTCGAGCACGATCTGCTGGCGGGCCGCGGACAGGTCCGGGTCCGGGATCGGCACCGCCGACAGCAGCGCCTCGGTGTAGGGGTGCACGGGCCGCAGGTACAGCTCCTCGGCCGGGGAGATCTCGACGATCTTCCCCAGGTACATGACCGCGATCCGGTCCGACACGTGCCGGACCACGCCCAGGTCGTGGGCGATGAAGATGTAGGTCAGGCTGAGCTCGTCCTGCAGGTCATCGAGCAGGTTGATGACCTGGGCGCGGATCGACACGTCCAGCGCGGACACCGGCTCGTCGGCGATGATCAGCCGCGGGTTCAGGGCCAGGGCGCGGGCCACGCCGAGGCGCTGCCGCTGCCCGCCGGAGAACTCGTGCGGGTACCGGTTGATGTGCTCGGGCGA
>DASXDJ010000175.1:0-44991 GCA_036490755.1 Streptosporangiaceae bacterium
CTAGCCCGCAGCGGCGAGCGGCGAGCTAGCCGCCCAGCCCGAGCGCCGCGGCCAGCTGCCGGTAGCCGGCCATCGGGTCGGCACCTGGCTCGTCGAGCAGCTGCACGCACACGTGATCGGCGCCCGCCTCCAGGTGCGCGCCGACCCGGGCCGCGACCTGCTCGCCGGTCCCGTGCGCCACCAGCGCGTCGATGAGCGCGTCGCTGCCGCCGTCGCGCAGGTCATCGTCGGTCCAGCCCAGGCGGCGCAGGTTGGCGGTGTAGTTGGACAGGCTCAGGTACGGCCGGGCGACCCGGGGCCGGCCGATGACCCGGGCCCGCCGCGGATCGGCCTCCAGCACCACCTTCTGCTCGGGAGCCAGCAGCGGCCCGGCCCCGAGAATGTCCCGCGCCTGGCGGGTGTAGCCGGGCGGCACCAGGTAGGGGTGCGCGCCGGCGGTCCGCTCCGCGGCCAGCCGCAGCACCTTGGGGCCGAGCGCGGCCAGCACCAGGCCGTCGGCCGGGACGCCGCCGGCCAGCAGGGTGTCCACGTAGCGGACGAGGGTCTGGTACGGGTGGGCGTACTCAGTGGTGGCCTCCCGGTGCCCGGCGCCGACGCCGAGCAGGAACCGGCCGGGAAACCGGGCCTCGATCCGGGCCCGGGAGGCGGCCACGACGCGGGCGTCGGCGCTCCACATGTTCACGATCCCGGTGGCCACGGTCAGCCGGGTGGTGGCGGCCAGGAACTCCTCGACCCGTTCCAGGTCGCCGCCGGGCGAGCTGCCGACCCACAGCGTGCCGAAGCCCAGCTGCTCCAGGCCGGCCGCCAGGTCCGGCGTCAGGTCCTGCTGGCCGCGCCACACGCCGAACCGGCCCAGATGGTCACGCACGCGCTCCGTCATCCCGCCGGCTCCTTCGTCCCGGGTACCTGCCGGCCGCCAGGATATGCCGGCTATCCCGGCCGGCGGAGTGAGGTCAGGTAGCGGGGCGCGGGCGAGCCGATGCCGGTCACGGTGTCGTAGCCGGGTACCGCGTGCAGCGTCCAGTCGCTGCCCAGGGTGAACAGCGACCCCTGCACCACGCCGCCGGCCGTACCGCCGCCGATGGCCGCCGCATAGGTCAGCCCGCCGGAGTGGTCGGTGATGTCGCGGAAGGCGTGCAGGCCGGCCCGCTGGCTGGTCGCATACAGCTCCGGGTTGGCGAAGCCGATCGGGTAGCCGGCGGCCTGCTGGGCGTCCGCCTGCAGGCCGGCGAACAGCGGGGTGGCGACGCTGGTGCCGCCGTAGCCGGCCTCGGCAAACCCGCTCCCGCCGCCGGGCAGCTGCTGGGTGAAGCCGGCCAGGGTCGAGGCCAGCAGGTCACCCTCCATCGCCACGTCGGGCACCACCCGCATCGGCATCGCCGAGTAGGCGCCGGTCAGCAGGTTGTGCGTCAGCGCGTAGGGGACGACGGCGGCCTGGTAGTACGGCTGGCGGAAGTAGTTGCTGGTCCCGCCGCCGGCCCCGAACATGAAGGTGCCGGGCAGGTCCGGCCAGGTCGTGCCACCGCGCAGGTCCGACTCCGAGTCGCCCATGCCGGTCTCGAACAGCCGGCTGTCGCGGCGCCCGATGCCGATCGCCGTGGCGCCGACCGCCGTGGCCCAGGGATCTGAGGCCGGGAAGGCGGCCTGCGGCTGCGCGGAGTTCAGATCGCAGTTCAGCCCGCTGGCCACGATCACCGGGTCGCTGGTGGAGCAGTCACCGGAGGCGAAGTAGAAGCCGATGCCCTCGGTCGCGCCCTGCTGCAGCAGCTGGGTGTAGGCCTGGATGGTGCCGGGCGGCTCGATGGCGTCGTAGTCGAACAGCAGCTCGTCCCAGGAGCTGGTCACGATGCTGGCCAGGTGCCGGCTGACGATGACCCCGAGGGCGGCCATCAGGTCGGCGTCGGTGCAGGAGTTAGCCCCGACGTAGGTCACCCGCGCGGCCGGGGCCATGGTGTGCACGGCCTCAATATCCAGCGACTCCTCCGGCTTCCAGCCAGCCGGCCCGCCGCAGGCGCCCTGGCTGTTCCACTGCCGGGGCGTGACCAGCTGCCGGAACTGGCCGGGCGCGAACTCCGGCATGCCGTTGTCGCGGGCGAAGGCATTCGCGTCGCTGGCGATGGTCGCCGACCCGTAGGCATCGACCACGGCCACCGTTGTGCCCTGGCCGGTCAGCCCGGTGCCGGGCACGCCGTAGGCGCCGCGAAGCTGGCGCGGGGTGTAGCCGCACACCGGCATCGGATTCGCGCGCCCGTAGGCGGACGGCAGCCCGGCCGGCCTGCGCTGACCCCAGTACGCGGAGCACGGCGACAGCCCGACGTACGGCGGCCGGCCCGGCCGGGGCCGGCTGGCCGGCCCCGCTGCCGGGCCGGCCGCGGCCGGCCCTGACCCGGCCGGCCCGGCCAGCACCGACGCCGGGACGGCCGTCGGGTGCGCGAGAGCCGGCGCGCTGCTCAGCCCGGACACGCCCAGCACCACCGGGGCCACCGCCGCCGGGACGACGGCGTTGCGGGCCGGGGCGTAGTAGAGGTGCCCGGACAGCGTGTAATTCCGCAGCCGGGCGCCGAAGGCGCGCCGGGCCGCCGCGGCCGTGCCCGTGACCGAGATGTACTGCTCGGTGCTCGCCGTGACCCGCAGGCCGGCCTGCCGCAGCCAGGCACGCACCCGGCTGGCCCCGGCCGCCGACGGCCCGAACCAGGCCTGCTGCCGGGCCGGGGTCAGGTACTGGTGGTACCGGGCGCTGCCCGGCGCGGACACCGCGCGGGCGTAAGCGGCCAGCGCCGCCGGGGCCCGGCTGGCCAGGTACACCTGAGCGGAGACCCGGGTCGCAGCCGGGGTGACCCCGCTGTCGGTCGCGGCGGTGGCCCACGACGGATGGGTGCCGGACAGCACGGCGGGCCGCGGCGCGAGGACCGCCGCCCCGGCGGCGCGGACCGGCCCGGCCGCAAGCGCGATCGCGGCGATCGCGAGCGCGGCCGCGCCCAGCACTGCGCCGCCGCGCATCCGCCGGCAGCTGGCTGACCTGCCCATGACCCTGGCCCCCTTGTGCCGCGCGCGCGATCCGCCGCCAGCTGACCGCGCTTGTGTCCCGCACCCCGACCTGACCTGCATCTTTACATGGGGATGGCATTCTTCCGCGGCGATCTGGAATACGCGGAATTTTGACCGGCTGCGGGCCGGCATCGGGTCTATGCCCCGCTGCGGGAGCCGTTTTCCAGGGCGGCCAGCCCGGCCGGCATCCGGGCTGATGACATACTTTTCGCGACCTGCTGCCCGCCTGCCCGAGTGCTTCTGCCCGCTCGCCGGTCACCGAGGCCGGCCGCCGAGCCCGCACGCCGAAGGAGCCCCCGTGCCTGACATTCCCGAGTCCTACCGCGACCTGCTCGACGGCCAGATCGCCACGCTCGCGACCATCGGCCCCGACGGCCGACCGCAGGTGTCCGCGGTCTGGTTCCTGGCCGACGGGGACACCGTCCGCATCTCCCTGAACTCCGCCCGGCGCAAGACCCGCAACCTGCAGGCCCGCCCGGCGGTCAGCCTGTTCCTGCTGGACCTGGCCATGCCCTACCGCTACCTGGAACTGCGCGGCGATGCGGAGATCACCCCGGACGACGACTACGCCTTCGCCGACCAGGTGGGCGCCAAGTACGGCGCCGACCTGCGTGACCACGACCAGCCCGGCCAGTCGCGCGTGGTGGTGACGATCCGGCCGGTGCGGGTGAACGCCGTCAACATGCGCGGCTAGCCCGGCCGGGGCAGGATGGGGCCATGCCCTGCAGCGTGCACCTGGCCTGGGACGACCGGCTGACCACCTACGACTTCGGCCCGGGTCACCCGCTCGCGCCGGTCCGGGTGGAGCTGACCATGGAACTGGCCCGCGACCTGGACGTGCTGTCCGGGCTGCTGGTGCAGCGCCCCGAGCCGGCCACTGACGCCGAGCTGGAACTGGTCCACGACCCCCGCTACCTGGCCGCCGTCCGGCGCGCCGGGGCGGACGTCAGCCCGGCCCCGGCCTTCGGCCTCGGCACGCCGGACAACCCGGTGTTCGGTGGCATGCATGAGGCATCGGCCCTGGTGGCGGGCGCGACGCTGGCCGCCGCCCGGGCGGTGTGGGAGGGCTCGGCGCAGCACGGTGCCAGCATCGGCGGCGGGCTGCACCACGCGATGCGGGCCAGCGCCAGCGGCTTCTGCGTCTACAACGACCCGGCTATCGCGATCGCCTGGCTGCTGAGCCAGGGCGCCGAGCGGATCGCCTATGTCGACATTGACGTGCATCACGGCGACGGCGTGCAGGCCGCCTTCTACGACGACCCGCGGGTGCTCACGATCAGCCTGCACGAGACCCCGGACCTGCTGTTCCCTGGCACGGGCCGGGCCGCGGAGACCGGCGGGCCCGGTGCCGAGGGCCGCGCCGTGAACGTCGCCCTGCCGGGCGGCACCGGCGACGCGGCCTGGCTGCGGGCCTTCCATGCCGTCGTCCCGCCGCTGCTGCGCGCCTTTGACCCGCAGATCCTGGTCAGCCAGCACGGCTGCGACACCCACCGGCTGGACCCGCTGGCGCACCTGGAGCTGACCGTCGACGGGCAGCGGGCCGCGCACGCCGCCATCCATCAGCTCGCCCACGAGACGGCGGGCGGCCGCTGGCTGCTGACCGGCGGCGGCGGGTACGCGCTGATCCAGGTCGTCCCGCGGACCTGGACGCACCTGCTGGCCGAGGCGTCCGGCCGGCCGGTGGAGCCGGCCACGCCGACGCCGCAGGCCTGGCGGGATTATGTGTCGCGCCGCACCGGCCGGGGCGCTCCCGAGACGATGACCGAGGGCGGCGAGCCGGGCTACCTGCCCTATGAGTCCGGCTCCGGCCCGGCCGATCCCGTCGACCGGGCTATCGCGGCCACCCGCCGCGCCGTCTTCCCTGCGCACGGCCTCAATCCGTAAAGGTCATGTAATGGCCGGGCAAAGACGGCGCCCGGAGCGCCGCTATTTCTCCGCGCGGACACCTCCTCGTCACCGGCTGGCCGGATCAGCGCCATTTCCGCTCGCGACCGTTACCTCGCTTGCGCCCGGCACGGAGCCGGGCACTGCCGAGGAGGCCTTACGTGAAGATGCCGTTCCGCTCGCTCCCGGTGCGCCGGCGGGCTCTGCTGCCGCTGACGCTCGCCGTCACGGGGACTGCCCTGCTGGCCGGCCCGGCCAGCGCCAGTGCCGCGCAGCGGCACCACTTCGGGCCGGCCCCGCTGCCGGGCAACCTGCTGGTCAGCCGGTCGGTGTACGCCGACAACCCCGGCGCCATCGTGCCGGGCAGCACGGTGCTGCCGCCGGGCTGCACGAGCGGCTGCGTGACCGCAACCGCCGACGCCGGGTACCCGGAGGTCTGGAACAACGTCCTGGCTGACCCGTCGTTCGGCATCACCTCGCGGATCTACCTGGACCAGCTCACCCCCTCCGGCCGGCAGCTGAGCACGCTGGCCGTGCCCGACGGCCCCGGCCTCGGCATGTCCACCAGCTTCTCCTCCAAGTCCGAGCTGGCGCTGAACCAGTCGCTCAGCGGCCGCCAGGTCACCTTCATGGGGTACGCGACCACGCCGGACACCATCGACGCGTCGAACTCGAGCACGCCGGGCGCCGTGGACCCGACCGACCCCGTGCCGAGCTCGTATTACCGCGTGGTCGCCCAGCTGGACAGCCAGGGCCGGTTCCGCTTCACCAACACCAACGCCTACAGCGGCAACAACGGCCGGGCCGCGATCCTGAACGACACCCGCGGCGCGAACGTGATCTACACCTCCGGCAACGCGGGCAACGGCAGCAACCCGCAGCCGGACGGCATCATCTCCGGCACCGGCGCCCAGATCCTGACCCCGGCCCGGCGGCCCCAGTTCCGGCAGAAGGTCCCGGCGGCGACACCGGTCGGCAGCTTCAGCGTGACTCAGCTCGGCGACAAGGCCGACAAGGTCGGCAAGGACACCAACTTCCGCGGCATGACGATCTTCAACAACGTCGTGTACTACACCAAGGGCAGCGGCAGCAACGGCGTCAACACCGTGTACTTCGTGGACACCACCGGGACGGCCTGCCCGTCCGGTACCGGGCTGCCGGCGCCCGGTGCCCCGCTGCCCGCCTCGCCCATCGCCTACAACCCGAGCCTGCTGCAGACCCAGGGCGTGTTCCCCTACAACATGTGCGTGCTGCAGGGCTTCCCGACCGCGCTGAAGTCGGCAACCTCGTTCCCGTTCGGGATCTGGTTCGCCAGCGCCCGGACGCTCTACGTAGCCGACGAGGGCAACGGGGACACCACCTTCTCGGCGACCTCCGGCTCCTACGCCGGCGCGGCCGCGCAGACCACCGCCGGCCTGCAGAAGTGGGTGCTGAGCAACGGCAGCTGGCAGCTGGCCTACACGCTGTCCGGCGGCCTGAACCTGGGCACCCCCTACACCGTGCCGGGCTACCCGGCCGGGGACAACCCGGCCACCGGGCTGCCCTGGGCGCCGGCCACCGACGGCCTGCGCAATATCACCGGGCGGGTCAACCCCAACGGCACCGTCACCATCTGGGGCATTACCTCCACCGTGAGCGGCGACGGTGACCAGGGCGCTGACCCGAACAAGTTGGTCGTCGTCACCGACCGGGTCAGCGCGCTGACCGCGCCGGCGGGCGAGAGGTTCACCACGATGCGGACCGCCGCCGACCGCGAGGTGCTGCGCGGCGTGTCCTTCACGCCGGGCACGCCGGCCAGCAGGCGGTAGGCCGGGAACCCCGGGCCCGCCAGCAGGCGGCGCCCTCGACTCGCCCGTGAGCGGGGCGCGGGCGCCGCTTCGCGCGCTGCGGCCAGGAGACGTTCAGCGTCACCGGGCCGGCGGCTGCCTCAGAGCTGCGCCCAGGTCACCGTGCCGCCCTCGGCGGTGTACACCTCGGCCCCGTCGACGAAGGCGCGCCGCACCCGGCTGAGCACGTCCAGCGGGTCGCCCGACCAGATGACCAGGTCGGCGTCCTTGCCCGGCTCAAGGGAGCCGAGCCGGTCGTCGATCCCGACGATCCGGGCCGGGTTGATGGTCAGGGCCTCGATCGCCGTCCGCGGATCCAGGCCCTCCTTGACCGACAGCGCGGCCTGGTGGACCAGGAACGGGATGGGCACCACGGGGTGGTCGGTGGTGATGGCGATGGTGACGCCGGCCCGCGCGAGCCGGCCAGGGTTGGCCAGCGACCGGTTGCGCAGCTCGACCTTGGACCGGCTGGTGAACAGCGGCCCGATGATGACCGGGATGTTCCGCGCGGCCAGCAGGTCGGCCACCAGGTGCGCCTCGGTGCCGTGGTCGATGACCAGGTCGTAGCCGAACTCGGCGGCGATCCGCAGCGCGGTGGCGATGTCGTCGGCGCGATGGCAGTGCTGCCGCCACGGGATCTCCCGGCGCAGCACCCGGCCCAGCGCCTCCAGCTTGAGGTCCCGGTCGACCGGCTTGCGCTCGGCCTCGGGCCGGGCCTCCTCGGCGGCCAGCCGCTGCAGGTAGTTCGAGGCTTCCACCAGCGCGCCGCGGATCACCGCCGCGGTACCCAGCCGGGTGCTGGGCATCTTGTGCAGGTCGCCGTAGACCCGCTTGGGGTTCTCGCCGAGCGCCGACTTCATCCCCGACGGGGCGCGCAGCAGCATCTCATCGACGGTGCGGCCCCAGGTCTTCAGCGCGCAGGCCTGGCCGCCGATGGGGTTGCCGGAGCCCGGGTTGACGTTGACGGCCAGCACGCCGCCGGTGATGGCGTCGTGGAAGGCCAGGTCCGCCGGGTTGATCGCGTCGATGGCCCGGACCTGCGCGGTGACCGGCTCGGTCATCTCGTTGGTGTCCTGGCCGGCCCAGCCCTCGGCCTCCTCGTGCACGCCCAGGTGACCGTGGGCCTCGATGAAGCCGGGCAGCACCCATGAGCCGGCCGCGTCGATGACCCGGGCGTCGTCCGGCACGGCCAGGCCCGCGCCGACGGCCGTGATCTTCCCGTCCTGGATCAGGACCGTGCCGCCGTCAACCGGCTCCCCGGTCACCGGCACGACCCGGCCTCCGGTGATCGCCACTGCCCGGGTACTGGACTGCGCCGCCATCATCACTCCGTTTCTCGACGTCGCGGCCCGGCCAGGCCGCCGGGTCCACCGTAATCGCCGGCGGCGGCCGGGACTGACCCGGCTCACCCGCGCCGGGTGATGCCCGGGCGGCCCGGCCGGGAGACCGTGGGCCGACACCCGGCGAGAGGATGAGATGGCGGGCAAGCAGGACCGCGCCGTGCCCGTCCGCAAGGCTGCCCGGTGGCTGGCCCGGCTCGCCTTCGCCGCCCTGCTCGGCGCGGTCGCAGTGCTGGTGGCAGCCGGGGCGCTGCTCAGCCTGACGGCACTGGCGCTCGGCGCGGCGGGGCTGGCGCTGTTCTGCGCGGCGGCCTGGTGGTTCCTGGCCCACCGCGGCCCGGTGCGCTGGCTGGCGGTCGTCGTGCTGGTCGCGGCCCCGGCCGGGGTCATCACGGCCTACGTGTGGGCCGGCCTGCTGTGGGAGATCGCCCTCAGCGGCGCCCTGGTCGCGCTGGCCGCCGCGGCCGGGCGAGCCGCCCTGCGCGCGGGCCGCCCGGCGGCTCAGCCGCCGCGCGAGGCCGCTGCCGGGGCGCAGCAGCGGCCGTTCCTGATCATGAACCCGCGATCGGGCGGCGGGAAGGTGACCCGGTTCGGGCTGCGCGACAAGGCCGTCGACCTCGGCGCCGAGGTCGCCCTCCTGGACGGGCCGGGGATCGTGGACGTGGCCGCGCTGGCCCGCGGGGCCGTCGACGGCGGCGCCGACCTGCTCGGGGTGGCCGGCGGAGACGGAACCCAGGCCCTGGTAGCCGGGATCGCGGCCAGCCGCGGCATCCCGATGGTGGTGATCTCCGCGGGCACCCGCAACCACTTCGCGCTGGACCTGGGCCTGGACCGCGACGACCCGGCGGCCGGCTTGGCGGCGCTGCGCGACGGCGTCGAGATGCAGATCGACCTCGGGCTGATCGGCGACCGGACCTTCGTCAATAACGCGTCCTTCGGGGCCTACGCCCAGGTCGTGCAGAGCCCGGCCTACCGCGACGACAAGGCCGGCACGGCGCTGGCCATGCTGCCCGACCTGCTGACCGGGCACGACGGCCCGCGGCTGCGGGTCCGGCTGGACGGCGAGCTGCTCCTGGACGGACCGCAGGCCGTGCTGGTCAGCAACAACCCGTACGGGACCGGCGACATCGCCGGGCTGGGCCGCCGGGCCCGGCTGGACTCCGGCGTGCTCGGCGTGGTCGGGATCCGGGTGGAGTCGGCGGCCCAGGCGGCCGGGCTGCTGCGCGGCGCGGCCAGCACCGGCGTGACGATGGCGGCCGGCCGCGAGGTCGTGATCGAGGCGGACGTGTCGCACATCCCGGTCGGCATCGACGGCGAGGCGGTGCTGATGCCCGTGCCGGTGCGCTGCGCGATCCGGCCGCGGGCGCTGCGGGTCCGGGTGCCGGCCAGCCGGCCGGGCGTGCGGCCCGCGGCGCCGCCGCTGGACTGGACCCGGCTGCGCCGGCACGCCCTCACCTTCGCCCGGGCCGCCGGCCCGCACTGACCGATCCCGCCCGGCCGCGGCCGTGGTTCGGCCCGGCTGCGCCGTGGCAGCAGCCCCCGGCACGCTCCGGCAGCTAGCCTGCTGGGGAGAGGAGGCGCCGTGGGGCTGACGGAGGACTGGGCCGCGATCCTGCGCGAGCAGGCCGGCTCCTACGCCCGGATCGTGCTGGCCACCATCAAGCGCGAGTTCCCGTCCGGCGTCTATCACACGATGAAGGCGCCGGGCGACTTCCCCTACCGGCCGCGGGCCCGCACCCCGGCCTTCTACGGCTGCTACGACTGGCACTCCGCAGTGGAGATGCACTGGGCCCTGGTCCGGCTGCTGCGGGCGGTACCGGGAGCGGTGCCCGGCGATGAGATCCGGGCAGCGCTGAGCGCGCACTTCGAGCGGGTCGCGCTGGCCGCGGAAGAGGACTACATCACCGGGCCGGACGGTCTCAGCGAGCGGCCGTACGGCTGGGCCTGGCTGCTGGCCCTGACCCACGAGACGCAGTCCTGGGATGACCCGCACGGCCGCAAGTGGGCGGCAGCCCTGGCCCCGCTGGCCGCCACGATCAGCGACCTGCTCACCGGATGGCTGGGCACAGCGGCCTACCCGGTCCGCCACGGGGTGCACGCCAACACGGCGTTCGCGCTGTCGCGGGCGCTGCCGTACGCGGCGGCCCGGGCCGGCGCGGGCGAGCCGGCGCTGCATGAGGTCATCAGCCGCCGGGCCCTGGAGTGGTTCGGCGCCGACCTGATCTACCCGGCGGCCTGGGAGCCGTCCGGGCATGATTTCCTGTCCCCCGCGCTGGCCGAGGCCGAGCTGATGGCCCGGCTCCTGCCGGCTGCTGAGTTCGCCGACTGGCTGGGCATGTTCCTGCCCGGCATCGCCAGCCGCGAGCCGGCCACGCTGTTCACCCCGGCGGTGGTGACCGGCTCCGGCGACGGCCAGGTCGCGCACCTGCACGGGCTGAACGCCAGCCGGGCCTGGTGCTGGCGGCGGCTGGCCGCCAGCCTGCCGGCCCGCGACCCCCGGACCGGGGCCGCCGAGGCCGCCGCCCGTGTCCACGCCCGCGCGGCGCTGCCGCACGTCATCAGCGATGACTACCTGGTCGGCCACTGGCTGCCGGCCTACGCCGTGCTGATGCTCAGCTGAGCCAGGCAGCCGCCACGCCGGGCCCGGTGTCCCGGCGCCCGGCCTGGCGGCCCGCTCTGGCTACCGCGCGGTGATGTACGCCGGGATCACCTCCGCGCCGCCGTTGAGCACCACGCCGTTCAGGTTGCCGGTGTCCAGCCCGGCGGCCGGGACCGCGCCGCCGGCCTCGGCCTGGACCACGGCCGAGACATACTGCGGGGCGCTGCGCGAGACCGCGACCCGGAGCACCAGCGGCTTGCCCTGGCCGGCCGCCAGCGCGCCCGCCGAGGTGCAGGTCACCGTCGAGCCGAGCTGGCAGGACCAGCCCGGCCCCGGCACCGGCACCGGGCTCAGCCCGGCAGGCAGGCTGACCCGGACGGTCACCGGCCCGGTGGTGGCGGCGAACCCGTCGTTGGCCACGGTCAGGTTGTAGGTGTCGGCCGCGGCCGCGCCGTCGCCCTGGGCGAACGGCGCGTACAGCTGGCCGCCGGAGGCGTAGCCGCCGGTGACGGCCAGCGCCGCCAGCTGGCGGACGGTCGTCGCGTCGGTCGCCGAGGCGGCGCTCGCGCTGCCGCCGCCGGACACGGTGACCGTGTTGGTGACCGACGCCTGAGCGTTGTCGGCCGTGGCCACGGTCAGCGTGATCGGCGGGTAGGCCGAGCCGGCCGCCAGCGGGTCGGAGCGGGTGCACGACGGGGCCGGCTCGAACAGGTTGACCGAGCCGCCCAGCGTGGCCGGGGCCAGTGAGCAGTCCCAGCCCGCACCCGACATCCGGGCCGGAGTCAGCCCGGCGGGCAGGGTGTCGGTGACCGTTACCGTCCCCGAGGTGGGCCCGCCGCTGGCCGCGCTGGACACCTTCAAGGTGTAGCTGTCGGTGCTGTCACCCTCGGCGAATGACCCGGAGTGGCTGCTGGCGGCAGTCAGCACCGGCGGGTTGTCCGAGGCGGGCGGGGCGGCGGCCGGGCTGGCCGGCGCAATCGTGGTGGCGGCGCTGACCGAGGCGGCCGCGACCGCGTCGCCCCCGCCGGATACCTGCACCGTCTCGTTGCCCGAGGCCGCCGCGGAGCCGGACACGCTGACCACCGCGGTGATCGGCGGCTCCTCGCCGTTCTCGCCGGCCAGCACGTCACTGCGGTAGCAGGTGCTGGCGGGCTCGGTGACCGGGCTGGTGATGGCGCCGGTGTTGCAGGTCCACCCGCTGCCGTACAGCGCCTGCAGGGTCACCCCGGCCGGCAGGGCGGTGATGGTGGCGGTGACCGGCGCGCTGGCGTCCCCGGTGGTGGGGCCCGCGCCCTGGTTGAGCACCGTGATCTGGTACTGATCGCTGGCGTCGCCCTGGCGGAACGCGCTGGCCACCGCGTTGTCGGCGGTCAGGTCGGGCAGCCCGGCGACCGGCGTCTCGCTGGCGGCCGACGTCTGCCCGGCGCCGCCGCCGGCGACGGTGACGTCGTTGGTGAGATGCAGGCCGGCCGTGGAGTCCTGGGTGCCGTAGCCCGCGGTATGCGGCACGCTGACGGTCAGCGTGACCGGCGGGTAGGACTGGCCGGGCTGCAGCACCGCGGGCCCGCCGCCGGAGCCGCCGGTCTCGGTGCACACCTCCGTCGGGTCGTTGTCGGTGTCGCAGGTCCAGCCGGTCCCGGTCATCGACGCCATGCTCATGCCGGGATCGACCACGTCGGTGAGGGTGACCGGCGTGGAGCCGTCGGTCGCCGACGACCCGGTGTTCTTCACGGTCAGCGTGTAGGTGTCGGCGGTGTCGCCCTGGGTGAAGCTGGTGGACGGGGTCGCGGTCGGCGAGTTCGCCACCGAGGTGACGGTCCAGGCCGGCCCGTGCTTGCTGCCGCCGGAGGTGCGGGTGGTCGCGAAGGCCCGCGGGTCCGCGCCGTCGCCAGGGCTGGCGCTCGCGGCGACCGCGCCGTTCGCGGCCCCGAAGTGGGTCACGCCGCGCGCATTCTCCGCCGCCGTCTCGGCGGCCTGGGCGGCGTGCGTCTGCGGGGCGGCCGAGTCCGAGCCCGGCACATTCCAGGCCTCGACGCTGGCCACCGGGGTGGCGCCGCCCAGCAGCGAGCTGCGGTAGGTCGCGGTCAGCGTCTGCGACTGGCCGGGCCACAAGGTGATGTCGTTGTCGGACCAGGTGATGGGCAGCACCTGGTTGTCCCCGGACGCCCCCGTGCTTGAGGACACTGCGCCGCTCGCGCTGCCGCGCCGCACGTCGGCCCGCAGGAAGAAGGCCACCGCCGGGTTCGAGGACGGGTTGGTGATGGTCACGGTGGTGGTGACCTGGCCGCCGGAGGCAGGCTGGGTGGCCGCGGCCACCTGGACCGGCTCGGACGGCAGCTTCTGCAGGGCGGTCATGTCGGCGTACTGGCTCAGCGGGTCACCGTTGTTCGCCTGCGGGTTGCCCTCGGTGGAGTCCCAGTCGATAACGTCCTGCTGGGTGGACAGCCAGTACACGTTCCGGTCCACGACCGAGCCGTGCTGGCTGATGGTCAGCTCGACGAAGTAGGTCTTCGCCGGCGCGGGCGGGGTGGTGGCGGCCGGCACCTTCGGGGTGAGGACGCCGTTACTGACGGCCTGCGGCGCCAGCGACAGGCCGTTGGCGGTCTGGCTGTCGAGCACCTGACCGCTGGTGTCATAGACCCTGGCCTGAACCGACAGCCCGTGCTGCGCGCCGCCGCTCAGGTTGTCGACGGTCACGTCACCGGTGTCGAGGGCGTACAGGACGTGCAGTTCCTCGTTGGCCTTCTTGGCCCCGAAGTAGGCGCCGGCGGTGTCGTAGTCGTAGTTGTACAGATCCCACAGCATGGTGGGCCAGCCCTTGTTGAGCTGCCAGTAGTCGGTGCCGGTGGACGGGGTCGGGTAGTTGTCCCAGTGGTCGATGTAGGCCTCGAACTGAGCGCGGGTGTTCTCGTAGTTCTGGACCTGGGCCTCCTGCACGTACTGCGGCAGGCTGGACCAGCTGCCGTAGCGGGCGGCCACGGCGGTGTCCAGGTTGTCCAGGGTGCCGAAGGAGTACCCCGAGTGCTGGCCGGCGGTCGACTCGTAGTTCAGGTGGTACTGGTGGGCGTCGGGCTGCTGCCACAGGGCCGCCTGGTCGGCGGGCGACAGGAACCGCTGGATGGAGTCCATGGTGGGCACGGTGTCGCCGGAGCCCTGCTCGCTGTCGAAGCCGAACGAGCCGCCCACGTTGGTCTGCGAGCTGTCGTTGTCGTTGCCGTTGTTGCTGGAGTGCGTGGTGTCGAAGTAGTACGACGGCGGCACCCAGTCGTAGGGGCCTTCCTTCTCCCCGGACGGGCCGAGCTGCGCGCTCACGTTGTACTCGGCTGAGGAGATGATCGGGTCCTGGAAGCCGGCCTGGCTGAAGCCGGCGGTGGAGGCGGCTTCCTGCTCCTTGATCGGCGGGTTGTCGCTCCAGCTGTAGTTGATCACGCTGGGGTGATCGCGCAGCCGCTCGCCGATGGTCAGCGAGGACAGGTACATGACGTGGAACTCCTGCGCCGTCACGCCGCGGCCGCTGCCCGACGGCTGCCATTTGTCGCAGCACTGGAACCCGGCGTCGAGCAGGATCCCGGCCTTGTCCATCTGCTCGTAGAAGTCGGCCGGCATCTCCTTGCCCTCGGTCCGGATGCCGTCGATGCCCATGGACTTGATCAGCTGGATCTGGCTCGCCAGGTCGCTCGCGGAGTAGTGCAGGAACAGGTTCTCTGACCAGCCGCCGGCCCGGTAGTCGAACGGCACGCCGTTGACCTCGAAGACACGCACGCCGTCGGATGCCTCATCGGAAGGCGCGGTCAGGTAGGTGGTGACCGACCGGATGCCAAACGTCTGCGGCGCGACCGAGTCCGATACCGCGCCGCCGGCCGACACCGACGCCGACAGCTGGTACAGCGGCTGGCCGCCCATCTGGTAGGGCCACCACAGCTGCGGGTGGTGCAGCACCAGCTGCGGGAAGGACGACGGCGTGAACGTCACCGTTGAGGACTGGCCGCCGGCCAGCGTGACCGGCCGGCTGACGACGACGGGGGCACCGCCGCCCGGCGGGGTGATGGCGGCCGAGACGACGCCGGTCCGCGGCGCGCTGGTGTTGTTGGTGACGTCGCCCGCCACGGTCAGCGCGGCGCTGCTCATGTCCGTGGCGTCGTTCTGGGTCACGTGCACGTTACTCAGGCCCAGCGCGGCGGAGATGTGCAGCTGGACCGGGAACTGGATCCCGGGGTTGTTGTCCGGCGGGATCTGGCTCCAGTCCACGTCGTCGAGGGTGAACATCGAGGACGGGTTGTTCGGGAACAGCTCCAGGGCCAGCGCGTTGGCGCCGGGCCTGAGCAGGCCGGTGACGTCGAAGCTGTAGGTGGTGTAGTCGCCCTCGACGGTGGCCTGGGTGGCTGCCTCGGTGCCGTTGACCCACACGTCGGCCTGGCCGACGACGCCGTTGATGACCAGCTTGGCGTCCTGGCCGGGGTGCAGGTTCCCGGTGAAGCTGGTCCGGAACCACCACGGCACGCTGAACAGCGGGTTGGCGTCAGCGCCCTCGCGGGTCTGCGGCGGGCCGAAGCACTGCGCCATGTTGTCGGAGTAGAAGATGCTCGCCGGGCCCGCGGAGCTCTGGTTCACCGGCTGCAGCGCCGAGTCGAGCGGGCAGGCCCCGTTCTGCAGCAGGGCCTCGACCTCGGTCCCGGCGCCGCCGGCGTCGTCGGCAGTGACCGGCAGCCAGCCGTCTGCGGCGAAGCCGGGTGCCGAGATCTGCGCGCCGTCCTGGGTCGCCCCGGTCCCCGTCGTCCAGTCCGTGCTGGCCGCGCTGCTCTGCACCTGCCAGCTGCCGCCCAGGGTGGTGAGGCCGGCGGAGCCGGCCGTGACCGGGCGGGCCGCGTGCGGCCGGGTGGCGGCCGGGTGCGCGGCCGACGATGCGGCCCGGGCCGTGCTGGCCGCGCCGGCCTGGGCCAGCGCGGGAGTCCCGGACAGGCTCAGCGCGGCCAGACCAGCCAGGCTGAGGACAGCGGTTACGGCGCGCAGCTTCATGGTCACCGGCCCTCTCGGGCGGACTCGGCCTGCCGTTCTTTTCAGGCTGAAACTAAATCCGCCTGACCGGGACTTTAACTTTTGTGCCGCTGGTAGGCAATAGGGCGGAGGTGGGCGGGCACGTCGAGTTCGGAGACGATGGCCAGCGCCCGGGCAATGGCGCCGGCAATGGCAGCGTCGGCGCCCAGCCCGGACACCACGATGCCGGGCGGCGCGAACACGCTGGCCGCGACGCCGGCCCGCAGCTCAGGCAGCCACGGCTCCAGCGCCCGGCCGACGGCGCCATCGAGGATGATCCGCTCCGGGTCGACCAGGGCGGTGATGCCGGCGATCGCCGCCGCCACGTATTCCGTCAGCTCGCTGACAACCTGGCGGCCCGCCTGGTCGCCCCGGGTCGCGGCGGCGAACACGTCGGCTACCTCGAAGCCGGGCCCGCCGCCCGGCTCCGCCGGCAGCTCCGACGGGACACCGCCGCGGATCAGCTCGGCCGCCCGGGCGCGCAGTGCCGGGCCGGCGGCCACGTCCTCAAAGCCGGGCCGGCCCGGCGCTCCGCCGGCGGCCGCGCCGGGCCGCGGCCAGAACGGGAAGTAGGCCACCTCGCCGGCCGCGTTGTGCGCGCCGCGGACCAGGTGACCGTCGATGACCACCGCGCCGCCGATTCCGGTGCCCAGCGACATCGTCACGAAAGACGAGATGCCGCGGCCCTGCCCGCGCCACGCCTCGCCGAGCGCGGCCAGGTTGACGTCGTTATCGACCTCGAACGGCTCGGTCAGCTCCGCGCGCAGCACGCCCAGCAGGTCAAAGCCCTGCCAGTGCACGTTGGGCCCGGCCGTGGCGAGCTGGCTGACGGGGTCGATGAGGGCCGGGATGCCGACCACCACGGCGCGCACCGGGACGGCCAGCCCGGCGGCCCGGCCCTGCAGCGCGCGGATGCACGCCAGCAGCGTGGCCGCCGCGTCGCCGGCGTCGGCGCTGGCCCGGAAGTCCATCGCCACGGTGCCGCCGGCCAGGTCGGCCAGCGCGCCGTGACAGCGGGTCCCGCCGAGATCGACGGCGATCACCGCGCCGGCCGATCCGACGAAGCGCAGCACCGACGGCGTCCGGCCGCGCGCGGCGCTGCCCGCCACCGGGGCGCCGGCGCCGGGGGCGCCGGGGCTGTCCCGGGGCAGTTCCTCGATCAGGCCGCCGTCCAGCAGCCGCTTGACGATGCGGCTGACCGACGCATCGGACAGGCCGAGCTCGCGGCCGAGCTGGCGCCGGGTGGCCTCGCCGCGGGACCGGATCGCGTCGAGCACCAGGAAGGTATTCAGCTCTGCGATGTTGCCGACATCCATGCTGGCCGCCCGCTAGCCGAACTCGGCGAAGGCGGCGGCGACCTGCCCGGCTCCGGCGCCCGCCGCGAGCAGCAGCCGCACCAGCACCCGGGCCTTGACCGGGTGCAGCAGCCCGGCGCCGATCAGGCCGCGGGCGCGCAGGTCTCGCTCGGATCCTGGCGCGCCGTAGGTGCCGGCCAGCACCGGGCCGGCGCCGGTCCGGGTGGCCAGCACGACGGGCATGGCAGCGGCCAGCTCGCCCAGCACCGGGGCCAGCGCGCCGGGGACGTGCCCGGCGCCGAACGCCGCGACCACCAGCCCCTGGTGGGTCGCGGCCAGGCCGGCCAGCAGCACGCCGTCGTCATCGAGGGTGACCGTGTACAGCGCGACCCGGGTCGCCGCCAGCAGGTCCCGGCGCAGGCCGGTCAGCGGCGGCGGCGCGGGCACTGTCGCCGTGAACCGCGCCGCGCCCTCGGTGACCCGGCCGACCGGCCCGAGGTCGGGCGAGGTGAACGCGCCGGTGCTGGTGCTGTGCGACTTGCGCACGTGCCGCGCGGCATGGATCTCGTCGTTCAGCACGACCAGCGCCCCGCGGCCGCGGGCCGGGCCGGCCGCCGCGACCTGGATCGCGGCCAGCAGGTTGGCCGGCCCGTCCGGCCCGGCCAGCGTCGGGTTGCGCATCGCGCCGGTCAGGACCAGCGGCTCGGGGCGGTCCCAGACCAGCCCGGCCGCGAATGCGGTCTCCTCCAGCGTGTCGGTGCCCTGCACCACGACAACGCCGCGGGCGCCGCCGTCGACCGCCGCCCGCGCAGCGTCTGTGACGTCGAGGATGTCGCCGAACGACAGGTCGGCGCTGGGCACGGCCCGCAGGTCCCGCACCTCGACGCGGCCGGCCTCGGCCCGGCCGTCCAGGCCCGCGAGCAGGTCGGCGCCGCCTAGCCGGGCCACCACGCCGCCCTGGTGCCCGGTCATCGAGATCGTGCCGCCGAGGGTGAACACCACAATGCCCTGCTGACTCGCGGCTCTGCCGTGCTGACTCACCGGCCTAATGTACGCAGCACCGCACGCGCGGTGGCTAGCCACCGGGGCCGGCGGCCGGCCGCCGGCCGCATCCGGGGTGCCGCCCGGGCCAGAGCAGCGCCGGGCCGCGCGGCCGGGCGGTCACCCGGTCGCGCGGCGCTGGCGCCGGTGCCGCGGCTAGGTCACGGCAGGTTCCACTGCTGGTTGGCACCGCCCGTGCAGTCCCAGATCTCCAGCTGGGTGCCGGGTGTCGTGGACCAGCCGGTGTCGTCGAGGCACTTGCCGGACTGGGGGTTGTAGAGGGACCCGCCGGACTGCGGGATGAACACCTGGGCGGCGGTGTTGTTGCAGTCATACAAGTCGACGGCGGTCCCGTCGGCGGTACCGCCGCCGTTGATATCCATGCACTTGCCCAGGACGTGCAGCGTGCTGCCCGCGGCGACCACGGTCCACTGCTGGGCGGGCGTCCCGTTGCAGGTGTAGACCTGGACCGGGTTGAAGTTGGCGGTGCTGGCCGACCGGTCGTCGACGCACAGGCCGCCGTAGCCGGTGATCTGGCCGGTGGCGCCGGACGGCGGGGGCGGCGGCGGCGGAGTGGAGCCACCGCCGCCGGTGGTGTAGGCGGCGACGTAGGCCACGCTCATCGTCGAGCCTGAGCTGGTGGAGCTGGTCGGGGTGGAGCAGCCGCAGACGCCGTTGGGATAGCCGCCGCCCATGGCCAGGTCGAAGATGATCGACATGTTGTGGTCCACGGCGGCCTGCCAGGTGGCGGCGCCGACCTGACTCTCACTGACGGTGAAGAACTGGGCACCGTCGAGATACCAGGTGATGGACTCACTCGAGGTGTTCGTGCGGTTCACGATCACCGTGTAGGTGTGGAATCCGGTCTGGCAGCCCGAGCAGCCCTGCAGGCCGCTGCCGATCCCGTTGGTCTCGTTGCACGGGCCGCCGGGGTCGGTGCCGCAGTGGAACGTGCCGGAGTGCTGCGACAAGGCGTTGACGTCCTCCAGGATGTCGATCTCGCCGTTCTCGGGCCACTGCCCGGGACCGAGCATCCAGAACGCCGGCCAGTAGCCCAGGCCGCTGGCCGGGCTGGGCTGCTCGACGGACGCGGTGACCTCCAGCTCGCCGCCGGCTGGCGCGCCGACGTTAGCGGTGCTGGTCTGGATCCGCCCGGAGGTCCACGAGCCGCCGGAGCCCAGCGCGGTGATGTCGAGGTTGCCGTTGCCGTCCAGATGGACGTTGGCCGCGGAATTGGTCATGGTCTCGATCTCGCCGGTGCCGAAGCTGGAGCCCGGGCCGGTGTCATAGATCCAGCTGGACGACGGACCGTTGCCCGCCGCGCCGCTGAAGTCGTCGCTGAACACGGTGGACCAGCCGGACGGCGGGGCAGGCACGGCGCCGGGCGCGGCCGCCGCGGTGACCTTCGCGGCCCGGGCGGCGCTGACCGCCTGGCTCGCCGCGGCGGCGGCCGGGCGCCCGGTGCTGACGCCGTGGCTCGCGGCGGTGGCGGCGGAGGCGGGAGCGAGGGCCACGCCGGCCGGGGCCAGCGCGGCCACGCTGGCCGCCAGGAGCACGGCCAGCCGCCGGCTGAGCCGCGAATGGGGCCGCATGTCGCCGGGCGGCGCGCCGGGTGGCGGACCGGGCAGATGGCCGGCTGGCTGGCCGGGCGAGCGGGCTGAGCGGACGGCGTGCCGGGCTGGGCGGGGGGATCCGAGCACGGGCCTGACCTCCTTGATCAACTAAAAGGAAACTTTCCTAAAAGTTGGCGAGAACGTAACTCCGCCCTCCGGCAGCGTCAATACGCCCGCGGCGGGCCGGAAGCGGCGGCGACCGGGCGATGCGATGGCGGCGGTCCGGCATCGGCGCAGGTGGCGGCCGACTCCCCCGGCAGGATCCGGGCCGGGCGCAACGGCGGAACGATCATGGATTCCTGCCCTGACACAGGATGTATGTCCGGTTTTGCCCGACTCGGCCGGTCAGGCGGACGGGCGGTCGGCGACGTTGCGCAGGAGGGAGTCATTGAGCCGGGTCAGCGACGTGCCCAGACTGGACTGGCCCGGCTCGTCCCAGCCCCGGACCAGGTCCTCGATCAGCAGCCGCCGCCTGCGCTGCACCTCGCCCATGACCGCGCGGCCCTCGTCGGTCAGCACGATGGTGGACGACCGGCCGTCGGCCGGGTTGGCCTGGCGCTCGGCCAGGCCCTCACTGACGAGCGCAGAGATCTGCCGGGTCACGGTCGAGGCGTCCAGGCGCAGCGCCTGGGCCAGGCAGTTGGCGCTGACCGGGCCGAGGCTGTCCAGCATCCGCATGGCCAGGTAGCCGGCCCGGTCGACGGTCACGTACAGCGAACTGCGCCGGCCGAACGTCTCCAGGTGCCGGACCAGTTTCAGGAGCTCCAGCTCGATCATCCCGATTGCGTCGGTGCCGGCTGGCGTCGGAAAGGTCATCTCGCTCGTGCCCCTCCTCACTCTGCGTGTATAATGCAACTAAGTATTTGTATGATACATGTACTTTTCTCCCGCCAGGTGCGGTGACGTGCATGTGCGCAGCGTGGGGCCGGGCTGCGGTGGCCGGGCGTTGCGCGCTGGGTGCCGGAGCGAGGTTAGATGGTCTTTGTGCTGGCCCTGGGCGCAGCCCTGGCCAACGCGCTGACGAGCGTGTTTCAGCGCATGGCGGTGGAAAGCGCGCCCGCGAGCACGACTTTGCGGCTGAGTCTGCTGGCGTACGCGCTGCGACGCAAGATCTGGCTGCTCGGATTCGCCCTGATGATCGTGTCGTTCCTGTGCCAGGCCGTCGCGCTGCACCTGGGCCGGCTGTCGCAGGTGCAGCCGATCCTCACCACCGAGCTGGTGTTCCTGGTCATCGTGCTGGGCACCTGGTTCGGCTTCGCGGTGGGCCGCCGCGAGTGGCTCGGCGTGCTGGCGGTCAGCGGCGGGCTGGCCGGCTTCCTGATCTTCGCCGACCCCGAGCATGGCAACCTGTCGCCGCCGCTGTGGGAGTGGCTGGTCACCCTCGGCGCGTGCAGTGCGGGGATCATCATCGCCATCATCGCGGCGCTGCGCGGGCCGGCCTGGTGGCGGGCGGCGATGTTCGGCTCGGCGGCCGCGATCAGCTTCGCGTTCACCTCGGCCTGCACCAAGGCCGTCACCGACTTCGCGGCTCACGACATCGCCTCGCTGTACCGGCACTGGCAGACCTACGCGCTGGCCGGGTTCGGCGCGCTCGCGGTCTTCCTGGCCCAGAACGCATTCCACGCGGGCCCCATCGTCGCCTCGCAGTCGACGCTGGTGCTGGTCGACCCGCTGGCCAGCATCCTGATCGGCGTCGGGATCTTCGGCGACAACCTGCGGACCAGCGGGCCGTGGGGACCGCTGGAAGCGATCTCGCTGCTGGCGATGTTCGCCGGCGCCTACTGGCTCTCGCACTCACCGCTGGTCAGCGGGCTGTACGGGAGCAGCGAGCCGCTCTCGGCCCGGGCCCAGTCGGCCCGGCTGCACGACGCGGCCTGCCCGTCGTCGCCGTCCTGACGGCCACGCCCGCCGGCCAGCCGCACCGCCCGCCGGCCGCCCTCGCCCGGCGCGGCTTACTCGCCAGCCGCGGCCCGGATGGCGGCCGGCGTCAGTGCCGTCATCGCTTCGACCACCGGCCCGGGGCCGGGCCGCGCGGTGATGACCCGCACGATGGTCTCGTCCAGGCCGGCGCTCAGCCGGGCGAACGCCTCCGGCGCGCCCGCGGCCGGGCCGTAGTAGCCCACCGCCTGCAGCAGCTCATCGGGGGCGGCGTCCACCAGCTCGGGCAGTTTCGCGCCCTGGTCGCGCCGGGTCTCCAGCTCCGTCAGGGCCGCGTCGAAGCCCATCTGGCCGAACAGCCCGCCGTAGCCGGCGGTGTCGGGGACGCCGGGCTGGCCCATCGCGTAGCCGAGCACCTGGGTGCCGAAGGCCCGCCGGGCGGCGGTCACGTCGTCGTCGATGCAGACCCGCACGTACATAGTGACGGTGACCTCACCGGGGTCGCGCCCGGCCCGCGAGCAGCCGCGGGCGATCTGCTCGCGGCTGGCCGCGATGCGCTCGGGAGTCGCCCAGTTGAGCAGCGCGCCGTCGGCCGTCTCGCCGGCCAGGGCCAGCATCTGCGGGCCGAGCGCGGCCAGGTAGACCGGCGCGGACGGCAGGTCACGGGCGCCCAGCGACAGCCGCCGGCCCCGCCCGACCGGCCCGTCGGAGGTTACCGTCTCGCCCCGGAGCAGCTCGCGGACGATGCCGACGTACTCACGCATGACGGCGATCGGCTTGTCGGGCAGGCCGGCCGACAGCCAGAAGCCGGGACCGTAGCCGCCGGTGCCCAGCCCGGTCACGAACCGGCCGTCCGACAGCTGAGCCACCGTGGCCGCCTGCAGGGCCAGCGACAGCGGGTCCCACATCCGGACCGCGGGCACCACCGAGATGCCGGTCCGCAGGCCGGTGTCGCCGGACCAGGCCGCGCACACGTGGAAAGCGTCCGGCACCGTCCCGGCCGGGGTCCACAGGCTCTCGAATCCCAGCCGCCGCGCCTCGCGCGCGACGTCCCGCAGCTGGCCGAAGGGCAGTCCGAGCCGGGCGTCGAGGCCCGCACCGATCATCATGAGGTGCAGTATGCCGAATCAGGCGGCTGCGGGTACGGCCAGGGCTGACCGGCCAGCACCGCCAGGTGCATCGCGACGACCGTCTCCTCCAGGGCCGGGACAGTCTCGATCCGGTCGTGGCTGACCTCGGCGCGGACCAGGGCCGCGGTGGCGCCGGCCAGTGCGTAGTAGGCCTCCCACGGGACCGCCGGCCAGGCCGGATGGTCGCGGCGGGCGCGATCATGCCAGGCCCGGTTGGACCGGGCGAAGCTGCGCAGCCCCGCCTCGGACTGCCGGGCGGCGCGGCGGCCGGCGGCCGGCATGTCGACATAGAAAGCCCGGGCGAAGGCGGGCTCGGCGGCCAGGAAGCCCAGGAATGCGGCGATGCTGGCGCGCAGCACGTCCGCCGCCGGGGCGGCCGGGGTCAGTCGCCGGGCCGCGGCGGACACCTGGCCGATCATCAGCAGGCCGCCCTCCCAGGTGGCGGCGAGGAAGCAGTCTTCCTTGCCGGTGAAATGCGCGTAGAAGGCCGCGCGCGATACCCGGGCCCCGCGCACGATGTCGGCCACGGTCGCATTGGCGTATCCCTCGCGGGCCACCGAGGCGATCACCGACCGGAGCAGCCGGTCGCGCTGAGCTGCGGCGACAGCCTCAGCAGGCAGCCCGCTGCGCCCTCGCGGCAGCCCCGGTTCCCCCTCGTGGGTGCCAGCCAGAACACCCTCTTGTCCCATTACGGACATTCTCCTAAACTAACAGGCACGCTAAAGTACGCGATCGTACTTTAGCCTACCCGGCACGACCTAGCCCAGGGGGCCACCACCCCCCGGAACCCCCAGTACCAGGGGGCCGGCCCCCTTGTACCCCCGGGCCAGGTCGTGTGATCACGCCGAGCAGAGAAGGCCCGCCAGTGACCACGTCGGAGGAAAGGCAGCGGGTCTGTCCTCGGCGCCCCAAGCCCCCGGGCGCAGCACTATTAATCCTTGCGAGGACCGCATGAGTGCGACTGCAGCAGACACTGTTCCCGGCCAGCGCGGCGGCCTCTCGTCGCTCTGGCACCGGCAGCTGGATTCCTATCCCGACTCCGGAGCGCGCTTCATCTACCTGGCCATCACGGTGCTGGCCACCATCACGCTCTACTACGAGCTGTACGTGGGCGGATCGGTGTCCACGCTGCTGCTGACCAACCTGCACATGAGTTTCACCTTCTACGTGGTGACGCTCGCGTTCGGGAACCTGATCGGCGCCTTCGGGTCGCTGTTCGCCGGGCTCACTGACCGGCTGGGCCGGGCCAACCTGGTCGTCTTCGGGCTGCTGTTCACCGGCGTCTTCGTGGCCTTCATCCTGCCGGCCGCGACCGACAAGTGGGTCTTCACCATCGAGGGCTTCGTGGTCGGCGTGGTCGAGGGCATCTGCCTGGTGGCCACCCCCGCGCTGATCCGCGACTTCTCCCCGCAGATCGGCCGGGCCACGGCCATGGGCTTCTGGACCAGCGGCCCGGTCGTCGGCAGCCTGATCGTCGCCGTCGTCGGCAGCGCCACCATCCCGAACGTCGTGCACGACCCCCGGTTCTGGACCCATGAGTACCGCATCTGCGGCATCGCCGGCATCGTCGTCTTCGTGATCGCGTTTCTCGCCCTGCGCGAGCTGTCCCCGCAGCTGCGCGACCAGCTGATGGTGACCATGCGCGACCGCGCGCTGATCGAGGCCCGGGCCAAGGGGATGTCCGACTCCGACATCATGGCCGCCCTGCGGCACCCATTCCGCCAGCTGCTCAAGGCCGACATCATCGTCTCGGCCACCGCGGTGTCGGTCATGCTGCTGATCTACTACACCGCGGTTGGCTTCGCGGTTATCTACCTGGGCACCGTGTTCAACATCTCGACCAAGAACGCCAACGGCCTGGGCAACTGGAACTGGGGCTTCAACGTCATCGCGGTCATCCTGATCGGGGTCATCTCCGACCGGTTCCGGGTTCGCAAGCCGTTCATGGTCGTCGGCGGCGTACTGGCCGCGATCATGACCGTCGTCTACCTGCAGCAGGCGGGCGGGCATCCCGGCTACTACAGCCTGGCCCTCATCCTGGCCCTGCTGTCGTTCGGCCTGGGCGTGGCCTACACGCCGTGGATGGCCAGCTTCACCGAGACCGTCGAGGCCCGGAACCCGGCCCTGATCGCCACCGGGCTGGCCATCTGGGGCTGGATCGTCCGCGTCACGGTCTTCGTCTCGTTCCTGATCATCCCGGCCGTGATTCACTCGGTCACCCCGCTGGTCAACTACGGCTCGACGGTCGCGGCCTACGCCACCCAGTACAAGAGCCAGCTGGCCTTCGCCGCCGAGCACGGTGACATCGTGGCGCTGGCCCAGAAGGACAAGGTGCAGCTGGCCAACGCGCAGAAGTTCGCGCCCGAGCTGAAGGTGATCCAGGCCAACCCGGCACTGTTCACCAGGCTGGCCGCCTTCCCCGACCCGTCGAAGATCCCGCCGAAGCTGGCCGCCCAGGCCATCACGGCGGCCGGCGGCGGCGCCACCGGGCAGCAGGTGCTGGCCACCATCGGCGCCAACCAGGCGGCCATCCAGGGCGTGATCGCTGTTGCGCCGGACCTGCAGAAGATCGCGCCGTTCGCGACCCAGCTGACCGCCCTGAGCAAGGTCCCGCCGGCGGTGTTCGCCTACCTCAAGGCGCACGGGGCCGCGGTCCAGAAGGCGTCGGCGCAGGCTCCGGGCCAGTGGAAGACCTGGTACTGGATCTGCTTCGGCGGCATCATCTTCTTCCTGCTGTCGATCCCGCTGCTGCGGGGCCGGTGGCGGACGTCAGATGCCCGCCGCGATGAGGCCGAGCACCAGGCGAACGTGGAGGCGGAGCTGGCCAAGCTCAGTACCTCCTAGCCAGGCCGGGCGGGGCGCGCGGGTGGCCACCCTGCGCGCCCCGTTCGCTGGCCCGGGGCCGGCGCGGCCCGGCTGGCGCGGCCCGGCTGGCTCACTCCGGCGCAGGCCGGCTGACCCGCCCCTGCCCCGGGTCTTCACCGGTATCGGCCCGCGGCCCTTCTGGCCGCCAGCGCCGGCGTCTACCCTGGGGGTGACGGGCGGCAGGCAGGGGGAACTGCGTGCTGCGCGTGTCAGTGCTGGGTCAGCAGGCCGTCTCCGGCGATCAGGCCGGCGACGCCCGGCGGCCGTCGGCGCGCGCCATCGCCCTGGTCGCCTTCCTGGCCCTGCGGGCCGGATCACCGCAGCCCCGGCAGCGGATCGCCGGGCTGTTCTGGCCGGACTCGGCCGACGGGCAGGCGCTGACCAACCTGCGCCGCGAGGTGCACCACCTGCGCCAGGTCCTGGGTGACGACCCGGCCCTGGTGATCACTCCGCGCGACCTGTGCTGGCAGGACACCCCGGCCTGCCGGGTCGACCTGCGGGTATTCGCCACCGAGGCGGCCGCCGCGCAGGCCGCTGCAGCGGCCGGGGACAGCGCCGCCGTGATCACGCACGCCAGCCGCGCCCTCAGCGAGTACCGCGGCGACCTGCTGCCCGGCCAGTACGACGACTGGCTGGCCGAGGACCGCTCGGACCTGGAGCGCCAGTGCGTGGACCTGTGCGACCTGATCTGCGCGACGCGGCCCGGCGACCTGGCCGTGGCGGTCGACGCGGCCCGGCGCCGGGTCCGGATGCAGCCGCTGGAGGAAACCGGCTACCGCACCCTGATGCGGCTGCAGGCCGAGCTCGGTGACCGGGCCGGCGCGGTCAGCACATATCACCACTGCGCCTCGGTCCTCGAGCGCGAGCTCGGCGTGCAGCCCGGCCCGGCCACCGGGCAGGCATTCCGGCGGCTCCTGGCCCAGGGCACCGGCCAGGCCGGGGCCGGGCCGGACGGCTCCGGCGGCTCCGCGCCGCCCGGCCGGTCCGGGCCGGCCCTGGCCGAGCTGGCGGGCCGGGCGGACCACCTGCGCGTGCTGACCGACCGGTGGCGGTCCGCCGCCGGCGGCCGGCCCGGCCTGGTCGTCGTGCGGGGCCGCCCGGGCGTCGGCAAGACCCGGCTGGTCGCCGAGCTCACCGCCGCCGCCCGGCAGCAGGGCGCGGTGGTGGCCAGCTCGCAGTGCTTCGGGACGCCGGGGCTGGCGCTGCGGCCGGTCGCCGACTGGCTGCGCACGCCCGCGATCCAGGCCGCGGCCGCCACCCTGGATCCGGCCTGGCAGGCCGAGGTGAGCCGCCTGGTGCCCGGCCCCGGCGGCCGCGGCGCCAGCTCTCGCGCCCTGGTCGACGCCTGGCAGCGGCACCGGTTCTTCGAGGGCCTGGCCCGCGCGCTGCTGGCGGTGCAGCGGCCGCTGCTGCTGATCCTGGACAACCTGCAGTGGTGCGACACCGAGACGCTGGAGTTCCTGGCCCTGTGCCTGAGCCTGGATGGCGCCAGCCGGCTCCTGGTAGCGGCCACGCTGCGCGATGATTACCCCGGCACCGAGCCGGCGATCGGCGAGTGGCTGGCCCGGCTGCGGACGGCGGGCCTGCTCGCCGAGCTGCCGCTGGGCCCGCTGGACACCGCCGGCACCGCCGCGATCGCCCGGGCGATGACCGGCCGCGCGCTGACCCCCGCGCAGGCCAGTTTCCTGCAGGTCACGACGGGCGGCTTTCCGCTGTACATCATCGAGGCGCTGCGCAGTAACGCCGACCTCAGCGCGGATCCCCCCGACATCGCTGACGTCGCCGCCGTGCTGCAGCTGCGCCTGGACCAGGCCACCCCGGCCGCGCGGGACATCGCCGGGCTGGCCGCCGCGGCCGGCACCAGCTTCAGCCTCGACCTGCTCACCGAGGCCAGCGACCATGACGCCGATGCCGTGGTCGGGGCCGTGGACGAGCTGTGGCACCGGCGGATCATGCGCGAGCTCGGTGACGGCTATGACTTCTCCCACGACCTGCTGCGCGAGGCCGCCTACTCCACGGTCAGCCCGGCTCAGCGGTGGCTGCTGCACCGGCGGCTGGCCCAGAGCCTGGAGCTGCTGCACGCGGGCCACACCGACGCGGTGGCCGCCCGGCTGGCCGAGCAGTACGCCCGCGGCGGCCGGCCGGCCCGGGCGCTGGAGTACTACCGGCAGGCCGCCGATGTCGCCGCCGGCATGCTGGCCCACGCCGGCGCGATCCGCCTGCACCGCCGGGCGCTGGCCATCGTGACCAGCCTGCCGCCGGGCCGGGACGCCGACCGGCAGGAGCTGGCCGTGCTGCAGGCGATGGCCGCGCCGCTGAACGCCCGGCTCGGGTATGCCTCGGCCGAGCTGCAGGAGGCTCTGGAGCGGGCGATGGTGCTGGCCGAGCGGCTGGGCGCGACCGAGGCCCGGGTGGCCGGCCTGCTGGCCCTGTGGGCATCACGGATCGTCCAGGGCCGGACCGCCGACAGCTACCAGACCGCCGCCCTGGCCCGCAGCCTGGTGGACCGCGACTCCGAGCTGGCCGGCCCGGCGCATTTCGCCGTCGGCGGCTCGGCCATCAACCTCGGCTGCCTGGCCGAGGGCCTGCACGAGATGCAGGCCGCCGCCGCGCTGGGCATGACGGCCTCGCTGCAGGTCGGCACCCGGCCCGATGTGCACGCGCTGGCCTGGTCGGCGCACGCGCACTGGCTGATTGGTGACGACGACCAGGCCGCCGCCGCCGCGGCCGGGGCCGTGCAGCTGGCGCGCGCCTCGGACCACCCCTACAACCTGGCCGTGGCGCTCGCCTACGACGGCATCACCCAGCAGATGCGCGGCGACGCCGGCGCCCTGACTGCTGCTGTCGCCGAGCTGACCGAGCTGTGCGGCCGCTACCAGTTCGCCTACTACCGGGAATGGGCGCTGGTGCTGGCGGGCTGGAGCGCTCCGGGCGGATCGGGCGCCGCGCAGGCCCGCCGCGGCATCGCCAACCTCCGGGCGAGCGGTGCGCTGGCCCGGATGCCGTACTGGCTGTCCCTGCAGGCCGACATCGCCGTCCGGGACGGGCAGCGCGACGTCGCCGTCGCCGCCCTGGACGCCGCCATCGCGGCCAGCCAGGCGAGCGGCGACGTGTGGTGGCTGCCGGAGGTGCTGCGGATGCGGGCCGCGCTGGAGGACGGTCCCGCCGCGGTGACCCGGCTGCAGGCGGCGGTTGCCGCCGCGGACGGCCAGGGCGCCACCCGGCTGCTGCGCCGCTGCCAGGCCGACCTGGGCCTGGCCTGCCGCGCGGCGCGCCGCTGAGGGGCCGGGCGGAGCGCGAACGCTGCGCGAACGGTGCCCGGCCTAGCGTGCCGGAAAACCACAGCCCTACAGGGGGAATCATGACCACCACCACGGCCGGCACGGCCATCGCCCCGCTCGGCGACCTGGCTGCTGCCCTGCGCGGCGACCTCATCACGCCGGAGGACGCCGGCTACGACGAGGCCCGCGCGGTCTACAACGCCATGATCGACAAGCATCCGGCGGCCATCGCGCGCTGCCGGGATGCCGCCGATGTGATCACCAGCGTCCGCTTTGCCCGCCAGCACGATCTCACCATCGCGGTGCGCGGCGGCGGGCACAACGCGGCGGGCCTGGGCGTCTGGGACGACGCCCTGGTCATCGACCTGTCAGCGATGCGCTCGGCCACGGTCAGCCCCGAGGACCACACCGTCCGGGTGGACGCGGGCTGCACCTGGGGCGACGTCGACCACGCGACCGTGGCCTTCGGCATGGCCACGCCGTCCGGCTTCCTGGCCTCCACCGGTGTTGCCGGGCTGACGCTGGGCGGCGGCATCGGCTACCTGGCCCGCCGCTTCGGCCTGACCGTGGACAACCTGCTTTCCGCCGACGTGGTGCTGGCCGACGGGACGTTCGTGACCGCCAGCCAGCAGTCGCACAGCGACCTGTTCTGGGCGCTGCGCGGCGGCGGCGGCAACTTCGGCATCGTCACCTCGTTCACGTTCCGCTGCTACGACATCGGCGAGCACGGCACCGTGGTCGCCGGCCCGGTGCTGTATGACCTGGCCGACGCCCCGGCGGTCATGCGCTGGTACCGGGAGCTGCTGCCCTCGCTGCCCGAGCAGCTGAGCGGCTGGCTCGGCCTGCTGACCATCCCGCCGGCCCCGCCGTTCCCCGAGGAGCTGTGGGGGCGCAAGGCGTGCGCCATCGTGTGGTGTTACACCGGGCCGCACGACCGCGCCGACGAGGTACTGGAGCCGGTGAAGTCGTTCGGGTCGCCGCTGCTGGTCGGCGTGCAGCCGATGCCGTTCAACGTGCTGCAGTCCGCCTTTGACGCGCTGTACCCGGCCGGGCTGCAGTGGTACTGGCGGGCCGACTTCTTCAACGAGATCAGCGACGAGGCGGTCGGCATCCACCTGAAGTACGGCGAGCAGCTGCCCACCGGGCACTCCACCATGCACCTGTATCCCATCGACGGCGCGGCCAGCCGGGTCCCCGCCGACGCGACCGCGTTCGCCTACCGCGACGGCGGCTGGGCCGGCGTCATCGTCGGCGTCGACCCCGACCCGGCCAACGCCGACCGCATCTCGCAGTGGGCGAAGGACTACTGGGAGGAGCTGCACCCGACGTCGGCGGGCGGCGCGTACGTGAACTTCATGATGGACGAGGGCCAGGACCGGGTGAAGGCGGCCTACCGCGGCAACTACGAGCGGCTCGCGCAGGTCAAGGCGCGCTACGACCCGGACAACGTGTTCCACGTCAACCAGAACATCCGCCCGGCTCAGACCGCGGCCCCGCCGCCGCGGCGCGGTCAGTAGCGGGCCAGGCGGGACGCCCGCCAGGGCCGGCGCGCCGCCCGGCGCGGGGCGGGGCGGGGCGCCGCCCGGCGCGGGGCGGGGCGGGTCAGGCCGAGCCGCGGCGGACCAGCTCGGTGGGCAGGATCACCGCGGCCGGCGGCTCGCCCGCCATCTGGCTGAGCAGCAGCCGGGTCATCTCGGCGCTGATCCGCGCCCAGGGCTGACGGATCGTCGTCAGCGGCGGGTCGGTGGTGACGGCGGCCGATGAGTCGTCGAAGCCGCCGACCCGCACGTCGCCGGGGACCCGGCGGCCCGCGCGGGCCAGCGCGCGGATGGCGCCGCGGGCCATCAGGTCAGAGGCGACGAACAGCCCGTCGAGATCGGGGGCCCGCTGCAGCAGCTCCGCCGCGGCGGCCGCCCCGGATTCCTCGGAGAAGTCGCCGTGCGCGATCAGCTCCGGGGCCACCTCGCCGAGCACGTCCCGGTAGCCGGCCAGCCGCTGCGGGCCGCCGGGGCGGTTCAGCGGGCCGGTAATGGTGGCGATCCGGGCGCACCCCGCCGCGCGCAGGTAGCTGACCATCTGCCGGGCCCCGCCCCGGTCATCGGCGGCGACGTAGGCCAGCGGGACGCTGTCGCCGGGCTGCTCACCGCAGGCCACCACCGGCACGCCGTGACCGGCCAGGTCGCCGATCACCGGGTCGCCGTAGCAGGCGGAGACCAGCAGCGCGCCGTCGACATGCCCGGCGGCGGCGAACCGGGCCACCCGCCGCCGGTCCTGCTCCGAGCCGGCCACCGACAGCAGCAGCGGCAGGTCGTGCTCGGCCAGCGCCTGGGTGCAGCCGCGCAGCAGCGTGCCGAAGTTCGGGTCAGTGAACAGCCGGTCCTGCGACTCGGACAAGATGAACGCGACCGACTGGGACCGGTGGGTGACCAGGCTCCGGGCGTGATGGTTGACCACGTAGCCGGTGGACTGGATGGCCCGCCGGACGGCGCCCAGCGCCGCCGGGCTGACGCTGGCGCCGCCGTTCAGCACCCGCGAGACCGTCCCCCGCGACACCCCGGCCAGCGCCGCGACGTCCTCGATGGTCGGCCGCCTGGGCCTGGCCGCGTCACGCGCCACGTGTCTCCCGCCCCTGTGTGATCGCTCCCAATATCGGCTTCGGTGATGATCACTGTCAACTCCGGTCAGGCCAGCTCAGCGCATGACTCATCCGGTATTCCGGGCGTAATCCGGGCGATTGCCCCCCATTGACGCCTCCGATAGCAGGAGTTACCTTGTGCCCGAACGCCACTGTGAGCGCTCCCAAAACGGGGAGGGTCAGCATGAGCATCAGGCACCTGAGCATCAAGCGGCCGGGGACCCGGCACCTGGGCATCGCGGCGGTGGCGGCGGTCGCACTGGTGCTGGCCGCCTGCGGCGGCAGCAGCGGCACCGCCGCCCAGAAAGGCGCCCACCAGAAGGTCACCCTGACCTGGTGGACGTGGACCGCCAACCCCAAGAGCGTCATCCGGAACTTCGAGCAGCGCTATCCGTGGATCAAGATCCCCGTGCCGCCGTCCTACGGCTCGGGCGGCACGTTCTACTCCAAGCTGACCACCGCGCTGGCCGCCGGCAACGGGCCGTGCGTGTCCCAGGTGGAGCTGGATCACCTGCCGCAGTTCACCCAGGCTCATGACCTGGTCAACATCGCGAAGTACGACGCGAAGTACGCCAGCGAGTTCCCGACGTGGGTGTGGCGGCAGGTCACCCAGGGCCAGGCGCTGTACGCGATGCCGGAGGACATCGGCCCGATGGGCCTGATGTACCAGCCGTCGGTGCTGAAGAAGTACCACCTGCCGGTACCGGCCACCTGGGCCGCGTTCGCCGCCGACGCGGTGAAGCTGCACCGCGCTGACCCGGCCCAGTACCTGACCTACTTCCCGGTCAACGACGGCGACTACCTGGAGGCGCTGTTCTGGCAGGCCGGGGCGCGGCCTTACCAGCTGCTGCCCGGCGGCACCTGGAAGATCGACGTGGACGGCCCGGTCGAGCAGCAGGTCCTGGCCTACTGGGGCAAGCTGGTCAGCGAGAAGGCCGTCGCGGTGGAGAACGACTTCCAGTCCGAGTGGGGCCACCACATCGGCGCGGACATGTACGCCGCCTACATCGGCGCGGCCTGGTCGCCCACCTACGAGGTCGATGAGTACCTGACCGCGGCGCACCCGCAGAGCTACACGGTGACGAGCATGCCGCAGTGGACGGCCGGCGGGCACGCCGAGGCCAACTGGGGCGGGTCGACCAACGCGGTGACCAAGGACTGCCCGGCCGATGAGACCGCCGACGCCGCGCTGTTCGCCGCCTACATCAACACCTCGCCCAGCGGCCTGGCCGTCGACGAGCGGCCCGCCACGGCCAGCGGCGGCGGGCGCGGGCTGTTCCCCGCCTCGGTCAGGCGGGACCAGGTGCCGGAGTTCAGCGCCCCCGTGCCGGACTTCACCGGGCACGTGAACGCGCAGTTCGCGGCGAACGCGGCGCAGGTGCCGACGAACTTCGAGTGGAGCCCGTGGGACACCGAGTTCGGCACCTACGTCACCACCCAGATGGCGGCCGCGGCGGCCGGGAAGGAAAGCTGGTCGCATGTGCTGCAGGTGACCCAGCAGCAGCTGGTTTCCTACGCCAAGGACGCCGGCTACCAGGTCTCGGGCTAGCGGCGGCGTGGCGGCCCGCAGCCGGCCGGACGCGGCGCAGCGCCGGGCCGCGGCCGGCCTGACGACCCCGTTCCTGATCTTGTTCGCGGTGTTCTTCGTCGCGCCGCTGGCCTACTCGATCGCGGAGAGCCTGCGGGCCGGCGGCACCGGGGCATTCGCCGGGCTGCTGAACTACCGCGCGGTGCTGGCCAACGGCCAGTACTGGGGCGGGGTGACCCGGATGGCCTACTTCGGGGTCATCCAGGTCAGCTTCATGATCATCCTGGCGATCCTGCTGGCGCTGTTCCTGGACAGCATCTACTGCCGCGGCCGCCGCGTGTTCGCGCTGGTCTACTTCCTGCCCTACGCGGTGCCGGGCGTGATCGCCGCCATCATGTGGGCGTTCCTGCTGGAGCCCGACCTGGACGGCGCCCTGAAGCTGCCGCACCTGGCCGGGCTGGCCAGCGGGCCGCTCACGCCGCTGAGCTACCGGTCCGCGCTGTACGCGATCATGCTCATCGTCACCTGGGAGTTCACCGGCTACAACATGACGATCCTGCTGACCAGCCTGACCAGCGTGCCGGGCCAGATCGTCGAGGCGGCTCGCATCGACGGCTGCTCGGAGCTGGGCATCGCGCTGCGGATCAAGTTCCCGCTGATCCGCCGGACGGTGCTGTTCACCGTCATCCTGTCGGTCATCGGGACACTGCAGCTGTTCAACGAGCCGGTCCTGCTGAACGATATCGCCGGGATCGGCAGCAGCTACACGCCGAACCAGATCATCTACAACACCGCGTTCTCGTTCGGCAACGAGCCGCTGGCCGCGGCCCAGTCGGTGCTGCTGGCGGCGGTGACCATCGGCGCCACGGTGGTGTTCTACTCGCTGGTGCGGCGCCGCGCCGACCCGCTGAGGATGGCCCGGTGAGCGCCCGGCTGAAGACGTCCGCCGGCACCGCGCTGGCCATCCTGGCCGCCGTCTACGTGCTGGCTCCGCTGTACTGGCTGCTGATCGCCTCGACCAAGAACACCAGCCAGCTGTTCGGGACAGCGACGTTCCTGCCGCCCGCCCACCTGTCACTCGGCTCGAACCTGGCCGCGCTGTTCTCGTTCGGCGGCGGAGACTTCCGTTACTGGATTATCAATTCGGCGGTGTATGCCACGGTGACCGCGGCGCTGGCTACCGGGGTGTCGACCCTGTGCGGCTACAGCCTGGCCAAGTACCGGTTCCGGATGCGGCGGCCCGTGCTCGGGCTGGTCGTCGGCTCGCTGATGGTGCCGGCCACCGCGCTGGTCGTGCCGATCTTCATGCTGGAGAGCTACCTGCACCTCAACAACAGCTATGCGGGCGTGATCCTGCCGCTGGCGGTGTACCCGTTCGGGGCCTACTTCATGGCCATCTACGCGCTGGACGCGGTGCCCGACACACTGATGGACGCGGCGCGGATCGACGGCGCCGGCGAGCTGGCCATCTTCTGGCGGGTGGCCCGGCCGGTGCTGATGCCGGGCATGGCCACGCTGTTCCTGCTGGCGTTCATCGGCACCTGGAACAACTACTTCCTGCCGCTGGTGGTCCTGGGCAGCCCGGATAAGTTCCCGCTGACCGTGGGCCTGGGCACCTGGGCCAGCGAGCTGCACCTGGCCGGGTCTAGCCAGCCGCTGTACCCGGAGGTGATCCTGGGGTCGCTGGTGTCGGTGCTGCCGCTGCTGATCTTGTTCCCGTTCCTGCAGAAGTACATAGCCCGCGGGCTCACGTTCGGCGCGATCGCCGGAGAGTAGGGGTAGATGACGTCGTCCTGGGAGCCGGGTACCTGGCCGCCACCGCACCTGCTGTACGGCGGGGACTACAACCCCGAGCAGTGGCCGCCGTCGGTGTGGCGCGAGGACATCGCGCTGATGCGCGCGGCCGGGGTGAACCTGGCCACCGTCGGGGTGTTCTCCTGGGCCCGGCTGGAGCCGGCGCCCGGCGAGTACGACTTCGGCTGGCTGACCGAGGTGCTGGACCTGCTCGACGACGCCGGGGTCGGCGTGATCCTGGCTACCCCGACTGCCGCGCCGCCGCCGTGGCTGACCGTGGCGCACCCGGACATCCTGCCGGTCAACGCGGCCGGCATGCGCTACTCCCCCGGCAGCCGCCAGGCGTTCTGCGTGCACCACCCGGAGTACCGGCGGGCCGCGCTGGCCATCACCGGCGAGCTGGCCCGGCGGCTGGGCCAGCATCCGGCCGTGCGGATGTGGCACATCCACAACGAGTACGCCTGCCACGTCCCGCAGTGCTTCTGCGACATCTCCGCGGCGGCGTTCCGCGACTGGCTGCGCGCCCGCTACGCCAGCCCGGCCGAGCTGACGCACGCCTGGGGCGGCGCGTTCTGGAGCCAGCGGTATGCCAGTTTCGACGAGGTACTGCCGCCGCGGGTCACCCCGTCCTTCGCCAACCCCGGCCAGGGACTGGACTACCGGCGGTTCTCCAGCGACTCCTACCTGGCGGAGTTCATCGCCGAGCGCGACCTGCTCCGCTCGTTCACCGGCTCGCTGCCGGTCACCACCAACTTCATGGGCTTCTTCAAGCCGCTGGACTACGCCGCCTGGGCCGCCGAGGAGGATCTGTGCTCGACCGACAACTACCCTGACCCGGCCGACCCCGACTCCCCGATGCTCACCGCGCTGCACTACGACCTGGTGCGGTCGCTGAAGCGCGACGTCCCGTGGCTGGTCATGGAGCAGACCACGACCCGGGTCAACTGGCGCCCGGTCAACTCGGCCAAGGCACCGGGGCGGATGCGCGCCGACAGCTACCAGGCGCTGGCCCGCGGCGCCACCGGGGTCGCGTTCTTCCAGTGGCGCGCGTCGGCGGCCGGGGCGGAGAAGTTCCACAGCGCGATGCTCGGGCACGCCGGCACCGCTACCCCGGCCTGGCGGGAGGTGACCGGGCTGGGCGCGGAGCTGGCCCGGATCGGCGAGGTCCGCGCCGCGCCGGTGCAGGCCGACTGCGCCATCGTGTTCTCCTGGCCGAGCTGGTGGGCGATGGAGCAGCCGTCCCGGCCGTCGTCGGACCTGCAGCTGCTGGAGCAGGTCCGGTGGCTGTACCGGCCGCTGTTCGAGGCCGGGGTGACCGCCGACTTCGTCGCGCCGGGCGCGGACCTGTCGCGGTACCCGGCCGTGCTGGTGCCCAGCCTGTACCTGCTGACCGAGGCCGAGGGCGCCAGCGTCCGGGATTACGTGACCGGCGGCGGCACGGCGGTGATCTCGTTCTGGTCGGGCATCGTGAACGAGCACGACCGCGTCTACCTCGGCCCCTACGGCGGGCCGCTGCGCGAGCTGTTCGGCGGTGACGTGGTAGACGTGGCGCCGCTCCAGCCGGGCGAGACCGTCGACGTGGCGTGGACTGACGGGCGCCGGTCGGCGGGCACGCACTGGCTGGATGTCATCGAGCCGGGCGACGGCGAGGTGCTGGCCCGGCTGGATTCCACGCCGTGGGCCGGGCGGCCGGCCGTGCTCGCGCACCGGGCGGGCCAGGGACACGCCTATTACCTGGGAACGCGCCTGGATCACGCCTCGCTGACGGCGCTGCTCGGGCAGGCGCTGGGCACCGACCTGGCCGCGTCCGCCGCAGCGCTCGGCACTGGCGTTGAGCGGGTGACCCGGCGGGACGGCTCAGCCCGCTACGAGTTCTGGATCAACCACTCAGGCGAGGCCGTCCGGGTGACGCTGGGCGGTGGCGGCCATGACTTGCTGTCCGGCACCGCCGTCGGCGAGCAACTGGTGCTGCCGCCGCAGGGCGTGGCCATCGTGCGGCGACCCGGCTAGGCCCGGGCCGGAAACGGCACCGGCCTCCCGCCGCAGGGATCCCGCAGCGGGAGGCCGGAGCGCGCTAGCGCACCGCGGGCCAGCCGGACCCGCGCCGTGCGGCCCAGGCCCGTTACGGCTGGGTGTTCCCTACAGCTGCGTGGTCACCGCCTTGACCTCGGTGTAGTTGTTCAGCACCTCGTGGCCCATCTCGCGGCCCCAGCCGGACTGCTTGTACCCGCCGAACGGCAGCGAGGCGTCGAACACGTTGTAACAATTGATCCACACGGTGCCCGCGCGCAGCTTCTTGGCCAGCGCGTGCGCCTTGGAGATGTCCCGCGTCCAGATGCCGGCGCCGAGGCCGTACTCGCTGTCGTTGGCCGTGGCGGCGATCTCGTCTAGGTCGCTGAGCGGCGCGGCAACCACGACCGGGCCGAAGATCTCCTCACGGACGACCTTCATGTCCGGGCGGGTGTTGGTCAGCACGGTGGGCTCGATGAAGTAGCCGCGGTCACCGAACCGGCCGCCGCCGGTCAGCGCGGTCGCGCCGTCGGCCGCCCCGGACTCCAGGAAGTCGCTGACACGCTGGAACTGCTCCTCCGACACCAGCGGGCCCATCTGCGTCCCGGCGTCCATGCCGGGCCCCATCGTGATCGACTTGGCGATCTCGGCCACGCCGTCCACGACCTGATCGAAGCGGCTCTCGTGCACGAACAGCCGCGACCCGGCCACGCAGCACTGGCCGTGGTTGAAGAAGATCGCGTTGGCCGCGCCCTCGACCGCGTTGTCTTCCGCGTCCTCGAGCACGATGTTGGGGCTCTTGCCGCCCAGTTCCAGGGTGAGCTTCTTCAGGTTGCTCGCCCCCGCCGCCGCCACGATCAGCTTGCCGACCTCGGTCGACCCCGTGAAGGCAACCTTGTCGACGTCGTTGTGCGCGGCCAGGGCGGCGCCGGCGGTCTCGCCGAAGCCGGGGGACCACGTTCACGACGCCGGCCGGGATGCCCGCCTCGGCGATGAGCTCGACCAGCCGCAGGGCGGTCAGCGGCGTCTGCTCGGCGGGCTTGAGCACCACGGTGCAGCCGGTGGTCAGCGCCGGGCCGAGCTTCCACGCCGCCATCAGCAGCGGGAAGTTCCACGGGATGATCTGGCCGACGACGCCGATGGGCTCGCGCAGGGTGTAGGAGTGGAAGTTCGCGCCGGGCATGTAGGGCACCGAGATGTTGATCGTGTTGCCCTCGATCTTGGTCGCCCAGCCGGCCATGTAATGGAATAGGTCGGCGGCCCGTGGCGGGGTTAGGCGTGTCGAAGGTCTTCCCGGACGCGGCGTCGACCCAGTGTCCGTCGATGAACATCTGCCGCGGTGCGCCGATAAAGGCCTCAACGCTGCTCTCCAGGGTCACGGTCATGTTTCGTCATCTCCTTGCCTGCGGGAGGGGAGATGGCCGCGCCAGGCGGTCAGGTCCCCGCGGGTGCGGCTCGACCCGGGAGCCGCCTGCCCCAGTGGTCTCACTGAGACTACGAGCGGCTTTGTGACGCAAGGGGGGTGGCCGCCAGAGCTAGCCGGGACGCACCGCCGATATGCAGCAGCCAGGCAGGATGCTCCCGTCTGTCGCATTTCGCGACTGATCCGGCCGATGGCGCCCGCGATCATGGCGGGCCGCGGCCGACGGCGTCAGGATGCCCAGACGACCGTCAGCGGGTCGCGCCGGACGGGATCCGGGCGCCGAGCGCATCCAGGAACCGGAGCGTGGCCGACACCGTCTCGCAGCGCCACAAGATAAGCGTGCGGTCGAAGCCGCTAGCGGCGGCCAGCCGGTCGGCCAGCGCAGCGGCCACCGGGATGAGCTGCTCGCGCTGCGCGTCCAGCAGCGGCTGCGGCTCCTCGCCGCGCCGGTCCAGCAGCGCGAGCTTGATCAGCAGCTCGGAGCGGACGTCGCGGTTGTGGCTGGCGGGCCGCATCAGCCAGGCGGCGGCCAGCTTCCGCCCCCCGCTGGTGGCCTGCACCGGCGAGCGGGCCGGGCCCTGGCTGGAGGGCTCCTGCCCGGCGGCGCGGATCAGGCCCAGCTGCTCCAGCCGCTGCAGGGCCCGGTAGACCACCGGCTTGGGCACCCGCCAGACCTGGCCGAGCTCCCCGTCGGTGCCCAGGACCCGGGCCATCGCGAACCCGTGAACCGGCTGGTCGCAGGACAGGCACAGCACCAGCCACTCGGCCAGTGACAGGGTCGGCATCTCGGGCATGGCTCCAGGCTACGACGCGGCGGGCTGCCGGTGTGGCCCGGCAGGCGGGCAGGCGGAACCAGGCGTTCAGCCGGAGTTCATCACGCGGCGATGGCCCGGTCTGCGACGCCGTCGCTAACTTGGCCGGGGGGTTCATCGAGACGAGGGCGGCCATGTTCTCAGGAATCCGGCTGGGGAGCGCATCTGCCCTGGCCCTGGCGCTGCTGGGCGCCGGGCCCACCGCGATGGCCGGCATCGGCCACGACGGCGTCATCGACGGCGGCCGCTGCGATGGCCGGGACCTGGTCTCGGCAGGCGGCGCCAGCGCCGCGAACACCGACCGGGCCGCTGGCCGCGGTTTCCTGCCCGGTGGCCGGCTGGTGTATGGCGGTCGGCAGTTACCTGGGCACTCAGGCCATCCGGCGACCGCTGGCTGAGCGGTGGAACGGCACGTCGTGGCAGGTGCTGCCGGCGGCCACCGCGGGCGGCGCCACCCTGGGCACCCCGCTGCTGGGCGTCTCCTGCACGTCTCGGACGGCGTGCGTAGCGGTCGGCAGCTCGCAGGTGTTCGGGCACCCGGCGCGCTATCAGTTCCGCACCCGGGCCTTCGCCGAGCGGTGGAACGGGCGGTCCTGGCGGGCGATCTCACCACCGCGCTTCGGCATCGCGGTGACCCGGAACATGCAGCTGACCAGCGTGTCGTGTGCCCGAGGATCGTGCACCGCGGCCGGCTCGCCGGCACTGCTGGTGACCTGGAACGGCAGGCGCTGGTCGCGCGCCATCCCGCCCCCAAGGGCGCCAGGGTCACGCTGTCCACGGTGTCATGCGCCGCGTCCGGCGCGGCATGGACCCAGACAACCGCGCCGCCGGCCAGCTCGGCGCCGGGTCAGGGCGACCGGCTGCTGGCCTGCACGTCAGCTGCGTCCTGCACCGTGGTCGGCCCGGACAGCCTGACCACGGGCGGCGTGGTGGCCACCCGGCTGCAGGGCACCACCTGGTCGGTCCGGTCCGGTCCCTGCCCGAGCCGGCCGGCACCTGGCAGTCGGCCCTGTCAGCGGTGTCCTGCGCGAGCCGTACCAACTGCACGGCGGTCGGGGACTTCTCGCATGCCAGGGGCCAGAGCGCGCTGGCCGAGACGGGCCGGCCAGGCTCGTGGTCCGCGAGCCGCCCGGCCCGGCCGTGCGGCGTGGACTCGACCGTGCTGTCCGGGGTGTCGTGTCCCGCGACCGGTTTCTGCGCCGCCGTCGGCTACACGCTGACCGGCAATACGGATTACCAGCCGCTGGCCGAGACCCGGACACCCGCGGGCTGGCGCATCGTGCCCAGCCCCGGCTCAGGCCTGATGTCGGGCGTGTCCTGCGCCTCGGCGTCGTTCTGCGTCGCGGTTGGCGACGGGATCGAGTCCTGGGATGGCACGGCCTGGCACGTCGCGGCGACCCTGCCGGCCGGGCGCGAGCTGGCCGCGGTGTCGTGCGCGTCGGCGAGCTACTGCCTGGCGGTCGGGCCGGTGGCGGCTGGTCAGGCTCAGCCACCGGCCGAGGCCTGGAATGGCTCGGCCTGGTCGGCGGTCACCTCGACGGCCATGGGGCTGGGCCTGGTCAGCGTGTCCTGCCCGGTGGCCGGCTGGTGCATGGCAGCCGGCGCATCGGCCGACCAGGAGCACCCCCGGGCCCGGACCTGGAACGGAACCGGCTGGACCACCGTGACCACCCCGGACCCGAGTCCGGGTGACGTGAACGGCAGTTCCTTCACCGCGGTGTCGTGCGCCTCGCGCACCGCCTGCTCGGCAGCCGGCAACGTCCACTTCACGATCGCTGAGGCTGAGGGCCCGCCCGATGACGCTCACCCGTTGGCCGAGAACTCGGCCGGGACGAAGTTCGGTGCCGCCGCCAGCCTGCCGGTGCCCGTCCGGACCCTGGGCACTCCGCTGGCCGGGATCTGGTGCACGGCGACCCGGGTGTGCGTGGCAGCCGGCACCACGAACCGCATCGATGGCAGCGTCCCGGCGATGGAGAGTCTCGGCGGCTGAGGGGCCTGCTCGGGCGCGCGGAAGTCAGGAAGGCGGCGCCCGTCCGGGCGCGGCTGGTCCGCGCCCCGGCCCGGCGCCTGACGAGCTGATCGGCCTGGCCCGGGCCGATCGGACCGGCGCCGGTATCCTGCGGGCGTGAACTGGGAGACAATCTCGTCGCTGGCGACGGCTGGCGGGACGCTGGTCCTCGCCGTGGCGACGTTCGCGTCCGTGCGCTCAGCGAACCGGGCCGCGCGCACCTCCGAGGCGGCGGCCCGGATTGCCGAGCGGTCACTGATGGCGGGGCTGCGACCGGTGCTGGTCACCTCGCGGCTGCAGGATGCCCGGCAGAAGACTCAGTTCCAGGAGGGCAACTACCTGACCGTTGACGGCGGCCGGGCCGCCTTTGAGCTCACCGCGGACGTGGTGTACATGGCCATGTCCCTCCGCAATGTGGGCACCGGACTGGGCGTCCTGCACGGCTGGCACATGTGCGCCGGCGGGCAGTTCGAGCGGGTGCACCCGCCGCTGGAGGACTTCACCGACCAGGTCCGCGACATCTTCCTGGCCCCGGACGACACCGGCGCGTGGTCGGGGGCCTTCCGCGACCCGGCAGCCCCGGCGTTCCAGCTGGCTGCCGCGGCCATCAAGGACGGCCGGCAGCTGACCATGCACCTGCTGTACGGCGACTTTGAGGGCGGCCAGCGGATGATCACCCAGTTCAACATCCGGCGGGCCGGCGAGAGCTGGCTGACCTCGGCCGCCCGGCACTACAACGTCGACCGGCCCGAGCCGCGCGCCGCTCCCCCGGGCCAGAATTACCCGGCCAGTCCGGCGCCGGACGACCAGGACCAGGACGCTTCCGGCTAGCCATCCCTGGCTGGCCGCACGTGCCGGATCCTGGCTAGCGATCGCCGGCTGGCCGCACTTGCCGGACCTCCCGGCTACCTGTCCACGGCTGGCCGCCTATGCCGGGGCCTTCCGGCTAGCGCCGCGCCGCCTCCATGCGGCGGGCCCTCAGCCGCCGTGAATCGTCCTCGGCTGCCGCAGCCACTCCGACCGCGCCCTCCAGCAGGCCCGGCGCGTGCAGCCAGGCCCAGAGCCCTCCGGCCGGCCGGGCGGGCGGCCGGCTCGGGCTCACCCGGAGACCGGCTAGCCGCGTTCCGGCTCCCCGCCACACCTGAGTCTCGGTCATCTGAGTCTCGGTCATCGCTGCCTCCCTCTCCGCACTCACCGTGTCGCCCGCCGAAGATTGCTCACCTGGTAGCTACCTTCAAAACGTCTTTCAATGGTAGCATACTGGCATGGTTGCACCGAGCGTGGACAAGCTTCCGCTGGTCAGCGGCCACCCGGCCCTCGACCTGGTGAACACCGTCGAGCCGCGGTTGCCGGTCACCGGACGCCATGAGCACCTGGCCGGGCCTGACGACCTGCTGGCCTGGGCTCAGCGGGCCACGCTGATCGGCGAGAAAGAGGCCGTGGCGGTCGAGGCCGCCTGGGCCGCGGACCCCCCGGCGGGCGCCAGCGCGCTGACGGCGGTGCACCAGATCCGCGAGGCGCTGGCCGCCGCGCTCGACGCGATCCTGGACTCCGCTCCGGATCGCTCCGGCCTGGCCCTGGACTACCTCTCGCTGCGGTGGGGCGCCGCCGCCGCCCGGTCCCGGCTGGTGCCGGACCAGCGCGGCGTGCGGCTGGCCGTGGGCTCCGCCCCGGCCGAGCTGATCCCCGACCGCGCCGTTGCCGCGGCGGTCAGCCTGCTCTGCGACGCCGACCTCGCGTACCTGGGGATCTGCCCGCCCGGCGAGCACGGCTGCGGCTGGCTGTTCCTGGACCGCAGCAAGAACAGGTCACGCCGCTGGTGCACCATGAACGACTGCGGGGCGCACGCCAAGGCACAGCGCCTGACTGAGCGACGCAGGGCAGCTCGCGCTTCCGCTGTCAGCCATAACGGTGGTAGCTAGCAGCAGACTCCCGGCTGGGCCTGTCCAGCTGGCTTCCCGCTGCCAGGAGAGCGCGCGGATCGCCAGCCCGCCGTGGCGCGTCCAGGCGCTTTACCCGGCAGCCGAGTAGTGCCAGCCTAGTCCGGTGAGGCCGACGATCAGGTACTGCGCCACGCCCGCGGGCCGGGTTGCCTACTCCGTGACCGGGAATGGCCCGGCGCTGCTCTGTGACTCCGGCTGGGTCACGCACCTGACCGGTCAGCTCACCCTGTTCGCCTTCGGCACCTTCGTCGAGCGGCTGGCCGAGCGGTTCACGGTCATCCGCTTCGACAAGCCCGGCTGCGGCCTGTCCGACCGCGAGGTCACCGACCTGTCGCTGGATACGCAGGTGGCCGCGGCCATGGCGGTCGCCGACGCGGTCCGCGCCGACCGGTTCAGCTTGTTCGGAGCCTCCCAGGGCGGCCAGCTCGCCGCCGCCATCGCCGCCCGGTGCCCCGGCCGCGTCGAGTCCCTGGTGCTGTACGGGACCTGTGCCGACGGTGCCGCCCTGGCCCCGGCGGAGGTGCGGGAGTCGATTGTCGGGCTGATGCGCGCGCACTGGGGCCTGGGCTCGAAGATGCTCACCGGCATGTTCATCCCCGACCCGACGCCCGAAGAGGTCGAGGCACTGCGGCAGCTGCAGCGCTCCAGCGCCACGGCGGCGATGGCCAGCGGGCTGCTGGAAGCCTATTACCAGACTGACGTGCGGGACCTGCTGCCCGCCGTCCGTGCCCGCACGGCGGTGCTGCACCGGGAAGCCGACCCGGCCACCAGGTTCGGGCTGGGCCGCGAGGTGGCTATGGCGATCCCCGGCGCGACGCTGGTCCCGCTGCCCGGCCGGAGCCACCTGTACTACCACGGTGAATGGCCCGCGGTGCTGGAGACGATGCTCAGCTTCCTGGGCGAGACGGCCGGGCCGCGGCTGACCGGCCGGGAGATGGAGGTGGCCCGGCTCGTCGCGGAGGGACTCACCAACCAGGCCATCGCCTCGCGGCTATCAGTCGCGCCACGGACTGCTGAGGCCCACGTGGAGAACATCCGCCGCAAGCTGGAGGTACGCTCGCGGGCCCAGATCGCCGCCTGGGTGGCCCGGCAGGAGCCAGGCCGCTAGTGCCGTAACCGGCACCGCTGCCCCGATCGCGGCTCAGTTAGCCAGTCCAGCACGGCGGAGGCGCTCGCGCGCCTCCGGCTCGGTGAGTGAGCGAACGGGCTGCCCGGCCGCGTGCTGGTGCCGGGCATCGTAGGCGCGTGTCCAGACGCCGGCTGCCCACGATCGCTCGAGTTCGCCCGCGCTGAGCTCGCGGCCGCGGGCGTCGCCGTAGGCAGCGAGGAACCGCTGCGTTTCCGTGACGGTCGCCAGCTCGTCCACGCTGACAGCCGGATATAGTGCGGCGGCGAATCCGGCGAGGACCGCCTCGCTGTCGGCGACGACGCTGTCCCAGTCGTGAACCACCAGCAGCTCGTCCCCGGTCCAGCGCAGGTTGCCGGCCAGCCAGTCGCAGTGCCCGATCACGGCGCCCGAGGCGCCGGCGCGCAGCCGGTCCCGGGCACGACGCCCGGCCTCGTCGATCCACGCGGGCCCGGCCACCTCGTTGAGGTCGGCGTCGGAGTCCTCGGGATGCGGCCACAGCCCGGCCTCGTCGTGGTCCCAGGCCGCCCACGACGGCGGCGGGTTCAGATCCGGCACCTCGGCTGGCCGCGGGGCGAGCGCGATCAGCCGCGCCAATGCCCCGGCGAAGGCCCGGGCCGGGCGGCCCGCGCTCGGGAGCACAGCACCGCCGGGGACATAAGCCTCAGCGGTCGCCACACCGTGCCCGAAAGGGACGGCCCCGGTGAGCGGCTCGGGACACGGATAGCCGGACCCGAACAGGCGGCGCTGAACTTCCACGCATGCCGCTACCCGCGGCGACACGGGACGCACCTTGACCACGACGGCCCGGCCATCAGCCAGCCGGAGCCCGGTGACCGCGGACAGATACCCCGACCTGAAGATCTCGGCAGCCGGCG
>DASXDJ010000176.1:0-37856 GCA_036490755.1 Streptosporangiaceae bacterium
AGGTCGGTCCGGCCCGTGGACCCGGCGAGCAGCGATCCGCCGGTGAAAACCGCCAGCACCTGATCGCCGTCCTGCAGCACGAAGGACAGGTGGGTGAAGGTGTGACCGGGGGTGGCCAGCACCCGCAGCCGCATGGCACCGATGTCCAGCACATCCCCGTCGGTGACCGGAGTCCGCTCGAACTCGACCGGATCCGATCCGCTGACGAGGTACTGCGCGCCGGTCTCGCGGGCCAGCGCGCAGCCACCGGTGACGTAGTCGTTGTGGATGTGGGTTTCCAGGACATGCGTCACCGGCACGTCCTGCTCCCGCGCCACGGCCAGGATCCGGTCGAAGTCACGCTGCGGGTCGATGACGATCGCCGTGACGCCGTCGGTGACCAGGTAGCTCCGGTCGCCCAGGGACGGGGTGTCGACGGCCGTGATCTGGATCATCCTGGTTTTCCCCCAGCCCGCCTGGCCGCGCGCTGCCCCGGCGGCCGGCTGTGTCGGTTACCGGTTCACCTGCCCGCTGGCAGGCGGCTGAACCGGGGACAGCCGCCGCCGGGCAGGCCGTCGCAGGCCGGCCGGCCAGCCCCGCACGGACCGGCCGGTCCCTGCGGGCGGGATGTCACTCCCCGACCGTCATACGGGCGGCCGGGCCGGTGTAGATGCTGCGCGGCCGGATCGGGGCCCCGCGCTCGTACTCCTCCAGGGCGTGAGCCAGCCAGCCCGCCGTCCGGGCCACCGCGAAGATGGCCTCCCCCGCACCGGGCAGCATGCCCGCCACGCTGGTCAGCGTGGCCAGCGCGAAATCGATGTTGGGCTCGGGCAGCGCCCGCCGCTGCGCCTCGGCGATCACCGCCCGGGCCACCGCCAGCCGCGGCGAGTCCGGCGCGTGCTGCGAGGTGACCTGCAGCAGCGCGGCCGCCCGCGGGTCACCGGTCTTATACACGAAGTGGCCGAAGCCGGGGATCCGCTCGCCGCGGCGCAGCAGGTCCCCGACGACACGCGGCACGTCCGCCGGATCCTGCGCCGAGTTCAGCATGACCTCCGCGCCCAGCGCCGCGCCGCCGTGCAGCGCGCCGCCGACCGCACCCAGCCCGGTGGCCACCACCGCGTACGGGTCGGCGCGCACCGACGCCGCGACCCGCGCCGCCAGGGTGGAGGCGGCCAGCTCGTGGTCGGCGGTGAGCACCAGGGCCGTCTGCACGGCGCCGGCCAGGCCCGCGGGCACCGGGCCGGGGCACAGCGCGCGGGCCAGCCGGCCCGCCACCGAGCCGGGACCGGCCGCCGGGCCGGCATTCTCGTCCGGATCACTGGCCGCAGGCAGGCCAGCCGGGCCCCGCCGGGCATGGCCGTCCGGATGGCCGGCCGCCGCAGCCGGGCGCGCCGGGCCCGACCCCGCGGCGCCGGGCAGGCAGTCGGCCAGGCCGCCGATGAGCGCCCGGCCGGCGGCGATCACCGCCGGCCGGTCCAGGTGCAGCCGCAGCGGGTCGGTGGCGGCCATGGCCGGCACGATGACCTGCAGTCGCTCCAGGGGCGGCGTGCCCGCCGGGAGCGCCGCCTGGGCCGCCCGGCCGGCCGCCAGGGCTGCCGCCGTGGCCTGCCAGGACTCGCCGTCCGCCAGGTCGCCGAGGGCACCGGTCCACAACAGGACCGCGACATCCTCGAACCGTGCCTGCCGGGCCAGCGCGATCGCGTCGTGACCCCGGTAACGCAGCCGGTTGCCGGATATCTCGGTCAGCGAGGACTCGATCAGCAGCTCCGTTCCGGCCGGGACCCGCCGCGGGCGGCCCTTCACGGCCAGCCGGGCGATCTCCGCGGCGTCGAACAGGCTGCCCCGCCCGTCCGGGTCCCGGCGGCGCGCCAGCGTCCCGCGGCTGACGTAGGCATACAGGCTGGCCGGCTTGATGCCCAGCCGGGACGCGGCTTCGGCGGCCCCGATCCACTCGGTCTCCCGCTGCCTGGAATCCGTGCCCATCTCCCGCGTTCCCGTTCTCTCGTCCGGCCGCCGCTCCCGGCACCGCGGAGCGCCGTCTGATCATCCTAGTTGACGAAAATCAACATTGACTATCGCTAGTAAACTGTTGATCAACATCAATGGTTCCAGTCAGCGGAGGCCTGCGGCATGCCCAGCATTCACTTCCTCGATGTCACCAACCGCGACGGCGTGCAGACCGCGCGGACCGGCCTGTCCAAGTTCGGCAAGACCATGGTCAACTTCTACCTGGGCAAGCTCGGCGTGGCGCAGTCCGAGATCGGCTTCCCTTTCCTGTTCCACGAGGTGCCCTACGTGCGCGCCAACGTGGCGCTGGCGCAGGCGGGCGCGTTCGGTGACCTGCGGCTGTCGGGCTGGTGCCGGGCCATCGCCGCGGACGTGGAGCGCGCGGCGCCGCTCGGCCTGGCGCATTACAACCTGTCCATCTCCACGTCTGACCAGATGATCGCGCACAAGTTCCGCGGCAAGCTGGACCACGCCGCGATCATCGCCGAGATGACGGCGGCCGTGGCCGCGGCGCGGGCCGCCGGCGCGCAGACGGTCGGCGTCAATGCCGAAGACGGCTCCCGCACCGACGACAAGTTCCTGCTCGATTTCGCCATCGCCGCCCGCGACGCTGGCGCCGACCGGGTCCGCTACTGCGACACCATCGGCGGCGACTCCCCGGCCCGGATCCGCGAGCGGTTCGCCCGGCTGGCCAGCGTGGTCGGCATCCCGGTCGAGACGCACTGCCACAACGACCTGGGCATGGCCGTGGCCAACTCGGTGTCCGGCGCGCTCGGCGACCTGGACGCCGGGCAGGACGCCTGGGTCAACACCTGCGTCAACGGGATCGGCGAGCGGTCGGGCAATGCCGACCTGGTGTCGTGCATCCTGGCTTTCTCGCACGCCTTCGGCGTGACCGGCCAGGCCCCGATCGGCGACCAGCTCGATCTGAGCTGGGCCCGCCGGTTCGGGCTGTGGGCCAGCTACGCCTTCGGCCAGCCCCTGCCGCAGAACCAGCCGGGCACCGGGCGCAACGCCTTCGCGCACGAGTCCGGGATCCACGCCGACGGCGCGCTGAAGGACCGGCAGAACTACGAGCTCTACGATGATGACGCCCTCGGGCCGTTCCCGGACGACTGGTTCGCCGCCCGCGGCCGCGTGGTGCTGACCGGCGAGTACGGTGGCATGGCCGGGTTCCGGCACGTCATGGACGGCCTGGGCATCGACACCGGCGCGGACGCCGACCTGATCTTCCAGCTGGTCCAGCTCTGCGCGTCGGCCACCAGCAAGCCGCTGACCGACGACGAGCTCCGCCTGATCGCCGCCTACCCCCGCGAGCTGTCCCTGCTCTATCCCGGCCAGCTCAGCTAAGTATGGGCATATGGGTTGCCTGATATGCTTACCCATATGAAAACGACCGTCGAGCTGCCCGACGATCTGTTCCAGGAAGCCCGGCAACTGGCCAGATCGGAAGGCAGCACCATGAAGTCCCTGATGGAAGAGGGTCTCCGCGCGGTCATTGCCCGGCACCGGGCTGCCGGGCAGGCCGCGAGATTCAGCCTGCGCGACGCCAGCGTGCCTGGCAATGGCCTCAGCCCTGAGTTCGCAGACGCTGGCTGGGCGAAGATCCGCGAGGCTAGTTACGGGGACCGGCTGTGATCGCCGTCGACACCAATGTGCTGGTCTACGCGCATCGGCGGGATTCCCCGTTCCACGAATCTGCTGCCGGCCGGGTCAGGGAACTGGCCGGCAATCCCGCACCCTGGGGGCTTCCCTGGCCCTGCCTGCACGAGTTTTACTCGGTGGTCACCCATCCGCGGATCTACAGCCCGCCGAGCTCGGGCAGTCAGGCCATCGCGCAGATCGCCGCCTGGCTTGACTCGCCCTCGGCAGTGCCCATCAGCGAGGGCCCCGCCTACTGGTCCGCTCTCGCGAGCCTGCTGACCGAGGGAAAGATCGCCGGCCCCGCCGTTCACGATGCGCGGATCGCCGCGCTCTGCCTGGCCAACGGCGTCCGGGAACTGTGGTCTGCGGATCGTGACTTCAGCCGCTTTCCTCGGCTCAGGGCCATTAACCCGCTGGTCTGAGCTAGCCAGCTAGCAGTTCAGGTGCCTGACTTCCCGGTGTTAGCTGCCGAGCTGACGGCGACGGCGGTTGGCCTTGAGCCGGCGGCGCTGCGCCGGGTCCAGCATGGCGTAGGCCGCCACCGGGATGCCAATGGCCAGCGCGATCAGGATCAGCGGCACATACCAGGGCAGGACAATGAACAAGATGAGCCCGATGACGACGCCGGCGATGCCGAACTTCATGTGAGGCGTCATGCCTGGCTCCCTCCACGGAGAACCTGAGCTCTCCTGCTGGTGACGTGCCCACTCAACCACACGTCCGTCACTGAGGAAAACGACCGGGCCGCCCCCGGTGTTCCGCCCGGGGCCGACCGGGGTTCCGCGTTTCCCGGCACCGGTCATGCTGGATGATGGGACCGTCGGCGAGCGCCTGCCAGGCCTGCCGGCGGAGCACGCCCGCCACGGAGGCCCTGATGACACTGTCCCTGCCGGTCGATGACGCGGCCAACGAGCTGCTGTCCCGCAGCCCGCTCGCGCTGCTGATCGCCATGCTGCTGGACCAGCAGGTCCCGCTGGAGAAGGCGTTCGGCTCACCGCGCGAGCTGGTCGTGCGGCTGGGGCACGAGCCCGACGCCGAGGAGCTGGCCAGCTTCGACCCGGAGGCGCTGGCGGACATCTTCGCCCAGCGGCCGGCCCTGCACCGCTTCCCGCGCGCGATGGCCGCCCGGGTCCAGGACCTGGCCCGGCTGCTGATCGACCGCTACGACGGGGACGCCGAGCGGGTCTGGGCCACCGCCGCGGACGCCGCGGACCTGAGCGCCCGGCTGTCGCAGATGCCAGGTTTCGGCACCTACAAGGCACAGATCACCATCGCGCTGCTGGGCAAGCAGCTCGGGGTGCAGCCCGCCGGGTGGCGTGAGGCGGCCGGGCCATTCGGCCACGAGGGCAGCCACGTCTCCGTCGCTGACATCGTCGACGCCGGCTCGCTGGCCCAGGTCCGCGCCTACAAGAAGGCAGCCAAGGCGGCCAAGGCCCCGCACTAGGCCGGCCACCCGGCGGCGGGCCGCCGCGCCGCCGGGTGGCCGGGCGCGGCTACCAGGCCACGATGGGCAACTGCCCCAGGCCTGGCAGGGTGGTCAGGCTGCCGTTGTCCAGCCGGGCCAGCGACGGGCACATGACCAGCGCATGGTGCCCCTGGCCGGCAACTGACAGGACGCTGAACCGGGTGTCCGCCGCGTTCATCTGCCGGGCATTGCGATACCGGACCGACTCGCGGCAGACCACCTGAGTCAGCCGGCCACCAGGAATGCGCAGGGCCTCGACCCGGAGGATCGCGGTGCCGTGGCCCGGCCGCGACCCGGCGACATTGCGATAGGCGGCCACCAGGACCGATCGGCCATCGGGGCTCAGGACCGCAGCCTGCAGGAACCCGCGGCCGTTCGCCCCGGTGGCGACAACCCGGGCGGACATCAGGTCGCGGCTGGCAGCGACGGTATCCAGCAGCCGGAGCTGAGTCCGGGCGGTGAAGCTGGCGGCCGGCCCGCGGATGCGGCTCCACAGCAAGAAGCCCAGGTACCGCCCGCCTGCCTGCCAGGACGGGTTCAGCGGCAGCTGCGTCTCCCCGGCCACCGTCCAGGTCCGGGTCGCGCCGGTCCGCACGGAGATCACCTTGATCTCGGCGCGGGGCCGGAAGCCGCTGGCGGGAATCTGGATGGCCGCGGCCAGCTGGCGTCCGTCCGGCGACAGCGCGATGCCATCCACGTAGTCGGCGGACCCCGGCGGGGTCAGCCGCCAGGGCAGGACGGCAACGCTGTCGGGACGTCCATCGCGGGTCAGGCGCAGGTCCAGGATGCGGACATCAGCCTCGCTGTGCCCGAGTTGCTCGGTGGCGGCGATGGCGAACTCGCGGTCACTGCGCGCGGCGGCGATCACGGGCGCCGGCCCGGAGCCCTGATAGGCGGGCGGCAGCCGATAGGATCCGGTCACCCTCCCGGTCCGCGAGTCGTGCACCACGGCCGCCACCTTCGGCCGGAACGTCAGCGAGACGTAGAACCGGGACCGGCCGGCCGGCGTGCTAGCCGCCGGTCCCGCGGCGGAGGGATCCCGGTGGACGCCAGCGCCGGCCACCATGACGGCAGCGATAACCGCGATGACCGCCACCACCGCCGTGGCCGGGGCCAGCCACCGGACAACACTCCGGCGGCCGGCTGCGGGCAGCAGCGCGCGCCACCCGGGCCGCTCCGATGCCTCCGGCACGGTCAGCGGGCGCAGGTCGCCGGCCTGAACGCGGCCTGCTTCACGGCTCAGCTCGGCGCGGACCTGACTCTCGACATCGACGGGCATCTAGTCCTCCTTCAGGACGTCGGCCAGCGCGGCCAGGCCGCGGGTGGCAGTGGACCGCACCGCGCTCGGGCTGATGCCCAGCGTGCGTGCCACCTCGGCGACCTCCAGGTCGGCGTAATAGCGCAGGACAACTACCTCCCGCTGGCGGCGCGGCAGCCGGCGCAGGGCAGCCAGCAGCACCGACCGGTCGGCGGACTGCTGGGCGGTGTCCGGGGCACCGCCAGCGGGCCCGGCGCCGGGGAGCTCGCGGGCATACCGGCGGGCGACGACACGGCGCCGGTGCACCGAACGGCAGCCGTTCAGCACGCTGGACCGGGCATAGGCCAGGCCCGACGTCTCCGCGCGCAGCCGGCGCCACCGGCGGTGCAGCTGCTCGAAAGCGTCCTGCACCACGTCCTCGGCGACGCCGATATCCCCCACCATGACCAGGGCGATCCGGACCAGCTCGAGGTGATGAGCGCGGAACAGCTCCGTCACGGCGGCGGTGGCCTCGGCCCGGCCGGACTGGTCGGCGGCCGGGTGCGGCATCGCTTGCGCGGGTTCGGCGTTCACGACAGGGAGACGTCCGGGGCGCCTGGCGCGCTGCGTGCCGCCGGCAGGTAATGTCTGCCGGCATGACAGATTCCCCGGTTCCGGCCGGATCCGCCGCGCAGGTCCACGTGGTGCACGAGGGCTACGTCCGCGAGGACGGTGACGCCCAGCACGTCGGCGGCACCGTCACCCTGATCATCGACGGCGAGACGGTGATCATCATCGACCCGGGCATGGTGTCCTCCCGCCAGGCGCTGCTCACCGCGGTGGCCGGGCACGGGGTCGAGCCCGGCGCCGTCACCGACGTCGTGTTCAGCCACCACCACCCGGACCACACGTTGAACGCGGCGCTGTTCCCGGCCGCCCGCATCCACGACCACCAGGCCATTTACGACGGTGACCAGTGGATCGACCGCGACGCGGAAGGGGCCCGGCTGAGCCCGTCGGTCATGCTGATCGCCACGCCGGGACACACGCCGCAGGACATCACGACGCTGGCGGGCACGGCGCAGGGCACCATCGCCTGCACGCACGCCTGGTGGGGCCCGGACGGCCCGGCCGCCGACCCGTTCTGCACTGATGTCCCGGCGCTGGCTGCCAGCCGGGCCCGGATCCTCGCCACGGCGGCCGTGATCATCCCCGGCCACGCGGCATCGTTCACACCGGACGCCAGCACGCCGCGCTAGCTTTCCGGCGAGCTGGGTCCGGCGCTGTGTTTGCCCGCTCGCTGGCGCGGCGCCTTGTGGCGCCGTCTTCAGTCGTCGCAAGCTCCTCAGTCCAGGCGGCGCCGGCGCCGCGCCTGCTCACTCTGAGCCGACCGGCGGCTCAGGCGGCGTCGCCCTTGATCGAGAACGCGGCCAGGCGGCGGGTGCACAGGGTCAGGCACACGACAGTGACAATGACGCCCATGACCAGCGCGGTGCCCAGCCCGACGTGGGCGTGCAGCGCCGGGTTATGGGCGATCGAGTTGGCCACCGACAGCCCGTACTGGCCGGCCGACAGCAGCCCGACGCCGGGCACCAGGTTGGCCAGCAGGCCCTCCCAGACCAGCAGGTACAGCAGGCCCACGGCGATGGCCCGGGTGGTCAGCACCGACAGCAGCACGAACAGGGCGTTGTAGACCACCGACGCGGCCAGCGCCCCGGCGGCCAGGCCGACCGCCAGGCTGCTGGCCGGGCCCTTGGCGATCAGCGCGGCCAGGTACTCCGGGATCGCGGCGAACGCGATCGTCAGCACGGCGGCCACGACGAACTTGCTGAGCACCACCTCGGCCCGGCTCACGGGGGTGGCCAGCAGGTGCACGACACTGCCGTCGTCGATCTCGGCGCCCAGCACGCTGGTGCCGATGATCAGCGCGGTCAGCGGCAGCACCACGCTGAAGCCGAACTGGCCCAGGAACTCCGGCGGCCAGGAGCCGCTGCGGGCCACGGCCGTGAGCAGCGCCGAGATGGCGATCAGGAGAACGGCCGGGATGGCGAACAGCAGGGCCCGCTTGCGGCCCATGGTGGCACGGAAGGTCAGCGCGATGATGACAGGATTCAGCACGGTCATTCCTTGCGGTCAGGACGCGAGCAGGTAGGCGAAGACGCTTTCCAGCGACTCGTCGGCGGGCAGCAGCTCGCGCAGCCGGATGCCCTCCTGGCGGGTAAGCGCGGCGATCTCCCGGGTGAAGGCGCCGTAATCGGAGGTGCGCACCTGCAGGCCGCGGGGGGTGACCTCGACGCCGCTGACGGCCGGGCGGCCGATCAGCGCCGAGCCGAGCTGCCGGTCGTCGGAGGAGCGGACCAGGAACACGTGCGGACGGCTGGTCATCAGCCGCCGGATGGCCCGGAAGTCCCCGGAGGCAGCCAGCCGCCCGCCGACGATGACCTGGATGGTCCCCGACAGGCGCTCCACTTCCTCCAGGATGTGCGAGCTGAACAAGATGACCCGGCCCCGCCCGGCCTCGGCGTGCAGCAGGTCCATCATGTGCAGCCGCTGCCGCGGGTCCATCCCGTTGAACGGCTCGTCCAGCAGCAGCACCTCGGGATCGTGGACCAGCGCGGCGGCCACCTTGATGCGCTGCCGCATGCCCTTGGAGTAGGTCGCGATGCGGCGGTCGCTGGCCTCGGTCATCTCCACCATCTCGATGGCCCGCCGGGCCGCGCCGGCGACATCCGGCAGCTTGTGCAGCCGGGCGGTGGCCACGACGAACTCGGCACCGGTCAGGAATGACCAGACCGCGTCCCGCTCGGGCACGAAACCGAGCCGGGCGAACAGGGCGGGGTTGCGCCAGCTGCGCTGCCCGGCCACGGTCAGCTCCCCTCGGGAGGGCTCCAGGAACCCGGCGATCAGGTGCAGGATGGTGGACTTGCCCGCCCCGTTGGGGCCCAGCAGGCCCGTCACCCCGGGACCGATGGTCATGGTGATGTCGTTGACCGCGACCACGTTCCCGTACCAGCGCGACACCTGCCGCAGCTCGATGGCGCTGCCGCCCGGCGCCCCGTTAGGGCTGGCTGTCGCAGTCATCGTGTGCCTCCCGCCCGTCTCCGGGCGCTCACGCAGCGCCTCCCATTCATCGGAAATCCTTTCGCGTGGAAACCCCGCCCGTTCAGGGCGGCAAAGAGCATGCCGTCGGTAGAATCAGTACGTCCGCTTCCGGACCCGCCGCCGGGCAGGCGGTGGCAGCGCGGGGAGCCTTCTGGTGCAGTAAGGCCGGGCTTTGAACCGCGAACCTCTGCGAGCTGGTGACACTTCGCGCGGGAGATGCCCTCCGGCGAGGGCCGTCCGTACCGCGATAGCCAAGCGGTGGCGGCCCTCGCGCTAAACTGAGACGTCACCAGCTCGCAGGAATCATCCGCCCTCAGGCAGATCGAGGATGTCAAGCGATGCCCATCTTCCGGTAGCGGGCGATCAGGCCGCCGGCGCCGATGACCAGGAACACCGCGAGCATGACCCCGTAGGCCGGCCCGTAGTGGCCGGGATCGGGGACCTGGCCGGGTGTCGTGCCGCCCAGCCAGAGCCGGAAGCCGTCCAGAACGGTGAACGGGCTGATCAGGCCCGCCAGCCGGGCCAGTGCCAGGGAGTGACCCTGACTGCCGCCCAGCTCACCCTGGCCGATGTGGATCAGCAGGCTGGCCAGCGTCCAGGTCAGGAAGAAGAACACCGCCGCCGCCCCGGTAGCGAACGCGCGGCGGCCGCTGAAGGAGGCCAGCAGCAGCCCGAGCCCGGCCAGCACCGCGGCCCAGGCGACGCCGAGCAGCAGGCCGGGAATCAGCTCCCGGGTCTGCGCCCAGACGGCGCTGCCGCCGTGCACCTGGGTGACGGTGCCGAGGTAGAGCAGCAGCAGCGGGACCTCGACCATGATCAGCAGCGCCAGGAAGAACGCGGCCAGCTTGGCCACCGGGTAGTCGATCCGCCGGATCGGCCGGGCGAAGTACAGCGGCAGGCTGTGACTGCGCAGGTCACGGGAGACCAGCTCGGGGGCCTGGGCGGCGATGAACAGCAGCAGGATCAGGATGCGCAGCCCCGGCACGTAGGTGTCGTAACTGAACTGCCGGGTGTGGTCATTGGACAGCGCGACGATGGCCGCGTTGATCACGGCGGGCAGGCACATCAGGACGAAGGCCAGGACCGGCACGATCTTGGCCTTGATGCCGCGGCCCAGGCCGAAGGCGGATCGCAGGCTGTACCAGGTCAGGGCACGGACGATGGCGGCCCGGCCGAGCCGCGTCCCGGCGTAGGAGCGGTACCCGATGTCATGGATGACCCCGCCGGAGGCCGGGACGCCGGGACCGGCGGCAGATGCGCTAGCGGACATCAGCGTCTCCTGTCAGCTGCGCGGCGGTCGCCGCGTCATCCCGGAATAGCTCCTCAAGGCGGTGCCGGCGCTGCTCCATCCGGGTCAGCGGCAGGCCCAGGTCCACGATTGCGTCCCGGACCACGTCGTAGGTCTGCTCGCCGGCCAGCTGCACGGCCAGCCCGCGCTGATGGCGGGCCGGGGCCAGCCCGCGACTGGCCAGCTCGACGGCCAGCTTCTCGGTCCCCTCGTCGACCTCGATCAGCAGGATCTGGCTGACCCCGGTGACCGAGCTGATGGTGTCGGCGCGCAGCAGCCGCCCGGCGTCAATCGCGACCAGGTGGTCGCAGATCTGCTCGATCTCGCCGAGCAGGTGCGAGGCGACGACGATGGAGATGCCGAACTCGGTGCCGATCCGCGCGATCAGCTCCAGCATCTGGCTGCGGCCGCCCGGGTCCAGGCCGTTGGTGGGTTCATCGAGCAGCAGCAGCCGCGGGTCGCCGGCCAGCGCCTGGGCTAGCTTGACCCGCTGCTTCATGCCGGTGGAGTAGGTGCCGATCTGCCGGTACCGCTCCTCGTACAGGCCCACATGCCGCAGCGAGTCGGCGGCCCGCTCCTTGGCCGCGGTCGCCGGCAGGCCGGACATCCGGCCCAGGTGAGTCACGAACTCGGTGGCGCTCAGGTCGCCGGGCAGGCAGTCATGCTCGGGCATGTAGCCGGTGATCGCGCGGATCTGCATCCCGGCGGTGGCGCAGTCGTGCCCGAGCACCGTGGCCGTGCCGCTGGTCGGCTCGAGCAGCCCGAGCAGGATCTTGATCAGGGTGGACTTGCCGGCGCCATTGGCCCCGACCAGGCCGGTCACGCCTGGCGCGACGGCCACGGTCAGCTGGTCGAGCGCGTTGATCGTGCCGGCGTAGCGCTTGGACAGCCCCGCCGCCTCAATCACGGCGCCGGCTGCGGGCGGGCCCGGCCGGGGGCGGCCAGGCGCGGCGGCGCCGGCCGCGTGCTGTGCGGACACCTTGTCTCCCGTAGTAGAGGTTCGCCCCGTAGGTGCTGATGGCCCCTCAGCCTTCCCGATGGGATGGCCGGCTGTCATCAGCCGCGAGGATGACCCGCATCCCCCGCGGGGTAGGGTCTCCGGGTCTACCACGGGGCGTCCCGGCGCCGGATGGTTTGCCGGAAAAGTCCCGGCCGCCGCGGGCGGCGCTCAGTCGGCGCCATAAACTGCGCACCGAGGCGGCGCAGGGAGGACCACGGACGTGGCTAACGGTCAGCCGCAGGCTGGTGACCAGGGCCGGGTAGCCCGGATCGCGCTGGCTGCCGTCCTGGTGTGCGTCGCCGCGGCCGGGGTCCGGGCCGTAGTGCCGGTCGCCAGCTGGACGGCCGGCCCGTGGCGGCGGCACGGCCTGGTGGTCGGCATCGCCCTGGAGGTCGTGGTCCTCGCGCTGCTGGCCGCCGTGGAGGTCCGCCGGCGCCGGCATCCGCAGTCCGGCCAGCCCGCCGAGCGGCTGCGCGCCCTGCTGCGGGTGGTCCTGCTGGCGGCCGCGATCTCGATCCCGGTGCTGATGCTGATCAACGCCGCGGGCAAGCTGCCGCCGCCGCGCCGGCGGCCGCACCTGCCGCGGCTGCGGCCGGGCACTCACCTGGGCACGGCCCGCCCGCACGTCGGCTCCGCCGGCGGCGGCCACACCAGCCTGACGCTGATCGCCTACATCGCGCTGCTGGTGGTGCTGCTGGCGGCCGTGGCCGGCTGCATCATCTGGCTGCGCCGCCGGGCCGCCCGGCAGCCCTGGGAGGACATCACCGACCCGGGCGAGGACGAGGAGTCCGCCGGGCAGCTGCGCGCCGCGGTGGCCTCCGGCCAGGCGGCCCTGGGTGAGATCGACGACGCCCGGCTGGCCATCATTGCCTGCTACGCGGCCATGGAGCGCAGCCTGGCCCGGGCGGGCGCGGAGCGCGGCGCGGCCGAGACACCTGATGAGCTACTGGACCGGGCCGCCGGGGCCGGGCTGGTGCAGGGCGCAGAGGCCGCCCGGCTGACGGTCCTGTTCTATGAGGCGCGCTTTTCCACCCATCCGCTGCCGGCCCAGCGGCGGGACGAGGCCCGCTCGGCGCTGGCCGTGCTGGCCGAGCGGCTGGACGCTGCCGCGCGCCGCGAGGCAGCGGCCGCGGCTGCCGCCGCCGCGGCCGCGGGCGCCGGCACCGGGACGCCCGGCGGTACCGGGGGGCGGCCGTGAGCCAGGGCGGCTGGCGGGAGGCGGGCCCGGAAGTGGCGATCGCCGTGGCCACGGTCGCGGCGCTGGCCGTGACGGCCCTGGCCTTCGCCGGCGCCGCCGCGGCCGTCGTGGTTCTCGCCGGGGCCGGCGCGGCCGCGCTGCTGGCGATCCGCAGCTTCGCCCCGGACGGCGAGGTGCCGGACCCGGAGCCGGATGAGGCGCCGCTGCGGTCCGGCCAGACCAGCCTGATCCGGTTCTGGCGGCGGCGGGCCGGGGTGCAGGCCGCCGTCCAGACCATGACGGGGTACGACCTGGAGCTGCGCGGCACGCTCCAGCACCTGCTGGCCGCCCGGCTCGCCGAGCGGCACGGCATCAGCCTGTATGACGACCCCGGCGAGGCACGGCGGCTGCTGGCCGCGGCGGGCGGGGACCGGCTGTGGTTCTGGCTGGATCCGGACCGGCCGGCCGTGACCGACCAGGGCAAGTCCGCCGGGATCCCGCCGCGCACGCTGGCGGCCATCATCGACCGACTGGAGAAGCTTTGACCGAGCAGACTCAGACCTGCACGCCCGCCGAGGCCGCGATGCGCTGCGCCGAGGTGCTCGATGAGGTCGAGCGCGCCGTGGTGGGCCACCGGCCGGGGCTGGAGCTGGTGATGACCGGCATCCTGGCCGGCGGCCACATCCTGCTGGAAGACCTGCCAGGGCTGGGCAAGACGCTGACCGCGCGGTCGTTCGCCCGGGTGCTGGGTCTCAGCTTCGCCCGCATCCAGTTCACTCCTGACCTGCTGCCTTCCGACGTGGTCGGCGCGCCGATCTACGACCAGCGCACCGGGGAGATGGTGTTCCGGCCCGGACCTGTCTTCACCCAGCTGCTGCTGGCCGACGAGATCAACCGCACGCCGCCGAAGACGCAGGCCGCGCTGCTGGAGGCCATGGGCGAGAGCCAGGTCAGCATGGACGGGGTGACCCGGCCGCTGCCGCAGCCGTTCGTGGTGCTGGCCACCGACAACCCGATCGAGTACGAGGGCACCTACGAGCTGCCCGAGGCCCAGCTGGACCGGTTCCTCATCCGGCTGCGGCTGGGTTATCTGAGCAAGGCCGACGAGGTCGCGATGCTGACCCGGCGGCTGGACCGCAAGACCGACAACGCCGAGCTGCGCCAGGTGGTGACCGCCGAGGAGCTGATCGCCATGCGCGAGTCGGTGGAGCAGATCGAGATCTCGGCTGACCTGCTCGACTACGTGGTCTCGGTGGTCACCGCGACCCGCGAGCACCCGCAGGTCCAGGTGGGCGCCAGCCCGCGCGGGGCCCTGGCGCTGGTTCAGCTGGCCCGCGCCCGCGCCCTGCTGCAGCAGCGTGACTACGTGATCCCCGACGACGTCAAGGCCGTGGCCGTGCCGGCCCTGGCGCACCGGATCACGCTGCGCCCCGAGCTGTGGGTCCGCCAGGTGAGCCCGGATGACGTAGTCGCCCGGCTGCTGACCGGAGTGCCCGTGCCGCGCACCGACCCCACGGCCGCCACGTCGTGACCGCCGGACCGGCCAGCCCGGCGCGGCCTGCCGGGCCGGGCGCCCTGGTCAGCCCGGCGCCCGGCGCCGCGGGCGCGGCGGCTGGTCAGTCCTGCCCGGTCCTGTGGAGCCTGTCCGCGCACGCTCGGCGGCTGCTGACGCTCGCGGTGGCGGGCCTGGCGGTGGCGCTGCTGACCGGTCGCCCGGAGTTCGCCGGCGTGGCCGCCCCGGCGGTGCTGCTGCTGGCCGGCTGGCCGGCCCGGCGGCCGGCCCGGGTCATGGTCGCCGCCCGGGTGACGGCCCAGCAGCTGGTGGAAGGCGAGCAGGCGGCCATCGTGGTGCAGGTCAGCGGGCACGGTGACCTGGCCATCCAGGCCATCATCACCGCGGCCGAGGCGTTCGAGGCCGGCCCGGGCGCCGAGCGGCGGGCGGGCGACAGCGCGGCATTGCGCGTCCCGTTCCGGGCCCGGCAGTGGGGCGTGCGGCGGGTCGGCCGCCTGGAGATCGTGCTGCGGGACCGGTTCCGGCTGTGGGAAGGCCGCCTGGGGCTGACGCTGCCGCGGGTGGACTGCCACCCGCGGCCGGCCGAGCTGCGCGGCCGGATCGTGCTGAGCCGGCTGCCGAGCCGGCTGGGCGAGCATCCCTCCCGCGCAGCGGGCGAGGGCATCGAGTTCGCCGGGGTCCGCCAGTTCGTGCCCGGCGACCGGCAGCGGCGGATCAACTGGCCGGCCACGACGCGGACCGGCACGGTGCAGCTAAACACGTTCACGGCCGAGCGGACCCAGAACATCGTGGTGCTCGCCGACGCGACGGCCAGCGTCGGGGAGCCGGGGGCGACGTCACTGGACCTGGCGTTCCGGGCGGCGGCCGGCACCATCGGCTGCTACCTGGCGGCCGGCGACCGGGTCGGCCTGATCGTCTACGCCGACCGGCTGAGCTGGATCGGGCCGGGGCTGGGGCGGCGGCATTTTCACCGGCTAATGGACCTGCTGCTGGGCAGCAAGCCGGGCTGGGAGCTGAGCGCGGCGCTGACCCGGCTGCCCAAGGCGGCCCTGCCGCCGGGGGCGCTGATCCTGGTGTTCAGCCCGCTGCTGCACCCGCGGCTGGTGGAGGCGCTGCGTGATCTGCGCGAGCGCGGCTTCAGCGTGCTGGTGGTGGATGTGCTGACCGCGGCGCCGGCAGCCCGGTCCAGGGACCGGGTGGCCGGCCTGGCCCGGCGGATCTGGCGGCTGGAGCAGCAGGCGATCCGGTTCTCGCTGACCGAGCTGGGCATCCCGGTGGTGCACTGGGACGGCCAGCAGAGCCTGGACGAGCCGCTGGCCCCCTATACCCGCCGGGTCATGCTGGCCGGCCAGCGATGACCGGCCCCGCGGACCGCCCGGCCGGCCAGCCTGGCGGGCCGGCCCTGCTCAGTGGCACGGCGCGGGACCGGCTGCGCGGCACCGCGGCGGCCGGCCTGCTGGCCGCGGTCCTGATCGCGTGGGCGGCGATCCCGGCGGCCGGGGCGCGGCCCGGCACCCGGATCACCGTCATCATCGCCGTGCTCAGCGCCGTCGCCAGCCTGGGCCAGCTGGCCACCGCGGACCTGACGGTCGGCGGCCAGGCATTCGACTCGCTGCCGGTGCGGATCGCGGCCCAGCTCGTCCTGCTGACCCGGATGCTGCCCTGGTCGGAGATCCTCATCGTGGCGGTGCTGGTCCTGGAGGCGCTGCACCACGCCCGGCCCTGGCACACCGGGGTGCTGGGCGTCGCCGTGCTGGCCTACCTGCTCGCCGTGCACCTGACCGAGTCCGGGGCCCGGCCGCGCATCCTGGCCGGGCAGCGGCCGGTGCTCGCGGCCGGCCTGGGGCTGCTGGTCCTGGCGGTGGCTGCGGCAGCGCTGCCGCAGCCCGGCGGGCGACCGGGCGAGCTGCTGCGCGTGCTGGCGGTCGCGGCCGCGGTCGTCGCCGCCGGACTGGCGCTGCCAGTGATCCGCCGCTAGCACGCGGGCGGGCCTGCCGGCCGGCGGGCGAACGGCCGGCCGCAGAGGCTAGCCGTCCGCCCGCCGGACCGCAGGCTGCTCCTAGCGGCCGGCGGCGTAGCCCTGCATGCCGCGCGGGTTGGCGCCGGCGTACAGGAAACCGCCGTCGCGGGCCACCGCGCTGACCCGGCCCAGCGACCAGGCCGGCCGGATGTCCATCTCGTGGCCGCGGCGGCGCAGCTCCTCGATGACCTGCGGGTCGGTGCGCGCCTCCACCGACAGCGACCGGGGCATCGCGGCGCGCGGGTAGAACGAGGATGGCATGTGATCGTTGTGGAACGCCGGGAAGTCGATCGCCTCCTGCAGGTTCATCCCGAACACCGCGTGATTGAGGAACACCTGCAGCGTCCACTGGTCCTGCTGGTCACCGCCGGGCGTGCCGAAGCCCAGGTAGGGCTCGCCGTCCCGCAGCGCCAGGCTCGGCGACAAGGTGGTGCGCGGGCGGCGCCGCGGCGCCAGCGAGCTGGCGAAGCCCGGCGTCAGCGCGAACATCTGGCCCCGGGTGGTCAGGCAGAAGCCCAGGCCGGGGATAACCGGCGAGCTGTGCAGCCAGCCGCCGCTGGGCGTGGCGGCGATGACGTTGCCGAACCGGTCGGCCACGTCCAGGTGGCAGGTGTCGCCGGCGCCCAGCTCCGGCGCGCCGAGGCCGGCGGTGGGCTCGCCGACACCGGCGCTGGCCGCGTCGGTGCGCGCCGAGTACGGGCCGGCGCCGTTGCCGGCGGCCTGGCTGAACGCCGCCAGCGCGTAGCCCGGCAGCCGGCCCTGCTCCCCGGCCGGGGCGCCGGGCCGCAGCTCACCTGAGGACTGCCCGGTGATGAGCGCCCGCCGCTGCGCGGCGTACTCCGCCGACAGCAGCCGGGCCAGCGGCACCTCGCTCTGCCGGGGATCGCCGTAGAACGCCTCCCGGTCGGCGAACGCGAGCTTGGACGCCTCCGTGACGGTGTGGATGAAGTCGGCGCTGCCCGCGCCCATGCCCTCCAGGTCGTAGCCATCCAGCAGGGCCAGCTGCTGCAGGAACACCGGGCCCTGGCCCCACGGGCCGGTCTTGCACACGGTCAGCCCGCGGAAGTCCAGCGTGACCGGCTCCTCCTGGCTGGACCGCCAGCTGGCCAGGTCCTCCCCGGTGAGCACGCCGCGGTGCGGCTCCCCGGTCGTGTCCATAACCTCGGTGCCGGTCACGTAGGCGTCGATGGCCTCGGCCACGAACCCCTCGTACCAGGCCCGCCGGGCGGCCTCGATCTGCGCCTCGCGGTCGCTGCCGGCCGCCTCGGCCTCGTCGAGAATCCGGGAGTAGACATCGGCGATGGCCGGATTGGCGAACCGCGCGCCGGCGGCCGGCACGCCGCCGCCCAGGTAGACCTCCGCCGAGGTCGGCCAGTGGTCGCGGAACAAGCCGGCGACCGACTCGACAGCCGAGCTCGCGCTGGCCAGCATCGGGTAGCCGTCGCGGGCGTAGCCGATGGCGTACTCCAGCACGTCCCGCGGCCGCATCGTGCCGTGCCGCTGCAGCAGCAGCATCCAGGCGCCGAATGCGCCGGGCACGCAGGCGGCCAGCAGGCCGGTGCCGGGCACCAGGTCCAGGCCGAGGCTGGTGTAGGACTCCAGCGTGGCTGCCGCCGGCGCCGGTCCCTGGCCATCGAGCACGAACGGGGCGCCCTCGCGCGCGTCGTAGCCGATCACCGGCACCTCGCCGCCGGGCCCGTTCAGGTGCGGCTCGACGATCTGCAGCACGAAGCCGACGGCGACCGCCGCGTCGAAGGCGTTGCCGCCCTTCTCCAGCACGGCCATCCCGGCCGCGGTAGCCAGCCAGTGCGTCGAGGCGACCATGCCGAACGTGCCGGCGAGCTGCGGCCTGCTGGTGAAAGATGTGCGGTAGGTCCCAATACTGCCGGGCACGTGCGCCTCCTTGCGGTGCTGCGATGCGGAGATCCGGGGGGAATGTCCTGTCCTGACGGTAGCGACCCGGCGCCGGGCTCGTCAGGAGGGGGGCCCGGCCGGCGGCCCGGGACCGGCGGCCGCAATGGGGCCGGGGCGATGTGCGTCCGGTGAGATCCTGATGCTGTCCCGCGTGTCCGCTTGCCGGGACCGGGCCGGTGCCCGGTAGTGATGTGCTGCCAGATCAACCGCCGATGTGAAGGAACGCCGATGGCTGCTTCGCTGACCCCCGCCCGGCGCGCGCTCGCCGTGGCTGCCCTCGCCTGCGCTGCCGGCCTGGCCGCCGGCTGCAGCTCGGGCGGCAGCCCGTCGGCCGGCGCCGCCCCGACCGTGACGGTCACCACGACGCCGCCCGCCAGCGCCACCGCGCCGGCCAGCGGATCGGCCGGGACCACCGGGTCGTCCGGGACCGGCGGCAGCACGGGCGGCACCGGCGCCGCGGCGTGCACGACCGCCGGCCTGAAGGTGACCACCGGCCAGGGCAACGGCGCGGCGGGCAGCGTGGTGGTGCCGCTGAAGTTCACCAACACCGGCACGGCGAGCTGCACGCTGTTCGGCTACCCGGGCGTCTCCTTCGTCACCGCTGCCGGCGGCAGCCAGCTCGGCGCGTCCGCGGGCCAGGACCCGGCAACACCGCGCCAGCAGGTCACGATCACGCCGGGCGGCTCGGCGCACGCGCTGCTGCAGGTGGCCGTCGCGCAGAACTTCCCGCCGGCCAAGTGCCAGCTGACCACGGCGCACCTGCTGAAGGTCTACCCGCCCGGCCGGACCGCCCCGCTGTACGTCAGCTACACGTCAGCGACGTGCGCTAACCCGTCCAAGGCGGTCCGCACGCTGATGGTGCAGACAGTGCAGCCCGGAGCGGGAGGATCCTGACAGCCGAACAACCGGGGCCGCCAGATCTGCGTCGTACCTTACAGAGCCGCTACCCCAGGCGGCTGCTCTGAGAAGGCGGCACCCATGACGCTCTTTTCACCCCCCGAAGTCAGGTTTTCCCAGCTCATATCACAGATCAGGAATCCGGTCCGGGCCGCTGACCCGGACCGGCACCGGGCCCGCGCGGCGGGCGCGGTCGTAGCCGCGGCCGCCGCCGGGCTGATCGGCGCCGGGTGCGCCAGCCCGGCCGGGCACCTGCACGCCGACAGCCGGCCGGGCGCGCACCGGGCCGGCGCCAGCTCCAGCAGCCCGCCGCACGCGGCACCGACCGTGGTGCCGTCCACGACCCCGGCCGCGCCGCACTCCGCGCCGCCCGCGACCCGGTCCCCGTCGCCGGCGCCCGCGCCGGTCGCCCCGCCCGCGGGCCCGCCGGGGCCTGGCGGGTCGGCCGGCGCCGCCCCGGCGCCGTGCGCCGCGACCGCCTTGCAGGTCAGCGTCGGTGGCGCGAACGGCGCGGCGGGCAGCATCTACTACCCGCTGGAATTCACCAACATCTCGGCGGGCAGCTGCGTGCTGTACGGCTACCCCGGCGTGTCGTTCGTGACCCGGCCGGGCGGCGGGCACCTCGGCGGCGCTGCGGTCCGCAACGCCACGTTCGCGCCCGCCGCGGTGACGCTCGCACCCGGCGGTGTCGCGCACGCCTCGGTGCAGGTCGTCGTCGCGCAGAGCTACCCGGCCCGGCGGTGCAAGCCGGTCACTGCGCACTGGCTGCAGGTCTACCCGCCCGGTTCCTACGACCCGCTGTACGCCAGCCTGACCGCGGCGACCTGCACCGGGCGGATCCCCGGCGGCAGCACGCTGGGGATCTACGTGGTCAGGCCGGGAGCAGGCGGCCCATAGCGGCGGCGGCAGGCAACGTTTGCGTCACGGCACCAGAGCCCCGAACAACCCCGGGCCGGCGCGGCGGCGTCGTACCAGTCGAGGACTCGGGCGGCCAGGAGAGGCGACGCTGATGAGCACAGGCATGCCGGGCAGTGGCCGGCGACGCAGGTCCCTGCCGCTCGCCGTCACGGCCGCGGCCGCGGCCGCCATGGCGCTGGCCGCCTGCGGGTCGGTGCAGGCTGGTGCCGCCGGCGCCAGCACGCCGGCCCGCGCCAGCACTGCGCAGGCCGGCCGCACCAGCCCGGCCGCCGCCGCCCCGTGCGCGACCGCCGGCCTGAAGGTGGTGCTGGACACCGCCGCATCCGGCGCCGCGGCCGGCACTTACTACGTGCCGCTGGATTTCACTAACACCACCAGCAAGCCCTGCCAGCTGTCCGGGTTCCCGGACGTCGCGCTGACCGCCGGGGCAGCCGGCGCGCAGATCGGGCCGCAGGCCGCCGCCGACCGCTCGGTCGCCGCGGCCACGGTGCGGCTGGCCCCGGGCGGTACCGCGCACGCGTGGCTGCAGATCGCCGATGCGGCCAGCTTCCCGGCAGGCACCTGTCACCCGGTCATGGCGGCCGGGATGCGCGTGCAGACGCCCGGCAGCCGGACCGCCAGCTACGTGGCGCACCGCCTGCCCGCCTGCAAGGCGGCCCGGCGCTCGGGCCAGATCCTGACCGTTCACCCGGTCCAGCCGGGCCGCGCCCGGCGGGGCACCGCCTAGCACCGCTCCCCCGCGAGACCGCCAGCACGGCTCGCGCCACCCCAGGACTCCGCGGCCGCCTGCCGGGCGCGGAACGCAGGAACCCCTGAGCCCGCCGGGCCGGGGGGCAGGACCCGCATCCGGCCCGCCGGACGCGACGCAGCACAGCAGGACCCGCGGCCGCAGTCCCGGCCGCGGGCGCAGATCACGGCGATCGCCCGGCGGGGGACCTCAGCCCGGGCAGATCGCCGGCAACCGGCCCGCCGCTCCGGCGCGGGCCATGGGCCCTGAGCCCAGAAGGGGGCATATTGATGAAGCTCGGACTCCGTGCGGCCGGCCACGCCGTGAGTGGCACTGCGCTGATGTGCGCGGCGGCCCTGCTGCCGGGTACGGCGCTCGCGGCCGCCGCCTCGCCGGTCAAGCCGGGAGTCGTCACCGCCGCGGCAGCCGGGGCGGTGCTGGCGGAACTGACGACCAGCTCGCATGCGAGCAGCCCGTCGGCTGGCCAGACACCGGCCGGGACCGCCACCGCGACCAGGGGAAGTGCCCGCAGCACGCAGCCGGCCTGGAAGTTCGCGCGCTGCAAGGCGTGGCAGACGCAGATCTGGATGGGCATCCCGGGCTCGGGGGCTGCGGGGACGATCTTCTATCCGCTGCAGTTCACCAATATCAGCAAGCATCCGTGCAAGATCTGGGGCTGGCCCCGGGTCATCGCCAAGGGCAAGCACGGCCGGATCGGCAAGGCCGCCCGCCATACCGGCAAGGCGCATGTCGTCGAGCTGTGGCCGGGCCAGACCGCGCACGCCCACCTCGGCATCATCGAGGCCGGCAACGTGTGCAGCAAGCCGGTCTGGGCCTACGGGGTGAAGGTGACCGGGCCGCATCAGGGCAAGTCCACCGTGATCCCGTACAGCTTCCTGGCGTGCCGCGGCAAGCGCGTGCTGGTCGTCAGCGCGGTGCACAAGGGCGTCGGCATCCCGTAAGCCGGGAGCGCACCGTCGCGAGGGGCTGCCGGTCAGTGCCGACCGGCAGCCCTTCCGTGCACCGGGCGCCCGGCGCGGTGCCGCCGCCGCGCCGCCCGCGGGTGACGGCCAGCTGATCATGGCGCGATAGCGTGCCGGGATGGATGACCTGACTCCGCGGCTGCGCGCCGTGTGCGACCTGCAGGTAGCGAGCGTCCGGGAGTACAGCGGACGGCACGAGTACGACGGCCAGGTGCAGGACCTGTCCCGGGCCGGGGTCACCGCCGCGGTGGCCCGCCTGGACGCCGCGGCGGGCGACGAGCCGCCGCTGGCCGATGCGCATGATGAGGCTCAGCTGGCCGCCGCGGCGGCAGCCACCCGGGTGGTCTACGCCGACCTGGAACTGCACCGCCGCGATCCCGGCCTGCACCTGGCCAGCCTGGACCTGGCCTGCTATGACCGCGACTACGCGCCGCAGGCCGACCGCGACCAGGCGCGCCGCCAGCACCTGGCCGCCTGGCCGCAGGCCATCGACGCCGCGCTGGACGCCCTGGACCAGGTCAGCGCGCCGGTAGCCGAGGCGCTGCGGGACGCGATCGGCGGCCTGGCGGCCGGCATCCCGGCCGACGCCGGCGCGGACGCGCGGGCCGCGGCGCTGGCCGCGCACGCCCGGCTGGCGGCCCGCATCGAGGAGGCCGCCGCCACCGGGAACCCGGATGCCGCGCTCGGCGGCCCGGCCCTGACGGCGCTGATGAGCAGCGCCGAGGCCATGCCAGTCGACCTGGCCCGGCTGAGCGAGCGCGCCGACGCCGAGCGGGACCGGCTCACCGGGCGGCTGGCCGGGAGCTGCGCGCAGATCGACCCGGCACGGCCGGCCCTGGAGGTCGCCCGCACGCTGGTCCGCGATCACCCGGACGCCGACGGTGTCATCGAGGCGGCGCGCGCCTGGACCCGGCGCGCCATCGACTTCACCGCCGAGCGCGACCTGGTGCCCTACTCCGACGGCGAGTGCCTGGTCGGCCTCGCGCCCGAGTCGCGGCGCTGGGCGATGGCGATGATGTCGCCGGCCGCGCCCGGCGAGCCCGAGGGACCGTCCTGGTACCACATCACCCCGCCGGAGCCGGGCTGGCCCGAGAACGAGATCGAGGAGTGGCTGGAGGTCTTCAGCGACACGACGCTGCCCGGCATCACGGTGCACGAGGTGGCGCCCGGTCACTTCTCGCACGGCCGGGCCATCCGCCGGGCCGCCACTCCGGTCCGCCGCACCCTGCACTCGGAGGCGTTCGTCGAGGGCTGGGCGCACTACGCCGAGGAACTGTGCGTCGAGGAGGGCTTCTGCGCCGACGACCCGCGGTTCGCTGTCGGCGTGTGGCTGGAGGCGCTGGTCCGGGTGACCCGGCTGGCCTGCGCGATCGGCGTGCACACGGCCGGGATGACGGTCGCTGAGGCGGCCCGCCGGTTCGAGGCCGATACCCACCTGACCGGGTCGGCGGCCCTGTCGGAGGCGCGCCGGGCAACCTTCGACCCCACCTACGGCCGCTACACCTGGGGCAAGCTGGAGATCATGGACCTGCGCGAGCGGGCCCGCCGGGAGTGGGGCGCCGGCTTCACGCTCAAGCGCTTCCACACGGCCCTGCTCGACCTGGGCTCGCCGCCGCTGGGGCTGCTGGGCACCGCCATCGACCGCGGCTAGCCGGCCGCGGCGGTCCGGCCGGCGCGGTCGGCCCGGTCGGACCGGCCGCCCGGAGGGGCGGCGGGCCCGCCGGGCGGCGGGGCAGCGGGCGCTAGCCCGCCAGGTCGCCGGGGACGACTATGCCTGTCTCGTAGGCCAGGATGACCGCCTGCACCCGGTCGCGCAGGCCCAGCTTGGCCAGCAGGTGCCCGACGTGCGTCTTCACCGTGGCCTCGCTGACCACCAGGTCGGCGGCAATCTCGGCGTTGGTCCGGCCGCGGGCCAGCTGCAGCAGGATGTCGCGCTCGCGGGCGGTCAGCGACGCCAGCCGGGTCGGCGACGGCGTGGTCTCCGGCGGCCGCCGGGCGAATGCCTCAATCAGCCGCATCGTCACCGACGGCGCCAGCAGCGCATCACCGGCCGCGACCCGCCGGACGGCCGCGATCAGGTCGTGCCGCGGCGCGTCCTTGAGCAGGAAGCCGCTGGCCCCCGCACGCAGCGCCTCGTACACGTAGTCGTCAAGGTCGAAGGTGGTGAGCATGACCACGCGCGGCCCGGCCGACCGGTCACCGCCGGTGATCTGCCGGGTCGCCTCCAGGCCGTCCATCTCGGGCATCCGCACGTCCATCAGCACCACGTCGGGGGCCTGCGCGGCGGCCGCGGCGACGGCCTGGACTCCGTTGCCGGCCTCGCCGACCACCTCGATGCCGCCGGCCGCCTCAAGGATGACGCAGAAGCCGGACCGGACCAGCTCCTGGTCGTCCACGACCAGGACGCGGATCGGATCGGGTCCAGGGCGCGCGCTCATCAGCGGGGCAGCCTAGCGGTCACCGCGAAGCCGCCGCTGCCGGTGGGCCCGACCGTGAGGGTCCCGCCGCAGGAGGCCACCCGCTCGGTGATGCCGGCCAGCCCGAACCCGCCCGGCCCGGCCGGCGGCGGCGCCGGGCAGGCGCCTGGCACTGCGTCCGTCCTGAGCCGCTCCCCGGCTGGCCCCGGCCGCTCCCCCGCCGCTGCCGGGCCGCTGTCGGTGACCGAGACCGTGACGTGGCCCGGCTGGTAGCAGATGACCACCGCCGCGCGTGCCGCCGGCGAATGGCGCAGCGCGTTGGTCAGCGCCTCCTGCACGATCCGGTAGGCGGTCAGCTCCACCCCCGGCGCCAGCTCGCCGGGGCTGCCCTCGATGTCCAGGTCCACCTGCAGGCCCGCCCCGCGGACCTGCGCCAGCACGGTGTCCAGGCCGGCCAGTGACGGCGACGGTGCCGCCTGCGGCTGCTCGCCGGGGCCGCGCAGCACCCCCAGCAGCCGGCGCAGCTCCACCAGCGCCTGCCGGGCGGTGTCGCCGATGATCTCCACCGACCGGCCCGCCTCGGCCGGCTGACCGGGCAGCAGCGAGCTGGCCGCCTCGGCCTGCACCGCCATCAGGCTGACGTGGTGGGCCACGACGTCATGCAGCTCGCGGGCGATCCGGGTCCGCTCACGCGCCGCCGCCAGCGCGGCCTGCCGGTCCCGCTCGGTCTCCGCCCGGGCGGCCCGCGCCTCGACCTCGCCGAGGTAGGCGCGGCGGGTCCGGCTCAGCAGGCCCGCCATCCCGGCCGCGGCGAAGATGAACAGCTGCACGAACAGGTCGTAGGGCTCGGTGTGGCCGGGCAGTGTCTGGGACTGGATGATGCCCGCCAGCAAGATGGCGCTGATCACCCACCGCCAGCGAGCCGAGGAGCGCTCCATCACGGTGAAGTAGGCGATGGCCGGGCCCAGCGGCAGCGGCGCGAAGCCAAATCCCAGCTGGTCATACACGGCGCGCGGGATCCCCAGCGCGAACAGCACCGCGACCGGGCGGTACCGGCGGAAGGTCAGCGGCAGCACCTGCAGGATGAGCAGGATCAGCGCCGCGGGCAGCGGGCGCAGCTGGCTGGCATAGGGCAGCGCGGTGCCCACGTTCAGCGCGGCCAGCGCGACAGCCAGCAGCAGGTCCTGCTGCCACGCCGGGAACGCGGCCGCCCGGGCCGCTAGCCTGCTCACCCGCTGATCGTAAGGCGGGCCGCCGCGACGGGGATCCCCCGCGCGGCTGATCCTCGCTCTCCCCCGGCAGGCGGAGGCCGGCCCGGCTGCCGGGCCCGGGGCGAGCCGCCGGGCGGAGCGCCAGGTTCAGCCCGGCGGCCGGCGCGACTGATCATGATCCCCCGCCACGATGCCGTCATGACCTCGCTCCCCCTGCCCCGGGCCCTGTCCCCCGCTGACCCGGATGGCGAGACGCCCGCCGGGCAGCGCGCCCCGGTTCGCTGGATCGCCCTGATCGCCGCTGTCGCTTTCGCCCTGGAGATGGCCGTCGCCGCGCGCTACGGCTACCACCGCGACGAGCTGTACTTCCTGGCCGCCGGCCAGCACCCGGCATTCGGCTACGTGGACCAGCCGCCCCTGACTCCGCTGCTGGCCCGCCTGTCGGCGGTAGCCTCCGGCAACTCGCTGATCGCCCTGCGGCTGATCCCGGCCCTGACCCTGGCCGCGATGGTCGCGCTGACGGCGGCCATGAGCCGGCGGCTCGGCGCCGGCCGCACCGGCCAGGTGCTGGCCGGTGCGGCCACCGCGACCTGCGCCGAGTTCCTGGGCGCGATGCACCTGCTGACGACCACCACCCCGGACTTCCTGTTCTGGACCGCCACCATCCTGCTCACGATGCAGCTGCTGGCCAGCGGGAACCCGCGCTGGTGGCTGGCCATCGGCGGCTGCGCCGGAGTGGCCGCCGAGGCCAAGTGGAACATCATCTTCCTGCTGGCCGGGCTGGCTGCCGGGTTCGTGCTCACTCCCGCCCGGCGGCTGGCGGTCAGCTGGTGGCTGGTGGCGGGCGTGGCGCTGGCCGCCGCGCTGGCCGCCCCCGACCTGATCTGGCAGGCGGCGCACGGCTGGCCTGCGTTCAAGGTGTTCAGCGCCCTGCAGTCGCAGGGCGGGCACAACCGCGCGGTCTACTGGATCGCTCAGGTCGTCTACACCGGCGTGGCCCTGACCCCGCTGTGGGCCGGCGGGCTGGCCTGGCTGCTGCGCGCGCCGGCCGCCCGGCCATGGCGCCCGCTGGCCATCGCCAGCGTGGCCGTGCTGGTCATCTTCTTCATCCTGGGCGGTAAGCCGTACTACCCCGGGGCCATCTTCACCTTCCTGTTCGCGGCCGGCTCGGTGCCCCTGGAGCGCCGCCTGGCCCGCCGTCCGCGGCGGCGGCCCGGCCTGCGGCCCGGCGTCCTCACCGGCCTCGTGATGGTGGCCTCGAGCCTGGTCAGCCTGCCGGTCGTCATCCCGGTCCTGCCGGCCAGCATCCTGCACACGGTGCCCCTGCAGAAGATCAACTACGACCTGGCTGAGACCATCGGCTGGCGACACCAGGTGGCGCTGGTCGCGCGCGTCTACCGCGCCCTGCCGCCGGCCAGCCGGGCCCGCACCGCGATCATCACCGGCAACTACGGCGAGGCCGGCGCTGTCGACCGGTTCGGCCCGGCCGACGGACTGCCCGCGGCCTACAGCGGCGCCAACAACTTCTGGTACTGGGGCCCGCCGCCGGCCCGCGACACCGCCGTCATCGCGGTCAATGTCAGCCCCGCCCTGCTGCGCCGCGAGTTCGCCGCCGTCCGCCAGGTCGCGACATTCGAGAACGGCCTGGGCGTCAGTGACGACGAGCAGGGAGCCGCGGTCTATGTCGCCACCGGTCTGCGCACGCCCTGGCACCAGGCCTGGGCGGCATTCCGGGACTTCGGGTAGGGACCGGCGCGGCTCTCACCCAGCCGCGGCGAGGCCCTCAGGCCGGCTGCCGGAGCGGCGCTCAGGCCGGCGGCCGGCGGCCTCCCGGCGCGTGAGACGATGGATCGCCGCGATCAACCGGAGAGCCCTGACGATGCCGACAACCGCCCCCGCCCCGCCCCGCGCGCCCCGTCCGGGCCTGCCCGGAGCGCTGGGCCGGGCCAGCATCGCGGGCCTGGTGCTGCTGGTGCTCGGCGGCGGCCTGGCCGGCTGCGCGCAGCGAGCGGCGGCCAGCACGCCCGCCATCGAGCTGGCCACGGCCTACGTCGGCCAGCCGCAGGGCACGGCGCCGACGGACGCCTACCTCGTCATCCGGAACAACGGCCCGGCCGACCGGCTGATCTCCGCGCGCTCCAGCACCGGCGGCATCATCACGCTGAGCGGCCCGGTCAACGGCCAGCCCACTCACATGCAGCCGGTCCCGGCGATCCGTATCCCGGCCGCCAGCCTGACCCGCCTGGCCCCGAACAGCTACCACCTGGTCATCACCGGCTCCCGGCCGATGAAGGCGGGCACCGACATCACGCTGACCCTCGTATTCGCCCGGTCCGGCACCTTCCGGGTAACGGCCGAGGTCACTAACCCGCAGACCGGCGGCAGCAGCTACTTCCTGAACTAGACCGGCCGGGCCGGCGAGCGGCAGCCCGGCTACGGCCGGCGGCCCGGCTACGGCCGGCGCGACGCTGTCGACCCGCGCAGCAGGCCGCCGGCCACGGTCCGCGAGGCGCCAGCCCCGGCGCTGGCGCCCGCTGCTGAGCAGATCGGTCCCGGCTCACCGGCCGTTCGGCTTGTCGTCTGACCAGTCGCGACATATCTTTAGCTGTAACGGGCAGCGGGCGTGTGGAGGTTTGCGATGGCGGCGAGGCCAGACCTGCGGATCGGAACCGCCGAGCGGGAGGCCCGGGCAGCTGAGCTGCGCGAGCACTACGCACACGGCCGGCTCTCCCTCGCCGAGTTCAACGAGCGGCTCAATGCGGTGTTCGCCTCGGTGACCCAGGAGCAGCTGGACCGGGTCACTGCCGACCTGCCCCATGTCCGGGTGCCCAGCGCGGCCCTGGCCACCGCAGGCAGCACGATCCCGCCCGGCGGCGCCGGTCCCGGCAGCCAGTCCGGGCGCCGCGGAGCACGCGGGGCGCTGAGCATGATCGGCGCATTCGCCGCGATGCTGGTGGTCGTCATGGCCGCCTGGCTGATCGTGCACCCGCTGGGGTCGATGCATTTCTGGGCGATCCCGTGGGCCGGCCGCGCCGGCGTCCTGCTGGCCGCGCTGGCCGTTGTGCGCGGGCTGATCCGCCGCATCTTCAGGCTGGCCCGCCACGGCCGCTGAGGTCAGGCGCGTCCGGGAGCCGGGCTCGCCGATGACCGCTGGGGCACCACGAGATAGCGAAAGCCTGGCGCACTGCCGGCCGTCGCAGAGTCCCCTGCTGCAGCCGGGCCGGAAGCCCCGGCACGTTCGGCTGGCGGGTCGCCGGCCGCGGTGCGTGCCGCCGCTCCCCCGGCGGCCCTGCCCTCGGCTGTCTCACCCTCGTCTGTCTCACCTTCGGCTGTCTCTCGCTCAGCGGCCTCTCGCTCAGCGGCAGCGTGCTGCAGGTCGGCCTCGTACCCGGCCCAGGTGATCAGTGCTGGCTTCGCCGGGCTGGTGAACTGCAGGCGAATGCGGCCCGGCTCCGGCTCCGCCGTTCCGCCTTCGGGCCCGCCGGGCTGCGGCCGCGCGGCGCCGCAGATAGCCGCGGCAGCCAGGCCGTCGAGCAGGTAGCCGGGGTTGAACGAGATGGTCGGCTCAGAGCCGGTGAACGCGGCCTGCAGCGACTCGGCAGCCCGGGCCCGGCCGTCGGTGTGCGCCTCAATCGTCACCTCACCCGGGCCGAACGTGAGCTGGACGGGACGGGTCCGGTCAGCAACCAGCGAGACGCGGCGGACAGCGGCCATGAACGGCTCGGCCTGGATCTCGGCCCGGCAGCCGAATTCGGCCGGGAAGCGCTGCTGATACCGCAGGAAGTCGCCGCCGATCAGCCGGGCAGTGAGCCGGCGGCCGCCGCCCTCGAAGCTGATCATGCCCTCGGCGGGCCGCGGCTCGGCGCGCCGCGCTCCTGCTGCCGCCGTGCCCTCTGCCGCCGGGCCTGCTGACTCTGCGCCCTGTGACTCGGCGCCGGCTGAAGCCGGGCCTGCTGACGCCGCGCCTGCGGACCCGCTGCGGGACGCAGCGGCGCCGCGCGACCGGGCGCCGCCCTCGGCGGGCGCGCTGAACGCGATGGTGACGGGCTCGCCCGGGGCCATCGTCCGGGCCACGTCGGCCAGCGTCCGGGCCGGGACCAGGGCCGAGGCGCGCAGGCCCGGACGCGCGGGCGTCCAGTCCACGGTGCGGACCGCCAGCCGGTACCGGTCGGTGGCGGCCAGCGTCATGACGGGGCCGTCGATGTCCAGGCAGACGCCAGTCAGCATGGGCAGCGTGTCGTCGCGGCTGGCCGACGGCACCACCTGAGCCGCCGCGGCGGCCAGCACGCCGCCGTCCACGGTGCCCGAGGGAGCCGGCGGCTCGGGCAGGCCGGGGTACTCCTCCACCGGCAGGGCGACCAGCTCGAACTCGGCGCTGCCGCAGCTGAGCCGGATCATGTCGGTCTCGGAGCTGACCTCGACCAGGCGGGGTGGCAGGCTGCGGATGATCTCAGCGAGCAGCCGGCCGGGGACCAGGGCGGTCCCGGCCTCCTCGACCTCCGCGGGGATAGCGACGCGGGCCGAGACCTCATAGTCGAAGCAGGACAGCGTCAGCCCGGCGCCGGAGGCCTGCACCAGCAGCCCGGACAGTACCGGGATGACCGGCCTGGCGGGCAGCGCCCGCGCCACCCAGCCGACTGCCTCACCCAGCGCCTCGCGCTCAACCCTGAACTTCACGATGCCCTCCGCCCGACCGCGGTACCGACCCCGATCCTGGCACGGACTGCCGACAGTCCGCGCCGGGACGAGCCCGCCAGCACCGCGGTCCGGGCGCCGGAGGCCTGGCTCAGGCGACCATGCCGGGCGGCGCCGAGGCCAGCGTGGCCTCGATGGCGCGCACGAGCTCGCGGGCCGACTCGGCGGTCAGCTCCACGGCCACCCGGGCATCGGGGCCCTGGCCCGGATTGCGGAAGTCGATGTTGAGCGTGTGCTCGGCCATCGCATGCACCGGATGGTCGAAATAGACGCTGGCGTCGCTGACAGCGAACCAGCCCTTGCTGCCCTTGCCGCTTCCGGCGATCTTGATTGTCTCAGTCAGGTAGGTGCACATGGTCGCTCCCTCAGCTGGCCAGGTAACGGCCGAAGAATTCCCAGATCTTCTCCCAGCCATCATTCGCGGCCTCGACCCGGTAGGCGGGCCGGTCAACCGAGAAAAAGGAGTGGCCGGCGTTGTCGTAGGTGTGGAACTCGTGCGGCTTGCCCAGATCGTCGAGCACCCGGGAAAGCTCGGCCGTCTCCGCCGGCGCCGGGAACTTGTCCTCCACGCCGAACAGGCCCAGCAGCGGGCAGGACAGGTCACCGGCCTGGCCGACGACCGGCGTGAGCTTCAGCGGCATGCCCTCCGGCGGCGGATTCACCACGCATGCGCCATAACAGTCCACGGCGGCATCCAGATCCAGGCTGCACGCGGCCAGGAATGACTGGCGCCCGCCCGAGCAGTAGCCGATCACGCCCACCTTGCCATTGGCACCGGCCTGCGACTTCAGGTGAGCCACCGCGCCGGCCACATCCCCGACCAGCCGCTCGTCCGGCACGCCGCCATTGGCGCGCGCCACCGCAGCCGCATCGTCCGGGCTCGCGCCGGGCGCATCGCGGTGATACAGGTTCGGCATCAGCGCCGCATAACCATAAGCAGCAAACTTCCTGGCAATTTCCTTCGTCTCAGAGTCGTAGCCCGGCATATGGTGGATAACCACTACGCTGCCGAACTGCTCGGATCCGGTCGGCCGGGCGAGATAGGCCTCGATCTCGTCTTCGTTATGACCGGCGATGCTGATGGTCTCAGCGCTCAGCGCTTCGTTCATGCGTGTGCTCCTTGCGGTGATAGGCGCGGCCCCGGGGGCCAGCGACCCCATCCTGCCAGTGGCCCGCGCGGCGTTTCCGCTGGAGCCGGCCAGACGGGTGCGACATGATCGGCCATGGCATAGACGCCGCGGGAGGGGCAAAGCTATGAATCCCGGCGCACTCATCCTCGTGATCGTGTTCCTGGCGGTCGGGTGCCTGCTGGGCTGGCACGCGCAGCGCATGCACTCGGCCCACGGGGATGTTCGAACCACGAAGAACCGGCTGCCTGGCTTCCGCAAGACCCGGATGCGCAGCGGCCTGTACGTCCTGGGACTGGTCGCCGTCGCGCTGCTGGTCATGTCGGCACTGATCCGGCACTAGGGGCCGCCGGGGGCAGTGCGGGGCGGCCCGGGCCAGCGCCCGGCCGGCCGCTATCGATCCCGCGAAATACTTGAGTAGATAAACGATTGACAGGCTCAACCGAGCGCTCATATGGTTGAGCTACTCAACTATTGAGGAACCCAGCAAGCTGGCCCCGCCGGTCACGACAGGCGGCCAGGGCCAGCCGGAGGCCAGGACAAGGGAGCCAGGACGTGCGGCGTGAATCTTCTGCCGAGCAGCTGCGGGCCGAGCAGTCCCGGAGCCGGCAGCTCAACGCGGAGATCCAGGAGTGCGTCTTCGAGCTGACGGGGCGGATCATCGGCCAGGCCGAGCGGCTCGCCCAGCACCTGGGCATCCCCGGCATCGCCGTCAAGGCCCTGGCCATCCTGGACGGGCCCATGGCGATGAAGGATCTCGGCAAGCGGATGCACTGCGATCCGTCCTTCGTCACGACGGTCGCCGACATGCTGGAGAAGCGCGGGCTGGCCCGGCGCGAAGCCCATCCCGGCGACCGGCGGATCAAGAACCTGATCCTGACCGGCGATGGCAGCGCGCTGAAGAAGCACCTGGAGACCGAGCTGGCCGCCTGGATGCCGTGGAGCCGTGCCCTGGACAACGACGAGCGCGCGCAGCTGCTTGCCCTGATCCGCAAGATGCTCCGCGCTGAATCCGCCGCCAACTGCTGCCCCGCCGTTGACCTGTCCGCTACGGCGGGCAGCCCGGCCACGGCCGCAACGGCGGACCCGACCGCACCAGCCGGAACCGCCCTCTCCCCGGCGCCAGAGGAGGGGGTGAATATCCGCCTGGGCGTAACCCCGGCCTCCCCGACCGCGAGCTAGGCGCGGCGGCCCGATGCCAGCCAGGCGTCGCGAGGCCCGCCCGGCGACCTGACGCCATCCTGGCGCCAGAACTCGCCGCAGTCAGCCGGCAGCGCAGGGGCCCGCCGGCCCGGCATCTGCCTCAGCGGCTCGCGCCCGGACCCGCGCGAGCACCACAACAGCCAGCAGGCCTGCGCGCCCGCAGATGATTCAGGCGCGCCCGGCCGGTCAGTACCAGCAGCCGCTGGCGCCAGGCTCAGCCGCGCCAAATCGTGTGTCCGGCGCGGATGAAACACGGCCTGCAGCGGTTTACACCAGCCACAACTGCACAGCACATGGCACCGCACCGCGGGCGCAGTAACGACAGCGCCGCGCGGCCAGCATCAGCCAGCTACCAGCACAGCCACTAGCAAAGGAGTTATCCCGAATGTCTGAGAAGACATCCGTGGGTGGCGCAACGGGGACGCCCGGGGGAACCGCTGTCGTCGACGGCCGTCCGGCCCGGTCGCATCGCCCGGGGTCCCGCCACCTCGGCCTGGCCCTCCTGGTCATCGCCACGGCCCAGCTCATGGTGGTGCTCGATGCCACTATCGTCAACGTCGCCCTGCCCGATATCCAGAAGGCCCTGGGCTTCTCCGGATCCGGCCTGGAATGGGTCGTCAACGCCTACGCGCTGACCTTCGGCGGGCTGCTGCTGCTCGGCGGCCGCGCGGGGGACATTCTCGGCCGCCGGCGGGTATTCATCGCCGGGATCATCTTGTTCTCGGTCGCCTCGCTGGTCGGCGGTTTCGCCAATTCCCAGGAATGGCTGCTGGCCGCCCGCGCGGTCCAGGGCGTCGGCGGCGCGATCATCGCGCCCACCGCCCTGGCCCTGGTCTCAACCACGTTCCCGGAGGGCCCGCCGCGCAACCGGGCGCTGGGCGTGTACGCCGCGATGAGCATCGCCGGCGCGGCGGTCGGCCTGATGGCCGGCGGCCTGCTGACCACCTACCTGTCCTGGCGCTGGGTGCTGTTCGTCAACGTCCCGATCGGCGTGCTGGTGGCCGTGCTGGCCCCGCGGGCGGTCCGCGATGATGAGTCCGAGCGGCTGCGCGGCAGCCGGTTCGACCTGCCCGGCGCGATCACCAGCACCGTGGGCCTGGCGGCCCTGGTCTACGGCCTGTCCAGTGCGGCCACCACCGCCAACGGCGTCAACCACTGGGGCGACACCAAGGTCATCGTGTCGCTGATCGTGGCCGTGGTCGGGCTTGGCTCCTTCCTGTTCATCGAGACCCGCAGCAAGGACGCGCTGATGCCGCTGCGCATCTTCCGCAACCGCAGCAGATCGGGGGCCTACCTGATCATGCTGTGCGTCGGGACGGCGATGTTCGGGATGTTCTTCTTCCTGACCGTCTTCGTCCAGGAGGTCTGGGGGTACAGCGCGCTCAAGACAGGCGTCGCCTACCTGCCGATGGTGGGCATGATCATGGCCATGGCCGGCGTCAGCGCCCAGCTGGTCACCCGGATCGGGGCCCGGCCGCTGCTCATCGCCGGATCATCGATCGCCTGCGGGGGGATGTTCTGGCTGTCGCGGATCAATGAGCACAGCACCTACGTCGGCGGGCTGCTCGGTCCGCTCCTGGTCACCGCAGCGGGCCTGGGCATGGTGTTCATGCCGCTGACCCTGATCGCCTTGTCCAAGGTCGAGGACCGGGACTCGGGCCTGGCCTCCAGCCTGCTGAACACCGGCCAGCAGGTCGGCGGCTCCATCGGGCTGGCCGTCCTGGGCACGGTGGCCTGGACTGTGGTGGCCAACACCGCCCGCAGCTCGGCTGCGCACGCCCAGGCGCTGGCCGCCGCGGCGGCTAAGTCCGGCCACCCGGTGCATGAGAGCGCCGCGCAGATCGCGCAGGCCAAGACGGCGATCTTCCACCACGCCCTGTCCGTCGGCTTCAGTCGCGGGTTCGTGGTCTCGGCGGGGATCATGCTGCTCGCCCTGATCGTGACCCTGGTCATGATCCGGGTGACCCGTAAGGACCTGGCGGGAGTTCAGGCCATGCCGGCCTAGGAGCCATCCGGCGCAGGAAAATCACCAGGCGGGCGGGACCGGCAATGGTCCCGCCCGCCTGGTTTTGCGACCGCTCGACCGCTACAGGTGAGCGCCAGCATGCGCCCGCCAGGGCCGCCAGGAGCCGGCGGCCTGCTCCGCCGCGTCGAGGAACTCATCGACGTCATCCGCCCGGTCAGGCTGCACCTTCGAGCGGGCCGCCGCGCGGGCGTACGCGCGCACCGCGGTGATCCGGCTGGCGTCCAGCCCCAGGCCGTCCAGGCCGGCGGCGGCCAGCACACCCGGCCCGGGGAACATGCGGTCCAGGCCGAGCTGGCTGAGGCCGGGGACCGGCGTGCCGTGCCGCCGGGCGATCTGGCCCAGGATCGCGGCCGCCTGCTCCGGGCTGTACGCGCCGCCGGCGATGACGGCCACCCCCGCCTCGAACGGGTCCCAGGTGCCCGGCGGCCGCAGCCCCGGCTGGCTCTGGACCAGCCCGCCGGCCACCGGGCCGGAGCCCGGCTGCCCGGTGGCTGACTCCGGATCCGCGTCCAGGCCGAAGATGCGCCGGGCGCGCCGCACGACGTGCAGCAGCCCGCCCCAGCGCGGCAGGTGGGCCCGGAGCACGAGATGACCGGGCCCGCCGGGCCACACCTCCAGCACGCCCGGGTCGCCGTCCACCGCGATGGTCCGCCGGTAGATGCCGGCGCTGACGCTCTCGACGCCGGCGATGGCGCGAGCCTCCAGGTCGTCCAGCATCGCGGTCCAGTCCAGCGGCGCCTCGAAGGCCAGCCGCAGCGCCAGCCCGCCGTCGGCGGCCAGCCGGCCAGTGACCCGGCGGCGTGCCCGCAGCTCGGTTGGCGTGGCCCGGAAGATCTCGACGCTGGCCCGGTTGAACTGCCGCACGCTGCCGTACCCGGCGGCGAAGGCCAGCTCGGCGAACGGCAGGTCGGTCTCATCCAGCAGCCGCCGGGCGAAGTGAGCCCGCACCGAGCGCGCCAGCTGGTCGGGTGTCAGGCCCAGGTGCAGGCAGAACAGGCGGCGCAGCTGCCGGGCGGAGATGCCCAGCCGGGCGCCGAGATCATGCTCGGTGCCCTCGTCCAGCACGCCGTCCAGGACCAGCTGCACCGCCTGGCAGACCAGCTCGGGGCCGGGGCCCCTGGCCGTGGACGCCAGCCGGCCAGGGCGACAGCGCAGGCAGGCCGGGAGCCCGGCCGCCCCGGCCGAGGGAGCCACGGGGAAGAGCCGGACATGGCGCGGATGCGGTCGGCCCTGGTGCCCGGGGCGGCAGTAGATGCCCGTCGTCACGACCGCGGTGAGGGTGGTCACTTATCCCATTTTCAGCATGTCTCCGGGAACTGGCCAGACAATTTCGGACAGGTTGCGGCCCGGGCGGCCACAGGTTGATTACCGGCATCACGATTGGGGTACACGTCCTGGCTTGTCCGGATATGACTAGCCGGTGATGTCGTGAAAAGCCCAGCCTCAGAGCATGGCCAATAGACACACAGTGACATCCGGGCTGCGCCGCAGGCTCGTCGCGGCGAGCGCCTGCGCGGGGGCGCTGGCCCTTCTCGCGGCCGGCTGCGGCAGCAGTTCCGGCACTAGCACAGCAGCCGGCGGCACGCCAGTCAAGGGCGGGACGGCAGTGTGGGCAGAGCCGCCGTCCACGACCCCGAATTACATTTTCCCGTTCGAGAGCAGCTCGTACATCAGCATCATCAACGACAACGATTTCGCTCAGCTGATGTACCGGCCGCTGTACTGGTTCGGCACCACCGGCCAGCCGACCCTGAACACCTCGCTCAGCCTGGCTGACCCGCCGGTCATTCACGGCACCAAGGTCACCATCAACCTCAAGAACTACAAGTGGTCCGACGGCACCTCGGTGACGGCCCAGGACGTGGTCTTCTGGCTGAACATGGAGCTTGCGGTGCCGCAGGACTACGGCGCCTACACCGGCTTCCCGGCGAACGTGAAGGACATCAAGGCGGTCAGCCCGACCCGGCTGACCATGACGATGAACAAGGCGTACTCGCCGACCTGGTTCCTGTACAACGACCTGAGCCAGATCTTCCCGATGCCGGCAGCCTGGGACAAGACCGCGTCCGGGCCGAGCGACTGCGCCACCAAGGTCAAGGACTGCGCGGCGGTCTACAGCTACCTGGACGAGCAGTCGAAGAAGCTGTCCAGCTACGCCACGTCGCCGCTGTGGGCCATCGTGGACGGGCCGTGGAAGCTGAAGGCGTTCAACGCCGACGGGCACGTCACGTTCGTCCCGAACAAGTCGTACTCCGGCCCGGTGCAGCCGCGCCTGGCCAGCTTCCAGGAGGTGCCGTTCACCACCGACTCGGCTGAGTATGACGTGCTGCAGGCGCCGAGCTCCGGCACCAGGATCGATGTCGGCTACCTGCCCAGCCAGGACGCCCCGGCCAAGCCCGCCGGCGTGACGACCGGCAAGAACCCGCTGTCGTCCAAGGGCTACTCGCTGAACCCGCTGTATGTCTGGGGCATTAACTACTACGTCACCAACTTCCAGTCCACCACGGGCAACGGGCCGGTCATCCGGCAGCTGTACTTCCGGCAGGCCCTGGCGTACCTGATGAACCAGACCGGCGTGATCAGCGGCCCGCTGCGCGGCTACGGCACGCAGACGGTCGGGCCGGTCGGGAACACCCCGGCGACGAAGTTCCTGTCGCCGCAGCTGAAGGCGGGCACGCCGTACCCCTACAACCCGGCGAAGGCCAAGGCCCTGCTGACCAGCCACGGCTGGAAGGTCACCCCGAACGGCGTCACCACCTGCACGGACCCGTCCCTGTGCGGGCCGGGCGTCAAGAAGGGCCAGGGGCTGAGCTTCAACTTCCCGTACGCCACCGGGGCCGCCTGGCTCGCCTCGGAGCTGCAGCAGCTGCAGTCGAGCGCGGCGGCGGTCGGGATCAAGCTCAACCTGCAGCCCAAGCCGTTCGACCAGGTCACCGCGCTGGCGGCCGGCAACTGCGTCGTGGCCAAGATCCCGTGTAACTGGGACCTGGCTGACTGGGGCGGCGGCTGGTCGTTCGACCCGGATTTCCTGCCTACCGGCGAGACGCTGTTCCAGAGCGGCGCGATCGCCAACTCGGGCGGGTTCAAGGACCCGGCCGACGACAAGATGATCGCCAAGACGCTGACCAGCGGTGACCCGCAGGCGCTGGACCAGTGGGAGAACTACCTGGCCAAGCAGCTGCCCATGCAGTGGCAGCCCAACGCCGTGTACTCCATGACCGAGGTCGCCGGGAATCTCCGGGGGGCCACCCCGCAGAGCCCGACGCTCACGATCAACCCGGAGAACTGGTACTTCGTCAAGTAGCG
>DASXDJ010000177.1:0-9842 GCA_036490755.1 Streptosporangiaceae bacterium
AGAATGTGATTCTATTAGCCTGGCGGTGTCATATCCGGCGGGGTTCACGCGGGAGGCAGCCGTGGCCTGGGATTTCTCCACCGAGCCGGAATTCCAGGAGCAACTGGACTGGGTGGAGGAGTTCTGCCGCACCGAGGTCGAGCCGCTGGACCTGGTGTTCCCCGGCGCCGCCTGGTCCCGGAACCCGAAGGCCCGGGCGCTGGCTGACCCGCTGCGCCAGCAGGTGAAGGACCGGGGGCTGTGGGCGCTGTTCCTCGGCCAGGACCTGGGCGGCCCCGGCTTCGGGCAGCTGAGGCTCGCCCTGCTGAATGAGATCCTGGGCCGCTACCGCTCCGCGCCGGTGATCTTCGGCACCGCCGCCCCGGACACCGGCAACATGGAGATGCTGGCCGCCTACGGGACGGCCGAGCAGAAGCAGCGCTGGCTGACGCCGCTGCTGAACCAGGAGATCTTCTCGGCGTACTCGATGACCGAGCCGCAGGGCGGCTCGGACCCGGCCATGTTCACCACCCGCGCGGAGCGCGACGGCGACGAGTGGGTGATCACCGGCGAGAAGTGGTTCACCAGCGCCGGCAGCCGGGCCGACATCATCTTCGTGATGTGCGTGAACGGGATGTTCGTGGTGCCGCGGGAGACACCGGGCGTGGAGATCATGGAGTACCCGGCCGTGCACAACCACATTCGCTACAACGCCGTGCGGGTCCCGGCGGGCAACCTGCTCGGCCCCGAGGACGGCGCCAAGGTGCTGGCCCAGCGCCGCCTGGGCGGCGGCCGGATCCATCACGCGATGCGCACGGTGGCCCAGGTCCGGCTGGCCTTCGACATGATGTGCGAGCGGGCGCTGTCCCGCGAGTCGCACGGCAAGGTCATCGGCGAGCACCAGATGGTGGCCGAGGCGATCGCCGACTCCTACGCCGAGCTGACCATGCTGCGGCTGCTGGTGCTGTGGACGGCCTGGACCATCGACAACTCCAGTACCCGCGAGGCCCGCACCCAGATCGCCGCCTGCAAGTACTCCTGCGCCAAGGTGCTGCGCGAGGTGAGCTACCGGGCGCTGCACATCATGGGCTCGCTGGGCACCACGAACCTGACGCCGCTGCAGGCCATGTACGCCAGCGCGCCGACAATGGCCATCGCCGACGGGGTGGATGAGGTGCACAAGGTCACGGTTGCCCGCAATGTCCTGAAGGGGTACGCGCCGCATCCGGGCCCGTGGCCGTCCCAGTACCTGCCGGCCCGCCGGGCGGAGGCCCGCAAGAAGTACGCCAGCCTGCTGGCCGCCGACCCGGACCTGGCCGCCTGGGCCGACCGGGCGGCCAGGGCAGCGACCCGGCCCGGCTGACCAGTCCCGCTGGCCCGGTCCTGCTGGCCGGGCCCGGCTCGCCCGGCCCCGCCGGGGTTTCCGGCCCGGCTCCGGCGGCCTGAGCTGCGCCCGGGCACCCCGCGTAACCTGTGCGAAACATGGGGCGGGCAGACTGTTTCGGTGGACAGGCAGGAAGAGTTCGTACTGCGGACGCTCGAGGAGCGGGACATCCGCTTCGTGCGCCTGTGGTTCACCGACGTGCTGGGTTACCTCAAGTCGGTGGCCGTGGCCCCCGCCGAGCTGGAAGGCGCGTTCGCCGAGGGGATCGGGTTCGACGGCTCGGCCATCGAGGGCTTCGCCCGGGTCTACGAGGCGGACATGATCGCCCGGCCGGACCCGGCGACCTTCCAGCTGATGCCCGTGGGCGACGACTCGGCCGGGACCGGCCGGATGTTCTGCGACATCCTGCTGCCCGACGGGACGCCCTCCTACGCCGACCCGCGGTACGTGCTCAAGCGCGCCCTGGCCCGGGCGGGCCAGCTGGGCTTCACCTTCTACACCCATCCCGAGATCGAGTTCTTCCTGCTCCGGGAGCGGCCCGAGCCCGGCGCCCGGCCGCGGCCGATCGACTCGGGCGGCTACTTCGACCACACCCCGCACGGCATCGCCCACGACTTCCGCCGCGAGGCCATCTCGATGCTGGAGGCAGTGGGCATCTCGGTGGAGTTCAGCCACCATGAGGGCGCGCCCGGTCAGCAGGAGATCGACCTGCGCTACGCCGACGCGCTGAGCACCGCCGACAACATCATGACCTTCCGGCTGGCCATGAAGGAGGTGGCGCTGCAGCAGGGGGTCTACGCCTCGTTCATGCCCAAGCCGTTCAGCGAGCACCCCGGCTCCGGGATGCATACCCATATGTCGCTGTTCGAGGGCGATCGCAACGTCTTCCACGAGCCGGGCGCGGACTTCCAGATCTCCAAGGTCGGCCGGTCGTTCATCGCCGGCCTGCTGCGGCATGCCGCCGAGATCACCGCCGTCTGCAACCAGTGGGTCAACTCCTACAAGCGGCTGTGGGGCGGGACCGAGCGGATCGCCGGCGCCGGCGGTGAGGCGCCGGCCTATGTCTGCTGGGGGCACAACAACCGCTCGGCGCTGATCCGGGTGCCGATGTACAAGCCGCTGAAGGGCAACGCGACCCGGATCGAGTTCCGGTCCCTCGACCCGGCCTGCAATCCCTACCTGGCGTTCGCGGTCATCCTCAGCGCCGGCCTGAAGGGGATCGAGGAAGACTACGAGCTGCCGCCCGGCGCTGAGGACGACGTGTGGGCGCTGACCTCAGCCGAGCGGCACGCCCTGGGGATCGAGCCGCTGCCGCAGAGCCTGTCCGACGCGATCACCGTCATGCAGCGCAGTGAGCTGGTCGCCGAGGCGCTGGGGGAGCAGGTCTTCGACTTCTTCCTGCGCAACAAGCGCGAGGAATGGCAGGAATACCGCCGCCAGGTCACCCAGTTCGAGCTGGACCGCTACCTCCCGGTCCTGTAGCCGGGCGGCTCTGACGCGCTACGCCCCCCAGATGGCCGCCAGCGCCGCTGTTGTGGCTCTTGCCCGCCGTGCCCCCTGGTGTCACGCTCCTGGCATGCTGCGGTATCGCTGGTGCCGCGCGCGCCGGACGGCGAGGGAGGGCATGACATGTCGGCTGCGATAGACGGCACCGCCATCGACTCGGTCCTGACCAAGGCAGTGGCATCGGGGGCGGTACCGCACGTGGCGGCCATCGCCGCCGACCGGGACGGGGTGATCTACTCCGGCGCTGCCGGGCCGCGGGCGGCGGGGGAGTCCGACCCGGCCACCGTGGACACGATCTTCCGGATCATGTCGATGACCAAGATGCCCACCACGGTTGTCGCGCTGCAGGAAGCCGAGAAAGGCAGCCTGGACCTGGACGCGCCCGTCGCGCAGTACTGCCCGGAGTTCGCCGGAGTGCAGGTGCTGGCGGGCTTCGACGGGGACACCCCGCGGCTGCGTCCCCCGGCTACCCAGCCCACGGTGCGGCAGCTGATCACCCACACCTCCGGCCTGGGCTACTGGTTCTGGAGCCAGGACCTGGTGCGGTGGGAGCAGGCGACCGGCATCCCCAACGTGGTGGCCGGCCAGCGCTCCTGCCTGTCGGCGCCCCTGCTGGCCGATCCGGGGACCGCCTTCATCTACGGCATCAACACCGACTGGCTCGGCCAGGTCGTCGAGGCCGTCACCGGCGTCAGCCTGGACGTGGCCGTGAAGCAGGGCGTGACCGGGCCGCTGGGCATGGACCGCACCAGCTTCCTGATGAGTGACGCTGACCGGCCGGCCGCGTCGCCGGTGCACGTCCGGGACGCCGGCGGCGCCTGGGTGTCGGCCGGGGAGGTGCTGAGCCAGGCCCCGGATTACTGGGCGGGCGGGCACGGCCTGTACGGGCCGCCGAGCGACTACATCAGGTTCGAGCGGGCGCTGCTGCGCGGCGGGGAGCTGGATGGCACCCGGATCCTGGAGCCGCAGACCGTCGAGGCCGCCTTCACCAACCAGATCGGCGACCTGGACTTCCCGGCCGACATCCCGACGGCCGACCCGGCCTCCAGCGGGCCGCTCACCCTGGGCCCCGGCTTCAAGTGGGGATACGGCCTGCTGCTCAGCCCGCGCGACCAGCCGGGCATGCGCCGGGCCGGCTCCGGATCCTGGGCGGGGCTGTGCAACACCCACTTCTGGATCGACCGCAGCGCCGGCATCTGCGCCTCGATTTACAGCAACTTCCTGCCGTTCGTCACGGCGGAAGGACTCCAGCTCTACGCCGACTTCGAGCAGGCGCTGTACGCGGCGCTCTGACCCTGGACCCGGCCCGGCCCGGTCAGGTGACCGGCGGGGGCGTTCCCTCGGAGCTGGCGGCCAGGGCCGGGTCCCAGCCGCACACCGCGCAGGCATGCCGGAACGCTGACCGGGCGAACTCCAGGGCCGTGGCCTGCGGGCCGGCTGCGGACCGGACGTCGTCCCAGTCCAGGACGTACTCGCCCAGGCCGGCCTCCCAGCGGGCCGCGGCGGGCTGCAGGGCGGCCCCGGCAAAGCCAGCCGGCGCGGGGTGGGCGTAGGCGTAGAACGCCGCCCGGCCGTAGCGGGCGTCGCCGGGCCACCAGCCGACGGCGACTTCCTGCGCGTCCATGGCATTGCGCATGATGAAGTCACCGGACGGCGGCTCGGCGGGCCGCCCGGAGAACAGGCTGACCGCCAGGTCGAACGACCCCCACCAGGCATTCACCGGCGTCGACCGGCCCCGGTAGGGCGCCCGGAAGGCGGCCAGGACCAGGGCGGCCCTGGTGGCGGCGGCAAAGTACGCGGTCACCTGACCGGGGTCATAGGTGGCGTGCTCGCGGTCGGCGTCCAGCGGCACGGTCCAGGGGACTTCCTGCGGGGTCGGGTCGATCGCCACGTCCCCGCCGGCCTGACCCACCGCGGCCAGCACGTCGCTGGTCACGTCTGCGACGGCCCGGTCCGGGGCGAGCGGGATCCGGGCGCCCGGCCGGCCGGGCCGGCCGCCGGCGCTGTGCTCCACCACCGCCTCGTGAGCACGCAGGTCCAGGGCGATGACCAGGGACCCCGAGCCGTCCGGCGCCGGCAGCGGGGCGGTCTCCCAGCCCCGGGCGGTCAGCCGCAGCGCCGCGTGCTGGAGCTGCGGCTCGGGCGGCGCCAGCGTAGCGGCCAGCTTCCCCAGCACCTGGGTATGGGCGTGCAGGGTGTCGCAGGTGTCCCGCCACTGCTCGTAGGAGACATCCGGCCAGGCCTGGTCCATGACTGCAGGCTATCGCGGCGCCCCCGGCCCGGCCGGGCACAAGACGATCGCCACGCCGTGGGTGCCGCGCCGGGCCAGCTCCAGGGCCGCCCCGGCCTGCTCCAGCGGATAGCAGGCCGCCACCGGAACGGTGAGCGCGCCGCCCGCCAGCAGCCCGGTCAGCCGCCGCAGGGCGGCGCCGTCCGGAGCGACCTGGACGTCGCGGACCCGGATCCCGCGCTCACCCGCCGGCGCGCCGCCGGTGATAGTGGCCAGCACGCCGCCGTCCCGGACCGCGGTCAGCGCCGCGTGGCCGCCGCCGCGAGCCGCGCTGACCGCGGCGTCGGCCCCGCCGCCGCCGGTCAGCATCCGCGCCTGGCCGGGCCAGCCGGGCTGCCGGTAGTCCAGGACCGCGTCGGCGCCCAGCGAGGCGATCCGGTCGGCGCTGGCCGGCCCGGCGGTGGCGATGACCCGGGCTCCGGTCAGCCCGGCCAGCTGGACCAGCAGGCCGCCAGTGACCCCGCCCGCGCCGTGCACCAGCACCGTCTGGCTCTCCCGTACCTCGAGCGCGGCCAGCGCCTGGGCGGCGGTGAGGACGGGCACCGGCAGGGCCGCGGCCACGTCATCGGGAATGCCCGGCGGCAGCGGGGTGACGTCGGCAGCGGCGGCGATGAACTGCTCAGCCCAGCAGCCCTGGTCGCGCAAGGGCAGGGAGTGGGTCGTCACCCGGCGCCCGGCCAGCCAGCTGTCCGCCGTGTCCGCGACGGCGGTGACCAGCCCGGCCGCGGTCACGCCCAGCGCCATCGGCGGCCGGATGCCGGTATCCCAGCCGCCCGCGCGGACGAACTCATCCCAGTTGCCCACCCCGGCGGCCCGGACCTCGATCAGCACCTCCCCGGCCCGCAGCGGCCGCGGCGCCGGCAGCTCCAGCAGCTCGATCTCGCCGCCCGCCCGGCGCACTCCCGCTGCTCGCATTCGCCCGTCCTTCCCGGTCTGCCGCCGCGCCGGTTAGGAAGGTACTCCCGCGCAGGCCGGCGTGGCGGCACGCCGGGCGGCGCGGCGGGATAGAAACTGGGCCCGCCGCGGGCGGGGGCCCCTGGCTCTGGCCCGGGGGGACCAATCGTGACAGACATGCAGCAGCCTGGCGTGACGCGCCGGGGCTTTTTCGGGACGGCCGGGAACGCCGGCCTGGCTGTGTCGGGCGCGGCGATGGCCGGGCTGGCCGGCTCGGTGCTGGCCGGGGCGGCGCCCGCGCAGGCCAGCACCGCAGACCCGGGCCAGGGCGCGGCGGAGTTCGCGGACGGGGCAGGCCCGGCCCCGGACGGCCGGCGGCCGGGGCCGCAAGAAGCGCTGCGCATCCTGCTGGCCGGCAACCGCCGCTGGGTGCTGGGCCAGGCCCGCCATCCGCGGCAGTCGCGGTGGTGGCGGCACCACCTGGCCACCGGGCAGAATCCGTTCGCCACGGTGGTGTCGTGCATCGACTCGCGCGTGCCGCCGGAGCTGGTGTTCGACTGCGGGCTCGGCGAGATCCTCACGCTCCGCACCGGGGCCCAGACCATCGACGATCGGGTCGTCCTGGGCAGCATCGAGTACGGCCCGGCGACCTGGGCCTCGACGCGCCTGATCCTGGTCCTGGGGCACTCCGGCTGCGGCGCGGTGAACGACGCCATCAAGGTGATCAGCAGCGGCGGCCGGGCGCCGGGCCACATCCAGGCCGTCGTCGACGCGCTCCGGCCGGCCTATCACGCCGCGCTGGGCCTGCCCGGTAACCAGCTCAACAACACCATCCGGGCGCAGATCCGGCTGACCGTCCGGCGGCTGGAGCGCCAGCCGCTGCTCAGCGACCTGATCCGCCGCGACGGGCTGATGATCGTCGGCGGGCACTACGACCTGCACAGCGGCCTGGTCACTATCACCACCTGACCGGGCCGCTCCCGGCTCAGCGGGCGTCCGCGGCGGCGGGTGTGACACACCCGCAGCCGGCCGGTCCCGGGTCAGTTCCGGCGGGCCGGCTGGCCGGTACCGTGCTGGGGTGAGCATGCCGCGCGGGACCCTGGCCGGGCTGCTGGCCGCGCTGGGCTTCGCCGACACCGCGCGCGCCCAGGCTCTGCTCACCGGCGACCTCGGGCTGGACGTGACGGGGGCGGATGCCGCGCTGACGGAGACGCTGGCCGCGTCGGCCGACCCGGACCTGGCCCTGGCCGCGCTGGCCCGGATGGCCCCGGACGCCGCGCTGGCGGCCGCGCTGCGCGCGGACGAGGGCCTGCGCGACCGGCTGATCACCGTGCTGGGCGCCAGCGTCGCACTCGGCGATCACCTGGCCCGCCGCCCGGACGACTGGCGGGTGCTGGCCGGGCCGCAGGCCCGGGAGCGGCCCTCGGCCGCGGAGCTGTCGGCCGTGCTGGGCGCCGCCGTCGGGCAGGCCATGGCCGGCGGCCAGGACCCGGCCACCGCGCTGCGGCTGGCTTACCGGCAGCGGCTGCTGCACCTGAGTGCCCGGGACCTGACCGGCGCCGACCCGCTGGAGAGCGTGACCGCCGAGCTGGCCGACCTGGCTGCCGCGGCGCTGGCCGCCGCCCTGCGCATCGCCGAGGCCAGCCTGCCGGCCGGGGCCGCCCCGGCCCGGCTGGCGGTGATCGCGATGGGCAAATGCGGCGGCCGGGAGCTGAACTACGCCAGCGACGTCGACGTCATCTTCGTGGCCGCCCCGGCCGGCGAGGCCGGCGGACCCGAGGCCGAGGCCGCTGCGCTGCGCACCGCGACGGCGCTGGCCAGCGCCATGATCCGGGTCTGCTCGCAGGCCGCCCCCGAGGGGATGCTGTTCCCGGTCGACCCGAACCTGCGTCCCGAGGGCCGCGACGGGCCGCTAGTCCGCACCCTGGCCAGCCACCGCGCCTACTACGAGCGCTGGGCCAAGACGTGGGAGTTCCAGGCGCTGCTCAAGGCCCGGCCGGTGGCAGGCGACGCGGAGCTGGGCGCCGCCTACACCGCTACCGTCGGGCCGCTGGTGTGGCAGGCCGCGCAGCGCCCGGACTTCGTCGCCGACGTCCAGGCGATGCGCCGCCGGGTGCTGGGGAGCCTGCCCGCCGACGAGGCGGGGCGGGAGCTGAAGCTCGGCCCCGGCGGGCTGCGCGACATCGAGTTCGCCGTCCAGCTGCTGCAGCTGGTGCACGGCCGGGCCGACGACACGCTGCGCGCGGGCGGCACCCTGGCCGCGCTGGCCGCGCTGGCCGCCGGCGGGTATGTCGGCCGCGCCGACGCGGCCGGGCTGGCCGGCGCCTACCGGTTCCTGCGCAGCGTCGAGCACCTGCTGCAGCTGCGCCGCCTGCGCCGCACGCACACCCTGCCCGAGGATCCGGGCACCCTGCGCCAGGTCGGCCGGGCGCTGCGCCGGATGCAGCCGGGCGACGGCGGCGGCCGCGGCGACCCGGCCCGGGAGCTGACCAGCCAGTGGCGGCGGCAGGCGGGCGAGGTCCGGCAGCTGCACGAGAAGCTGTTCTACCGGCCGCTGCTCGATGCGGTGGCCCGGCTGCCCGGCGACGCCGTCCGGCTCACCCCCGAGGCAGCGGTCCAGCGGCTGGAGGCCCTCGGCTACGCCGACCCGGCCGGGGCGCTGCGGCACATCGAGGAGCTCAGCTCCGGGGTCAGCCGCCGGGCCGCCATCCAGCGCACCCTGCTGCCGGTGCTGCTCGGCTGGTTCGCCGACGCCCCCCAGCCGGACGCCGGACTGCTCGCCTTCCGCCAGGTCAGCGAGGCGCTCGGCAACTCGCCGTGGTACCTGCGGCTGCTGCGCGACAACATGATCGTGGCCCAGCGGATGGCGCGGCTGCTGGCCTCCGGCCGGTACGCCGCCGGCCTGCTGCTGCGCGCCCCGGAGGCCGTCGCGATGCTGGCCGACGACGCTGAGCTGACGCCGCGGCCGGCCGCCGCGCTGCACGAGGAGGCGCACGCCGCGGTGCGCCGGCACGCCGCCGCGGAGCAGGCCGCCGGCGTGGTCCTGGCCATCCGCCGCCGCGAGCTGCTGCGCACCGCCATGGCCTACGTCCTGGGCCTGGCCACCGTGCAGGACCGCGGTATCGCCCTGACCAGCGTCGCGGCGGTCACCGTGGGCGCCGCGCTGGAGGCCGCGATCGCGGAGGCGGAGGCGGCGGCCGGGCCGCTGCCGACCCGGATCGCGGTCATCGCGATGGGCCGCTTCGGCGGCCAGGAGATGGGCTTCGCCAGCGACGCCGACGTGCTGTTCGTGCACGACCCGGTGCCGGGTGCCGCGGAGGAGGCGGCGACTCGCGCCGCGCACGCGGTGGCCGAGCGGCTGCGCGCCCTGCTGGCCCGGCCCGGCCCGGACCCGGCGCTTGCCGTGGACGCCGGGCTGCGGCCCGAGGGCCGGCAGGGGCCGCTGGTCCGCACCCTGGCCTCCTACCGCGCGTACTACCGGCGCTGGTCGGTGCCGTGGGAGGCGCAGGCCCTGCTGCGGGCCGGGTTCGTGGCGGGCGACGCGGCCCTGGGCGCGGCGTTCACCGAGATGGCGGACGAGATCCGCTATCCCGAGGGCGGGATCGGCGAGGATTCCGTCCGGGAAATCCGGCGCATCAAGGCCCGGGTGGAAGCCGAGCGGATGCCGCGCGGCATGGACCCGGCGCGGCATCTCAAGCTCGGCCCTGGCGGCCTGGCCGACGTGGAGTGGGTGGCGCAGCTTCTCCAGCTCAGGCACGCTCGCGCGACGCCGGCGCTGCGCACCACGGG
>DASXDJ010000178.1:0-22734 GCA_036490755.1 Streptosporangiaceae bacterium
TGCCGGCCCTCCCGGCAGCTACTGATTGCAACAGATCAGGCGCGCATCGTAGTCAATTAGATCGCAATGGTCAATACTGGGCGCTCGCAGGGGGTGGCGCGAAATCCCAGCTGCGATATCATGAAGTAAGTAACGATTGGCGGGAAGTCCATTACGCAATTGCGTCGGGACTTTCTGCACTAAGGGCGCGGCCAGGCCAGCGTCATAATATGATCACCGATCTCTGTGCCAGGATCGTGAGCGGGGCCTGGACTACGGCGAGACGGAGTGCACATCATGACGGAAGAGGCATCTGGCCCGACTGTACTGCGAATCCTCCTCGGCACTCAGCTGCGCCGCCTCCGCGAGGCACGGGGGATCACCGCGCAGCAGGCCGCGCGGGCGATCCGGGCGTCAGAGTCCAAGATCAGCCGCATCGAATTAGGGCGTAACGCCTTCCGCGAGGTCGACATCGCCGACCTGCTCAGCCTGTACGGCATCACCGACGTCGCCGAGCGCGAGCAGATGCTGTCGCTGGCCAGCCAGGCCAACCAGCCCGGCTGGTGGCACCGCTACCAGGACATCCTGCCGCAGTGGTTCCAGGCCTACATCGGCCTGGAGGAGTCCGCCGAGTTCATCCGCGAGTACGACTCGCAGTTCGTGCCCGGCCTGCTGCAGACCGAGGAGTACGCCACCGCGATCCTCGAGCTGGGCGAGTTCTCCCTGGAGGAGACCAACCGCCTGGTCGTCCTGCGCAAGGAACGGCAGCGCCGGTTCACCACGGGCGGGCTGCGGCTATGGGCCCTGATTGACGAGATGGCGCTGAAGCGCCCGGTCGGCGGCCCGGAACTGATGCGCAGCCAGCTGGAGTACCTGCTGGAGATCAGCGACCGGCCCGGCCTGACCCTGCAGGTCACCCCGTTCCCCGAGGGCGCCACCTACCTGGCACCCAGCAGCTTCAGCATCCTCACCTTCGCGCCGAGTGACCTGCCTGATGTCGTCTACCTCGAGCACCTGACCAGCGCCATGTACCTGGACAAGCGCATGGACGTGGACCGGTACACCGCGGCCATGGAGAAGATGGCCGCGACCAGCCTGACCCCCGAGCAGAGCAAGGACTTCATCCGCGGATTGATCAACGACCTGGAGGAACCCGAATGATCGACTCACACCGGGAGGCCGCCATACTCGCTGACGCAGTCTGGCGCAAGAGCATCCGCAGCGGGCCCACCGGGGGCAACTGCGTCGAGGTGGCGTTCCTGCCCGCAGGCGAGGTAGCCCTGCGCAACTCGCGCCACCCGGACGGCCCGGCGCTGGTCTTCACCAGGGCCGAGTGGGACGCATTCCTCGGCGGTGCCTGCGACGGCGAGTTCGGGGTACCGGTCGGCTAGCTGACCCGAACCCCGGCCCGTGGCACGGCGGCCGCCCGGATCCAGCGGATCCGGGCGGCCGTTGCCGTTCCTGACTGCCTGGCGCCGGGCAGGGCGGCCTGAGTGGCAGCCGGACCTGCCCGCGCGGTGCCGCGGACAGGCCCGACGTCTAGCTGGCCGGCTGGTCGAACTCGCCGTTCCTGACGCCGGCCAGGAAGGCGCTCCACTCCGCGCCGTCGAACACATGCGCGGGCTTGGCGGTGTCCTTGGAGTCCCGGAGCGCGACCAGGCCGCCGGGCAGGTGGGCCACCTGCACGCAGGCCGAGTTATTGCACAGCCGGCTGGTGATCCAGGTCGCGCCGGAGAGGTCGGGATTCATGGGTGATCCTTTCTGGTAAATCACATGCATTGGTGGCTGGCTTCTCGGATGAGCTCGGCAGAATCGGCAGGCGGCAGGGCAGTGGCGCGAAGCAGGTCAAATGCCTCCACTCGGGCACGTACTTCCCGATCGCGCTCTTCGACATACGCCTGCCCGGCGACGCCCTCGGAATACACAACATCCGGGTCAAATCGCTCGGGGAACTCGATGATCACGAATGGCCCGTTGAGCGCGGGGTGCAGGCCGCTGGAGAACTCCAGAACCTGGAGCGTGACATTCGGCATCAGGCTTGTCTCGCACAGATGCTCGAGCTGGCGCCGCATGAGATCGGGCGGGCCCATCGACCGGCGGATAACGGCCTCGTCGAGAATGATCCACAATTCCAGCGGATCGGCTTTCAGTAGCGCCTCCTGGCGCTGCATCCGCAGCTTGACCAGCCGCTCGATCTCCTCCGGGGACTGGCGGCGGCGCACCGTGGTCATGACCGCCCGGGCGTACTCCTCGGTCTGCAGCAGCCCGTGCACCACCAGGGCCTCGTAGACGCGCAGCGAGGCGGCCTCGGCCTCCAGCCCGACGTAGATCCCGAACCCCGAGGGCAGCACGTCCTCCCAGACCTGCCACCAGCCCTTGCGGTGCCCCTCCCGGGCCATCTCGGTCAGCATCTGCTTCTGAGTCGGGTCATCCACGCCGTACAGCTCCAGCATGGACGTGAGATAAGCGCTCCGGGTCGGCGCCTTGCCGGTCTCGATGCGCGACAGTGTGGAGGGGGCCAGCCCGAGGCGCTCAGCGACCTCTTCCAGCTTGATCGACTGCGCCTCCCGCAGTCGTCTTAACTCGCTGCCGAGACGTCTCCGCCGTACTGTCGGGCCAATCGACACGGGCACTCGCCCCCTTTAGGGGAAGGCAGCGCGGCTATGTGTCCTGCTGAGACATAGCGGGACTGCTGTCGCGCTTGCTGGACTTCGAGATCACCATACCTGAAAAACGGTGGTGTGATGAGATCTCATCTGAGATTTCGTATGCAAGATTTCTCTCACGCACTTGCGTGGCATGCACGCTCATACCATTATGAGTGACAAGGCGTCACGCCGTGCAACCATCCCGCTGGCCTCGCACGGATCCGGCGCTATCCGTTACGAAAGTGACGGACCGCCATTTACCGGTGCAGCTGGGGAAGGAGCGACCGTGATGGCAGTAGCGCTCTCGCGCGCAAGCGATGCGACCGAGGATCTTGCGATAATGGCGGGCGCCGCCGTTCTCGGGACCCTCACCATTCCGGGCCGGGCCGATCAGGTCCGGACCGCGCGTGAGTTCGTCTCGACCGCGCTCGGCGAGTTAGACGATGTCACCGACACGGCGGTGCTGCTCACCTCCGAGCTGGTGACCAACGCTGTCCGGCACAGCAGGTCCAGCGGACCCGGCGGCTCGGTTCTGGTGGTGGTCCTGGAGATCGCCGACGGCATCCGGGTCGAGGTCACCGACAATGGCTCCGCCACCAGCGCGCCGGTGGTGAAGGGCGACACGTACGCCTCGGACGGGCACGGCCTGTTCCTGGTGCAGACGATGGCCCGGCAGTGGGGCTTCCTGCGCGGCCTGGCCGGCACTACCGTCTGGTTCCAGCTGGGCCGGGCCCGGCCCGGGATCCCCGGCCGCCGTCCCGGCGGCCGCACCCGGCACAGCCCGGCACGGCCGAGTCAGCACCGCCTCGCCGCCCGTCTCGGGTAGGCGGGCCTGGCCGGCCCGGCGTCAGCCCCCGGCCGGCCAGGGGGTCAGCTGCGCCGCGCTCCCCTGGCCGGGCGGCCCGCGCCCGACCGCTTCTCGCGCAGCCGCATCGACAGGTGCACCGGCGTGCCGGCGAAGCCGAACTCCTCGCGCAGCCGCCGCTCGATGAACCGGCGGTAGCCCGCCTGCAGGAAGCCGGACGTGAACAGCACGAAATGCGGCGGCTGGATGCCCGCCTGGGTCGCGAACATCACCTTCGGCTGCTTCCCGCCGCGCACCGGCGGCGGCGTGGCGGCGATCAGGGCCGTCAGCCAGGCGTTCAGCCTCCCGGTCTGCACCCGGGTCTCCCAGCTCGCCAGCGCGGTCTCCAGGGCCGGGACGAGCCGGTCGGTGTGCCAGCCGGTAGCCGCGGAGATGTTCACCCGGGGCGCCCAGCGCGCGGTGTGCAGCTGCCGGTCGATCTCCCGGTCCAGGAAGTACCGGCGGTCCTCGTCGACCAGGTCCCACTTGTTGTAGGCGATGACCAGCGCACGGCCGGCCTCGATGACCATGGACACGATGCGCAGGTCCTGCTCGGCCAGTGGCTCGCTGGCGTCGATGAGCACCACCGCGACCTCGGCCCGCTCCAGCGCGCGCTCGGTGCGCAGCGCGGCAAAGTAGTCGGCGCCCTGCGCCTCCCGCATCCGGCGGCGGATCCCGGCAGTATCGACAAACCGCCAGGTCCGGTCCCCCAGCTCGATCAGCTCGTCCACCGGGTCGCGGGTCGTCCCGGCGGTGGCGTCGACCAGCACCCGCTCCTGGCCGGCCAGCTTGTTCAGCAGGCTGGACTTGCCCACGTTCGGCCGGCCGATCAGCGCCACCCGGCGCGGGCCGCCGACCTGGCCGAGCTGCTCAGCGGGCGCCTCGGGAAGCGCGTCCAGCACCGCGTCGAGCAGGTCACCGCTGCCGCGTCCGTGCAGCGCGCTGACCGCCAGCGGCTCGCCGAGCCCGAGTGCCCACAGTGTGCTGGCATTGGCCTCGCCCGGCGCGTCGTCGACTTTGTTGGCGGCCAGCACGACGGGCTTGCGGGAGCGGCGCAGCACGTCCGCCACCGCCGCGTCAGCGTCGGTCACGCCCACGACCGCGTCCACCACGAAGAGCACCGCGTCGGCGGCGTCGACCGCCACCCGGGCCTGGGCTGCCACCCGGGCGCCGAGCGCCCCGGTGCCCTCCACCTCGGGATCCCAGCCGCCGGTGTCGACCAGCGTGAACGCCCGGCCCCGCCAGGTGGCGTCGTAGGTCACCCGGTCCCGGGTGACGCCGGGAACGTCCTCGACGACCGCCTGGCGACTGCCCAGGATCCGGTTCACCAGGGTGGACTTGCCGACGTTGGGCCGGCCGACCACGGCCAGCACCGGGGCCGGCGCGGCTCCGGTCTCGCCGCCCGGCGCGCCCGGCAGGTCAGGGTCGTCCCAGGCCAGGTCGCCGTCCGCCGGTGCGGCAGCCCCGGCGTCCGGGGCGGCGCCGCCGCCCGGCGGGCCGGCGCCCCTGGTGCGCTGGCCGCGGCGGGAACTGTCAGTCACGGCGCGCCGCCCGACGGCTGCGGGCCAGCCCGACGATCTCGGCGATGACCTCGTCCAGTCCCAGCGCCGTGGTGTCGATCACGACGGCGTCACCGGCCACCGCCGACTGCGCGGCGTCCCGGCGATCGCGGGCCGCCTGCTCGCGCTGGGTCAGCTCGGCGGTGACGACAGGGTCGGCCGCCAGCTCGGCGCTGCGCCGGGCGGCCCGGGCCGACTCCGAGGCGGTGAGGAAGACCTTGACTGTGGCGTCCGGGGCGACGACGGTGCCGATGTCCCGGCCCTCCGCCACGATGCCGGGGCCGGAACTGACCGCGGCGGCGATGATCTCGCGCTGCAGCCCGATCAGGTACTCGCGCACGGGTGGCAGCGAGGCCACCGCGCTGACGGTGTTGGACACCTGCCGGGTCCGGATCGGGCCGGCTACGTCCTGGCCGTTCACGGCGATCTGCGGAGCATCCGGGTCGGTACCGCTGTCGATCCGGGCCCGGCGGAAGTTGGCCAGCACCACAGCCGGGTCGGCCGGGTCGATGTCCTCGGTCAGCAGCCACCAGGTCAGCGCCCGGTACTGGGCTCCGGTGTCGAGGTAGCGAAGTCCCAGTCCGCGGGCCACGCCCCTGGCCGCCGACGACTTGCCCGATCCGGACGGGCCGTCGACGGCGATCACCAGGCCGCCGGACCAGCCGCCCGGATCCTCATGGTCGCCGGTCACCGGAGCCTGCTGGATGCTGGAGGCCGAGTTTGTCACGAAGGCGATGTTACCGGCGGCCCGGCTGCGCCCAGGCCAGCGTCGGGAACGTCCGGTTGATGACCGTCCTTCGCGGCCAACCTCGCATTCGGCCTTCTTCCACCCGGATAGCCCGAAACTGGCGGCTGACCTGCGGCGGGCCGGCGCCCGACCGGGATGCTGGCCGGCCGCGGCCGCGGCCGCCCGCGCCGCAGATCAGCGGCGGACGTGCCAGCCACCCGCGGCCAGGGCACTGATCAGCCCCGCCGCGGCGTCAGGCCGGACGGCCAGCTCGGCCACGCCGGCCGGCAGTCCGGGCGAGTGCTCGATGCCCACGTCCTCGATGTTGATCCCGGCCTCGCCCGCCGCCTCGAACAGCCGCGCCAGCTCGCCCGGCCGGTCGGGGATGACGACCTGGACGACGGCATAGTCGCGCGCCGGGCCGCCGTGCTTGCCGGGGATCCGGGCCACGCCGGCGTTCGCCCGCTCCAGGATCGCCATCAGTTCCTTGACCGCGTCCTCCTCGCCGCTGCCGATCCTGGTCAGCGTCGCGGCTGCAGCCTGCAGTTCCGCGCCAACCCGGGCGAGGATCTCGGCCACCGGCCCGGCGTTGGCCGTCAGGATCTGCGCCCACAGGCCGGGGTCGCTGGCGGCGATCCGGGTCACGTCGCGCAGGCCCTGGCCGGCCAGGCCGAGCGCGCCGCCGGGGGCATGCTCGAGCCGGGCCGCCATGCCGCTGGCGACCAGGTGCGGCACATGCGAGACCAGCGCGACCCAGCGGTCATGCTCGGCGGTCGTCAGCGAGACAGGCTGCCCGCCGCAGGCGAGCGCCAGGCTGGTGGCGGCCGCCACGGCGGCGGCATCGGTCTCGGGCCCCGGGCACAGCACCCAGGGCCGGCCGAGGAACAGGTCAGCCCGGGCGGCCGCGGGCCCGGACCGCTCACGGCCGGACAGCGGATGACCGGGCACGTAGCTGGCCAGGTCGCAGCCCAGGTCACGGGCCTGGGCCAGCGGGAGTTCCTTCACGCTGGCCACGTCGGTGTAGCTGCGGGCCAGCCCGCGCGCCTGGGCGGCGGCCAGCTCGGCGGCGACGGCCGCGGGCGGCACGGCCAGCACGGCAATGTCGGCCGGCAGGCCAGCCGCGCCGGGATCCTCGCCGCCGCGATCATCGCCGTCCGGATGACCGGCTCCCAGATGACCGGCTCCCAGATGACCGCCGTCCGGGTGACCGGCTTCCGGGTGACCGGCTTCCGGATGACCGGCCGGGTCACCGGGCCCGGGCCAGGCCGGGCCGCCGGGCAGTACCTGCCCGGCCCCGATATGCGCGGCCAGCCGGGCGGCGGCCGGGTCGCGGTCGGCCAGCCACACCTGCGCGCCCCTGGCCCGCATGGCCAGGGCGACCGACGTGCCGATCAGGCCGGCGCCGATGACCACCACGCTCGCGGGGCCGGCCGCGCCACGGTCCGGGCCAGCCGGGCCGGCCGCGTCACCCGCCCCGGCGGCACGGCCGCCGGCGCCCGCGGGGGTCATCATTGCGCGATGTCCAGGCGCAGCGCGGCGGCGCCGCGCAGGTAGACGTGGTGGACCTGGGGCCGGCTCAGCTCGGTCTCCACGTGCATCATCAGCCGCACCACGCGGGGCATCGCGCCGGGAACCGGGATCTCGCTGCAGCACAGCAGCGGGACCTCCTGGAAGCCGAGCTTGCGCGCCGCCAGTGCCGGGAACTCGGCGTCGAGGTCGGGAGTGGCACTGAAGATGACGCTGATGACCTGGTCGGTGCTGAGGTTATTGCGGCCCATGACCTCGGTTACCAGCTCGGCCGTTCCCGTGCAGATCGCGGCCTTGTCGTTGGCCTCCACCTGCACGGCACCGCGGACTGCCCGGACCGCCACCAGCATCCCCTTTCGTCATCTCGGCTGAACCTGCCCCGGCTGGCCGCGGCGGCCTGCCGCCCGGCCGGGTCAGGTCACCAGTCTGCCAGCCCGGCCCGCCCCGTCGGCGGGCAGCGCCTGCGGCTACAGCCCGACCTCCGCGTACAGGTCGCCGACCTCCTTGGAGGTCAGCCGCCGGGACGCGGCGGGCTTCAGCGAGCCGAGCACCACCGGGCCGACCTGCGTGCGCACCAGCCGGCTCACCGGGTGGCCGGTCTCGGCGAGCATCCGCCGGACGATGTGCTTGCGCCCCTCGTGCAGGGTGATCTCGACCAGCGCCCGCGACCCGGCCCGCTCGACAACCCGGAACCGGTCGGCGCTGGCCGGCCCGTCGTCCAGCTCGATTCCCCCCATCAGCGTGCGGCCCAGGTCACGCGGCACCGGTCCGGCGATGTCGGCCAGGTAAGTCTTGAGCACGCCGAAACGCGGATGGGCCAGCCGGTGGGCCAGCTCACCATCGTTCATGAGCAGCATCAGGCCCTCGGTCTCGTAGTCCAGCCGGCCGACGTGGAACAGCCGCTCGGCGCGGTCGCCGAGCAGGTCAGCGATGGTCGGCCGGCCGCGGGTGTCGGACATGGTGGTGAGCACCCCGGCGGGCTTGTTCAGCGCGACGTACACCAGCTTCTCGCTCGCCGCGATGCGGCGGCCGTCCACGCGGATGACCTGGTTGTCCGGATCCACCCGGGCCCCGAAGCGGCGGACGACCTCGCCGTCGACCTCGATCCGGCCCTCGCCGATCAGCTCCTCGCAGTGCCGGCGGCTGCCCACGCCCGCTGCGGCCAGCACCTTCTGCAGCCGGACTCCGCCCGGCACGTCAATGAGCGAGTCGCGGGGCCCCGCGGGGCCGAACTCGTCGTCAGAGTCGTCATCGAAGTCATCGTCATCGTCGCCGCCGGGACGGCCGGGGCCGACCCCGTCCTCGCGGCTGAAGTCGCGTACCGGGGCCAGTTCAGCGTCCACGCCCCAGGCCCGGACCCAGCCCGGCCGCGAGCCCGCGCTCACGCCGCGCTCCGCCCGCCGCCCGCCGGCCCCGCCGCGGCCGCTGCTGCCCGGCGCAGCGCCGCCCTGGCCGCCGCCTGTCCCGGACCCGCTCCGGCCCGCGCCGCCCTGGCCGCCGCCCGTCCCGGACCCGCTCCGGCCCGCGCCGCCGCGGCCCCCGCCGCTGCGGCCGGCACCGCCCTTACTGGCGCCGCCCTTGGCACTGCCCCGGCGATCACGACCCGACATGCTCATGTCCTGCATCCTGTTCGTCGTCGAGGTGATCGGGCAGGAACGGGGCCAGCTCCGGCAGGTCCGCCAGGCTGGCCAGGCCGAGCCGTTCCAGGAAGTACCCGGTCGTCTGGAACAGGATCGCCCCGGTCTCGGGGTCGGTGCCTGCCTCCTCGGTCAGCCCGCGCAGCACCAGCGTGCGCATGACGCCATCGCAGTTGACCCCGCGGACCGCCGAGACCCGCGCCCGGCTGACGGGCTGCCGGTAGGCCACCACCGCCAGCGTCTCCAGGGCGGCCTGGGTGAGCCGCACCTCCTGGCCATCGCGGACGAACCGCTCCACGACTCCCGCGCAGCCGGCGCGCGTGTAGTACCGCCAGCCGCCCGCGATCTCGCACAGGTCAAACCCGCGGCCCTCCGCGGTGTAGGCGGCGGCGAGCTCGCGCAGCGCCGCGGACACCTCACCGGTCGGCCGCTCGACGACCTCGGCCATGACCATCTCGGGTACCGGCTCGTCCGCCACCAGCAAGATCGCCTCCAGGCTGGCCCGCAGGCTCGGCGGCTCCGCGTCCGCCGGCTCCGCGTCCGCCGGCCCGGCTGCGGCCGGCTCAGCATCCGCCGGCTCAGCATCCGCCGGCCCGGCGTCCGGCGCGCCGGCGTCGGCTCGCGCCGCACGCTCCGGCGCGGTGCCCGGAAGCTCAGGGCCGGGCGGCCCGGCCGCCAGCTGCGGGTCGCCGGCCGGGCCGGTCCCCGGCTGCTCGCTGGCCGCCGGATTCGCCTCTGCTGGCTGCGCGGCACCGGGCTGGGTGCTGCCGGGCCCGGCGGGTGAGTCGGCGGCATCCCCGGGGACGGGATCCGGTCCGTTCTGCATAGGTCTAGTCGTCTTCCTCATCAGCGATCATGACTGGTCCGGGCGGCCCGGCGTCGGACCAGGAAACGAACAGCTCGCCCAGCGGCGTGATCTGATCGAGAGTGACCCTGGCCTCGCGGTAGAGCTCCAGCACGGCCAGGAACCGGGCCACGACCTCGTAGGTGCCCGCGCAGTCGGAGGTGAGCTGGCGGAAGGTGGCACGGCGGAGCTCGCGCAGCCGCACCGTCAGTATCTCAGTCTGCTCGCGCACGCTGGTCCGCGGGATGTGCAGGTGCGCTGTCGACACAACCGGCGGGCGCTTGGGGGCCAGTGCCTGGGCCGCCAGCGCCGCGAGCTGCTCGGGCCGCAGGCCTAGCAGGACCTCGGGCAGCAGCTCGGCGAACCGCGGCTCCATCGGCACCCGGCGCGGGACCCGCCGCGCCTGCAGGCCCATCTGGCTGGCCAGGACGGCAGACACGTCCTTGTAGGCCCGGTACTGCAGCAGCCGGGCGAACAGCAGGTCCCTGGCCTCCAGCAGGGCCAGGTCCTCCTCGTCGTCCACCTCGCCGGCGGGCAGCAGCCGGGCTGCCTTCAGGTCCAGCAGGGTGGCGGCCACCACCAGGAAGTAACTGGCCTGATCCAGGTCCCAGGCGTCAGCCAGGGCCCGGATGTGCGTGATGAACTCGTCCGTCACGCTGGACAGCGCGATCTCCGTGATGTCGAGCTTGTGCTTGGAGATCAGGGCCAGCAGCAGGTCGAACGGGCCCTCAAAGTTGTCGAGGTGCACCTCGAAGCCACCAGCGGGCTGCGCCGAGGCGGCGTCACCAGTGTCGCTGGTTGTCATGATGGTCATTCAGGGTCCGTTGCCGCCTGCTGCTCCGCGGCCGCGGCCGCACCGGGAAATGACGCTATCCCATCCGCGGACCCGGCTGCGCCAGCCGGCCGCGCCCCGTTGCCCCCCGGTCCTGTCCCCGCTGTCCCGTTGCGGTGCATGCCCCCGGCTGATGCCTCGTCCGTGCTCAGCCGCCGGGCCACCAGGCTCCGCTCCCCCTCGGCATCGAAGTCGGCCAGCAGCACCGCCAGCGCCTCGCGGACGATCCGGCCCCGGTCCACCGGTATCCCGAAGGCACGCAGCGCCACCCGGGCCCGTTCCAGCGCCAGCAGCTCGGCCGCCGACAGGTACACGGTGATCTTCTGGGAGTGATTCTCCCGGCCGCTGGCCGGGCGCCGGGGCAGGGCCTCCGGAGCGCGCGCGACTGGCCGCAGCAGCTCCGAAACCCCCGGCAGGCTTACCCGCCGTGGACGGGACCCGCGGGCACCCCCTGACGCCACCGGTCCAGAACCTCCTTGGCCAGCTCGCGATAGGCGCTCGCCCCGTTAGATGAGGGATCGAACACCGTGATCGGCTCACCTGCCACGGTAGCGTCCGGGAACCGCACTGTCCTGCTGATGACCGTGTGAAACACCTTCTCGCCGAACCCCGCGACCACGCCGGCGAGCACCTCGCGGGTGTGCAAAGTTCGCGAGTCGTACATGGTGGCCAGAAGTCCGTCAATCGCGAGCTTGGGACTGAGGCGGCTGGACACCTTGTCGATGGTCTCCATGAGCAGCGCCACGCCGCGCAGCGCGAAGTACTCGCACTCCAGCGGGACGAGGACGCCATCGGCACACGCCAGCGCGTTCACCGTGAGCAGGCCGAGCGACGGCTGGCAGTCAATCAGGATCACGTCATAGTCGGGGATCACCGGCTGCAGCACGCGGCCCAGCACAAACTCGCGGCCGACCTCGTGCACGAGCTGAACTTCGGCGCCGGACAGGTCGATGTTGCTGGGCAGCAGGTCCATGCCGTTGACGGAGGTCTTGATCACCGCCTCAGGCGCGCTGATGTTGCGATCCATCAGCAGGTTGTAGACCGTCGCGTCGAGCTCGTGCGGCTGGATGCCCAGGCCGACCGACAGCGCGCCCTGCGGGTCGAAGTCGACCAGCAGCACCCGGCGGCCCTGCTCGGCCAGCGCCGCGCCCAGGTTGATGGTGGTGGTGGTCTTGCCGACGCCGCCCTTCTGGTTGCAGACGGCCGCGATCCTCGCCGGTCCGTGCTGCAGCAGGGGCTCGGGTTCCGGGAACACCGGAATGGGCCGACCGGTAGGACCTTCCACTCCCGGCCTGACCTCCAACGTTCGGGACGCTGCCACGATTCGCACCTCCCCGGCGTTAGCGCAGAATACGCCCGCTGGAACGGGGACTCTAGGCGCCTGAACCGGGCTCGGGCAAGCCGACGCACCGGTTACGGGGAAATGGCTGCTGAACAACTTACACCGCAAAGCGGTACCGGTGCCCGCAAACTGCGCGCGGCGCGCACGGTAAAGGGCCGGCCACGCGCTGGCCGGCCGCCCGCCGGCCCTAGCCCAGCGCGCGCGGGTGCGCCGCGGCGTAGACCTCGCGCAGCTTGTCGACGGTGACCAGCGTGTAGACCTGCGTGGTGGTGACGGAGGCGTGCCCGAGCAGTTCCTGCACGACTCGCACGTCGGCGCCGCCGTCCAGCAGGTGGGTGGCAAACGAGTGCCGCAGCGTGTGCGGCGAGACCTCGGCCAGCCCGGCCCGCTCGGAGGCGGCGCGCAGCGCGCCCCAGGCCCCCTGGCGGGTCAGCCGCCCGCCGCGGGCGTTGAGGAACAGCGCGGCGGTGGCCGGGCCCGGACGGGTCAGGCTGCCCCGGCTCACGGCGGCCCGGCCGCCGCGGCGGCCGGCCAGGGCCAGCGCCGGCCGGGCCCGGATCAGGTAGGCCTCGACCGCCTCGCGCGCGTACCGGCCGACCGGCACGATCCGCTGCTTGCCGCCCTTGCCGGACAGCCGCACGGCGCCGGGCACCTGCACGCTGCGGCTGTCCCGCGACAGTTCCAGGTCGTCCACGTCCAGCCCGACGGCCTCGGAGATCCGGGCCCCGGTCCCGTACAGGACCTCCAGCAGGGCCCGGTCCCGCAGCGCCGCCGGGCTGGCGGCGGCTGCCGCCAGCAGCCGCTCGATCTCCGGGATCGAGATCGCCCGGGGCAGCCGCCGCGGCCCGGCCGGCGGGCGGACCAGCCGGGCCGGGTCGCCGTCCGCCAGCCCCTCGGCCAGGGCGAAGGCGTGCAGCCCGCGGACCGCCACCACCGCCCGCCCGGCCGAGCTGGCGGCCAGCGGCGGGTGCTCGCTGTCGCCCTCGCGCAGCCCGGCCAGGTAGTCCGCCACATCCGGGGTGGTGACCGCGCCGATCTCGGTGCGGCCGCGCACGGCCAGGGTGGCCGCGTACCGCTGCAGGTCCCGCTGATAGGCCTCCAGCGTGTGCGCGGCCAGGCCCCGCTCGACGGTCAGGTGATCGAGGTAGCGGCGGGTCGCGGCGGCGACCGTGGTCAGCTGAGCACCTCCGTGAGGGACGTCACGGGCAGCCCGTGGGCCTCGGCGACGGGCTCGCAGGTGATGGCGCCGTCGTGGGTGTTCAGGCCCAGGGCGAGCGCCGGGTCGCGCATCAGCGCGGCGCGCCAGCCGTGCCGCGCGATGTCGACCGCGTACGGCAGGGTGACGTTGGTCAGCGCATAGGTGGAGGTGTGCGGCACCGCGCCCGGCATGTTGGCCACGCAGTAGAACACCGAGTCGTGCACCGGGTAGGTCGGGTCGGCGTGCGTGGTCGGGTGCGAGTCCTCGAAGGTGCCGCCCTGGTCGATGGAGATGTCGACCAGCACCGAGCCCTTCTTCATCCGGGACACCAGCTCGTTGGAGATCAGCTTGGGCGCCTTCGCGCCGGGCACCAGCACCGCGCCGATGACCAGGTCCGCGTCGATGACGGCGCGCTCGATCTCATAAGCGTTGGAGGCGACCGTCTGGCAGTGCCCCTGGTAGATCGCGTCGGCCTGGCGCAGCCGCGCGATGTTGCGGTCGATCAGCAGCACCTCGGCCTGCATGCCCAGCGCGATCGCGGCCGCGCTCATCCCCGACACCCCGGCGCCCAGCACCACGCACTTGGCCGCGTAGACACCCGACACCCCGCCCATCAGCACGCCCCGGCCGCCGCCGTCGCGCTGCAGGTGATGGGCGCCGACCTGCGGCGCCATCCGGCCGGCCACCTCCGACATCGGCGCCAGCAGCGGCAGCGAGCCGTCGGCCAGCTGGACGGTCTCATAGGCGATGGCCGTGACGCCCTGGGACAGCAGCGCCTCGGTGCACTCCCGGCTGGCGGCCAGGTGCAGGTAGGTGAACAGCACCTGGCCCTTGCGCATCCGGTGGTACTCCTCCGCCACCGGCTCCTTGACCTTGAGGATCAGGTCGCCGTACTGCCACACGTCATCAGCGGCGGGCAGGATCTGCGCGCCCGCGGCGACGAAGTCCGCGTCCGGGATCAGCGAGCCCGCCCCCGCGTCCTTCTCCAGCGCGACCTCGTGCCCGTCCCGGACCAGCTCGTGCACCCCGGCCGGCGTGATGGCCACGCGGTACTCGTGATTCTTGACTTCCCTGGGAACGCCGACCTTCATGACCGCGGTCCTCCCTCGATCGCCGGGGCGCCCGGCCTCTTTGCCAGGTGATTCCCCTCCGTGCCCGCGCTGCCCCGCTATGGTCCCTCGGCCGCGCCCGCCTGGCGCAGTCCCGCGAAGTCGTCCTGCCGGGCGGCATACGCGGACAAGATACCCACCCCGGCCACTCCATTGTGCAGGTCACCTGCGAGAAAGGCCGCGACGGCCTCGTCCAGGGGGACCCACCTGATGGTCAGGAACGCCTCCTCGTGCTCGGGAACATAGGTTCGCTGCTCCGGCGGGACCTCGGTGAGGTCGCGGGCCAGGAAGACGCGAAGCCGCTCGTTGCTGCTGCCCGGCGTGCTGTAGAAGTCGGCCAGCACCCGCCAGTCGGCGGCCTGGTAGCCGGTCTCCTCCAGCAGCTCACGGCGCGCGGTGTCGGCCAGCGGCTCGCCGGCGACGTCGCGCAGCCCGGCCGGGATCTCCCACAGCAGCGCGCCGGGCGGGTGCCGGTACTGGCGGATCAGCAGCACCCGGCCGGCCTCGTCCAGGGCCAGGATGGCGACCGCGCCGGGGTGCTCGATGTACTCCCGGCCGGTGACCTCGCCGTCGGGCATCCGGACCTGATCCTCGACCATCCGCAGCAGCCGCCCGCGGGCTAGCTCGGCGGAGGCTTCCACCGGCCACCGGTCCCGCTCGTCCCGCAGCGGCGCGGCATCAGATTCAGTAACGGGGCCTCCGGGCGCGGCATTGCTCCCGGCGGCCAGGCCGGCCCCGGGCTCAGCCATCCCAGCGCGCGCCCGCACGCACGGTGGCCGCCGGGCGCAGGGCCGCCGCCGGCGCCGTCTCGGCGGCGGCCGGCACGACGCGCGACCGCGACCGCTCGATGGCGGCCGCGACCAGCCCGCCGAACAGCGGATGCGCCCGGGTTGGCCGGGACAGGAACTCCGGGTGCGCCTGGGTCGCGACGAAGAACGGGTGCACCTCACGCGACAGCTCGACGAACTCCACCAGCCGGCCGTCCGGGGACAGCCCCGAGCAGATCAGCCCGGCCTGCTCCAGGGTCTCCCGGTAGGCGTTGTTGACCTCGTAGCGGTGCCGGTGCCGCTCGTGCACGACGTCGGCCCCGTACAGCTCGCGGACCAGGCTCCCCTCGGCCAGCACCGCCGGGTAGATGCCCAGCCGCATGGTCCCGCCCATGTCCCGCTCGCCGGCGACCACGTCCTCCTGGTCGGCCACGGTCGCGATGACCGGGTAGGCCGCGGCCGGGTCGAACTCGGCGCTGTTGGCGCCGGCCAGCCCGGCCAGGTTCCGGCCCGCCTCGATGGCCATGCACTGCAGGCCCAGGCACAGGCCCAGCAGCGGGATGCCGTTCTCCCGCGCGTACCGGACGGCGCCGATCTTGCCCTCGATGCCGCGAACCCCGAAGCCGCCGGGGACCAGCACCCCGTCCACGTCAGCCAGCTTCTCCGCGGCGCCCTCGGGCGTCTCGCAGTCGTCGCTGGGCACCCAGCGGATGTTCACCTTGGCATCGTTGGCGAACCCGCCCGCGCGCAGCGCCTCGGCCGGGGACAGGTAGGCATCGGGCAGGTCCACGTACTTGCCGACCAGCGCGATGGTGACCACGCTGGCGGGGCGGTGCACCCGGCGCAGCAGCTCATCCCAGTCGCTCCAGTCCACGTCCCGGAACGACAGGCCCAGGCGGCGCACCACGTAGGCATCCAGCCCCTCGCTGTGCAGCACCTTGGGGATGTCGTAGATCGACGGCGCGTCGGGCGCGGAGACAACAGCTTCCTCGTCGACGTCGCACATCAGGCTGACCTTGCGCTTCAGCCCGGCACTGATCGGCCGGTCCGACCGGCACACGATCGCGTCGGGCTGGATGCCGATGCTGCGCAGCGCGGCCACCGAATGCTGCGTCGGCTTGGTCTTCAGCTCGCCCGAGGGCCCGATATAGGGCAGCAGGGACACATGCAGGAAGAAGCACCGGTCCCGGCCGATCTCATGCCGGATCTGGCGGATTGCCTCCAGGAACGGCTGCGACTCGATGTCGCCCACGGTGCCGCCCACCTCGGTGATCACCACGTCGGTCTCCGGGCCGCCCATGGCCAGGATCCGCGCCTTGATCTCGTTGGTGATGTGCGGGATGACCTGCACGGTGTCGCCCAGGTAGTCACCGCGGCGCTCCTTGGCGATGACGCTGGAGTAAATCTGGCCGGTGGTGACGTTGGCCGAGCCGGGCAGCCGGATATCCAGGAACCGCTCGTAGTGGCCGACGTCCAGGTCGGTTTCCGTGCCGTCGTCGGTGACGAAAACCTCGCCGTGCTGGAACGGGTTCATGGTGCCGGGGTCAACATTCAGGTACGGATCGAGCTTCTGCATGTTGACCCGGAGCCCGCGCAGCTTCAGCAGGCGGCCGATGCTCGAGGCGGTCAGGCCCTTGCCCAGGCTGGAGGCGACCCCTCCGGTGACGAACAGGTGCCGGGTGCTGACCGGCCGTGATACGTGCGCTGGCATCGCCAAGGTAAAGCTCCCGTGGTCTGTGCCGTCCGGAAAACCGTCCGGTCCACGGGATCTCAGGATATCAGGCCGCTGACGCCCGGACGTGGAGAAACGCGCTGCGGGCCGGCCGGCGCGCCGGCGAGTGCCGCGGACGAGGCCGGCGGCGTCCCCCGGAGCCGGCCTCGGCGCCCTCAGGCCGCGGGCCGCCCGACCTCGACGCCGGGCCGGTCATCATGACCGGGCTCGGGCTGGCCGCCGTGCTGGCCGGCCTCGCCGAACCGGGCCAGGGCTACCGCGCAGCACACCGCCAGGATGAAACCCGCCACCGCCACTGCCTGCAGCCCGGGCCGGGTCGAGTCGCCCAGGAACAGCACCCCGACAACCGCTGGCGGGGCGGTCTCGGCGAGCACCACGGCAGCCGTGGCCATGGTGACACCGCCACCTTCCAGCGCCGACGCATACAGCATGAACGAGACAATCCCGGCTGCCGCCAGCGTGTAGGTGGCCGGGGCGCGGGCTAGCTGGCCGGGCGAGAAGCCGGGCAGCACCCGGGCCGAGACGGCCAGCACGGCATAGCCGAGCCCGGCGGTGGCCCCCAGGACCGGGGTCCGGTACGGGCCGCGCAGCCGGGCGGCGGCCAGGCCCGCGACGGCCACGACAGCCACCGAGATGATCAGGCCCAGGCTGACCCCGAATCCGGCGCGGGCCGCGCCCTCGGCCCCGGCCGAGGAGCCCAGCAGCCCGACGCCCACGACGACACCGGTGACCGCAAGCCACTCCCGGCCGCTGAGCCGCACGTGCATGAGCCAGGCCGCGCAGACGGCAGTGACGGCCAGGTTGGCCGCGATGATGGCCTGAACGGCGAACAGCGGCAGCCGGGCCAGCGCGACGAGCTGGGCGACGAAACCGACTAGGTCAATGCCGATGCTGACGATGAACGGCCACTGGCCGAGCATCCGCATGACCAGGCCGGGGTCGACCCCGGTGACCTCGGGGCGCTCGCCCGGCTGCGAGCCGGCACCCTGCTGGCCGCCGGGCGGATGATGGCCGGGCGGATGATGCCCGGACGGGCTCCCGGCGGGCCGCGGGCCCCCGGTGGCAGCCCCGGCCAGGGCAGGTCGGCGGCTGGCGGACCGGACCGCGATGGCCTGCATCACCGCCGCGATCCCGTAGCAGAAAGCCGACACCAGAGCGGCGGCCAGGCTCTCCAGCATGGTCCTGACCCTACGCCGTGCGCCGGGCCGGCAAACCTCCTGGCGCCGGGCACGCCGGCGCTGCTTTCCGGGCGGCGGGAACCTCCTGCGGGGAGCTGGCGGCCAGCCCGGCCGCGCAGGCGGGGGCCGCCCGGCCCCTCACGGCGGGCCGCCAGCCGCACAGGCGTGGGCGGCGCGGAGGGCGGCGCCCGGCCGCCCGGTGGCCAGGGGGATGGGCGGGCGGCCAGGCGCCGACGGCGGGAGCGGGCGGCCCGGGTTCAGGGGGCCGGGCCCGCTCCCGGCCAGGAGGCCGCCCGCGGCCGGGCAGGCGCCGGGATGCGGGTCCGGCGGGGCAGCCAGGCTGCGGGCGGCGGCTAGTGGCGGGGCTGGGTGACCGGGTGGTAGGGGCCGGGGCATGGTCGCTCGCCGGGGCGGGGCGGGGTCCGGCTGGTGAGTGGCGTGCAGCCCGGCAGCCCGGAGCCGGGCGGCTCCATCGTCGGGCCGGGCAGCAGCGGGCCGCCCGGGATGTGCACCGGCCATTCCGGCGGCCAGCCCCCGGTGCGGGCCAGCAGGTTCCAGAAGCCCGGCTGCACGGCCCGCCGGACCGGGCCGCCCAGGCCGGTGACCAGGCGGCAGCCCGACACCTGCACCGTGACCGGGGCCAGCGTGCGCCCGTGCACGCTGAAGGTGAGCCGGTAGTACCCGAGGAAGAAGGCCGGGCAGTTGACCGGCCCGCGCGGCGCCCGGGGCAGCGCGCACAGGGCCCTGGCCAGGACCTGAGCGCGCGCCGGGCTGGTGACCACCCGGACCACCACCGGCCGGGGTACCATTACCGGCTCCGACACGCCCGGGCTGGGCACGGGCGGCGCGCTGGACGAGCCGGACAGCCCGGAGCGGCCCATGATGACCGGCACGCGCAGCACGCCGGCCCGGGCGATGATGATCTTGCTCACGGCCGCCGGCTGGGCGCACAGCTGCCGGCTGGCCGGCGCGGCGGACGCCGGCGAGGACTCGGTGCCGCTTCGGGACCCGGTGGCGCTCGCCGTCCCCGCGGCGTTCTGGATGACGGTCCCGCAGCCGGCGATGCCGAGAGCGAGCAGGACCAGAACGCCGGCGCGTGGTCCGGCCAGTCTGGCTGGCCACGGTGATCTGGTCATGGATGACCCACTTCCCGGCCGCCGTCTAACGCTGGCGCGGCCGTTCTGGCTGACCGGCGGCTTTGCGTCCGCCGGGCCTTAGACGCGGCCCGAGGGCCGGCGGGTTCCGCCATTCGCGCAATGGCTGCCGTCTGCGGCCATATCGGCCCCTGGCCCGCACCGGACCCGGGGCATCCGGCTCAGCCCGGCGGCGGGCACCTGGCCGGCCAGCCGCGCCGCGGTCCGGCGACTGAATCCGCCTTTCCGCGGGCGCGGAGGGTTCTCAGGCCGGCTGCCCCGGGTCCGGTGCGTAGACCAGCTCGGCCGAGCCGTCGGCGAAGACCCGGTCAGAGCGCAGCAACTCCAGCGGCATGGCCGGGCTGCCGGGTGGTGACAGGGGCACCCCCGTGCCCAGCAGCACCGGCAGGACGACGAGCTCTAGCCGGTCCAGCTGGCCGGCCTCGTAGAAGGCCCGGATGGTCTGCGGGCCGCCGACCAGGTGCACATCGCCGTCCGAGCCGCGACTGCGCAGCAGCCGGGCCAGCTCAGCCGCGCTGGCGGCCGCGATGACGCCGTCCGGAGTGCCCTCCGGTAGCGGCTGCGAAGTCAGGACGTAGACGCTCACGCCCGGCCAGGGAAACCGCGGCGCCTGCACGCCCGCCGCGAACGTGCTGCGGCCCATGACGACGCTGTCGCAGCTGGCAAAGAACTCCGGGAAGCCGTGCGACACGGCCGGCTCGAAGCCGGGCATCAGGGCGATGGCCGGGATCTGGTCCGGGCCGGCCACGAATCCGTCGGCACTGACGCCCATCCGCGAGCGAATCAGCATGGTGGTGCTCCTTCCTGGCTGGCTGCCCGCCGTCCGGGCAGTTCCGCCCGGAGGTCGGAGCCCGGCAGCGATTCTCGACACTGGCGGGACAGGCATTTCCGGCTCGGGCTGGCGACTCGCCTCTTGCTGTTATCAGACTCCGGTGGCGGCGGGGGCGAGGCGGGTGCGGGGTGCGAGGCGGGGCGGACGCGCGGCGGCGCGGAGGCGCGGGTGCAAGGCGGAACGGACTCGCGGACGCGCGCTGCGAGGCGGGGCGGGCGCAAGGCAGGTGCATGCGCGCGGCGTGCGAGGCGCGTGCGCGCGCCCAGGCGGGGGCTGGGGCGGGGCACGAGGATACGGGGATGCTGCGGGGGGCGCGGCAGGCGCGGGCTGTCAGGCGGTCCACAGGCGGATGGCCAGGGCGAGCCCGGCCAGCGCGGCGACGACGCGCAGCGCCGGGGCGGGCAGGCGCCGGGTCAGCGCCGGGTCAGCGCCGGCCCGATCAGGCCGCCGGCCAGGGACCCGGCCGCCATCGGCGCCACGGCCGTCCAGTCGACCCGCCAGAACGCGACGAAGACCGCGCAGCAGGCCACGTCGGCGATGCAGGGCAGCATGTTCTTGAGCGCATTGCACTGAGCAGCTGGCCGGCTGGTGCCGATCATGAGCAGGCCAGGGTCATGATGCCGGCTCCGGCGCCCCCAGTAGCCGTCGTAGACGGCGGCCGCGGCCAGCCCGCCAGGCAGCAGCAGCCGCCGGTGCCCGCCCGGCGAGCGGCGGGCCAGCCAGCGGGTCACGGCCGGCTGCGCGAGCAGGGCGAGGGCAGCGAAGGCCAGCAGGAAGGGAACGACCCGGGCCAATGCGGCCGCAGGGGTCACCAGCAGCAGGCCGGCGCCCGCGGCGCTGCCGGCCGCGGTGGGCAGCGCCCAGCGGCGCAGCCACGGCCACTGTCCGGCCAGCTCGGGCCGGGAGCTCAGCGCCGAGCCGGGCCAGGGGGCCACGAAGGCGACAGCGCTGGTGATGTTGGCGGCCAGCGGCGGCAGCCCGGCGGCCAGCAGCGCCGGGTAGGAAATCAGCGAGGCAGTCCCGCCCGCCGATCCGATGATCCCGGCCAGCAGGCCGGCGCCCGACAGCAGGACGAACTGCCCGCTGGTCATAACGGCGCAGCCAGCACGGGCCCGCCGAGCTCGGGCCGGGCCAGCACAGGCCCGGCGAGCACGAGCCGGGCCAGCACGGCGCCGGCACGCTGCCCGCTCACCCGGGCGCCCGGGTCAGACTCCGGCGGCCTGCATGCCGCGCAGCTCGTGCTTGAGCTCGCGGATCTCGTCCCGGATCCGGGCCGCGATCTCGAACTGCAGCTCAGCGGCGGCCGTGTGCATCTGCTCGGTCAGCTCGGCGATCAGCCCGATCAGGTCGTCCCTGGCCGGCCCGCCGCCGCCCTCGCCCTGCCGCGCCCCCGCGGAGGCCGCGGCAGCGGCCTTGGCCCGGGACGACAGCCCGGGCACGGGAGCCTTGCCGCGGGACTGCTGCCGTCCGGACCCGCCGAGCAGCTTCTCGGTGTCCGCGTCCTCACGGATCATCTGGTCCAGGATGTCGGCGATCCGCTTGCGCAGCGGCTGCGGGTCGACGCCGCGCTCGGTGTTGTAGGCGACCTGCTTCTCGCGCCGCCGGCTCGTCTCGTCGATGGCCCGCTGCATCGACGGGGTGACCTTGTCCGCGTACATGTGGACCTGGCCGGACACGTTCCGCGCCGCGCGGCCGATGGTCTGGATCAGCGACGTGCCCGAGCGCAGGAACCCTTCCTTGTCGGCGTCCAGGATGGCCACCAGGGACACCTCCGGCAGGTCCAGGCCCTCGCGCAGCAGGTTGATGCCGACCAGCACGTCGTACTCGCCGACCCGCAGCTCGCGCAGCAGCTCGACCCGCCGCAGGGTGTCCACCTCGCTGTGCAGGTACCGGGCCCGGATGCCCAGCTCCAGCAGGTAGTCGGTGAGATCCTCGGCCATCTTCTTCGTCAGCGTGGTGACCAGCACCCGCTCGGACTTCTCGGCCCGGTCCCGGATCTCGTGCACCAGGTCATCGATCTGGCCCTTGGTCGGCTTGATGATGACCTCCGGGTCGATCAGGCCGGTCGGCCGGATCACCTGCTCGGTCACCTCGCCGCCGGTCCGCTGCAGCTCATAGGGACCCGGCGTGGCCGACAGGTACAGCGTCTGGCCGATACGGTCGCCGAACTCATCCCAGGTCAGCGGCCGGTTGTCGATGGCGCTGGGCAGCCGGAAGCCGTGCTCGACCAGGACCCGCTTGCGGGACACGTCGCCCTCATACATCGCGCCGATCTGCGGCACGGTGTTGTGCGACTCGTCGACGACCAGCAGGAAATCCTCGGGGAAGTAGTCGAGCAGCGTGTTCGGCGGACTGCCGGCCTCGCGGCCGTCGATGTGCCGGGAGTAGTTCTCGATGCCCGCGCAGCTGCCGACCTGACGCATCATCTCCACGTCGTAGGTGGTGCGCATCCGCAGCCGCTGGCTCTCCAGCAGCTTGCCCTGCTGATCCAGCTCGGCCAGCCGCTCTTCCAGCTCCGCCTCGATGCCGCCGATGGCCCGCTCCATGCGCTCGGGCCCGGCGACGTAGTGCGAGGCCGGGAAGACGTACAGCTCGCTGTCCTCGCTCATCACCTCGCCGGTCAGCGGGTGCAGCGTCATCAGCCGCTCGATCTCGTCACCGAACATCTCGATCCGGACGGCCAGCTCCTCGTACTGCGGGATCACCTCGATGGTGTCCCCGCGCACCCGGAACGTGCCGCGGGTGAAGGCCAGGTCGTTGCGGGTGTACTGCATGCCGACGAGCTGGCGCAGCAGCGTGTCCCTGTCGATGGTGTCGCCGATCCG
>DASXDJ010000179.1:0-12585 GCA_036490755.1 Streptosporangiaceae bacterium
GTCCGCCCAGCTCCCGCCGTCCGGCGGGATCGCGGCCAGCCGCCGCCGGTTCGCCTCCGCGCTGAGTGACGGCGACACGTGCAGGTCATCGGCGGGATCGGCGGTTCCCGCGGGGACCGGCGGCAACTCCCAGATCGCCCGGCGGACGTGGGTGGCCTTGGGGCTGATCTGCCACCCGTCCCACAAGTCCGTCAGGTCGTGCAGCGGCAGCGGCCGCCGGGCCGCGATCACCAGGGCCCGCTCGCGCCGCTGCGGCAGGCCGAAGCGATCGAGCAGGTGGGTCGCCGCGGTGGCCTGGTAGCCCAGCGCGGCCAGGTCGGTCAGCAGGCTGGTCAGGTGCCCGGCGAACCGGCCCATGACCAGCTCACGGGCGTTCTCCAGCAGCACGATGTCCGGGCGCAGCACCTCGGCGAACCGGGCGACGCGGCGGACCAGGCCGTTCCGCCGGTCGTCGCGCAGGTGGTTATGGGCCAGGGTGCGGGAGAACCCGGTGCACGGCGGGCAGGCCGCCAGGACAGTGACCTGGCCCGCGGACAGGCCCAGTGCCGCGCACACCGCCGCCGGGTCAGCGGCGGCCAGGTCGGTCTCCAGCGGCTTCAGGCCCAGGTTGGCCTGGTAGCTGACGTTGCAGCCCAGCGTGCCCCGGCCGGCGCTCGGCTTGCCGAGCTGGGCGTCCGCGGCACCGGCCACCCGGAAGCCGGGGTGGGCGTGAAAGCCGTAGCTCATCCCGCCGGCCCCGGAGAACAGGTCCACGACGGTCCACGGCGGCCCGGTCTGGGACATCGCCACCTCCCGTCACCGAACACTAAGACCTGTGCCGGGACGCGCGGCCTCGCCACGCGGTGCCGGCTGACGGGCGGCCGGCGGCTAGCCCGCCGGCTGGCCGTCCTTGTCGTCGTGCACGAACAGGTTGAGGACCCAGCCGACGATCCCGATGATGATCGCGCCCCAGAACGCCGGCCAGAAGCCGGTGATGTGGAAGGGCAGCGTCAGCTTGCCGGCCACCCAGCTGCTCAGCCACAGCAGCAGCCCGTTGACCACCAGGCCGATCAGGCCGAGGGTCAGGATGTAGAACACGCAGCCGATGGTCTTCACGATCGGCTTGAGCACCGCGTTGACGACGCCCACGATGAGCGCGACGACGACCAGCGTGAGGATCTTCGACGCCGTGCTGCCCGCGCGCAGCTCGATGCCGGGCACCGCCCACGTCGCGACGGCCAGCGCGGCCGCGGAGATCAGCACCCGCAACAGGAGTTTCATGCGGGCCATTTTGGCATAGCTTCGCAAACCGGAGGTATCTCCCCGATTCCGGCAGTTCACGCACGCCAGGTCACCGCGGGCCGGACTCACCCCGGGGGGTGACCGGGTGCTCTCGAATCGCGGACATCAGGCCTGTGACATGGGAACATGTCCGCTCGGGGATGGCGCAGCCGCGCTGCAGCACGGACGGCTGACATCGCAGGGGGAAACAGCAGATGGGCTTTGCCTGGACGGCCGACGACGTCGGCGACTCGGTCCTGCCCGCCGCGGATCAGGCGGCCCGGCAGCAGCCCGGCCAGTCCCGGTTAGCCGACCGCCAGCCGGACGGCCGGCACGCGAGCAGCCCGGCCGGGGGTACGTCCTGGACCGCCGGAGCCCGGCATCGCCGCCCGACGCTGCTGACCAGGAGCGGTCAGGCCGTGGCGCACCGGATCACTGCGCTGGCGAGCACCGGCCCGGGCCGCGCCCCGCATCTGTCCGCGAGCCTGGCCCACCCGCCCCGCCGCCGCACCATGGCCGCCCGCAAGTACTGGACCTAGCACAGCTCCGGCCGGCCGCCGTTCGGGTGAGTGAGGCAGGCGGGTGATGGCTCTGGCGGGCGGGTCCAGGCGTCGGCTGACCCTGGCGGTCGCGTGCACTGCTCAGGTCATGATGGTGGTTGATGTCCTGATCGTGAGCGTCGCCCTGCCGTCCATGCAGCGCGAGCTCCACCTTTCTCCGGCGGGCCTGGAGTGGGTAGTCAGTGCCTATGCCCTGGCGCTGGCCGCTCTGATCCCCCTGGGCGGAGCGCTGGGCGACCACTTCGGGCGCAAGCGCGTTTTCCTGGCTGGCCTCATCCTGTTCACGCTGGCCTCGGCGGCTTGCGCTCTTTCGGTATCCGGGGGAATGCTCATCGGCTTCCGGGTGGTGCAGGGAGTTGGCGGCGCCGTCATGTCGTCGCTGACCTTGTCGCTGATCTCCGAGGCGTATCCCCCGGAGGCGCGGACGCGCCCGATCGGAATCTGGGCTGCGGTGAGCGGCCTGGCCGTGGCCGGCGGTAGTGTCCTCGGCGGCCTGCTGCTCAGCGTGTTTCCCTGGTCATCGATCTTCTGGGTCAATGTCCCGATCGGGGCGCTGGCGGTCGCCGTCTGCCTGGTCGCCGTCGCGGAGTCCCGCGAGTCCGTGCCGCGTCCCTTCGACAGCGCCGGTGTCGCGCTGAGTGCCGGCGGCCTTCTCCTGCTGACCTTTGGCTTCGTTGATTCCGCCGACGCCACGTGGGCCTCGCCCATCGTGGCCGGCAGCGTCGCTGCGGGCGTCCTGATCCTGGCTGTCTTTGTTGTGCGGGAGCGCAAGGCCGCCTACCCCATGGTCCCCCCGGCCTTGCTGCGAACGCCCGGTTTCAGCCGGGCCTGCGCGGTCTACCTGCTCGCCTACTTTGCGTTCTCGGGCTTCATCTACTACGTCACGCTGTTCTTTCAGAACATTGAAGGCTGGTCCGCGCTGCGCACTGGCCTGTCCTGGCTCTTCTTCTGCGTCCCCTACTTCTTCGTCGCTCAGCTCGGGAAGCGGATCGGGCGGCGACTGTCGGCGGCCTCGGCTGTCGGGTCGGGCTGCCTCATCGCGGCCGCGGGCATGGCCGGCATGAGCCAGCTGACGACCTCCATCGCATTTGCGTGGGCGGCTGCCTGGTACATCCTGGTCGGGGTGGGCTTCGCCCTGATGGTCCCGGCGGGCTCGACAGCGGCCATGGCGCAGGTTCCCGAGGGGTCGTCCGGGATCGGCTCCGGCTTGTTCAATGCCTGCCGGCAGATCGGCACCGCAATGGGACTGGCCATCCTCGGGTCTGTCGGCGCCAGCGTGATCCTGGCCGACTGGCACCGGCAGTCCGGGGCCTTCCCGTCAGGCCAGCAGCACAACGCAGCGCAGGCCGGACCTGACGTCGCAGGCGGCCAGGTGCACGCTGTCGCGGCCTCCCTGGGCCGGCTTGCCCTCGATCCGGCTACGGCCTCGTTCCTGGGCGGCTTCGAGCTCGCCCTGCTGCTGGCGGCCGCGGCCATGGCCGCGGCTGGCCTGCTGGGTTTCCTGGGCCTGCGGCATCTCAGCGGCCCCCGGTGACTGGCGCGCCTGGACCCGGCGAGATGTCCCCAGGGCCATTGCGCACTGCATCACCGACCAGGACACTGTGGCCCATGAGCGAAGCATTTATCGTCCAGCCAGGCGAGGGACGGCGTCTTGACCTGGGCGGCTTCGAGGCGGTCGTCCTGGCCACGGATGCCCAGACGTCCGGTGCCTTCGCACTTCTGCGGACTCAGAACGAGCCCGCCGGCTTCGGCCCTCCTCTGCACCGGCACAGGGACGCCGCTGAGGCGTTCTACGTACTGGAGGGCGAGTACCTCGTGCACATCGAGGACCGCCGGCAGCTCTGCCCGCCGGGCACTTTCGTGTACATCCCGCGAGAGGTGCCCCACACGTTCCGGGTGGTGTCTGCGGGATCCGGGAAGAAGCTCAACCTGTTCTCGCCGGCTGCGATGGTCGGTTACTTCGAGGAACTGGCCCTGGCCGAAGCGGCCGGGACGGCCACACCGGAATTGCTGGACACCATTGCCGCCCGACACCAGATGGATGTTCTCGGCCCGGTACCTGACACATATCTGTGAGCTGGGTCAGGCCGGCGTCTCTTGGAGCCGGGTCAGGCCAGCGTCCGGTCGCCGGCGGCATGCGGCTGATCGTCAGGACCCGCTGGCCGCGTGCTATTTCCAGCGGAAGTGGACGAACACCCGGCCGAAGTTCTTGGAGTCCTTCTCGACCCGGTGATACAGGGCCTTGATCTCCTTCTGCTCCAGGAACCGCAGGACGTGCTTCTTCAGCTGGCCGGATCCCTTGCCGGGGATGATCTCGACCATCGGTGCCTTCTTGCGGACCGCCTCGTCGATGATGTCGCGCAGCGCCCGGTCGATGTCAGAGCCGCGGTTGTAGACGTCGTGCAAGTCCAGCTTGAGCTTCATCGGCTCGTCTCCGATCCGCCAGTGGGACCACGGTACGCCGCCCGCCGGGCTCACGCCGCCCGGCCGGCCGGACGGCGCCGGCCGGACGGCGCCGCCCGGCGGTGGTTTCAGCCGCCCGAATTTTGCCGATAAACGCGCTGCGAGCTGCACGGTGCCCGGGCCTGGCAGGCCCGGGACGGCAGGCCGCGCCAGTTCTGTGCCAGCGGGCCGACCCGGCCTGCCCGCCTGAGGGAGTACGGAATGCGCCCTGCCCGGATTGCGGCGGCTGCCGCCGGGGCACTGCTGCTCGGCGTGCTGGGCTCCGGGGCGGCGGGCCCGGCAGCGGTCACCGGGGCATCCGTCACCGCGGCGGCGGCCAGCGGAGCCCGGTCCCCCGGACCCGCCGTGGTGATCCGGCCGGGGGTGGTGCACGCCGACAGCGCGCGCCGCAGCCCGCCCAGCACGGCGTACTGCGAGAAGCACTTCAAGATCGCCTGCTATCAGGCCCGCCAGATCCAGCGGGCCTATCAGCTGCCGGCCTTGTACCGGCGGGGCATTACCGGGGCCGGCCAGACCATCGTGATCGTCGACTCCTACGGCTCCCCGACGGTGCGGCACGACCTGGCGGTCTTCGACAAGGCGGAGGGCCTGCCCGCGCCGCCCTCGCTGCGGGTCATCGAGCCGGCCGGCCAGGTGCCGCCGTACCGGCCGACCAGTAACCGGGCGGGCTGGGCCGGCGAGACGGACCTGGACGTGGAGTACGCGCACGCGATCGCGCCGGGGGCCCGCATCCTGGTCGTGGCCACGCCGACCGCCGAGAACGAGGGCACGACCGGGTTCCCGCAGATCGTGGCGGCCGAGAAGTACGTCATCAGTCACCATCTCGGCGCGGTCATCAGCCAGAGCTTCAGCGCGACGGAGCAGACCTTCCCGTCGAAGACTGCGCTGCTGAGCCTGCGCAGTGCCTACGTGGCCGCGGCGCGGGCGGAAGTCACGGTGCTGACTGCCTCCGGGGACAGCGGGGCGGCGGACGTGAAGTTCAACGGCTCGACGTACTACCTGCACCGGGTGACGTCCTGGCCGGACAGCGACCCGCTGGTCACCGGCGTCGGTGGCACACAGCTGCACCTGGCCGCCGCCGGCCGGCCGCGGCCGGCCACCGTATGGAACGACACCTATAACGCGGCGACCAACCGCTTCATCCTGGGGAGCAAGGGTCCCGCGCCACTGGCCGGGGGCGGCGGCACCTCGGTCATCTTCCCGCGGCCCGGCTACCAGGACGGCGTCACCGGAGTCGTCGGGGACGCTCGCGGCGTGCCGGACATCTCTATGAGCGCGGCCTGCAACGGGGCCGCCGACATGTACCAGAGCTTCGCCGGCCAGCCCGCCGGCTGGTACCCGACCTGCGGGACCAGCGAGGCCACGCCGGAGTTCGCCGGGATCGTGGCGCTGGCGGCCCAGGTGGCCGGTCACCCGATCGGACTGGTCAACCCGGCTCTGTACCGGCTGTCGGCCATGCACGCGCCGGGCCTGGCGGACGTAGTCGCGGGCGGGAACACGGTCTCGTTCCGCCAGGGCGGCAAGCTCCGCACCGTCCGCGGGTTCCGCGCCCGGCCGGGCTACGACCTGCCCTCGGGCGTCGGCACCGTGTCGGCTCCGCGGTTCGTCCCCGAGCTGGCCCTGCTGGCCAGTCACCCGGACTGGCCGGGGGCGCAGATCGCGACGATGGCGGCCAGGATCGTGGCCACGGCAACCCGGCTTGCGCAGGTGTCGCGGGCTGACCGGTAACCAGCCGGGCGGCCCGCCCGGCGCCCGTCCAGCTCAGCCGGTCCTGGCCGCCACGGACCGGGAGCACCCATGATCTGCGTCCTGGGGGACGCCCACCTGGACGTTGTCGTCCGCGTCCTCGGGCCACTGGCGGAGGACACCGACACCCCGGCGAGCACCTCACTCGGGGTCGGCGGGCAGGCGGCCAACGTGGCCGCCTGGGTCGCGGCCCTGGGCGGCCAGAGCCGCCTGATCTGCGCCCGCGGCAGCGATCCGGCCGCGGACGTGGTCACGGCCGAGCTGTCCGCCCGCGGCGTCGGCCTGGCCGGGCCGGTCCTGCCGGGCCGGACCGGCGTGGTGGTGTCGCTGTCGGACGGCGGTACGCGGCGGTCGATGCTGACCGACCGCGGCGTGGGCCCGCAGCTGGGCGCCGGTCACCTGGACCCGGCCTGGCTGGCGGACTGCGCCTGGCTGCACCTGCCCGCCTACAGCCTGGTTCGCGAGCCGATCGCGGCGGCGGCCCGGGCCGCGGCGGCGCTGGCCGGCGCGCGGCGGGCCCGGCTTAGCATTGACCTGTCATCGACGGCGGCGCTAACCGAGTACGGGCCGGCCCGGTTCGTCCGGCTGCTCGCAGACCTCACCCCCGATGTCGTGTTCGGCACGGAGGCGGAGATGGCGCTGGTCGGCGAGGTCACCGGACCAGAGCTGGTGCTGAAGATGGGCGCCGCGGGCGTCCGGGCGGGCGGCGTGCACTATCCGGCCGTCCCCACCGACGCGGTGGATGCGACCGGGGCGGGAGATGCGTTTGCCGCGGGTTACCTGCTCGGCGGAGTCCGCCGCGGCCTGGCCGCTGCCGCGCGCGCGGTGGCGAGGATAGGAGGCATGCCGTGACGTTCGCGCCGGTGCTGTCGGAGGAGGTCAGGACCGCGCTGGCGGAGCAGCGGCCGGTCGTGGCCCTGGAGACCACGCTTGTCTCGCACGGCTTCTCCGGCGGCCGCGGGCTGCTGGCCGCGAGAGAGTCACAGGACCGGGTGCGGGCCGTCGGGGCCATCCCGGCCACCATCGGGATCATCGACGGCCGGGTGCGCGTCGGGCTGGCCGATGCCGAGCTGGAGCGCTTCGCCGAGGCCGGCCCCGTCGCCCGCAAGACCGGCGCCCGCGACATTGCCGCCTGCCTGGTCCAGCGTGCGCTCGGGGCGACGACGGTCGGCGGCACGCTGGCGGTCTGCGGTGTGGTCGGCATCCGGTTCATGGGCACGGGCGGCATCGGCGGCGTGCACCGCGGGTTCGCTGACAGCCTGGACATTTCCGGTGACCTGCCGCGAATCGCCCGGACTCAGGCCATGGTGGTGTGCTCGGGAGCGAAGTCGATCCTGGACGTCGGGGCCACGGCCGAGCTGCTGGAGACCCTGGGCATCCCGGTGCTGGGCTGGAACACGGCCACGCTGCCGCTGTTCTACAGCGCGGGCGGCGGCCCGGCGGTCTCGGCCATCGTGTCCAGCGCCGCCGAGGCCGGGCAGGTGGCTGCCGCGCACTGGGAGCTGGCTGGCCGGTCCGGCCTGCTGCTGGCCCGGCCGCCCGCGGACGGCCTGGATATTGAGGCCCTGGTCGCCGAGGCCGTGGGGGAGGTTGCCAGCCTCGGCGTGACCGGCCAGGCCGTGACCCCGGCGATCCTGAGCAGGGTCGAGGAACTGAGCGGCGGCCGCAGCGTCGAGGTGAACCAGCGGCTGATCGCCGACAACGCCGGGCTGGCCGCGGAGGTGGCCGTGGCCCACGCGGGCCTGGTCAGCTAGCCAGTTACCACCGGCGCGGGGCCTGCGCGACGGATGTGACGGAAGCGTGTTTCGTTGATCACTGTGGGTACTTACCCCGAGTACTAGACCCGCCAGAGTGCGGGCCATACCCGCCAAGCCGCCAGCGCGGCCTTGCGTGGATCGGGGGATCTCATGAGCATGCCTCAGGGTGGCGAGTCGGGCCAGCAGTGGGAAGGCGGCGGCCAGCAGGGTCCGCCTGGAGGACCATGGCAGGCCGGGCCGGCGGGTCAGGCTGGCCAGGGCGGCCAGGGCGGCCAGGGCGCACCGGGCGCACAGCAAGGCGCGCCCGGATATCAGGGCCAGGGCGGCAGCCAGGGCCAGTACTACGGCAATCCGCCGCCGCAGGGCGGCGGCGCGGGCGGGCAGCAGTACCCGAGCTCGATGCGGGGCGCGCCGATCTCGCCCGTCAATGAGATCGAGACCCGGGTCAGCGGGCGCCGGATCGTCCAGTTCATCGTGGACTGGATCCTCTGGGGGATCGTCGCCGCGCTGATCAGCTGGGCGCTGAACCGGGGCACCGGCGGTGTCGCGGTGATCCTGACCCTGATCCTGATCGTGGTCGATATTGCCTGGTACTTCCTGTACTGGGCGTACTGGCCCTATACCCGCCGCGGTCAGACGCTCGGCATGCAGCTGATGAGCATCCGCGTCATCAGCACGGACGGCGGCCCGGCGAGCCTGATGCAGCTGTTCCTCCGGTCGATCCTCCTGGTGCTGTTCAGCTGGGTAGCGGCCATCGTCGGCTTCATCACCATGATGTGCTCGCGGTACCGCCAGCGAGTGGGCGATCACATGGCCCACACCATGGTGGTCCGGGAGAGCGTGCAGCCGGTCCCGGCCCAGCAGGAATTCGCTGGCGCCGGCCAGGCCGGCAACCGGTAGGCACGGCCCCGGTAGCAGCAGGCCCGGGCGGCCAGTGGCCGCCCGGGCTGTTGCCTGCCCGGGAGTTGCTAGTCGGCGGCGAGCTGGGCGCGCAGGCGCTTGCGGTCGGTCTTCAGGACGCTGGTCAGCGGGATCGCGTCGATCACCCGGACCTCGCGCGGGTACTTGACGGCCGACAGGTGCTCTTTCGCGAAGCCGACCAGCTCGGCTGGCTCCGTCGTCGCGCCGGCGCGAAGCTGGACGAACGCCACCACTTCCTCGCCGTACTTGTCGTCGGGGCGGCCGACCACGGCGGCGGCGACCACGTCGGGATGCTGGACCAGCACATCCTCCACGTCGCGCGGGTAGACGTTGTAACCGCCCCGGATGATCAGGTCCTTGATCCGGTCCACGATGTACAGGTAGCCGTCGTCGAGCCGGCCAACGTCGCCGGTGTGCAGCCAGCCGCCCCGCATGGCCTGCCCGGTCTCCGCCGGGGCGTTCCAGTAGCCGGACATGACAACCGGGCCGCGGACACAGATCTCGCCGTCCTCGCCGGCGCCGGCCGGGGTGCCATCCGGCCGCTCGATCCGGACCTCCACGCCCGGCGCCGGCTGCCCGACGCTGCCGAGCCGGGCGGCGCCGACCGGGGAGGTGGAGATGATGGCGGCCGTCTCCGTGCAGCCGTAGCCCTCGGCGACCTCGACGCCCGGCAGCCGGCGCGCGAAGTCGGCCGTCACCTGGGGCGGCAGCGGAGCGGCGCCGCTGGTGAGCCGGGCCAGGGCGGACAGGTCGTAGTCCTCCAGCGGCTGCTGCAGCAGCATCTGCAGCATGGACGGCACCAGGGGGCTGATGCTGATCTTGTGCTGCGCGGCCAGCGTGAGCCAGCCGGCCGGGTCGAACCAGCGCATCAGAACGGTGGTGCCGGGGTCGGGGCTGTGCAGGCTCATCACGCTCACCATCAGCCCGTATACGTGGGACAGCGGCAGCGGCAGCAGAGCGGTAGTCATGGCCGGGTCGTGCGACGTGGCGGTGGCCGCCCAGGCGGACGCGGACAAGGCGTTATGACTGATCATGACGCCCTTGGAGCGGCCGGTCGTGCCGCCGGTGTACAGCAGGGCGGCCAGCTCGGCCGGATCGGTGTCGACCAGGTCACCGGGTTCGGCGGCTTCCAGATCAGGCAGCGGCAGCAGCGGCGGGCCGCCATCAGCCGCCCCGGCGTCGCCGGCGGCCAGGCCGGCCACCACGATGGCGCGGACACCGGGCAGCCCGGCGGCCGCGGCGCGGACCTTGGGCAGGAACTCGGGCGTGGTGATGGCCAGCACCGCTCCGCTGTCGCTCAGCACGTGCCGCAGCTCGTCCTCGCTGAGCAGGAACAGCACGGGTGTCGCGACAGCGCCGGCCCGCCAGACGGCGTGGTAGCTGACCCCGACCTCGGGGCAGTTGGCCATGCAGATGACCACGCGCTCGCCCGGGGCCAGGCCAGCGCGGCCGCGCAGGCCGCCGGACAGCCGCCGGGACCGGTCGGCGAGCTGGGTGCCCGTCCACTCCTGGTCCTCAAAATACAGCCGTGAGCCGTCAGCGGTCCGCTGCCAGGATTCCTCGGCCAGGCGCTGCAGGCTGGTCCCCGTGGCGCTGGTCACCATCTGTGTTGTCATCCTCGCTCCATCCGGGCGTGCGGCCGGTGCGTGCCGCCGGCCACCTGACAAGGTGGACGTAACCGGGATTATCCGGGTTCACCGAACCACATTCACCCGCCGCCCCGGGGCCACTGCGGCCGCGGGAACCGGGCCGAACTCACGCCCGGACGGACCCGGCCAGCTCACCCGGTGTTCTGCAGGCCGGCCGCGACGCCGTTGACGCTGAGCAGCAGCAGCCGCTCCAGCCGCTCGCGGGCGTCCTCGTCCGGTCCCGCGTCACCGCTGCCCGGGCCGCGCAGCGCGGTCAGGGCCCGGAGCTGCAGGTGGGACAGGGCGTCGACGTACGGGTCGCGCAGCGCGACCGCGCGGGACAGCACCCGGCGGCCGCCCAGCAGCCGGTCGTGCCCGGTGACCGCGAGGACCAGGCGCCGGGTCAGGTCGTATTCCGCCAGCACGATCGCGGTCAGGTCGGGCCGGCCGCCCAGCTCCAGGTAGCGAGCGGCGATCCGCCGGTTGGTCTTGGCCAGGCTCATCTCGGCGTTGTCCAGCAGCGAGGCCAGCAGCGGCCAGCCCTGGTAGGCGGCCCGCACCTCGGCCAGCCCGGCCGTATCCGGTGGCGGGCCGTCCGGCGGGGCCCGCCCGGCCTCGCCCGGCGCGCCGGTCCCGGTGATCGCCGCGGCCAGGCCGCTGCCCAGGCCGAACCAGCCGGGCAGGTTCACCCGCGTCTGGGACCAGGCGAACACCCACGGAATCGCCCGCAGATCGGCGAGCCCGGCGGCCGCCGAGACGCCGCGCCGGGCGGGGCGGGAGCCGATTCGCATCCCGCCCAGCTCGGCCAGCGGGGAGATCCGCGCGAACCACTCGGCGAATCCGTCCGCGCCGGTCAGGGCCTGGTAGGCGCGCAGCGCGGCACCATCGATGCGGTTGGTGACGGCACGGAACTCGGCGGGCACCGGCTCGCCCGTGCTCCGTTTGCTATCCGTGCCGGCCGGGTCGCGGGGCGCCGCGGAGGCCAGCAGCACCGCTGAGGTGACCTGCTCCAGGTGCCGCTGGGCGATGGCCGGGTGCCCGTACCGGGCGAAGATCACCTCGCCCTGCTCGGTGACCTTGAACCGGCCGTCGACTGATCCCGGTGCCTGGGCCAGCACGGCCCGCCCGGCCGGGCCGCCGCCGCGGCCCAGCGCCCCGCCGCGGCCGTGGAACAAGGTCAGCCGGATGTCCCGGCTGGCCGCCCATTCCGCCAGGCGCTGCTGGGTGTCGAACAGGCGCAGGGTGGCGCTGACCGGGCCGAGTTCCTTAGCGGAGTCGGAGTAGCCGAGCATGGCCTCCAGGTGCCGCCCGCCCGTCGCCAGCCGGCCGGCGACCGGCTCCAGCGCCAGCATGTCGTCCAGGATCGTGGTCGCGTGGTCCAGGTCCTCGCCGCTCTCGAACAGCGGGATCACGTCCAGGGCGGGCGGGGTGCCGCGGGGCACGGCCAGCCGCGCGAGCTCGTAGACGGCGGCGATGTCGGCCGCCGACCGGGTGAAGCTCACGATGTAGCGGTGGCAGGCCTGCGGGCCGTAGCTGTCCTGGATGCGGGCGATGGCGGTGAGCGTGGCCAGGACCTCGCGGGTCCGGGGCGACCGGGCTGCGCCCGCGTGCAGCTCGCGCAGCGCCTCGGCGTGTACCGCGCTGTGCTGGCGGACCTCCAGGCCGGCCAGGTGAAAGCCGAAGGTCTGAGCCTGCCAGATCAGCCGCTGCAGCTCGCCGTACGCCTGCCGCCCGGCCCCGGCCGCGGCCAGCGCCCGCTGCAGCAGGACCAGGTCCGCGATGAACTCGGCGGCGCTGTGGTAGGCCACAGCGTCGGGCGCGGCGAGGCTGCCGGCCAGCCGGGTGGCCCGCAGCCGGGCCGCCGCGAGCAGCAGGAACTCCCGGTACGGCTCCTGCGGCGAGCGCGCCGCGAGGTCGGCTGTGAGCTCCGGATAGCGCTGGCGGGCGGCGGCCAGGGCAGCGCCCAGTTCCGAATCGGCGGGCAGATCCGGGGCGTGCACGGTCAGCGCCCGGCCGATCCGGGTCGCGGCGGTCTCGAGCGCGCGCAGCGCGTGGTCGGCCTGGATCTCGGCCGCCTGCAGCGTGACCTGCGCGGTGACGTGCGGGTTGCCGTCCCGGTCGGCGCCGATCCAGCTGCCGTAGCGCAGGAACGCGGGCGCCAGCGGCGGCCCCTGGCCGGCCTGGTCGCCCTGCAAGGCGCGGTCGAGTGCCAGGTACAGCTCGGGCACCACGCGGAACAGGGTCTCGTCG
>DASXDJ010000180.1:0-34766 GCA_036490755.1 Streptosporangiaceae bacterium
CCCCTGAACAATCACCCGCATCCCGCGCTGCAGCGACTCCGCGACATTCTCCGCCGCCTGCCGCCAGATATTGCACGACAAGAACAGCGAGTCGCCGTCCTTCCACTCATTCGTCGCCCGGTCCATGAAACGAGGCGTCGAAGCCACCCGGAAACTGGCCACCGCGCTGCCTGTCGAGGTATAGCGGAGCTGCGGGTCGTCGACGAGATTGCCGACGATGGTGATCTGGGTATCGCCTGCAGCCATCTCAGGACACTCCCCTCGCGGCCGACAGCCGCTCCCGTGCCTGGCGCAGCTCCTGCTCGCACGCCCAGATGGCGCGCTCCTGCCGGTCAGAGCCCGTCATCGCCGGATCCCACTGCCACCACCGGGCCTGGCGGCGCAGCAGCGCGCCGCGGAAATGCCCCAGCGACGCGACCTCGTGCTCCAGGTCGATCAGGTCAGCCAGTCCGGCCGTGTCGGCCAGGTCGGCGGGGTCGGCCAGTTCCGCAAGGCCAGGGAACTCGACCTCAGCTACAGGCGTCATTTCGCCTCCTTTATCGAAGTGCTGAACCCATCATCGGCTGAGGTACTGACATTCCGGTGACGGCCAGTCCGCACGCTGGAGGCGGCGCCCCTGGCGCCTCTGGCCGGGTTGATCGTGGTCGCATATTCATCGGCTAGCGAACGATGCGTGACGCGGGGCTGCCAGGAGCGAGACTGGCTGATGTGGTTCTGGATGGTTTCGCTCGTGCGCTCGACGGCTTTGAGGCTGTGGTCGCCGGGGTTCCGGCTGGCGGCTGGGATGCGCCGTCACCGTGCGAGGGCTGGTGTGCCGCTGATGTTGCCGGTCACGTGATCGCCAGGCTGCGGGCGGTTGAGGCGCTCGCGGCGGGACGCCCGGGGGACGGTACTGCTGCTGATCTGCGGTCTGCTGCCGGTGCTGATCCGCTGGCGGCATGGTGCACGGCGCGGGCCGACATGATGGCGGTGCTGGAACCCGCGGCGCTGGGCCGGCCCGTGCCGTTGCCGTGGGGCGGGGTGATGCCGCTCGGGGAGTTCCTGGAGCGGTACCCGGTGGAGATCCTGGTGCACACCTGGGACCTGGCGCAGGCCACGGGCCAGGCTGCCGTGCTAGATCCGGGCCTGGTCCGCGACGCGCTGCCGACCGCCCGGCAGTTTGCCCCTGCGGGCCGTGCGGCTGGCCTGGTCGGCCCCGAATACGCAGTCGGGGAGGATGCCGGTGATCTGGCCCGGCTGCTGGCGGTATTTGGCCGCAGCGCCGGCTGACGATCTTCGATCGCCGGGGCTACCGGCCCGGGTGACGGCTGGCGTGCCGTTATCTTCAGGCCTGGTTTCCCTCGCCGGCGCGCAGCAGTTCCTCGGGCACCGCGTAGCCCGGCACCGACGGCCACCGCACGCTCAGCAGGATCGAGTCCTCCTCGGCCCGCCAGGAGTGCCCGATCTGATGCAGCACCATGTAGTCGCCCTGCTCGGCCAGCAGGATGCTCTCGCCGGGCACCTCAATCCGGAACCGGCCGCTGATCAGCACGTGCAGTGACGTCCGCTCTTCGCGGGTCACCCACTGGGCGCGCTGCTCGCCCTGCGGGTGCACGCCCCACTTGATCTCCACCTCGTCGCTGTGCCGGATGTCACCGTCCGGCAGGAAGTGACCCAGCAGCCAGCCGCGGTTCACCGGGCCGTCGGCCTCGGCCCGGCCGGTGTAGAACGTTCCCGTCATGGGGCGCGAGGCTAGCAGTCCCGGCTCCCCGCGACCCCCGGGTCGCCTCAGCCGATGATGCCGTCCAGCCAGTCGAAGACGACCTGATTGCGGGTCTGCGGCGCCATCGGCGCGTCGTGGAACTCGGCTCCCTCGGCCACCGTGAACGTGTGGAACGTCTTGGGCAGGCCGACCGGCAGCAGCTTGTACACCGCGCGGGCCTGGCCCGGTCCGGGGAAGAAGCTGTCCTCCTGGTAGAAGTTCACCAGCGTCGGCGAGGTCACCTTCGGAGCGGTGTTCTTGCAGGTCAGCTGCATGAGGATCGTGCCGAGGTCATACAGGTCGGAGAACACCCGGCCGGCCCGGCCCGCGACCAGGAACTGCTTCCCGAACAACTCGGAGCGCTTGGCGAAGGTGAACCGGTCCTGGGCGCTGAGATGCGGGACGATGTCGTGGTTCCAGATGTGGTTGATCTCCGCCTTCGACAGCCCCTCGGTGAACAGCTTGCGCAGGAACGCCGGGTAGGCCAGCCAGGCGTCCAGCACGCCAGGGTCGGCCACGACCGCGGCCAGCCGGTGCTCGAACGCCGCGGCCCGGATGACCGACTCGCCGCACAGGCTCCAGCCGGTGATCGCGATCCGGTTCGCGTCCACGTCGGGCTGGGCTGTCAGCCAGTCCACGATCGGCGTGACCACGTGCTCCCAGTCCGGCCGGAAGAAGATCTCCCGCTCGAACAGCATCGACCCCTGGCCCGGCCCCTCGAAGATCAGCGCGTTGTAGCCGCGCTCCAGCGCGGCCGCGCCGCCGTAGGCGTACAGGTCGATGTTCTGCGCGTCGCTGCCGTTGTTCAGGATGACCGTGGGCCGGGCAATCCCGTTGGTGCCGGCCCGCAGGAAGTAGCCGGGGATGTAGGTGTTGCCGTAAGGGATCTGCACCCGCTGGAACGCCGGGTCGAACAGCTGCGCCGCGCTGTTCCAGTTGCGCTGCATAGCGGCGTACACCCCGGCCTCGCTGGCCCGGTGGCTGGTGCCCAGGACGAAGAACAAGCAGGCGTCCCAGTAGGACGCCGCGCGCAGGTAGGCGCTCAGGGCGCTGGCCTGGTGCCCGGCCGCGAGCTCGCGGCCGGCCAGCTCGCCGACCCGCCGCGCGGTCGCCGCGAACGTGTCGAAGTAGTTCTGGTAGGTCGCCCCGGCCTTGTTGATCGCGTTGACCGCGGTGACGATCTCGCCGACCTCGGACGTGCCGTAGCCGGCGCCGCCCAGCGTGAACAGCGTCTCGAAGTTCAGGTCCTCCTGGGCGAACAGCGAGAACGCGGGGTGCCGGGCCGCCGCCGTGGCGGCATCCGCCGCAGGGCCGGCCCGCCCCGGCCCGCTCGCCGCGGCCGCATGACCCGCCGCGGCGGCCGGCGCGGCCAGGGCGGCGCTGGCCGCCGCGCCCCCCGCGGCCAGCGCCGCTACCGTTCCGCCGCCCAGCGCCCCGGCACGCAGCAGCGCCCGCCGGCTGACCCCGGCGCTCCCGGCGCCCGCAGGCCCCCCGGCGCTCGCGCGGTCCCCCGGACCACCTGCGGCCTGCCCTGCCCCGTCCTCCGCCATCCCCGGCCCCCTGAACGCGCCTCATGACTTGACGTCACGAATAGTAACTACGAGTGACGGGGCGGCGGGCTGTTTCTGATCACCTCACTCGCTGGCGGCCGGGGTCGCTCCGGCACCCGGCGGCAGCGGAGCGTCTTGCTGTTATCAGACCTGGTGGTGACGAGAGGCCGATCACGGGCCGCGACCGGCAGCGGGACATAATGAGCGGAGCCCGCCACCAGCGCGGGGCCGGGGCGATCAGCCGGCAGCCGAGCCCGGAGGGAACAGCACATGGCCTACACCGGAGATGTGACCGTCGGCGGCGCAGCCGACACCCGCGAGCTTCCGGGACTGGTCATCACCAAGGTCGCCGTCGGCCCCATGGACAACAACGCCTACCTGCTGCGCTGCACGGCGACCGGCGAGCTGGCCCTGATCGACGCGGCCGCCGAGCCGGAGACGCTGCTCACCCTGATCGGCGATGTCCCGCTGGCCACCGTCATCACCACGCATCAGCACTGGGACCACTGGGGCGCGCTGCCCGAGGTGGAGCACGCGACCAGCGCCCAGACCGTCGCGCATCCCGAGGACGCCGGCGAACTGCCCGTCCCGGTGACCCGCCCGGTCCGGCACGGCGACACGGTAAGCGTCGGCAACGCGAGCCTGTCCGTTATCCACCTGCGCGGGCACACGCCCGGCTCCATCGCGCTGTGCTACGACGACCCGGCCGGCCCGCACCTGTTCACCGGCGACTCGCTGTTCCCCGGCGGGCCCGGCAACACTCAGCAGGACCCGGCCCGGTTCGGGCAGCTCATGACCGACCTGGAAGAGCGCGTGTTCGCCGAGCTGCCCGACGGGACCTGGGTGTACCCGGGGCACGGCCAGGACACCACCCTCGGCGCGGAGCGGCCGCACCTGCCGGAGTGGCGGGCGCGCGGCTGGTAGCCGCAGCGCCGGATGGGCCAGCCGCCCGGCACGCGGGCGGAGCAGGTAACGGCGGGCGAGCGGCCGCCGGGCAGGTGCAGGCTGAGCACGCGGCAGCACAGCAGACGGCAGCGGCGCAGACAGTAGCGGAGCAGGCGGCGGTGGAGCAGGCGCAAGCCGGGCAGGTACCCCGGCAGCGGGACTACGTGGTGGTCGGCGGCGGGCTGCTGGGGCTGTCGGCAGCCCGGGCGCTGGCCCGCGCCGGCCGCGATGTCGTGCTGCTCGAGCAGGCCAGTGCCGGGCATCCGGGCGCGGGATCCAAGGGCAGCTGCCGGATCTTCCGGCTCGGTTATCCCGATCCCGCTTACGTGGCGGCGGCGCGGCTGGCGCGTGGCCTGTGGCATGAGCTGGAGGCGGAGTCAGGGGCGCAGCTGCTGTTCAGCGTCCCGCAGCTCACCTTCGGCCCGATGATGGCGCCGGTCCGTGACGCGATGCTGGCCGCCGGCGCGCCGTGCGAGCTGCTGCCGGCGGCCGAGGCGGCGGACCGGTTCCCGGGCATCGCGGCCGGCGGGGACGTGCTGCTGGAGCCGGAGTCGTGCGTGACGGCGGCGGACACGGCGCTGGTCAGCCTGGCCGCCGGGATCCCGGAGATCTGCTCCGGCGTCCGGGTGACCGGGCTGGCCGATGACGGGCGGCAGGTGCGGCTGGAGACGTCGGCCGGGCCGGTGCTGGCCCGGGTGGCGGTGGTCTGTGCCGGGCCGTGGACAGCCGGCCTGCTCGCCGGGACACCGATTCCGGTACCGTCGGCGCCCACCCTCGAGCAGGTGGTCTACCTGGCCGCGGCCGGCCGCGGCGGGCAGGCCAGCGCGGTGCAGCCGGGTGCGGGAAGCTCAGCGCCGGGGCCGTGGGCGCCGGTGCTGCCGATCTTCCTGCGCTACTCCGGCCAGTCGCCGTACGGACTGCCGGTGCCGGGCTCCGGGCTGTACAAGACCGGCATCCATCCCAGCGGGCCGCCGGCCGACCCCGACCGCCAGGACTCCGGCGCCGATGCCGGCCTGGTCCGCCGGATCACCCGCTCGGCGCGGCAGTACCTGCCGGGCCTGGACCCGCAGCCGGTGCAGACGGAGCGCTGCGTGTACGACAACACCCCGGATGAGGACTTCGTCATCGACCGGGTGGGCAACGTGGTGATCGGCTGCGGCACCTCTGGCCACGGGTTCAAGTTCGGCCCGCTGATCGGCCAGTGGCTGACCGCGCTGGCCACCGGCGACCCGGCGGATCAGGGCGAAGCGGCAGCGGCGGCCGCCCGGCTGCTCAGCGGCCGGCTGGCACTGGCCCGGTTCGCCGGGCAGCCCGGCTAACCGGGTCCCTGGTCCAGCATCCGGCGGTAGCGGACCTGCATCACGCCGTCCAGCCGGGCCAGCACGGCAGCCTCACCGGTCGGCGCGAAGCCGGCCTGCTCGTAGAAGTTCCGGGCCCGGGCGTTGGCCTCCAGGACCCACAGGCTGATGTCGGTGTAGCCGTCGCCGGCCGCTAACGCCAGCACGCCATCCAGCAGCGCCCGGCCGGCGCCGGTGGACCACTGCCGGGGCACGACATAGATCGCGTACAGCTCGGCCGGGCCGTGGTCTTCGCGATCCCCGCCGGGCTGGCCGGGCTCATCGTCCTCGGCGCGCTCGGGTCCGTAGGCGGCGAAGCCGACCGGGTCCTGCGGCCCGCCCGCGGCGGCGCCGGTCGTGGCGGCGCCGGTCGTGGCGGCGCCGGCGCTGCCAGTCCCGGGCTGGCTGGCGGGCAGTCTGGCCGCCGCACCGGGTCCGGTATCGCCGGCGGCAGCGCCCGAAGCAGGGGCGCCGGAGACGGCGCCGCCGGCCGGGCTCTCCGGGCACTCGGCAATCAGGACGCCGTCCATGGAATGCGCGCGGCGCCACTCGCCCTCGCGGACCACGGACTCCGGGTCGGTCATGTCGGCGAGCAGCTGCTCCGGGAGCACTCCGGCGTAGGTCACCTGCCAGGTCTCAGCCCGGATCCTGGCGATGGCGGGACCGTCAGCGGCCCCGGCCGGGCGAATCCGGATCATGCGGGCAATGATAGAACCGCAGCGGCCCGGAGTCAGGACACCAGCGACGCGTAGACGATCGTATTGCTCAGATAGTGGCCGGTGACCGGGTCAAATGCCCCGCCGCAGGTAATCAGCCGAAGTTGCGCGTCGGGCGTGGGCCCGTACACCGCCTGAGTCGGGAAGCCCGTCTTCGGGTACATCCGCACCTTCGTGACCCGGAACACGGCCAGGCTGCCGTCTGCCCGGCGGACATAGACGCGCTGACCCGGGCTCATGTCCTGGAGCCGGAAGAACACGCCCGGCCCCTGCAGCGAGTCGATGTGCCCGGCGATCACGGCGCCGCCGGGCTCACCGGGCCGCGGGCTGCCGGTGTACCAGCCGGCTACCGCGGTGGACGAGGGGACCTGCAGGGCGCCGGAGGCGGTGATCCCGAGGTGGGTCAGCCGGGTCCGCACGCCGATCTCGGGAATGATCAGCCGGGTCGGCCGGGCCACTGCCTTCGCCGCCGACGGCGGCACCGCGGCCCACTTGCCCTGCGGGATCGGCACGAGCGATGGCCGGCCGGCCGGCATGATGGCCGGCCGGCCGGTGTGGCTCTGCAGCGCCAGCCCGGTCACGCCGCCACCGGCCACGAGCAGGCCGATGACCAGCGCCGCGACCGCGGCAGGCCGGCGCACCACCCGTACGGGCGAGATGTGCCGGCCCCGCCGGGCCGGAGCAGCCGGTGGCCCGGCTGGCGGCATGGCCGGGTCCGGCGCGGGCCCGCCGGGGGCCCGCGTCGTACCGGTCATGTCAGCTCGCACAGCGCTCGCGCGTCAGCGGGCGTGCAGGGCGGGCCGCCGCCGCCGGCTGACCAGCAGCATGCCGCCGGCCGCGGCCAGCAGGCCGGCTGCCGCCGCGCCGAGCCAGGGCAGCAGCGGAGCGCCCGGCACCGGGGCGGTCCCGCCGAACCCGGTCTGGGCTGCTCCGGCCGGGATGGCCCGGCTGCCCTCGGCGTCCATCAGGTCGTCGATGCTCAGCTGGCTGCCGGTGTCCAGGACGACCAGCGTGTGGATGCTGCCCGCGGTCAGCGCCACGCTCTTGGTGGTCGACTCGGACGCGCCGGCCGCGTGCACCGTCAGCGTTCCCGGCGATACCGCGGTGTAGGAGCTGACGTGCGAGAAGGCGAGCTTGCTGGCCAGGTCCTGCCCGTCCAGCGTGACGCTCACCTTCTCCTGATGCATGGAGGCCTGGATGACCCGCACCAGCACCTTGCCCTTGGGGGTGGTGAGCTTGTCGGGCAGCACCTGCAGGCGCAGGCCGGACGCCGGGCCCATGCCCGCGACGGTGTAGGCCTTGCCGGCGGAGACGTCCACCGAGGTAGACAGCACCGGCTTGGAACCCGGCGCGGCGCCGGCCCCGCGCATGGCCACCGTGTACTCCCCGGCCGGCACCTGCTCATACGGCGAGACGGTCCCGTAAGCCACGTGGTGCAGCACGATCTTGGCGTCCGAGTTGCCGAAGGAGTACAGGTAGACGTCCACCGGAGGGGTGTTGGTCGACAGGTGGGCCAGCCGCAGCCAGCCGACGTCCTTGGCGTGATGCGCCGTCGACGCCGAGGCCGCCGGGACAGCCAGCCCGAGCAGGCCGACGACAAGGGCGGCTGCGGTCGCGAGCCGGGCCAGGCCGCCCGTGCGCTGTGAACCCGCAGTGCGCTGAGTAGCTCTCATGGATCTGCCACTTTCGATCTGGGCGCAGCAGGTCCGCTGCGCCGATTACGAGTAGGAACGCGGGGTCATGGCAAACAGGGTCAGGGCGGGGGGTGACGGGGTCAGAGTCGGCAAGCTGGCTAACAGCAGGAGCAGGGCCTTGCGGCCGGGGGGCCTGGACCAGGCCACCCGGCAGGCAGCACGGCGCCGGGGCGGACACGCCGTCCGGGCACCGAAGGTCACGATGCGGGTCATGGCGCCGCGTGCTGGCCGAGCAGGCCCAGCGGGGACGGCGCGGGGAACTGGAGCTGGATCAGGGTCCGGCCGCCCTGGTGCAGTACCGTGACGGCGCCCAGGAACGGGGGGCGCTGGGCGTGCAGGAACCTGGTCACCGCGTGCAGGTAATCGTCGCGGCCGCGGCCGGTCCCGCCCGCCAGCCCGGCGATCCGCACCATCCGCAGCGGCACGGCGGCCGCGGCGTCCGGGCCAGCGTCGCCGAATGCCGTGATGTAGACCTGGTGCTCCTGAGTCGCCACCGCGGCGAGGGTAATCAGCAGCCGGGAGTCGACCCGTCCGTCCGCGACGTCCTGCTTCGATACGCCGGCCACGTGGAAGTTGCGGTTCCCCAGCAGCTGCCGGCCGGCCGCCTGGCGGGCCAGCAGGTCCGCGCGCTGGGCGATGAGGTAAGCCTGGCTGCCCTCGGGGGCCTCGACCCGGACATCGACCCGGGCCGCGCCGGCGCCGAAGCTGGCGATGATCACCGGGGCGTAGACGCCGGCCAGCCGGTCACCGAACTGGCTGCGCACTGCCGTCGTGGCGACCACGAGCTGTGAGCCCATCGGATCGGGTGCGTCGGCGGCCAGCGGCAGCAGGTCGCCCGCCGGGAACCCGCGCGCTTGCAGGGCATTGCACATCACCGGGTCGCAGCCCACGATCTCGCTGTGGCTGACCTGGGCCGCGATCCAGGTGGCCGCCTGCTGCCGGTTCGTCGCCGCCTGGGCCAGGGCGGCCGGGCTGAGCTGGCTGGCCCCCGGCGAGGCGGCGGTCGTCGTGCCGCGGCTGGCTGCCCCGGCCGGGACGTGGCTGGTCCGCTGGGCCAGCGTGATGGTCAGCGCGCCCGCCGCGAAGACGACAACGGCCAGACCCAGGGCGCCGGCCCAGCGCCGCGACCTGGACCGCGAGGCGGCGGGCGGCGGCCCGCCGGGGGGCGGCCACTGCCCGGCGGCGGGCTCGCCGCCGGGGACGGCAGGCTCGCGCCCGGCCCGGCGTTCCAGCCACAGGTGCACCGTGGTGGCGATGACGCGCGGCCACGACGGCTGGTCGGTCACGGCGGGCCGTTCCGGGAGCCGGTAGCCGCCGGCGGCCGGGGAATCATCTTCTGGCTCGCCGCTGCCCGGACGGCTGCTTGCTGCCGGGGGGGAATGACGGGCGGGGCCGGAATTGCCGGGCACCAAGCGGCCTTCGGCCGGGCGCGAATGACCGGACGACTCCGGGCGATTGCGGTTATTCCGGGCAGCGCCGGACGACGCACGGCCAGCAGAATCCGGGTGTGCGCCTCGGACAGAACCGTCCGCGCCGGGCGGCACAGAACCGGCTGTCTTCCCCATGAGATACCCCCCAGGGTCGTTAGCAGGGAGAACGCACGACCCCAGTTGCGCTAGCTCATCACATCAACTGCATTCTGTTCAGGAGAAACAGCTGATTGCTACCAAATACTTAATGAGTGTTGCACTATAGAGTCTTTGAATGCATTTTGTCAGATGCAAATTGCGTCAGGGAAAACCCTAGCGGATCCGGCTAGTGGGGTGAAACCGGACACACCTGGTCTCCGCCGGCGGCGCCAGGGCTAGCCGACGGGCCGCGGCTGGCGGCCCCGAATACGGCTCGACGGCCGTGCGGAGTCCTGGCACAGTGGCGCATCATGACGAGTTCCGAGCTGGTGACCGCCGCCGACGTGCAGCTCATGCAGGGCCTGGCGCAGCGGGTCACGGCCATCCGCCCGGACCTGATCAGCAGCGATGCGTCGTTCGGCGAGCTGGCCTGGATCTGGGGCAAGGGGCACGCCAGCGAAGGCGCCAGCTGGAGGCGCCGGCTGTGGCTGTCTGGCGAGGATCTGGTGGCGTGGGGCTGGGCCTATCTGCCGCGCCAGGTGCCGCGCAGCGACGGGTCAGTGCGCGACGTCACCGGAGCTTACCTGGCGTATCAGGTCCATCCCGGCCACGCCGGGCTGGCCGACGAGGTGATCAGCTGGTACGACGGCACGGCGGCCGGATTCGAGCGCACCGTGCTGCCGAGTGCCGCTGATGAGTCCGCCCTGCGGCGCTGGGCGGCGCACGGCTACGTGACCGACCCGGCCGCCCTCGGCGACGCGGGATCCTGGACCCAGCTCAACGAGCGGGACCTCACCGACGTCGAACGGCCCGTGCTGCCGGACGGATTCCGGTTCCGCACCGCCAGCGAGGCCGGCCCGGAGGCCGCGGTCCGGGCCCACCTGGACGCCTGGGCACCATCGACGTACTCGGCGCAGGCCTACCAGGGCGTCCGGCAGACGGCGTCGTACCGCGGCGACCTGCACATCCTGGTCGAGGCGCCGGACGGCACGATGGCCGCCTCGACGATCATGTGGCTCGACGAGGCGAACAAGACCGCTGAGTTCGAGCCGGTCGGGACGCATCCGGGCTACCGGCGGCGGGGGCTGGCCAGGGCGATGCTGCTGCACGGGATGCACCGGGCGCGGGCGGCCGGGGCCGCGCACATGACGGTGGCCTGCCTGGGCGCGCCGGGGCATCCCCGGGCGCGCGGGCTCTACTACAGCGTCGGGTTCCGGGAGCTCAGCCGGGACGCGCCGCTGATCAAGGCCGCGACCGCCGCCTGACGACCGGTCGTCGCTGGTCAGGCGCTCCGGGCCGAGCGGCGCCGGGCCGCTGCGTCGCGGTAGACGAGCGCGACCGCCGCCACGGCATCGCCGAGGCCGGGCAGCGCGGCGGCGCGGGCCTGCGCGGCGGCCGCCAGCCGGCCCGCCAGGCCGCTGTCATCGAGCACCGCCGCGACGGCGGCAGCCAGCTCGCCGGCGTCTTCCGGCGGCACCAGCAAGGCGGCGTCCGGCCCGGTCAGGTCCGGGATGCCGCCCACCCGGCTGGCCACCACGGGCCGCCCGGCGCGCATCGCCTCCTGCACGATCAGCGCCCGCGCCTCCCAGCGACTGGGCACCACCACCACGTCCGCGGCCGCCAGCAGGGCCGGAACGTCATCGCGCTGGCCGAGCAGCGTCAGCTCCACCCCGGCCTGCCGCGCCCCGGCGGCGAGCTGGCCGGCCAGCGGGCCCTCCCCCGCGATCGCCAGCAGCGGTACGGGCACCCGCTGCTGCCACCGGCTGGCCGCGGCGAGCAGCACGTCCAGGCCCTTCTGCCCGGCCAGCCGGGCGACGGCCAGGACGACCGGCCGCCCGGCCGGCCCGAGATCGGCCCGGGCCCGCCGGACCGCGGCGTCCGACGGCACCGGCGCGGCGGGGGCCGGCACGTCAAACTCCGCAACCCGCCGGGCACCGCGCTGGCGCATCCGCGCGGCCAGGTCGGCCGACGCGCACAGCACCGCGTCGGCCCGGGCGGCGCAGGTCCGCTCCAGCAGCCCGTAGACCAGCCCGGCGGCCCGCCCCGGCGGCGGCGCGTTGTGCACCGTCACGACCAGCGCCGGGCGCCGCGACGGCCACCCGGCCGCCACGGCCAGCGCTGTGAGAGCCCCGGCCCGCAGGCCGTGCGCGTGCACCACATCCGGCCGGGCGCGGCGCAGCTGCCGCCGCAGCCGCAGCACCGCCCGCACGTCGCGGACCGGGCGCGGCCGGTCAGAAATGTCGACAACATGGAACGGGATGCCCCCGCCAGTCCCGCCCGCACCGCGCGAGCCGGGCTGGAGAACGGCGCCCTGGCCGCCCGGATCTGCGCCGCCTCTTGCTGTTATCAGAGATTGAGGGACGGGGTCGCTGGGCGCCGATGCTGCATCCGGGCCGGCCACGCTGGCCGCTGCGGCGGCGAATGAGTCGCGGGTGCCAGCCGGGCCCAGGGCCAGGACGGCCAGGCCAGCCTGACGGCAGCCGGCCGCCAGCATCCCGGCATGCAGGGCGGTGCCGCCAGTCGCCGTGCTCAGCACGACCGCGATCCGCAGCCCGGCCGGCGCCGTACTCACGCCCGTCAGCCCAGGCCCGTCATCCTGGCCGCCCGGGGTCGCCGGGCCGGTCATCGCAGGCGCGTCATCCTGGCCGCCCGGGGTCGCCGGGCCGGTCATCGTGGCGCCGTCCGGCGGATCCGGCCCAGGGCCGCCTTCAGCTCGCCGCCGTCGAGCAGGAACGCGAGCGCGCCCGCCACCGCCGCCGCGCAGGCTGCGGCCAGCACGCCGGCGGCGACCGCCGCGGCCACCGCGGGTGAGGGCAGCAGCCGGGCGGCCCCGGCTCCCGCCGCCGCTCCGGCCGCCGCGGCGACCACGCCGGCCACGGCCGCCCGCGTCGTCCCGCGCAGCGCCCGGCCGCCGCAGGTGCGGCGGACGGCCACCGCCAGGGCCACCGCCCCGGCCGTCATGCCCAGCGTGTTGCCCAGGCCCAGCGCGCCGACCGCCCAGCGCGCCGGGGCCAGGTGCACCAGCACGATGTCGGCGATGATGGTGACGGCCCAGCCGCCCGCGACCAGCACGGCCGCGGTGGTGGTGCGCCGCCGGGCCAGCAGCACCCGGGACAGGCAGGCAATGACGCCGTAGCCGATCACGCCCGGCGCGAACGCGGCGAAGCCCCAGGCCAGCACGGGCACCTGAGCGCCGCTTTCGAACAGCCGGGCGGCCGGCTCGGCGACGGCCGCCATCAGCGCGGCCCCGAGGCAGGACAGCAGCAGCACCGCGCGGGCGGACCCGGCGGCGGTCTCGTCGAACTCCGCGCCCTCGGTGGCCGACAGGACCGGGAACGCGCTGACCGCGATCGGGATGGCCAGCACCGCGTAGACCGAGACGAAGACCTGCCAGCCGTAGTTATAGAGCACGATGGCGCCGCCGGCCGCGCTGCCGTTGGCCAGCCGGATCACCACCAGCAGGGCGATGTCCTGGGCGACCAGCGCCGCGATCCCGTACCCGGCCAGGCCCGCGGCCCGGCGGCCGACGCCGGCCGGGAAGTGCAGGGCCGGGCGCAGCCGCAGCCGCAGCCGCAGCAGCGGGATCAGCGGAGTCACCGCCAGGGCCGCCACGCCGAGGGTGGTCCCGGCGGACAGGATGAGCTCCGCTGAGGCGGGTAGCCCGGTCAGGTGCTGGCGGTAGGCCCGGCCGAACGGCACGAACACCAGGTAGGCCGCGATGACGACCAGGCTGGACAGCACCGGGGCGATGGCCGGGGCGGCGAACCGGCGGTGCGCCTGCAAGATCCCGTACAGCACCACGGCCAGCCCGTACAGCGGCACCTGGGGGGCGAAGACCGCCAGCATCTGCCCGGTCACCGACACCACGCTGGCGTGGCTGCAGGCCACCGCCGGGTTGGCCGGGTTGAGCAGGCTGGCGATCGGGCCCGCGGCCAGCGCGATGGCCACGCTGACCGGGACCAGGATGAGGATGGTCCAGGTGATCAGCGCCGAGGAGGTGGCCGCGACCTCGCCCGCCGCGGCCTGGCTGTCGGCCGACTGCCGGGCGGGCCGGGCCAGGACCGGCACCATGATCGCGGTCAGCGCGCCGCCCAGGACGATGTCGTAGATGATGTTCGGCACCTGGTTGGCGGTGACATAGGCCGTGCCCAGGCAGGCTGACCCCACGGTGTGCGCGAACACCACCTGGCGGACCAGCCCGAGCAGCCGGGCGGCGACGGTCAGGGCCGCGATCAGCACCGCGGCCCGGCCGATTCCCGAGCCTCGCGGCGGCCCGCCCGGCGCTGCCGCCGGGGTGCCCCCGCCCGGCAGGATTCCTGTTGCTGACGTTTCTGCCCCGGCGGGCACGGGGCCGGGATCCGGGCGGTCCTGCGGACCGGACCCGGCGGCAGCGGCGGCGCCGCCCGCGGCGGGCACGGCGCCGGGCTCTGGCCCCTGGGGAGCCGCCCGGGCCGCCGGTCCGGTCACTGCGGCCCGGTCACTGCGGCGCTGAGGCCGCCGGTGCCGCCGGCTCCTGATCTGCGCTGCCTGCCGGAACCTCGCCGCCGGCCGCTGCGGTGCCGCCCGGCGCGACGCTGGCGGGTGCGGCGCCGGCCGTCGTCCCGGCCTCAGCAGCGCCGGCGGCAGCACCGGCCACGGCGCTCCCGTTCTGGCTGGCCTGCGGCCCGGCCGCCGGCGAGCCGGACGCCGCGCTGCCCGCCGCGCCGGTGCTCGCGGCGGGCGGCGGCGGGCGGCGGCCGAGCATGTCGAGCCAGTTCAGCGGCGGGGTCTTCTGGATGACCGTGGTGAAGCTGACAACCTCGCTGGCGCCGGTCAGCCCGATGATGGCGGCCAGGGTCGCGAGGCGGGCCGGGCGCGGCAGCGCCGCCGCGGCCGCGGTGCCGAGCATGGCGCCCAGGGCGTTGGCGCCGCCGTCGCCGAGCATGGCCCGCTCGCCGAGATCCTCGCCGAGCAGGGCCGCGGCGGCGGCGAGCGGCGCGGCCACCGCGGCGCGGCCGGCCGGCGAGGCGGCGGCCAGCAGCGTGCCGGTCCCCAGCGTCACCTTGATGGCGCGGCCGGGACGCAGGTCGAACAGGTTGAGCAGGTTCGCGCCGCCGGCGATCAGAGCGGCGTTGATGGCCAGGTCGGCGGCGGCCAGGGCGCCCCGGGCCGGGCCGCGATCCCGCGAGCGGCCGGCCCCGGCGGCGCCGAGCAGGACGCTGGCCGCCACGCCGGTGGCGCCGATCCCGGCGATCTTCACCGCCCCGGTGGTCAGCTCGCCGCGGCGCAGCGCGCCCAGGTGACCGCGGAAGCCGCGGCTGGCCCCGCTGCCCGCCAGGTCGTCATAGCAGCCCAGGGCAGCAGCGCCGGCCCCGGCCACGGCCAGGGCGGCCCGCCCGCGAGCCGTCAGGCCGGGCGCGGCCAGCGCGCCGGCCACCGCGCCGGCGGCCACGGCCGGGCCCTCCAGCAGGGTGACGGGCTCGCCGCGGTGGTTGGTGCGGGACCAGGTGGCGGTGCCGCCGGGCGGCCGCAGCCGCAGGCCGGCGTAGGACGCGCGGGCGGCGGCCGCCGCCAGCGCGGCGGCCCGGATCGGAAGTCGGCTCATTAGTTTTTCCCCGCATGCTGAGTGGCCGTCGTCGCCGGGCTGTCCGACGGCGTGGGGGCCGGGCTGGGAGCCGTGCCCGGACCCACACCGTAGCTGGCTGGCGGGCGGCCGGAGAGCAGTTCCTTCAGGGCCTGGACGGTAACAATCTGGCCGACCGGCTGGTCGGTGTTGTCGACCGTGCTGACCTTCCCGGCGCCGGCCAGCTGATCGATGGCGCTGCCCGGTCCCGAGCCCGGCTGCGACCCGGCCAGCACCGCGCCGTGGCTGGCCCGGGTGAGCTGCTCGGCGAGCGCGATCAGCGCCAGGTTGGCCGGGCTGGAGTCATTGTCGCTGGGCGGCGCGTTCGGCTCGACGACCACGGCCATGGTGGCCGGGCTCAGCGACTGCACGCTGCCGCCGGCCGGCCCGCTGATCTGCAGGTAGCCGTTCTGGCCGAAGCCGCCCAGGACCGCCCGGCTGTCGGTCCCGGACAGGCCCGCGCCGTCGCTGGTGGTGATGGCCGCGGCGATGACCTGGGCGGCCAGGGCCTGGCCGCTGATGGCGTCGCCGGCCTGGCCGGGCGACAGCGTCACGCCCGCCTGCGGGGCCAGCGACTGGGCCAGCTGGGTGAGCCGGGTCTCGTTGGCGTCGCCGTTCTCGAAGAACTGCGGCTGCAGCAGCACCTGGCCGGTGATCCGGGCGCCGGACTGGTGCAGCACGGTGGTCAGGCCGCTGATCGCGTCGCTGCTGGCGTCGGGGGCCTCGACCAGCACCACCGACTCGCCCTCCAGCAGGTGACCGATCAGCCGCATCGCGCCGGCCTGCGCGAACGCCTGGTCGGCCGTGACCTGCTGCTGCAGGTTCTTGTTCTGCTGGCTCAGGTTCTTGTTCTGCTGGGTCACGGCGGACGCGGCCTTGCGCAGGAACTGCTCGGTGGTCGGCTGCAGCTCGTTGGCGCCGATCACGATGCCGATGGCCAGGGCCAGGAAGACGGCGATAATCGAGACCAGGTGGTACCGAAAATCGATCACTAAAAGAGTCCAGTTAGCCAGTACCGCAGCTGGTCAATCGCCACGCCGAGGTATTTCAGGTAGGTGGGGCCAACCGGCAGGGACAGCACCGCGACCAGGATCGTGACCGCGGCCGCCAGCGCCAGCAGGATAAGCGCCCGGCCGGAAATCCGGCTCTGGTACAGGCGGCTGACCCCTTTGGCGTCGACGATCTTGTCGCCCACCCGGATCCGTGTCAGGACGGCACTGGCCATTCCCGACCGGCCCTTGTCGAGGAACTCTACCAGCGTGAATCGCATGCCGACCGTGACGATGAGGCTCGCGCCGCCCTCATCGGCCAGCAGCACGGCGACGTCCTCGCTGGTCCCGGTGGCCGGGCAGGTCACCGACTCCAGGCCCAGGTCCTGCACCCGGGGCAGGCCCGGCGCGAAGCCGTTGCGGTAGGCGTGCACGACGATCTCGCCGCCGCTGAGCAGGGCCCGGTCGGAGACCGAGTCCATGTCGCCGACGATCATGTCCGGCCGGTACCCGGCATCGAGCAGCGCGTCCGCGCCGCCGTCCACGCCGATCAGGACGGGCTTGAACTCGCGGATGTAGGGGCGCAGCGCCTGCAGGTCCTCGCGGTGCCGGTAGCCGCGCGCGACGACCAGGGCGTGCCGGCTCTCCAGCTTCGTGCTCAGGTCCGGGAGCTTGATCCCGTCGATGAGCAGCTCGGAGTCCTTGTCGATGTACTCCATCGTGTTGGCGACGAACGCCTTGAGCTGGTCGGCCAGGCCGTCCTTGGCGCTGGCCATGTCAGTGGCCACCGACTGCGCGGTCTGCATGTTGCCCTTGGCCGCGACCGCCTCGCCGACGTACAGGGTGTCGCCGTCCAGCCGGACCGGCTGACCCTCGCGGACCTCGTCGAACACCTCGGGCCCGACGTCATCGACCAGCGGGATGCCCGCCTCGACCAGCAGCTGCGGGCCGAGATTGGGGTACCGGCCGCTGATGCTGGGGGCCGCGTTGACCACGGCCGCCACCTGCCGGGTGATCAGGGTCTCGGCGCTGACCCGGTCCAGGTCAGCGTGGTCGATGATGGCAATCTCGCCCGGCTCCAGGCGCCGGGTCAGGTTCTTGGTCCGCTTATCCAGGCGAGCGAGGCCGCACACCCCCGGCAAGTCCCCTGACCTGGACCGGCGTGCTCCCGAAAGATTGCGTTTCGGCACCCTCATTGCCAGTAAGTTTGCCAGATCCTGCCGGTTCCGGGGTTCGGCCTGTCCAGTCAGGATCTCGGGGCCGCCGCCTCCCGCTCGGCGGCTGCCGCCGCGAGCAGCTCACCGGCGTGCGCGCGGCCGAATTCGGAGTCCTCCAGGCCGGCCAGCATCCGGGACAGCTCACGCACCCGGCCCTCGTCATCCAGCCGGGCGATGCCGCTGCTGACCACCGCCCCGGTGTCCGATTTCTCCACGACCAGGTGGGTATCGGCGAAAGCGGCGACCTGCGGCAGGTGCGTGACCACGATGACCTGGGCCAGCCGGGCCAGCCGGGCCAGCCGCCGCCCGATCTCCACCGCGGCCTTGCCGCCGACTCCGGCATCGACCTCGTCGAACACGAAGGTCGGCACCGGGTCCGCGCCGGCGAACACGACCTCGATGGCCAGCATGACCCGCGACAGCTCGCCGCCGGAGGCGCCCTTGGCCAGCGGCAGGGCCGGCGAGCCGGGATGGGCGGCCAGCCGGATCTCGACCTCGTCGGCGCCGTGCGGGCCGAAGTCCGCGGCCGGGGTCACGGCCACCGACAAGGCGGCGTGCGGCATGGCGAGGGCGGCCAGCTCCGCGGTGACCTCGGCTGAGAATCGCTCGGCGGTCCGGGTCCGGGCCTGCGACAGCTGCGCGGCTAGCCCGGCGACGGTCTCGGCCAGGCCGGCCGCCCGGGCGCCGAGTTCGGCGATCTTGTCGTCGTCGTTGTCCAGCTCGCCCAGCCGGGCCGCGGCGGCCCTGGCCCAGGCCAGCACCGCAGCCAGCTCGCTGGCCGGCCGGGTCATTCCGGGCTGGCCTGCGCCGGGCTCACTGCCGGGCTGGTCGCCGGGCTCGCTGCCGGCGGGCTGGCCACCGGCGGGCTGGCCACCGGCCGCGCGGCCGTCCGCCGCGGCCGGCGCTGCATCCGGGCCGGCTGGCGCCCCGTCGTGCGGCCCGTCCGCTCCGGCCGCGCTGGCCGCGCTGGCCGCCGGCTCCGCCCCGGCCGGGGCGACCACCTCGCCGGCCACCAGGGCGCCTGGCCCGTAGGCCCGGATCAGCCGCGCCAGCTCGGCCCGGCGGTCCTGGACCGCGGCCAGCCGGGCCGGGTCGGCCTCCACCGACTGGGCGTAGGAGGCCAGCTCGGCTGCGACGTCGGAGACCAGGTAGGCGGCCTCGGACACCCGGGTGCCGAGCGCGGCCAGCTTCGGGTCATGCTGCGCCGCGGCCTCCAGCGCCTGCCGGGCGGTGCCCAGCAGGGTCACCGCGTCGGCCGCCTCGTAGGAGCCACTGGACGGGTCGCCCAGCAGCGCCTCGTGCGCGCTGGTGGCGGCCGAGTGCAGAGCGTCGGCGTTGGCCAGCCGGTCGTCTTCCTCGCGCAGCTCGGTGTCCTCGCCGTCGGCCGGGCTGACCCGCTCTACTTCGTCCAGCCCGCGGCGCAGCTCATCGGCCTCGCGGGCCCGCTCGCGCGCCTGGGTGGTCAGCCCGGTCAGCTCGGCCTGCACCTGCTGGTGCTCGCGGTAGGCGCGCTGGTAGCTACCGAGCAGGCCGGCGAACTTCGGCCCGGCGAACCGGTCCAGGGCCTCGCGCTGGCGGCTGGCCCGCAGCAGCTGCTGCTGATCGGACTGGCCGTGCACGGCGACCAGGTCCTCCGACAGGTAGGTGAGCAGCGACACCGGCACCGAGCGGCCGCCCGCGGTCGCGCGCGACCGGCCCTCGGCGCTCACCGAGCGGCCCAGCAGCAGGGTGCTGCCCTGGTCGTCCAGGTCGCCGCCGGCCTCCTCGACCTGGCGGGCCACCGGGCCGTCCGGGTCGACCCGCAGCCGTCCCTCCACCGCCGCGCGGTCGGCGCCCGGGCGCACCCGCGACGGGTCAGCCCGGCCGCCGAACAGCAGGCCCAGGCCGGTGACCACCATCGTCTTGCCGGCCCCGGTCTCGCCGGTGACCACGTTGAAGCCGCCCGAGAACTCAAGAACGGCGTCGTCGATCACGCCCAGCCTGGTGATCCGTACTTCCTCAAGCATCGCCGCCCGGCTCCTCGTCTTCCTGGCGCCCCGTGCTCTTAGCCTCGTGCCGGCCGGCGGCCCCGCGGCCGCGCCAGCCCGTGACCGGCAGCCCGAACTTCTCCACCAGCCGGTCAGTGAACGGCGCGCCGGTCTCGGCGCCGCCAGCACCCGCCGCGGCGTCCAGCCGGGCCAGCAGGACGGGCCTGGTGCCCCGCCGGACCTCGACGCGCGCGCCGGGTGGCAGATCGACCTTACGTCGCCCATCGCACCACAGAACAGCACCGGACGTCACAGATTGGCCGCCCGCCGGGCGCGCCGGCCCGGCCCCCGGCTGCGCGCTGGCCAGGCCGGCCGACCCGCGCCCGAGCAGCTCGGCCGCGACGACCGACCGCGGCGAGACCACCATCGGTCCCGCGAACAGGGCGTGCGCGCAGATCGGCACCATCAGCAGCGCCTCGACCTCGGGCCAGACCACCGGGCCGCCGGCGGAGAACGCGTAGGCCGTGGACCCGGTCGGGGTGGCGAACACCACGCCGTCGCAGCCGTACCGCGACAGCGGCCGCCCGTCGACCTCGATGACCAGCTCGAGCATCCGCTCCCGCGCGGCCTTCTCGACGGTCGCCTCGTTCAGCGCCCACGTGGTGGCGAGCGCCGCGCCGTTGGTCCGCACCGACACATCGACGGTCATCCGCTGCTCGACCGAGTACTTCCCGGCCAGCACCTGGTCGACCGCGTCGGACAGGTCCTCGGGCTCGGCCTCGGCCAGGAACCCGACGTGACCGAGGTTGACTCCCAGCAGCGGGACCCCGGCGCCGCGGGCCAGCTCGGCCGCGCGCAGCAGGGTCCCGTCACCGCCGATCACCCACACCATCTCCGCGCCGGCCGCCGCCGTGGCGGAAACCGGCACCACCGCGGCGCGCGGGCAGTTCAGCTCGGCCGCCTCGGTCGCCAGGACGCGCACCGCGACCCCGGCCGCCGTCAGCCGCTCGATCACTACCCGGGCGATGCGCCGGGCGGCGGGCCGCCCGGTGTGGGCGACCAGCAGCATGGTCCGGCCGGACGCCCCGGCCCGGTCCGGCGCCGGGGTCCCGGCCGCGCCTTCCGCGGCACTCACTGCGGACCCGCCGCGACGGCCTGGTCCAGCTGCTGCTCATCCAGTGGCGGCGACCCCCGGTGCAGCCACAGGAAGTACTCCACGTTTCCCGACGGGCCCGGCAGCGGGCTGGCGGTGATCCCGGCCACGCCCAGCCCCAGCCCGGCCGCGGCCGCGGCCACCGTCTGGACCGCCGCCGCGCGCAGCTGCGGGTCGCGGACCACGCCGCCCTTGCCGACCTTGCCCTTGCCCACCTCGAACTGCGGCTTCACCAGCAGCACGAAGTCGGCGCCGGGCGCGGCGCATGCGGTCAGCGCCGGAAGCACGAGCGTGAGCGAGATGAACGACAGGTCGGCGGTGACCACCTCCGGCGGCGGGGCGACCTGCGCGGGCTGCAGGCCGCGCACGTTCACCCGGTCCAGCACGGTGACCCGCGGGTCGGTGCGCAGCGACCAGGCGAGCTGGCCGTAGCCGACGTCCGCGGCGACCACGTGCGCGGCGCCGGCGGCCAGCAGCACGTCGGTGAAGCCGCCGGTGGACGCGCCGGCGTCCAGGCAGCGGCGCCCGGCGACCGCCAGCCCGCCGAAGGCGGCGAGCGCGCCCGCCAGCTTGTGCCCGCCGCGGGACACGTACTCCGGTCCGCCGCCGGCCTCCCGGACGGTGATCGGCGCGTCCCCGCCCACCTGGGTGGCGGCCTTGGCCGCCGGGGTACCGCCCACCTCGACGCGGCCGGCCGCGATCAGCTCCGCGGCCTGCTCCCGCGACCGGGCCAGCCCGCGGCGGACGAGTTCGGCATCAAGCCGCAGCCTCCGGCTCATCAGGACCGCTCTCAGCTCGCTCAGCTGCCATCCCGGCCGGGCGGCCCGCCTGCCGGGCCGGTTCTGAGCTCGGTCAGGACCTCGCTGAGCTGAGCATGGACCTGCTCGAACACGGCGGGATGCTCGGTCACGGGCAGCTCGGTGAGGTCGTCGAGCAGGCTGAGCGCGGCATCCACCCGGGCCTCCCCCGTCTCGGGTCGCGGCACACCAGGCGGCGGGCCGGGCCGCCCGGGCGGCGCCGGGCGCGCGGCCGGGCCCGGGCGCGCGGCCGGGGTCAGCCAGCCGGGTGCGCCGCCCGCTGCCTCCGCCCCGGACTGCGGCTGCGCTGCCCCTGGCTGCGGCTGCGGAAGTTCCTGCGGTTCGGGGGCGCCGGGCCAGCCTGGCTCGCGGGCGCCGTTCTCGTCCTGCATCAGTCCCTCTAGTCCTCCCGCTCGCCTACGGGGCGCTCTGAGCCGGCGTCTTCCCTCGTCGCAGGCTCCTCAGTCCAGGCGCCGGCGCGCCCCTCCGGCTCGCTCTCCTGGAGCCGGCCGGCGAGCCGGCGGAGGCGCTGCTGCGCGCCCCCGTCAGGAACGCTACCGTCCGAGGGCGCCCGCCCGCTGCATCCGGTGGCGGCGTGGCCCCGGGCCAGGCGGCCGCGGCCCGGGCGGCGTGATCCCGGGCCCCTGGCCGCCCCGCGGTCCGGGCCTGGCCGCGGCCAGCTGACAATGATCGGGAAAGCGAGGGAGCTGATGGCAACAGCGCAGGAATGCCGGGCGGCCCTGGAGAGCCTGACCGGGCGGATCTCGCAGATGAGCGCGGCCGACCGCGCCGCGCACCTGGCCGACCGGACGCTGAGCTGCCGGGTCCCCGATCTCGGCGTGACCTTCTGGACCCGGCTCGGCCCCGACGGCGCCGACCCGCTCACCGATCCGCCTGGCCCGGACGCCCGGGCCCAGATCCGGTTCGTCGCGAACAGCGATGACGTGGTCGCCGTCGCGGCTGACCCGGGCAGCTTCGCGCGCGCCTGGCTGACCGGGCGGCTGAAAGTCGAGGGCAGCGTCCTGGACCTGCTGCGCCTGCGCAAGTTCATGTAAGGAGCGCCCGCCGGCAGCGCCCTCGCGCGCCGCCTGCGTGACCCGGTCCCTTCACCACCTGGCACTGTGGGGGGATGCAGAGCGTGTATGAGGCCGCAGGCGGCAGCACCGGCCTGCTCCGCCTGGCCGAGGCGTGGCACACAAGGGTCCTGGCGGATGAGGAAGTCAGTCACGCATTCAGCCACGGGTACCACCCGCAGCACAGCGAGCGGCTGGCCGCCTACTGGGCCGAGGCACTGGGCGGGCCGCCCGCCTACTCCGGCGGTCTCGGCGACGAGTCCTCGGTTGTGCGGATGCACAGCGGCAACGGCCCGCACCCGGAGATGGACCGGCGCGCGATCACCTGCTTCGACCAGGCGCTGCGGGATGTCGGCGTCGCGCCGGCCGGGCCGCTCGGACAGGTCCTGCATGACTACTTCGCCTGGGCCACCACGACGACTCTGTCGCGCTATCACGAGTCCGCGGCCGACGTTCCCGGCGGCCTGAGCATGCCGCACTGGTCGTGGGACGGGCTGCAGCGCTGAGCCGGGGCAGCGCGGGGCTGTAGCAGCGCCCGGCAGCGCGGCGCGCCATCCGGCGAGCGCGGGCGAGCGGGGGGCGGCGGGCAGCCGCCGGTGGCATGCTGGGGGCTATGCCCGAGGGGGATACCGTCTGGCGTGCTGCGCGGCAGTTGCACCGCGCGCTGGCCGGGCAGGTGCTGACCCGCAGCGACTTCCGGGTTCCCCGGTATGCCACCACCGAGCTGGGCGGGCGGCTGGTCCGCGAGGCGGTGCCGCGCGGCAAGCACCTGCTGATCCGGGTCGACGGTGACGTGACCGTGCACACGCACCTGAAGATGGAGGGCATCTGGCGGATCCGCCCGGCCGCCGGAACCAGCCCCGCCTACGCCACGCGCGATCACCGGATCCGGCTGATCCTGGCCAACCAGGGCTGGGTGGCGGTGGGTTACCGGCTCGGCATCGTCGAGGTGCTGAGGACCAGCGCGGAGGACCGGGTTGTCGGGCACCTCGGCCCGGACCTGCTCGGCCCGGACTGGGATGCCGCCGAGGCCATCCGCCGGCTCGCCGCCGACCCGGCCCGGACGGCGGCCGAGGCGCTGCTGGACCAGCGCAACCTGGCCGGCATCGGCAACGTGTACAAGTCCGAGATTCTGTTCCTGCGCGGCATCCACCCGTGGCGCCCGATGGGCGACGTCCGCGACCTGCCCGGCCTGGTCGAGCTGGCCCGCCGGATGCTCGAGGACAACAAGGAGCGCATCGACCGCGTCCTCACCGGCAGTGACGCCCGCGGCGAGCGGACCTGGGTGTACGGCCGGCGTCACCAGCCGTGCCGCCGCTGCGGCACGCCGGTCCGGTCGGGCGAACTCGGCCCGGTCACTGAGGAGCGGGTGACCTACTGGTGCCCGCACTGCCAGCCGGAGGCACCGGCGGCCGGGTGACCGGCCGGCGATGCACTAGATTCGGCGCGTGCCCAGCCCCCCGAGCCGCAGTAACCCGGCACCCGTCCTCGCCGCCCGGGACGTGGACCTGGTCCGGGACGGCCGGAACCTGCTCAGCGGCATCACCGTCACGGTGCGGGCCGGCGAGCAGTGGGCGCTGCTGGGACCCAACGGCGCGGGCAAGAGCACGCTGCTGCGGATCCTGGCCAGCTACGCGCACCCGACCCGGGGACATGTCGACATCCTGGGCCGCCGGCTCGGCCGGGTGAACGTCTTCGAGCTGCGGCCGCAGATCGGCTACGTCACCTTCCACCATCCGCTGACCTCGGCCCGCACCGTCACCGAGGTCATCCTGACCGGGGCCACCGGCACCATCGAGATCGCTGCCCGCTGGACACCCAGCCCGGCCGAGCGCGCCCGCGCGGATGACCTCGCCCGGCTGCTGGGCCTGGGCCGGGTCGCCGGGCAGCGCTGGCCGGTGCTGTCGCAGGGCGAGCGCGGCCGGACCCTGATCGCCCGCGCGCTGATGGCCCGGCCGCCGATCCTGCTGCTGGACGAGCCGGCCGCGGGCCTGGACATCGGCGGCCGTGAGCAGCTCCTGGAGAGCCTGGCCAGCCTCCGCGACAGCCAGCCGGAGCTGGCCACCGTGCTGGTCACCCATCACCTGGAAGAGCTGCCGCCGAGCATCACCCACGCGCTGCTGCTGCGCGGCGGCCGCGTCCTGGCCGCCGGGCCGGCCCCGGGGGTGCTCACCACCGAGCTGGTCAGCACCTGCTTCGACTACCCGGTCGCCATCGCCCGGCAGGCCGGCCGCTGGGCGTCGGTCGCGCGCGCCGCAACCTGAGCATCGCCCTGCCCCGAAGTCTGGCGGGCGGAGTCTGGCGGGCTCCCGCCTCTTGCTGTTATCACGGAGACGGACGGTGCGGCCGAACGGAACCGGATGACGCGGCCGGCGGAACCGGCTGGCGCGGCCGGTAACTGGCGCGGCAGACTCAGCAGAACCACGCCAGCGGCGTGTTACCTGTATGCCGAGGACCTGGATGGATGACCGCGCGAGCAGGGCGGCATCAGTAACGTCGCCGGGCGAGCCGCCGCCGGATGGCCCGCCGCTGCCGGGAGCCGGTCCCGTGGCGGCTGATGCCGTGGTCCAGGAGCTGTACCGGGCGCACGCCCTGACCCTGGTCCGGCTCGCGCACATGCTGGTCCGCGACCGCGAGAGCGCCGAGGACATCGTCCAGGACGCGTTCGTGCGGCTGTACCGGGCGCTGCCCCGGCTGCGCGACCACGACCAGGTACTGCCCTACCTGCGCACCATCGTCATCAACGGCTGCCGCTCCGCGCTGCGCGGCCGGCAGCGGGCCGCCCGGCGCCGGGTTGAGCATGACCCGCCCGGAGCCTCAGCCGAGGCGGCGGTACTGCTCAGCGAGGACCGGCGGGCGGTATTCGCGGCGCTGGCGCGGCTGCCGCGCCGGTCCCGCGAGGTGCTGGTGCTGCGTTTCTACCTGGACCTGTCGGACACCGAGATCGCCGCCGCCCTCGGGGTGAGCCGCGGAACCGTGTCGTCGACCGCATCCCGCGCCGTAACCGCGCTCGGCCGTGAGCTGCGCGAACTGGAGGAGTACCCGTGATGACCACCGAGGACCGGCTGCGTGACGCGTTCCGCGCCGATGCCGAGACCATCCAGTCCGGCACCATCCGGCCCGCTCCGGCCGCGCCGGAGGCGGCCAGGCGCGGCAGCGAGCTCGGCGCTGACCGGCCGCCCGGCGGCCTGCACCTTCCGGCCGGGCTCCGGCGCGCGCGCGGCGCGAGCCGGCCACGGCTCCCGCGGCCCGGCCGGGTGCGCGGCCTGCGGCCCGCGGGCGGGGATGCCGGCTGGGCCCGCTCCCGGCCGGCCGTGGCCGCGCTGGCCGCGGCTACGGCGGTTGCCGCGATTGCCGTGGCGGCAACGGTGGCCGGCGGTTCCGGCGGGTCGCGGTCCGGCGCCCTCAGCGTTCTCGGCGCGCCGACGCCGCCCGCGCCGCGCTACCTCGTCGGCACGGTGCAGCTCGGCCACGCTCGCGGTCTGGGCATTTTCAATGCCCAGACCGGAAAACGGACGGGTGTGGTGAGGCCGCCGGCCCGGGGCATGTCCTTCCTCACGGTCGCCGCCACTGCTCCAGGCCGGTTCATAGCCGCGGCCGTGCACAGCTCACCCCACAACTGTTCCAGCACCCGGCTGTACCGGCTGACCCTGACCAGCCGGGGAAAGCTGGCCCGCCTGGCGCCGCTGCCGGGCGGCCGGGTGAGCGGCACGCTGACCTCGCTCGGGGCCAGTGCCGGCGGCCGCGTGATCGCTTATGCCGCCAACCACTGCAATGGCAGGCCCGGCTGGCTCGGGGTCATCCGCCCGGTCACCGGGCAGTCCCGGCAGTGGCCGCTGAGGTCCGAGGGCCTGCTGGACCTGACCCTGACGCCTGACGGCCGGACCGTCTACTTCCTCAACACCCAGGTGCTCGAAGGTGACGGCTCGATCCGGGCGATGTCGACGAGCGCGCCCGCCGGCCCGATGACCCGCCGGGCCCGGATCGTGCTGCCCGCCGGCAGCGCATCGGGCAGCGGCGGGAGCATCGCGCTCGCCGGTCACGGCCGGATCCTGCTGGCCTGCCAGGAGATCCAGGACACCGCCGTCCTGACCGCCTACCGCGCCGCCACCGGCGGCGAGCTGGCCGTGCTGCACACCTGGCCGCACGTCGACGTGTCCCCGTGCACGCTGACCGCGGCTGCCTCTGGCGGCTACCTGCTGATCAGCGACATCGGAACGCACCTGTGGCGGATGCAGCTGGGCTCCGGCGGCACCCGGCAGCTGCCGATCGCGACGGATGCTGTCGACCAGGTCGCCTGGTAGCGCCCGCCCGGATTCCGGCGGCGCGGCCTCCGGTCCCGGCAGCGTCACGAGCCGGTCAGGATGGCAGGTCGAGGCCCTGGACCGCATCGGCGGCCTGCTCCGGGCTGAGGCCGGGACCAGACCAGGCCGCCCCGCACAGGGCCCGCAGGCCGTCCACCGGATCGCCGGAGCCGGACAGGCTCAGCTTGCCGGAATCGCCGTCCCGCCGGGCCGTCCAGCCGCCGCAGCTGAACCCGCTCTCCCCGGCGGTCACGCCGGGATGGGCGGTCAGCAGGCCGCTCAGACCGGCCGCCAGGTAGGCGGGCCGCTGCCCGGCCGGGGCCAGCAGGGCCTCCGCGGGCCCGGTGACGCCGGTTAGCACCAGCAGGCTGTCGGTCTGCGCCCGGACCGCGCCCTCGATGTCGGTGTCCAGCCGGTCGCCGACCACCAGCGGGCGGACCGCGCCGGTGCGCTGCACCGCCTCGGCGTGCAGCGGCGGCTCCGGCTTGCCGGCCACCTCGGGCCGGCGCCCGGTCGCGGTGGTCAGCAGCGCGATCAGCGAGCCGTTGCCTGGCTGCAGGCCGCGCGGCGAGGGCAGGGTCGCATCGGCGTTGGACGCCACGTACAGCGCGCCCGCCCTGATGGCCAGCGCCGCCTCTGCGAGCAGGCTGTAGCTGATGTCCGGGGCGAACCCCTGCACGACGGCTGCCGGGCGCTCAGCGGCCACCGAGACCGGCCGCAGGCCCCGCTCCCGCAGCGCCAGGCGCAGCCCCATGCCGCCCGCCACCAGCACCGGCGAGCCGGGCGGCAGCCGCTCAGCGAGCAGCCGGGCCGCCGCCTGCGCGGAGGTGACGATGTCGGCCGGGCCGGCCGGCACGCCGAGGCTGGTCAGCTGACCGGCGATGGCGGACGGGGAGCGCGAGGCATTGTTGGTCACGTAGGCCAGCCGCATCCCGGCCTGCGCGGCCTCGCCGAGGGCCTTCGCGGCGCCCGGGATGGCCTTCCCGCCGAGATAGACCACCCCGTCCAGGTCCAGCAGGGCGGCGTCGTAGGTCGTGCACAGCGGGCCGGAGCTGGCCCGGGGGGCGTCGTGGCCCGCGCCGGGCGCGGAGGCCGGGGCAGAGCCGACGGGGCCGGCCGTGTCGTGATCGGTCAATCCGGGCTTTCCTCCCTGAGCCGGTTCCGCGCGCTCAGTGTCGCACGGACGCTGCGCAGGGCGTCGGTGTAGTGCCGCAGGCTGGGCCGCATCGCGGCGGCCAGGGCCAGGTGCTCGGCGGCGCCGCCGAGATCGCCGGTGCGGGCCAGCGCCAGGCCAAGCCCGAACTGGGCGTAGTCGTCGGCCGGGCTCGCCTCGACGATCAGCCGGAAGTTGCCGGCCGCGGCAGCGTACTGGCCGGCGTCAAACTGGGCGCGGGCCAGCGCCTCCAGGACACTGCGGGAGCCGGGCGCGGCGGCCGCGGCGCGGGCCAGCAGCTGGGCGGCGGCCGCGGCGGACCCGCGGTTCAGCAGTTCCAGGCCGCGCTGATAGAGCCCGTAGGTGTCCCCGTAGGTGTCACTGTCATCAGCGGCGGGGCCGGAATTCGCCGGCGGTTCACCTGGCGCTGGCTGCCCGTTTGAGCTGCTGTTTGCCCGGTTATCGGGGTTGTGCGGCTCATATCCGGCAGCGACCTCCTGCGCCGGTCGGGAATCGCGGCCGCCATCTGATCCTTCAGACATACGTGCAGATCCTTCCGTCCAGCCAACCGCCAGCAGGCCAGCCAACGCCCGGTCTCGAGCTGGCGCCGTTCCGTGGCGTCCGCTACTCCCAGGACCGGGTCAGCGGGCTCGCCGAGGTCACCTCTCCACCGTACGACGTCATTGCGGGCGATAACGAGGACCAGTTGCTGGCCGCCGACCCGCACAACATCGTGCGGATCATCCGGCCGCGCCATGCCGCCGGCCAGCCGGGCACCCCGTGGCAGGATGCCGCCGACAGCCTGACCGACTGGCTGGCCGAGGCGATCCTGCGCCCGGACGGCCAGCCCGCCCTGTATGTCTACGAGCAGCTGACACCCGCCCTGGGCAGCATGCCGGGGCTGCTGCAGCGCGGCCTGATCGGCGCCGTCCGGCTGGTGCCGCGCGAGGCCGGGATCGTCCAGCCGCACGAGGCAGTGGCACCGGGCCCGGTGACCGGGCGCCGGCTGCTGATGGAGGCGACCCAGGCCAACCTGGAGCCGATCTTCCTGCTCTACGACGGGGCGGCCAAGGCCGGCGACGGGCTGGCCGGCCCGGACGCCCTGGCGGGCCCCGGCGCGGATCCGGGCCAGCCGGGGGCCGCGACCCGCATCGTCACCGAGGTGGCCGTCACCCGGCCGCCGCTGGCGCAGGCCAGCACCGCCGACGGCATCCGGCACCGGCTGTGGGCCGTGACCGACCCGGCCGAGCTGGCGGAGATCGCGGCCGACCTGGAGCCGCGGACCGCGCTGATCGCCGACGGCCACCACCGTTACGCGGCCTACCTGGAGCTGCAGGAGCGGCGGCGGGCGGCCGGTGACGGCGCCGGGCCCTGGGACTACGGGCTGACCCTGCTGGTCGACTCGGCCGCCTACCCGCCGCATGTCGGGGCGATCCACCGGGTCATCCCTGGCCTGGACACCGGTGCGGCGATCGGGCTGGCCGCGGGCGCGTTCACGGTCCGGGAACTGCCCGGCGGCACCGCGGACCTGACCGCCGCCGTGCAGCAGCTGGATGCGGCCGCGCGGCGCGGGGTGGCGTTCCTGGTCGCCGGGGACGGCCGGGCGGCACTGCTGACCGACCCCGACCCGGCGCAGCTGGCCGAGGCCATGGCGGGCCAGCCGGGGCTGTGGGAGCGCCTCCCGGCCGCGGTGCTGCAGGACCTGCTGATGGGCCGGATGTGGCAGATGCGCGACGATGAGGCGACTGTCCGGGTCATTCACGACCCGGAGACGGCGCTGCGCGCCGCGGCCGAGGCTCCGGGCGCGACTACGGTGCTGTGCTCGCCGATGACCGCCGCCGACGTGTACGAGGTGGCCGCGATGGGCCGGATCGTCCCGCGCAAATCGACATCTTTCGGGCCTAAGCCGCGTACCGGACTAGTCATCCGGACGTTCGCTCAGGGCTGAATCCGCCGGCGCGCGGACACCCGGGAGCATGTCCTCATGAGCGACGCTGAGACCGCCGTGTCCGCCGTGCCCCCGGCCGACGTCATCACCGAGCTCGGCCACGAGGTGTTCCAGATCGACACCCGGATGGCCGGCTACGACGGCATCACCGCGGGCTACCTCATCCGCGGTGACCGGCCGTGCCTGGTGGAGACGGGAACGGCGCCGTCGGCACCGATCGTCCGGGACGCCCTGGCCGCGCTCGGGGTGGGCCCCGCCGACCTGGCGACCGTGGTGGTCACCCACATTCACCTGGACCACGCGGGCGGCACAGGGGACATCGCGCAGATGTTCCCCGGCGCTGAGGTGGTCGTGCACGAGCTCGGCGCCCGGCACCTGGCCGACCCGTCCCGGCTGATGGCCAGCGCGCGGATGGTGTACGGCGACGAGCTCGACGCACTGTTCGGCCGCCTGGCGCCGACGCCGGCCGAGCGGATCCGGGCCGTGGAGCGGACTGGGGTCGTCGACCTGGGCGGCGGACGGCGGCTGGAGAGTCACTACTCCCCCGGCCACGCCCGGCATCACGTCGGCCTGGTCGACTCGGTGAGCGGCGACCTGTACGTGGGCGACGCGGCGGGCGTGTACATCCAGGAGACCGGCGACATGCGGCCGGCCACCCCGCCGCCGGATTTTGACCTGGCCGTGGCCCTGCAGTCGCTGCGTACCTTTGCCGCGCTGCAGCCCGCCCGGCTGCTGTTCAGCCACTTCGGCCCGGTTACCGCAGTCGAGCAGACGCTGGAGCGGTCGGCGGAGGAGATCAGCCTCTGGGTAGCTGAGACCCGCCGGGCCCGCAGCGCGGGAATGGACCTGGATCACGCGGCGGCCATGGTGGCCGAGCGCACCCGGGAGCGCTACGCCGTACTAGCCGCGGACGCCGACCCGGACCTCGCCGCGAAGTTCGACCGGATCAGCGGCGCGGCCGCGAACGTGGCCGGGATCATGCACTGGCTGGACAAGGCCGAGCAGGCCTGACGCCCGCGCAGCCGTTTGCCGGCCAGGCCGGCGCAACGAGCCGCGCGGTCGCCCGGCAGGAGCGGAGCCGGGGCTCAGCCCCCGTGACTGCCGGAGCTGACCTGACCGGCGTCGGTCTCTGCGGCATCGGCCCCTGCTGCGCCGGTCTCTGCTGCGTCGGTCTTCGCTGCGCTTCCGGAATCACCAGCAGCGGGGTCAGCTTCAGCGGACGCAGCTACGGCGGCGGCGCCAGCCTGGTCCTCGCCCGCGAGGTCCGCATCGTCCAGATCGTCGTCCTCGATGTCCTCGTCGGCGAGATCCTCGTCGCCGTCGGCGAGATCCTCCTGGTCCTGGTCCTGGTCCTGGTCCGCCAGATCGTCATCCGCGAGATCGGCATCGTCAGCCAGATCCTCGCCGTCTGGATCCTCGTCTTCGTCGTCTTCGTCGTCGTCGTCCACACTGCCGTCAGCGGCGTCTGCGTCTGCGTCCGCCTGGTCATCCTCAGACGTGTCAGCGTCCTCGTCCTCGTCCCCTTCCAGGTCCTCGAACAGGACGTCGTCTAGTTCGTCCACCCGGTCGGCAGCGTCCGTCTCGCCCGACCTGTCAGCGGCCGCCGCGCGGCCGAACCAGTCCCGCGCCTCCTCCTCGCGGCCGGCGTCCAGCAGCGCGTCCGCGTAGGCGTAGTACAGCCGTGCCTGCCCGGCCCGGCTGCGCTTGGCGGTGAGCTCAGGCACCTGAAGGGCCACCACCGCAGCGTCCGGCAGGCCCTGGTCGCGGCGGATACCCGACTCGACGATGGCCAGCTCGAGCTGAGTCGCCCGGTCCGCCGCCCGCGCTTCCGGACCGGTGACAATCTCCAGCGCCCGGTCCAGCCGGCCCAGGCCCCGCTCGCAGTCGGCCATCAGCGGCAGGTAGCTCGACCGGCCGGTCAGCCGCCGCGCGGCGCGGAACTCAGCCAGCGCGTCGGACCACTGGCCCGCCTGATAGGCAGCGATGGCGCAGGTCTCCCGGACGATGCCCACCCGGGCGGCTAGCTCCCGGGCCGCTACCGCGTACTGGTAGGCGCGGTCAGAGTCCTCCTCCAGCCCGGCGGCGACAAGGTAGCGAGCCACTACCTCGGCCAGGTCGCCGGGCAGCGTACGCAGCTCGGCCAGGGCCTCGGGGTCCAGCTGCTCGGCAGTGATGCTGTCCGGAACCCGGATCAGCTCGCCACTGCCGCGGGCCCGGCTGCCACCATCGGCAGACCCGGCGCCGCCCCGCGAGGCCGGGCCGCCGTCGCCGCGGCCGCGGTAGGGCCGCGCGCCGTCCTGCTGGCCGCCGGACCGGTAACCGCCAGGCCGGTCGCCGCCACGGCTGTAACTGCCGGAGCGGTCCGGGCCACGGTCACGCCCGGACGGGCCGCTGGCGCCACGATCGCCGCCGTAACCGCCGGAACGGCCTGCGCCACGATCCCCGGTATAGCCGCCGGAACGGCCTGCGCCACGATCGCCGCCGGAGCCGCCGGAACGGCCTGCGCCACGATCCCCGCTGTAGCCCCCGGACCGGCCCGGGCCGCCGTCCTGCCGGTAACCACCGGAGCGGCCGGAGTCGCGGTCGCGGCTGTAGCCGCCGGCGCGTTCGCCGCCCCGCTCCTGGCGGTAGCTGCCGGTCCGCTCAGCGCCACGGTCCGGCCCGTTGCTACCGGAACGTTCCGAGCTGCGGTTCTGCCCGTAGCCGCCAGAGCGGCCAGAGTCACGGTCGCGGCTGTAGCCACCCGTGCGGTCGCCGCCGCGGTTCTGCCCGTAACCGCCGGAGCGGCCCGAGTCGCGGTCGCTGCCGCCAGGCCGATCCCCGCCGCGGTCGCGGCCGTAGCCGCCCGGGCGACGGGAGTCACCGTCACGGGTGTAGCCACCGGAGCGCCCGGTGCCGCGGTTCTGCCCGTAGCCACCGGAGCGACCCGAGTCACCGTCGCGGCTGTAGCCGCCGGAACGGTCGCCGCCACGGTCCTGGCCGTAACCACCGGAGCGGCCAGAATCACGGTTCTGCCCGTAACTACCAGAGCGGCCAGAGTCACGGTCGCGGCTGTAGCCGCCGGAACGGTCGCCGCCGCGATTCTGCCCGTAACCACCGGAGCGACCCGAGTCGCGGTCGCCACCGCCCGGCCGGCCAGGACCACGGTTCTGCCCGTAACCGCCCGAGCGACCGGAGTCACGGTCCCGGCTGTAACCGGCCGAACGATCCGGGCCGCGGTCCTGATCGTCGCCGCCGCGCTTGTCCGGGCCACGGTCGCGGCCGTAGCCGCCCGAGCTCTGGCTGTCCCGGCTGTAGCCACCCTGGCCGCGGCCGCCGCGCGCATCACGCTGCCCGGCACCGCCCTGCCAGTCGCGGCTCGGCGGGCGGCCGGTGCCAGCATCCCGGCTACCCCGGTAGCCGCCGTCACTGCGGCCGCCGGCCTCATTCCGGCCGCGATAGCTATCGCCTCGGGATCGGTTGTCTCCATGCCGGTCATCACGCCGCTGCTCCGGGCCCGACCGAGACGTACCGTACTGAGACGGGCCGGACCGACTGGGGCCGCGCTCGTCACGGTCGCCGCGGGGCTCGTCCCGCGCGCGGCTGTCACGGTTACCCGGCCCGCGATCGGGCCGGTCAGCTGACTCATAGCGGCGAGGCGGACCGCCCGGGCGTCCCTGACGACCAGCGGACCAGCTTCCTGCTGCGGCATCGCGATCGCTGGGACGCCGGCTCCAGGAGCCCCCGCGGCCACCGGAGCCGCCGGGGCGTTCACTCTGATCGCGGCCGCCGCTGCCTGACCGGCCACCGCCCTGCCGGTCATCGCGGCCGCTCCCGCGTCCGCCGGAGAAGCCGTCGCGGCCGGCCGGGCCGCCACGGCTCTCACCGCGCGATGAACTGTCCCGGTCGTCGTCCTGATAGCGGTTGCGCGGCACCCAGTTGCCACGAGGCGAACCACTGCCGCGGTTCGGGTAACCAGCGCGTCCCTGCCCGTCCCGCGAGCCTGCCCCGGCGCCGCCGGAGCGGCCCCCTGCGCCACCGGGCCGCGAACCGGCGCCACGAGAGCCGCCGCCTGCACCACCGGAGCGCGGGGCAGCGCCACGTGCGCCAGAGCCGCGCGCGCCTGCGCCAGAGCCGCGCGAGCCTGCACCAGCGGAACGCGAGCCACCATCGGAGTACCCGCCTGGCCGGCGGCCTGAGCCACGAGATGCCGAACCGCTGCCACCTGGCCCGCGGCTCGCACCGCCGCGGTCGCCGTCATGCGACGATCCGGAGCCCGCGGGCCCGCGTGCCTTCCCCGTCATCGGGAGTCCTCCAACTGGCTCATGCGCCGCAGCTAGCGGCAGGGGGCGTTCGTGCTCAGCCCTGAACCGCCGTCCGGACTGCGCCTAGCCGACCCAGTCTGCCAAAGCATGGCGCCTGGTCGGGCACGAGGCAGCAGCACCTGGCCGCCGCCGAGACTGCAAGACGCCATGGCTAGCCAGCCTGGCGACCCGGAGCTCAGGCGGGCCTGGAGCGATCTGGGCTCGAGCTAGGGGGGCAAAGTTAAGAGGGATGAACACGAGGTGGAATGAACACGAGGTGGAACAAACGAGGTGGAACAAACAAACGAGGTGGAACAAACACTGAGGGCCGCTACCAGAATCGGCAGCGGCCCTCAGAGAAAGATGTCCGGCGGCGTCCTACTCTCCCACGCAGCTTCCCACGCAGTACCATCGGCGCAGAAGGGCTTAACTTCCGGGTTCGGAATGGGACCGGGTGTTTCCCCTTCGCTATGGCCGCCGAAACGCTATGGAGTTATCGATCGTGCCGTCAGCCATTACTGGCTGGCTGGTTCACCGACCGTGCCTCGGGAACCGCATAGTGGACGCGAAACAAGATAAGTAGTAAGTAGCCAAGCCTCTCGGCCTATTAGTACCGGTCAGCTCAACACGTTGCCGTGCTTCCACCTCCGGCCTATCAACCCAGTCGTCTAGCTGGGGGCCTTACCTGGTTAACCCAGAGAGAGACCTCATCTTGAGGCGAGCTTCCCG
>DASXDJ010000181.1:0-23527 GCA_036490755.1 Streptosporangiaceae bacterium
CCCCGGCCCGCGGCCCAGCGGGTCGCGCCCGCGGTACCGGCCAGCTCCGCGGGGCGAACATCGGCGTCGGCTGGCCGGGGCTGCACCAGCACCCCGGGGTTGAGCAGGCCGGCCGGGTCGAAGACATGCTTGACCTGGCTGAACAGCCTGATCGCCGCGGGCGAGTACATGACCGGCAGCAGCTCGCTGCGCGCCCGGCCGTCACCGTGCTCCCCGGACAGGGATCCGCCGTAGCGGGTGACCAGGACGGCCGCCTCGCGCAGGAAGTCGCGCAGCACCGCGCGGCCGCCAGGCTGGTCCAGCGGGAAGTCCAGCCGCAGGTGCACGCAGCCGTCCCCGAAGTGCCCGTAGGGGACTCCGCCCAGCCCGCTGGCGGCCATCAGGGCCTCCAGGTCGCGCAGGTAGCGGCCCAGCGAGTCCGGCGGGACCGCCGAGTCCTCCCAGCCGGGGTACGCCGGCGCGCCGCCGGCCGTGCGGCTGGCCAGGCCAGCCCCCTGCTCGCGGATCTGCCACAGGGCGGCCGCGTGACCCGCGTCGGTCACCAGCAGCCCCGACACGGCACCCGCAGTGCGCAGCACCCGCCGGGCCCCGGCCAGGGCCTCGTCCCGGCTGTCGCCGGTGACCTCGACGAGCAGCCAGCCGGAGCCGGTCGGCAGGTCGGGGACCCGGTTGTCACCCCGGCGGCGGCGCACCACGTCCACCAGCCGCGAGTCCATTCCCTCGCAGGTCGCCGGCCGCAGCGGCAGGATCTCCGGGACCGCGTCGGCCGCGGTGGCCATGTCCGGGTAGCCCAGCACGGCCAGCACCCGGTGCGGGGGATCCCGGACCAGCCGCACCGTTGCGCCGGTGACGATGCCCAGGGTGCCCTCGCTGCCCACCAGGGCGCGGCGGACGTCGAAGCCCCGCTCGGGCAGCAGGTGCTCCAGCGCGTAGCCGGACACCTGGCGGCCGAAGCGGCCGAACTCGGTCCGGATCGTGCTCAGCCCGCCCGCCGCGACCTCGTGCAGCGCGGCGAGCAGCGGATCGCGGGCGCCATCGGCCCCGGCCTCGGGCGGCCCGCTGCGGGCGGGGCCGGCCAGGTGCAGCGACGCGCCGGTGCCGGTCAGGACGTCCAGCGCCAGCACGTTCTCGGCGGTCCGGCCGTACTGCAGGGACCGTGAGCCGCAGGAGTTGTTCCCGATCATGCCGCCGATGGTGCAGCGATCATGGGTGGACGGGTCCGGGCCGAACCGCAGCCCGTGCGGGGCAGCAGCCCGCTGCAGCCCGGCCTGCACGACGCCCGGCTGCACGGTGGCGGTGCCCGCGCCGGGGTCGAGGCTGATGATCTGGTTCAGGTGCCGCCGGAAATCGAGGACCACCCCGGTCCCGATTGCGTTGCCCGCGATCGACGTGCCGGCGCCCCGGCTGGTCACCGGCACCCCCAGCGGCGCGCAGGCAGCCAGCGCCGCCGCCACCTCGGCGGCATCGCGGGGGCAGGCCACCACCGCCGGCACGACGCGGTACAGCGAGGCGTCGCTGGAGTACAGCGCCCGGCGCAGGGCGCTGTGGCTCACGTCAGCGAGCCCGGCCCGGCGCAGCGCGGCGGCCACCTCGGCGGGGGAGGGCTGCGTGCCACCGGGTACCGCGAGGCCCGCCGCCGGGCTCAGCTCCGCATCCGCTGCCATCTGTCTACCGTCGCACCCTCACGTCCGGGCCGGCCTGTCCAGGCCGGGATTCCCCAGCCCGCGCCCGGGCTTGTCGCCCGCGACGGGGGCCTCGGTACCACGTGCCCGGGCCGCTCAGCCCGTGCCGGCTCATCTGTCGCATGTAGCATGCTACATGCAGCATCGTGCCGGACGGAGGTGGCGTCATGTCCCGCGACCGGGCCCCGGTCGCGCTCGGCCCGCTGACCGGGCCCGCCGAGTCCCTAGCCGACCAGGCGGTGGCCGCGATCCGGGCGGCCGTCCGCGACGGCACGCTGCAAGCCGGGCAGCTCTACTCCGCCTACCAGGTCGCCGGCTATCTGGGCGTCTCCCGGAGCCCGGTGCGCGAGGCGCTGATGCGGCTGGCCGAGGCCGGAATGGTGCGGTTCGAGCGCAACCGCGGGTTCCGGATCGTGGTTCCCGGCGCCGCCGACATCGCCGAGGTCTTCCAGCTCCGCCTGCTGCTGGAGGTCCCCGCGGCCCGCCGGGCCGCGGCCCGCCCGCCGGCCGGGCTGGCCGCCGGCCTGAGCGCTGAGCTGGAGCAGATGCGGGCCGCGGCCCGGCGGCCGGACGAGCGATTGTTCATGCAGCACGATCAGCGGCTGCACCGCCTCATCCTGGAGGCGGCCGGCAATGCCAGGCTCGCGGCGCTGGTCGACAGCCTCCGCGACGCGACCCGGACGCTCGGCGCCTCCACCGCGGGCCGATCCCGCGGCCTGGCCGATATCGCCGCCGAGCACGCGCCGGTCATCGAGGGCATCGCCGCGGGCGACCCGGCCGCCGCGGGCCGGGCCATGTCGCGGCACATCGCCCGCACCGGCCGCCTGCTGGTCGCCCAGGCCACGGCGGCTGGCCGCCCTCCCGGCAGCCTTGGCGCCAGCCCCGCCGGCGGCCCGGACAATGGCGCTGATCTGTGGGCGGCGGCTGATCTTCAGGCGGCCCGGAAATAGGCCGATAGCGAGCGGTAATTGCCGCCGATAACTTACTGGACAGGCAGGTACTAAGGCGGCCAGAGAATGCCAGGGCGGCCCCGGCGTGAATTGCCGTGGTCGCCCTGACTGCGCCCTCCGGCGCCGTGGTGCCCGGGGCTACTGGCCCTGCAGGCCGGTCAGCGGGACCGGGATGCCGGTGGGGCCTGGTGCGGTGCCGTTATCTGCGTTCACCTTCACCGGATGGAACGTGGTGATGTGCGCGGAGAACCAGGTGGTCCGCAGGCCGGTGCCGCCCGACCAGATCTCGTTGCCGGCCAGGATGCCCTGCAGGTACCACCACCTGGAGATCAGGTGCCGCCGCACGGCGGCGGCCAGCACTGCGCCGACGTGCATCTTCTTGGTGTGCCAGCTCGAGTGCACCAGCCGGAACTGCACGTACTCCCAGCCGCCGGGGATGACGTTGCCGCCGGTCCGCCAGTGCGAGAGGTAGTACCAGGTATGCCGGATCTTGACCTTCCGGGTGTGCTCGGGGCCGCCGATCCGGTAGTGCGAGGCGGTGGCGTTCAGCCAGATCATGACCTCGGCGCGGTTGGCATGCGTCGTGGCCAGCTTCTTGGAGTTCAGCCACAGGTCATAGCCGGCATTCCAGGTCCCGCTCGCATTCTGGCGGGTGTACCAGGCCGAGGTGGCCGACTTGATGTTGGTGATCCGGACCGGAAGGTTGGAACCCGGCGTGCACCAGCCCCAGTAGCAGCCGTACTGGATGTAGGGGTAGGCCTGCACGGGATAGCCGGGGCTGCGGGCCTGCGAGGTGCTGACCCGGAACGCCGGGCGGCCGTGCCGGACCACCTTGAGGCACATCTTGGCGTCGAGCGAGCCGAAGCGGTCATCCTCCACCCAGTAGCGCTTGCCGCTGACATAGGCGCCCGGGTTGGACGAGGCGGACTTGCCCTTCGGCCGCACCGAGCACAGGGTGGACGCCTTCGCGGCCGGGGCCGTCGCGTGCCCGGCCGTCGCCGCGGCGGCGGGCAGGGCAGTGGCCGCAGCCAGTCCGCTGGCGGCTACCGCCAGCACGGCCGCAGCCGCAGCGGCCTTCCGCCGCGCCCGTCCCTCCGGCCTGACCAGCCTGTTCCCCCCTGGCGCCATCGAGCTCTCCCTCGCGGTCCGGCTGCCAGCCCAGCCGGACCGGACTGGATGCCCGGCGCGCGCCATATCTGACAGCAATATAAAGAATTAGACGCATATCATCTGACAGCTTTTTCGGGGCGTCTAGTTCCTTCTGGACCAAGTCGCGCTTATCCGGCAACACTTATCGATAAGGGGCGTCCTGAGCTGGGCAAAGGGAGCAAGTTCGGCGATGGCCGAAACAGCAGGGCGGGGAACGGGCAGGCGCCGCCCGGCGGCGAGTCAGGCGCTGGCGGGGCGGGCGTGCCCGGGCCTGGCGAGCAGCCGGGCCCAGACCACCTTGCCGGCCGGCCCGCACGGGTAGGACCCCCACGCGGCGCTCAGCGCGGCCACGATAATCAGGCCGCGGCCGCGCTCGATCGCGTCCTCCGGGGCATAGGGATCCGGCTTGTCCATGCTGGCGTCGGCGACCTCGATGAGGACGTCCTCGCCCTCCTCGGTCATCCGCACCGTGACCGGCTCGGGGATGGTCCGGTTCAGCCGCCAGGTGGCCTGGACGGCATTGGTGACCAGCTCTGAGACGGCCAGCTCGATGTCGCCGATGGCCCCGCCTGGGACATCCCAGCCCAGCAGCACAGCCCGCGCGTGCCCCCGGGCGCAGCCCGGCGCGCCCGGCAGCGGGCCCAGGTCCAGGCTGGTCGCCCGGCCGGCGGCCTGGAAGCCGGGGCCCGCACCGTCGGCGGGCCTGGGCGCGGGCACGCGAGCAGTTGTCGGCCGGCGCGCAATACCAGGCCCGCTGCTCATAGGTGCTCCGCTTCGTCCCTGCCTAGTGGCGCGGTGCGTACGCTCAGTTTGCTCCTGCATGATTGGGAATGCAAGGTAGGCGTTTACATTCCGGCGAATGGCTTGACGGCGTCGCTACTATCATCGCCATGCCCGCGCAGCGACCGCCGACCACCCTGCGGCTGCGCCGGCTGGCGACCGAGCTGCGTCGGCTCCGCGCGGCGGCCGGGCTGAGCCGCCAGGATGTCTACGACCACACGGCGATCAACGAGGCCACGCTGTACCGGCTGGAAACCGCGCGGGCCCGCCCGCAGCGGCGCACGCTCACCGCGCTGCTGGAGCTGTACCGCGTGCCCGGGGAAAGCCGCGGCGAGCTCTATGACCTGGCCCGGCAGGCGGACGAGCAGAGCTGGCTGCAGTCGTTCCCGGCCGAGCTGCCCACGCCGTACCGGACCTACATCGGGTTCGAGGGCGAGGCCGAGTCGGTCGTGAACTACGAGAGCCTGTTCGTGCCCGGCCTGCTCCAGACGCAGGACTACGCGCGCGCTGCCGTTCAGGCGAGCGCCCCCGGCGCGACCCCGGACGAGATCGACCGGCTCGTCGAGGCCCGGATCAGCCGCCAGACCGTGCTGGCCCGGGAGCATCCGCTGCAACTGTGGGCCATCGTTGACGAGGGCGCCCTGCACCGGCCGGTCGGCGGGCCGGGCATCATGCGCGCTCAGCTGGAGCACCTGGTCAGCGTCGCCGACCTCCCGCACGTCACCTTGCAGGTCGTGCCGTACCGGGTGGGCGGCCATCCGGGTATGGCCGGGTCGTTCGCGATCCTGCGGTTCGGCGATCCGGACGTCGATGTCGTCTATGTCGAGAGTCAGGCCGCCGAACTCTTCCTGGAGGGCCCGGCTGACGTCCGCCATTTCAATAGGATCGTGGAGCACCTTCGGGCCCTGGCAGAGCCGCCGGCGGCCTCGGTCTCGGCTATCGCAGAGATCATCCGGGAAGGCTGGTAACAGGAGGTAGCAGTATGCAGCAGGACCTGTCCGGCGCCATCTGGCGCAAGAGCAGCAGGTCGGGCTCAGGTAACTGCGTGGAGGTGGCGCGGAACCTGCCCGGTGTCGTCGCGGTCCGGGACTCCAAGGACCCGGCCGGGCCTGCGCTGGCGGTCACGCCCGAGGGCTGGGCGGCGTTCACCGGCAGTATCCGGGCTGGCGATTTCGGCTAACCCGCGCAGCACATAAGGCCAGCCCGGCGCCCGGCTCAGCCGCGCGCCGGGCTGGCTGCTGTCTGAGTGTTGGACTCCCCGGCTGTCGTCTGATGAGCTGGGTTCATGTCCGAGCGAACCCACCCCGAGTCCCTGTATCAGCACGCCGGCGGCGAGGAGGGGCTGCACCGGCTGGAGCAGACCTTCTATGACAGCGTCCTGCGTGATCCGCTGCTCCAGCCGCTGTTCGGCGCGGGAAAGGCCTCGCACGTCGAGCACCTGACCTGGTTCACCGCCGAGTCCTTCGGCGGCCCCGACCGCTTCACTCGCGAGCTTGGCTTCTGGCACCTGATCTCCGTCCACCGCGGGCTGAAAATCACCGAAGAGCAGCGGCAGCGGTTCGTCGAGCTCTACCTAGTGGCGCTCGACCAGGCCGACCTGCCCGCCGACCCGGCGTTCCGCCAGGCAGTACGCGAGCACGTCGAGTTCGGTTCCCGGGTCGCCATGCAGAACTCCCGCGCCGCGACCGATGAGGAACTCCACCCGCTGCGCGAGGTGCCGCACTGGACCTGGGCGGCCGACGAGCAGGGAGCCTGAGCGATGCCCGAAATCCGCAGCGGCGCAGCGTACGCGACCTTCATCAACACGTTCCGGTGCCAGCCCTCCGACCAGGACGAGGTCGTGCAGATCAATATCGAGATCGTCGACGACGTGGCCCGGACCTTTCCCGGGTTCATCTCCGCGAGCGTGCACCGGAGTTCCGATGGCACCCGCGTCGTCAACTACCTGCAGTGGGAGACGGCCGAGCACCTCGCCGCGATGCAGCGCTCGCCCGCGTTCCAGGCCATCGCCCGCCGGCTCGCCGGCCTGATCGAGTTCGACCCGCACGCCTGCGAGGTCGTCCACGTTGCCGAGCGCGGCGAGGGATAGAACCGCCCGCCGCCGTGGCTGGCACGCTGGCTGGCACTGATCGTGAACAGCACGATCATCAACGACGTTTTCGCAGGTGGGGCGCCTGGGGCTCGAACCCAGAACCCACGGATTAAAAGTCCGCTGCTCTACCATTGAGCTAACGCCCCGGACAGGCCGGCCGCCTGGGGGTCAATCGTAGAAAGATCCTGGCGTTTCAGCTATCCCGGAGCGTCAGGTTACCGGTCCGGACTGGCTGAATGGCCGGCGGATCGCTCACTTCACCGCTGCCGCAGCCGGGCGCCGCCCTCGCCGGGGCCAGTTACGACAGCAGCCCCCGCAGCAGCATCACCAGCGCATGCGCACCCGCGCCGTCCTCATCCTTGCCGGGGTTGTAGCAGCCCAGGGATATCCCGGCCAGCTCCGGCCGGGATACCAGCGGCTGCAACAGCTCGCGCAGCTCGGCCAGGTCCAGGCCGCCGGGCATCAGGTAGTCGGTGGCCGGGAACACGTCCTCGCTGAGCACATCCACGTCCAGGTGCAGCCAGTACCGCCCGGCGCGCCGGGCCAGCCGGTCGGCCGCCTGCCGGCCGGCCGTCGCCATGCCCTGCGCGCGCAGCTCCGCCGGCCCCAGTTCGGTGTCCAGGCCGCAGTCCTCGGGCAGTGCCGCGCCCAGGGTGGCGGCCTCGGCCCGGTCGCGCGGGCCCAGCAGGGCCAGCTGGCCGGGGCCGACGAGCGGCGCCCCGACGTGCCGGGACCAGGCCGCGGGGCCGTTTCCGGAAATGACCGACACCGGCATGTCGGCGGCCTCGCCGGTCGGCGAGGTCTGGCCGTCGTAGGTGTCGAGGTGGCCGTCGACGTAGGCCAGGCCGAGCTGGCTCAGGCAGTCGCGGGCTCCCGCTAGCGCGCCGGGCAGCAGGGTGCAGCAGCCGCCGATCATGACCGGGAGCCCGCCGCCGGCCAGGATGTCCCGGACCTGCAGCCGGACCGCGCTGGTCAGGTCCTGGACCGAGGGCCAGCCGACGATGCCGGTATCCGGGTCCCGGGTCCGGCCGACCAGCCGCACGGGCAGGTCGCCGGCGTCCGCCGCGCCCACGGCGCCGGCCAGGCCGGCTCCGCGCAGCGCGACTGGCGCCAGCTCGGTGCCGAATGCCTCGCTGCCGGCGTCCGGGGCGGAAACGCAGTCGATGGGCACGCCGGTTACGACAAGACTGCGGTCAGCGGGGCTGGCCAACGTGTTCCTCCCGTGGGTGGCTCTCCAGTCGCATACCCGCAGACCGGACTCACGACCCGCCCGGTCCGGCGGCCGGCCGCCTCAGGCCCGGGCCGCCGTTTCGATTCTCCCTGGGGCTGCTGGCCGCTGACCAGATTATTTTCCGCTGGCCCGGTTCACGGCGCGGCGGCGCAGGTGCCCCAGCCGGCGGCGGGACCGCTGCCGGCTAGCCAGCGGGGGCCGTGCGGTGCCCGGCCGGCAGGACCGCAGCCGGAACCTCGCCCGAGCCGCGGGCCACCATCCGGGTGGACAGGATCAGCTCGCGCGGCGGCGAGGTGTCCCCGGCGATCCGGGAGAACAGCAGCTCGGCGGCCGCCCCGCCCATGGCGGCCGGATCCTGCGTGACAACGCTCACCGGCGGCGTCAGCTTGTCGGCGAGCGCGAAGTCGTCAAAGCCGACCAGCGCGGCCGACTTGCCGTGACCGCTGTCGATGGCGCCCATAGTGGTCAGGTCGTTGCTGGTGAACAATGCCGTCGGCGGCTGGGGCAGGCTCATCAGCCCGGCCACGGCGGCGGCCGCCTCGCCCCGGCTGCGCAGCCCGCGCCGGACGAGCTGCGGATCGGGCTCCAGGCCCTGCCCGGCCAGCGCCGCGCAGAATCCCACGTACCGCTCGCTGATCGTCCAGATGTCCTCCCGGTCGCCGAGGAACGCGATCCGGCGATGGCCCAGCTCCAGCAGGTGGCGGACCGCATCGCCGGCCGCCCGGCGGTTGTCGACCAGCACCCGGTCCACGTCGAGCCCGTCGACCGGGCGGTCCACGCAGACGACCTTGGTGCCCTGGGCCATCTGGCTGGCCAGGAACTTGTGGCTGCCCGCTACCGGGACCAGGATCAGCCCGTCGACCTGCCGGGCGAAGAACGCCGCGACGACCTCGCGCTCGCGGTCCAGACTGTCGTTCGAGCTGCCGATCAGCACGACGTAATGGCGCTGCCGGGCGGCGTCCTCCACGGCCCGGGTCAGCGCGGCGAAGAACGGGTTGGCCAGGTCGTCGACGAGCAGGCCGATGATCTGGGTCGGCTGGCCGCGGCGGCGCAGCTGCCGGGCGGCATCGTTGCGCTGGTAGCCCAGGCGGCGGATGGCGTGCTCGACGCGCGCGGCGGTCTCCGGCAGGACTCCGGGCTGCCCGTTGATCACCCGGGACACCGTCATGACGCTGACCCCGGCCACCTGCGCGACGTCCCGCATGGTCCGGCGACTCGACACAGATCAGCCTCCTGCGCGTGGGAACGATAACAGTCTAGATGCCCTGGCCGGACGCGTAGCAGGTCAGGAGCGGGGCACCGGGCGACCTCGCCGCGACTTGCCCCGTGTCAGCTACTACCGGCGTCTGCCCTGCGTGTCAAGAGAAGACATCGATGTCGATAGTTACCGAATAGCGTCTTGACCGGACCTGCGGCACGACGTAACAATTGGCCGAATCTGATGTTAACGATATCAGCGAGAGTGGAATCGATGGCCGGACCGCTGTTGGAGGCACGGAACCTGACCAAGCACTACGGTCAGGTGCGCGCCCTGGACGGAGCTAGCTTCAGCGTGCTGTCCGGCGAGGTCACCGCCTTGATTGGCGACAACGGCGCGGGCAAGAGCACCCTGGTCAAGACGCTGTCGGGGGCCATCCGGCCCGACGGCGGCGAGATCCTGATCAACGGCCAGCCGGTGCACCTGTCCAGCCCGCTCGATGCCCGTGATCACGGGATCGAGACCGTCTACCAGGACCTGGCCCTCGCTCCTGACCTGGATGCGGCCGCCAACCTGCACCTGGGCCGCGAGATCTACCGGGTGCCGTTCCTGCGCGTGCTCAACCGCCAGCAGATGCGCCGCCAGGCGATCGCCGCGTTCGCCGAACTCGGCATCGACCTGCCTGACCCCGGTGCGCCGGTCGCCAGCTTGTCCGGCGGGCAGCGCCAGTCCGTGGCGGTGGCCCGGGCCGTGGCCTTCGCCAGCAGCGTGGTCTTCATGGACGAGCCGACCGCCGCGCTCGGCGTGCTGCAGCGCAGCCGGGTCCTGGACACCGTCCGCCGGGTCCGGGATCGCGGCGTGGCCGTGGTGCTGATCAGCCACAACATGCCCGAGGTGCTGGCCGTGTCCGACCGGATCGAGGTGCTGCGGCTGGGCCGCCGGGTGGCCCGGTTCGCGGCCGCGGACGCCTCGGTGGAGGACCTGGTCGGCGCGATGACCGGCGCCATCACCACCCCCGACGACCCGGACGCCGCGCAGGAGGCTGGCCATGACGACTGACGCCCCGCCGGCCCCGGCCCCGGCCGGGCCCGGTCAGCGTCCGGCCCGGGTGCTGCGCTACCTGCGGCACCGCGTCGCCGTGGCCAACGAGACCTGGACGCTGCTCGCCCTGGTCATCTTGATGGCGTTCTTCACCATCCGGGAGCCCGGCAAGTTCCTCACCCTGGATGACTTCTCGCTCATCGCCCAGAACGCCGCCACCTACCTGGTGATGGCCGTGGGCCAGACCTTCGTCATCCTGACCGCCGGGATCGACTTGTCGGTCGGCTCGGTCCTGGTCCTGGCCGGCGTGGTGACCGACCTGTACTGCATTCATCACGGCGGCACGAATGCCGGGTGGGGCGCGATCGCGATCGGCTCGGTTCTCGGCATGGCCAGCGGCGCCGGCTACGGGGCCGTCCAGGGTTTCCTGGTCGCCAAGGCCAAGATCCCGCCGCTGATCGCCACGCTGGCCGGGTTCGGGGTGGCCGCCGGCGCGGCCTACCTGATCACCGGCGGCGCCGACTTCCGGACGGTGCCCGCGCACCTCGTCACCACCATCGGCCTGGGCAGCGTGGCCGGGATCCCGTGGCTGATCGTCATCAGCTTCGCGGTCGCGATCATCTTCGGCCTGCTGCTCGCCTACACCCGGTTCGGCCGCTACACCTACGCCATCGGCTCCAACATCGAGGCCGCGCGCCGGGCGGGAATCGCCGTCGACCGGCACCTGATCAAGGTCTACGCGCTGTCGGGCTGGATGTCGGGCATCGCCGGCATCCTGGCCCTGGCCAACTTCGACTCCACCACCATCGCCGGCCACACCACCGACAACCTGACTGTCATCACGGCCGTCGTGCTCGGCGGGGCCAGCCTGTTCGGCGGCCGCGGCTCGATGCTCGGCACCGTGATCGGCGTGTTCATCCCGGAGGTGCTGCTCACCGGGCTGGTGATCCTGACCATCAATCAGTACTGGCAGGACGTGGCCATCGGGGTTGTCCTCGCGGCCGCTGTCTACCTCGACCAATTCCGTCGCCGGCTGGGCGAGCGGGCCTGAGGCTGGGTTCGCGCGCCGCCGGCCGGCGACATCGCCCGCCCCCACCGGGCGATTCATCCACACAGGAGGAAACGATGCCGGGCAGGATTTCCACTTCAATCGGCTGGGCGTCTGCCGCCGTGCTCGCCGCTGGTCTGGTGAGCGCGTGCGGATCCTCAGGCGGAGGCGGCGGCAGCAGCAGCGCCAAGAAGTCCATGGAGCTGATCGTCGGCACCAAGAGCGACGACTTCTACGTGACCATGGAATGCGGCGCCGAGAAGGAAGCCAAGAAGCTCGGCGTCAAGCTCACCGTCACCGGGCCGGCCACCTTCAGCGTCCCACAGCAGAAGCCGCTCATCGACGCCGCCCAGGTCAGCAAGCCGGACGCCCTGCTGGTCGCCCCGACCGACAGCGCCGCGCTCAACCCCGACCTGCTCAAGGTGGTCAAGGGCGGCACCAAGCTGATCTTCGTGGATACCTCCGTGGCCGACCCGAGCCTGGGCCTGTCCCGGATCTCCTCCGACAACATGGCCGGCGGCAAGCTGGCCGCCGACTCGCTGGGCAAGGAGATTGGCGGCAAGGGCACCGTGGCGGTGATCTCGGTGGCGAAGGGCGTGTCCACCACCGACGCCCGGGTCCAGGGCTTCCAGCAGGAGATGGCGGCCAAGTTCCCCGGCGTCAAGCTGCTGCCCGAGCAGAACGACGACGCCGACTCCGTCACCACCGCCACCTCCTTCATCGAGGGTGACATCTCGGCTCACTCGGACCTGAGCGGCGCCTTCGCCGCCAACGTCATCACCGCCCAGGGCGCCGCCTCCGGCATCCAGCACGCGCATAAGACCGGCAAGGTCAAGCTGGCCACCTTCGACGCCGACCCGACCCAGGTCGCCGACCTGAAGAACGGCAGCGTTCAGCTGGCCATCGCCCAGGAGCCCGGTGTCGAGGGCGCGGACGCCGTGCAGCAGGGCCTGAACGCCATCGAGGGCAAGCCGGTGCAGAAGAACATCGCCACCCCGCTGATCGCGGTCACCGCGGAGAACATGGACAGCGCATCCGTCAAGCCCTACATCTACGCCAGCAGCTGCAGCTAGCGGCTGGCCGTGCGCACACCCGCCGGGAGCGGCCCCAGGGTTCGCTCCCGGCGGCACGCCGCATTGCCGAGACGGATAATCCGTAACGGATCCGCCGCCGCCGCGGCCCGCCGGGCTAGGGTCGCTCGCCGTGCAGCCGCGCCACGTACCGCTCGGCCGACCGGCGGATCGCCGCTGCCCCGTCGGCCACCACGACCCGGCCCCACCAGCCCCCGTACACCCGGTCAAAGGCGAACCGCTCAGTGCGCCGGGCGATGTCCAGCACGGTCGCCTCGTCCAGCGGGATGAGGTTGGGGTAGCTCCACATGAAGCTCACCCAGTCCCGGTCCGGCACCACGGTGACCGTGTCGCCGGTCAGCAGCGCCCCGCGGCCCTGCGAGCCGGCCGGCCAGTGCAGCACAGCCGCGCCGTCGAAGTGGCCGCCGATGCGGGCCAGCGTGACGCCCGGCACCGGCTCGGCCTCGTCGTCGAACAACTCGATCCGCGGCGAGGGCCGCTGCACCCACTGCTGGTCGGCGCGGGGGATGTAGATCTTCGCGCCGAAGGCGTCGGCGTACTCGACGTTCACCCCGTAGAAGTGCGGGTGCGACATGCAGACCGCGGCGATGCCGCCCAGCTCGGCGATCCGGGCCCGGCCCGCCGCATCCAGCAGCGAGACGCAGTCCCACAGGACATTGCCGTGCGGGGTGCGGACCAGCAGCGCCCGCTGCCCGATCGCGAACGACGGCTCCACGCCGACGCCGAACAGGTCCGGCTCCTCCTCGCGGACCATCACGGCCCGCTCGGCGCCCAGCTCGCCCATCGTCGTCCACTGCTGGCCGCCCCAGCCGACGTACTGCCGCTCGTCCTGGCAGATCGGGCAGCCAGCGGGAACCTGCTCAGTGTCCGGGTACTGCACACCGCAAGTCCGGCAGATCCACGCGGGCACGGCGGCTCCTCGTCTCGTCTCGTCTCGTCGTGCCGGGCTCGGCCCGCGACGCCGGCTGAGCCGGCCGCATGACCCGGCTGACCCGGGGTAGCGCTATAGCAACTCGCTACTGCCGCGAACCGAGGTGGCATCTATGTGGTGGCAGTACATCATCATCGTTCTCGGGCTGGCCTTCCTGGCCTACGCCGTGGCCCTGATCGCCGGCTTCCAGACCCGCATCCTGACCCGCAAGACCGACCGCCGGGCCGAGGACTTGTATCCCGGCTACGCCGACACCAAGCCCCCGCACGGTCATCCGGCCGGCACCGGATCCGCCCGCGATCCCGGTCAGCCGGGGCAGCCGCCGGCGGACCGGGGCCGCTAGCCCGGACTGCCGCCCCGCCCGGCCGTGCTAGCCGGCGATGAAGCGGTGCCGCATCTCGCCGATGCCCTCGATCCAGGTGACCAGTTCATCGCCGGGTGCCAGCCAGCGCTGCGGGCTGCGGCCCATGCCGACGCCGGCCGGCGTGCCGGTGAAGATGATGTCGCCCGGCAGCAGCGTCAGCACCGCGGACAGCTTCGCGATCAGCTGCGGCACCGAGATGATCAGGTAACTGGTCCGGGCCTTCTGGACTTCCTCGCCGTTGATGGCGCAGCCCAGCTCCAGGTCGTCGGGGCGGGTGAACTCGTCCATGGTGACCAGCCACGGACCGGTCGGCCCGAACCGCGGGAACGACTTGCCCATGCTGAACTGCGGCGGCGCGCTGGCCATCTGGGTGATGCGCTCGGAGATGTCCTGCCCGGCGGTGAGCCCGGCGACGTGGCTCCAGGCGTCGGCCTCGGCGACATGCCGGGCGGCCGTCCCGATGACCGCGACCAGCTCGACCTCCCAGTCGGTATGACCGTCGGGCGGCAGCTCGACCTCGCCGTGCGGCCCGGTGATGCAGCTCGGGAACTTGGTGAAGACGCTGGGGTAGTCGGGCACCGCCAGCCCGGACTCCTGAGCGTGGTCGCGGTAGTTGAGCCCGATCCCGAACGCTTGCCGCGGCGCCGGTGACGGCGCGTCGAGCAGCTCGACGTCGAACGGCTCAGCCTGCCCGCTGCTGCCTGCCGTCGCGGCCCACGCCGTGAACTCGGCCCACTGGTCGTAGACGGTCTGCGGCTCCGGCCCGAACCGGCCGCCGCTGGCTCGCTCGATGTCCACCGCGCCGCCCGTCGTCAGGATCACGATCCGTCCGTCGAGGTTTCCGATCCGCACCTGGACCTCCTGAGAATTTCTGCCGCCGTCCGGCGGCCTGCCCGCGCCGGGCAAGATCAGCAGCATCGCCAGTCTCCCTGCTCTGCCGCCGGGCGGGCAAGCCGGGGCCGCTGCGCGGGCATAACGGGTCAAGGAGGCGCAATGGCAGGAGAGGCGGAGGCGGACGTGCGGGCCGCCGTCCGGGGCATGCCCGGCGGGTGCGTGCTGACCGGCGGGCAGACCGGGGTGGACACCTGGGCGGCGCACGCCGCGCTCCGGGCCGGCCTGCCGGTGCAGCTGGTCTTCCCGCGCGGCTTCCGCCAGGAAGACGGGCCGCTGACCCCGTCTCGCCGGGCCCGGCTGCGCGGGGCGGTGTTCCACGAGCTCGGCCCGGTCAGCTTCCGGCACCGGACCCGGACCTGCGTGTCCCTGGCCGATGCCGTCATCCTGCTCGACCCGGCTGGCGGCGACGGCTGCCGCCAGACCGCCCGCGCGGCCCGCGATCTTGGCCGCCCGCTGCTCGCGCTGCCGCCCGGCCCGGCGGACCCGGCCGCGGTCGCGGCCTGGCTGGCGGGCCGGGAAGCGCGGGTGATCATGATCGCGGGCTGCCGGGCCAGCGTCCTGGCCGCGGCCGGGGCCAGCCGCGCGGTGCGCACCCAGATCGCGGCCGTGGTCGCAGCCGCGGCTCAGCAAGCTACCCGGATCGGCTCGGCAGCCGGTCAGGATCCGGAGTTAAGCTGATCAGGAGCGCGCAGGGCGCCACCGGGTCCGCGGAAAGGGCTAAGCCCGCCTGACAAGAGCTGGACGTCATGGCTGACCTCTTTTCCGGCCTGATGATGCGGACCGCAGGCATCCGGAAAGGAGGCCATCGTGCCTGTCCTTCGCCTTCCCGACCGCCCGAGCCTGGAGAACCTGCGCAAACAGGCCAGGACCCTGCAGCAGCTCGTCCGGGCCGCGGTGCCCGGAGCGCTCGGCACCGTCGCTGAGTTCCATCCCCGGCTCGGCTCGATCACCGCCGGCGGCCCGCTGCTGGCCGCCTTCTCCCGCGCCGACGCCCAGCTGGTCATCGCCCGCCAGTACGGGTTCAGCAGCTGGCCCCGGCTGCGCCAGTACCTGGCCAATGTCGAGCAGTACACCCGCTCGCCGCACACCCAGCCGACCGGCGGCCCGGCCGGCAGCGCCACCACGACGGGCCCGCCGGCGGACCACCCGGCCGGGCTGGCCGATGACTTCACCCGGCTAGCGTGCCTGGTCTACTCCGGGTATGACCCGGCCCGGATCGAGCAGGCCGGCCGCATCCTGGCCGGTCAGCCCGAGGTCGCGACGGCCTCGCTGAGCGCGGCCGCGGCAGCCGGCGAGCACGAGCACGTCGCCGCGGCGCTGGCCGCCGATCCGGCCCTGGCCCGGCAGCTGACGGGTCCGTTCCGGTGGGAGCCGCTGCTGTACGCGTGCTACTCGCGGGTGCCGCTGCGGCCCGGCCGGTCCACGCTGGAGGTGGCCCGCGTGCTGCTGGCCGCGGGCGCCGACCCGAACGCCGGCTACCTGTGGTCCGGCCTGCCCTCTCCGTTCACCGCCGTGACCGGCGCGCTCGGCCGGGGCGAGGGCGGGCCGCCCGCCCATCCGCGGGCGATCGAGCTGGCCACCCTGCTGCTGGAAGCGGGCGCCGACGCCAGCGACAGCCAGGCCCTGTACAACTGCGGCCTGCAGTCACCGCCGGACAGCGATGAGTACCTGCGGCTGCTGCTGCGCTTCGGGCTGGGTACCGGCACCGGCGGGCCCTGGCACGAGCGGCTGGCCCCGGCGCATCCGTCGCCTCGGCAGTCCCTGGATCAGGAGCTCATCACGGCCGTGCGTAAGAACCTGCCCGGCCGGGTCGCGCTGCTGCTGGAGCACGGTGCGGACCCGTCCGGCACCGGGATCAGCCACCCGGCCGATGGCGGTCACACCCCCTGGCAGTGGGCCATCATCGGCGGCAGCCGGGAGATCACCGGCCTGCTCACGGCCGCTGCGCCCGCGCCGGACACCGATCCGGTGCTGGAGTTCCTCGGCGCCTGCATGGCCGGTGACGCGGCGCGGGCCAGGGCGATGCGGGCGGCCGACCCCGGCATCGCCGCCGAGGCGATCATGCGCGAGCCGGACCTGCTGGCCGATGCCGCCGAGCAGGACCGGCCCGATGCCGTCCGGCTGCTGGCCGAGGCCGGCTATGACGTCACCCGGCTGCGCCGGGCCGGGGCGCGTAACAGCGCGCTGCACGAGGCCGCGTGGAACGGCAGCATGCCGATGATCGCGCTGCTGCTGGAGCTGGGCGCAGACCCGGCCCTGGAAGATCCGGCCTATCACGCCACGGCGGCGGGCTGGGCCGAGTACAACGGCCAGCCGGAGGCCGCCGCCTACCTCAGCCAGCAGGAGGCGGCGCGGGCGGGTGATCGCCCCAGTCCACGGTGACCGTCGCGGCTGCGGCGGGGTTGCGCTCCAGCCAGGTCCGGGTGAACGGGCACAGCGGGACGATCGTCAGCCCGTCGGCGGCCGCCCGGGCCACCGCCGCCGCGACGAGCTGACCGCCGAAGCCGCGGCGCTCGATCTCCGCGGGCACGGCGGTGTGCCGGAGCACCAGCCGCCCGTCGCGCACCTTGTAGGTCAGCTCGGCGCGGTGGCCGCCGGAGGACAGCTCGAACCGGGCGGCCGGGCGGTTGTCGGTCACGGCGGGCACGTCGCTCATGCCGCCGATCCTGCCAGCCGGCGCCCGCCGTCCGGCAGGGGCCCGGCCCGGTACGGACGGCCGTGCCGGTCAGGCGGGCGAGTCGGGCGGGAACTCGGCCGGGTACGGCTCACCTGAGTCCGCGGACCGGCTCACTGCCCGCCACCGGCGATCCTCGGCGAGAAGCTGCTCGTCGAGCCGGATGGATGCCTCGGCCGCGATGACCCCGAGCGGCAGGTGATACGGGATGTCCCGGCGCCGGGACAGCTGCACCAGGATCTCCGCCGCGCGGGCCGGGTCGCCAGGCGGGCCGGCCGGGTTCTGCCGGATCCGGGTGTTGATGGCCCCGACGGTCGTGCCGTAGGCCTCGGGAATGTCCCGGATGATCATCGAGGAGCCGGCCCAGTCCGTAGCGAAGCCGCTGGGCTCGACAACCATGACCCGGACGCCGAACGGCGCGGTCTCGGCCTGGAGCACGCGGCTGAAGCCGTCGATGGCGAACTTGGCGGCCTGATAGGAAGCGATGCCGGGCGAGCCGCCTACCCGCCCGCCCACCGACGAGAACTGCATGATCAGCCCGTCGCCCTGCTCGCGGAGCACCGGGATCGCGGCCTTGGAGACGTTGAAGACGCCCCAGAAGTTGGTCTCGAACTGCTCGCGGAAGTCCTCGTCGGCGGTCGTCTCGATCGGGGACACGTTGGCGTAGCCGGCGTTGTTGACGATCACGTCCAGCCGGCCGAAGTGCTCGCGGGCGGCGGCGATCGCGGCCCGGGCCGCGGCAGCGTCGGTGACGTCCAGGGCGATCGGCCGGATGCGGTCGCCGTACTCGGCCACGAGGTCGTCGAGCTGGCCGGGCTGCCGGGCCGTGGCGGCGACCGAGTCGCCGGCCTGCAGGGCGGCGCGGACCAGAGCCCGGCCGAAGCCGCGGCTGGAGCCAGTAATGAACCAGGTCTGCTGCATGAGACTTAGTACAACACTGTTCTCTTAATAATGCAACCTCGTTGCGCTATGATGGAAACCGTGGCGACGCCGGGCCGTGAGCAGGCACAGGGCTCCCAGCAGGGACAGAGTTTCCAGCAGGGACAGGGCTTTCAGCGTGCCCGCAGCGCGGCTGCGAAGCAGGCGCGCGAGGCCGCGATCCTGGACGCGGCGCGGCGGCTCGGCAGCGAGCACGGCATCCGGGAGATCACCCTGACCGGCATCGCCGAGGCCGTCGGAATGCACAAGTCCGCGCTGCTGCGCTACTTCGAGACCCGCGAGCAGATCTTCCTGCGGCTGACCGCCGACGGCTGGCGGGACTGGTCCGCGGCGCTGCGGGCCGGCCTGGAGGACCTGCCCGCGCCGACCGCCGTCGCCGTCGCTGAGGTGTTCGCCGGCACGCTCGCCGCGCGTGGCATGTTCTGCGACCTGCTGGCCCAGGCGCCGCTGAACCTGGAGCGCAACGTCTCCCTGGCGGCGGTGCGCGCCTTCAAGCTGGTCACCCTCACCGAGGTCGAGGCGATCGTGGCCGTGCTGCGGCGGCGGCTGCCGGTGCTGACCGAGGGCGACGGCGTCGACCTGATCGCGGCCGCGACCTCGCTGTCCGGCGCGTTCTGGCAGATGGCGACGCCCGGCCCGGAGGTCGCCGCGCTGTATCGCAGCGACCCGCGCCTGGCCCATGCCGTCGTCGAGGTCGAGCCGCGGGTTCGCCGCCTGCTCACGGCCGCGCTGGCGGGGATGCTCGCGGCGGCCCGGCCGGACGGGGCTGGCTCCTGAGCACCCGTCCGGTCAGGCCGGGGTCGCCCGGCGGGCGCTGACGGCGTAAGCAGCCCCGGTGCCGGCCGTCAGGGCCGCCGAGGCCAGCAGCGGGAGGGCGGCATTGACGCGGAGGAACAGCAGGGCCCCGATGGCCGCCCCGGCCAGCATCGCGATCACCGCGCCGGCCCGCCGGCCGGACCGCGGGCTCGGCCCGCCGGCCAGCGCAGACTCGCTGGCCAGCCCGGTCAGGGTCGTGGTCAGCACGGTGGTATTCATGTCCTTGACGCCGAGGTGGCGCACCGCCGCGTTCCGCATGCCCATGGCCAGCGCCAGGAGCGCGATGATCGAGTAACGGGGCCAGCCCGATCCGGTGCCGGGCGCCAGGACGGCGATGAGCGCGGCCGTGCCAGTCAGCGTCGCCTCGGTCGTCACGGTGGCCAGCAGCAGCCGTCGCCGGCCGGTGATCCGGCGGATCGCCCGGCCGGTGAGCGCGGCGCCGGCCAGGAACACCAGCAGCGAGGTCAGCGTGGCGGGGACCGAGAAGCCGGCGGCGCCGGCCGCCGCGAAGCCCAGCACGACCACGTTGCCGGTCATGTTGGCCGTGAAGACATGCCCCAGGCCCAGGTAGCTGACGGCGTCGACCAGCCCGCTGACCACCGTCAGCGACATCAGCGCCGCGAGCAGCGGCAGCGGATCGGTGTCGTCGGCCACGGCCGGATCTTCTCACGCACCCCGGCCGCGGCTGGCTGCAGTCACCCTTGCTCCGGGTTCGTCGCCTACTCCGGGTTAGTGGTCAGCAGCGCCTCGGCCCCGACCGGCCGGAACCCGGCCGCCAGGAACGCCCGCACGCTGGCCGCGTTCCCCGGGGCGACCTGCGCCCACAGCATCTCGCCGCCCGGCACCAGGTGCCGCGCGGCTGTCGCCAGCGCGCGGCCCAGCCCGTGGCCCTGATGCTCGCTGTCCACCTCGATCGAGGCCTCCCAGCGGCCGGCCACGCCGCGGCCGAGCACCACGATTCCACCGTCGGCCCGCCAGGCCGCGACCTCGTCGCGGTAGTGCTGAGCCCGGGCCAGCCGGGGATGGGCCAGGTCGGCCGCGGGGGACAGGCTGAGCGGGGGCGGGCCCGGCAGCGGCGTGGCGAGGTTCAGCATGTCGATGCTGTGCGCCCGCCGCCCGGTCCGCTCGCACAGTGCCTGGATGAACGCCGGGGTCAGCGGGCCGGACAGGTCACCGGGCGGCAGCTGCGCCCGGATCCAGTCCGGCTCGGCGTCCACGAAGATGACCGCGTGCGCGGTGAAGCCGATGACCCCGGCCTCGCGAGGCGAGGGCTGCGGCACGATCGTCACGCCGCCGTCCGCCGCCGGGAAGCGCCCGGCAGCCACCTCGTCCAGCACGTCCGCCAGCGACTCGCCCATGCGCGCCCTCCCGTTCGGCCGGGGGCCAGCGCCCGCGGGCCGGGCCGGCCGCCGTCCCTAGCCTGTCCCTCTTTGTACCAGGACGACGTGCGCCGCCGGCGCGCGGACTAGCGGGCCGCTGCCGGTCCTGGTGCCCTTCCGGAAGCCGCCGAACAGCAGCGACAGCACCAGCAGGACGAACAGCAGGGTGACCAGCCACAGCACGCAGCCGGTCAGCCGGCGTCGCCGGCGGTGTCGCCACTGCCAGTTCCACGGGCCTCGCGACAGCCGGCCCGCGACCGTTCTCCTGGATGGCCTGTCGCCTCGCCCGGCCATGTTGCCCTCCGCGCCCTGAAGGTGAGTTTCCGCCAGCTAAGTGCCATTCCCGGCCGTCCGTAAACGCGGGGCGTGAATCGTCGGCGCCGGACCGGGTACCTGACCGGCCGCTATCGGACCGGGCGTTCACCAGAACGCCCCGCATGGACCGGAGGCACGTCATGGTGCGCATTCCAGGAACCGGGTGGACCGGCCGGCTGGCCGCGCTGGCGGCGGCTGTCGTCGCGGTCGCCGTCCTGCTGCTCGTCCTGTCGGTCGTGCATGTGCTGCCGACGCTGCGCAACCCGTTCACCGAGACCACGACTGAGCGCGACAGCCCCGTTGTGCTCAAGTCCATCACCGCACTCAGCCGTTACGAGGCGGCCAGCGGCTCGTACCAGGTCGTTGTTGATCTCACCCGGCACACGGCATTCCTGCCGTCATTCCTGGCCGGCAGCCAGACCCTGTTCATCGGGGACGGCACCGACATTGCCTACGTCGACTTCGGCGGGCTCAAGGGCTCGGCGATCCAGACGTCGGCGGACCGCAAGACGGTGACCGTGACCCTGCCCCAGCCCCGGCTGGAGCCGGCCGTGCTGGACGTCAAGCAGTCCTACGTCTACGCCGAGCAGCAGGGCCTGGCCGACCGGCTGGCCGGGTTCTTCGGCGGCAACCCCAACAGCCAGCAGGCCGTCTACGAGGCCGCCCAGCGCCAGATCCAGGCGGCGGCGCAGCGCGGCCCGCTCGTCACCGATGCCCGGAAGAACACCTCGGCCATGATGACCAGCATGCTGACCGCCCTGGGCTTCCGGCACGTCACCGTGAAGTGGGCCTAGCCTCGGGCCGTCAGCGGTAGGCGGAGATCCCGGTGATCGCCTGGCCCAGGGCGAGGGTGTGCACTTCCTCGGTGCCCTCGTAGGTGAGCACCGATTCCAGGTTGTTGGCGTGCCGGATGACCGGGTACTCGAGCGTGACGCCGTTGGCGCCGAGGATCGTCCGGGCCTGGCGGGCGATGTCGATAGCGGTCCGGACGTTGCTCATCTTGCCCAGGCTGACCTGCTCCGGGGTGATCTTGCCCGCTTCCTTGAGGCGGCCCAGGTGCAGCGCCAGCAGCTGGGCCCGCTGCAGGTCGGCGAGCATCCAGGCCAGCTTGCCCTGGGTGAGCTGGAAGCCACCGATCTTGCGGCCGAACTGCTCGCGGGTGCGGGCGTACTCGGCCGCGGACTCGAAGCAGGCCCGGGCCGCCCCGGTGACTCCCCAGATGATGCCGAACCGCGCCTCGGACAGGCACGACAGCGGGCCCTTGAGCCCCTGCACGCCCGGCAGCATCGCGCTGTCGGGCAGCCGGACGTCGTCGAGGTGCAGCTCGGAGGTCACCGAGGCGCGCAGCGAGAGCTTCTTATGGATGTTGCGGGAGGTGAAGCCGCGGGTGGTGCGCGGGACCAGGAATCCGCGGATCCCGTGCTCGGTCGAGGCCCAGACCACGGCGATGTCCGCGACCGACCCGTTGGTGATCCACATCTTGGCGCCGTTCAGTACCCAGTCACCCCCGTCCCGGACGGCGACCGTGGCCATCCCGGACGGATCGCTGCCATGGTCGGGCTCGGTGAGCCCGAAGCAGCCGAGGGCCTCGCCGGCTGCCATCCGGGGCAGCCATTCCTGCTTCTGCTCCTCCGAGCCGTACTTCCAGATCGGGAACATGGCCAGCGATCCCTGGACCGAGACCAGGCTGCGCAGGCCGGAGTCGGCCGCCTCCATCTCCCGGCAGGTGACCCCGTAGGCGATCGGGCCCATCCCGGCGCAGCCGTAGCCGGTCAGGTGCATACCCAGCAGGCCCAGCTTGCCGAGCTCGGGGGCCAGCTCGCGGGGCAGGATCCCGGCCTCGAACCAGTCGGCGACGTTCGGCAGGATCCGCTTGACGGCGAAGTCCCGGACGGTATCGCGGACCAGCCGCTCCTCGTCGGTCAGCTCGTCGTCGATGCGGAGCAGGTCAACTGCGGCGGCGGGATCGATGCTGCGCGGCATGGCTGGTCCTCTCTGCGGGCTCGCCGGTGGCAGGGCTCGCCGCTAGCGTATGGCGCCCCGGCGAGCCGGGACACTGCCGCGGTGGTGTCAGGCATGATGGTGATATGAGCAACATGAGTAGCAAGACGCTGGAGCGCAAGCGACAGGGCCGGATGCTGGCGGGTGTCTGCGCCGGGCTCGGCAGCTACTTCGGCATTGACTACACGCTGGTCCGGCTGATTTTCGTGGTCGCCTCATTCTTCGGCGGCGCGGGCGCCCTGGTCTACGTGGTGGCCTGGGCCGTCGTCCCGGAGGAGGGCGAGAAGGAATCCATCCTCGAGGGGATGGTCAACAAGAACCGGTCGTCCTAGGGCCCGGTCCGTGCCCCGCTGAGCAGCCTCGACGCCGGCCGCCGGGGAACGCTTTGCTGCCTGTGCCTGTTGTCCCCTATGCTTGAGCGCGTCCCCGACGGCGGACGCCACGGGCAGGGCGGCAACCCCGTCGAGCCCCCATCGTCTAGCGGCCTAGGACACCGCCCTTTCAAGGCGGCGGCACGGGTTCGAATCCCGTTGGGGGCACGGCATGACAGACTGCTGGCGCAAGTCAGCACGCGAGGTCCTGTAGAGCAGCTCGGAGTGCTCGCCACCCTGTCAAGGTGGAGGTCGCGGGTTCAAATCCCGTCAGGACCGCTCGGGTCGGTACCACGGCAGGAGATCCGGTGCCGGGAAGCCCGGCTACGGTCAGGTAGCTCAGTTGGTACGAGCGTCCGCCTGAAAAGCGGAAGGTCGGCGGTTCGACCCCGCCCCTGACCACCAGTCCGACGGCCCATGTCGGCCTTCCTGACCAGGCTAAGTGTCATTTGTGGCTGCCTAGAGGATCGAGGCGTTGGCTTCGGCCGTAGACCCTGAGTAGCCGTACGGTGCCCTGGCTAGTCGCACGTAGGTAGCACGGGGATGGGATGCGTTCAGGGGCACCGCAGTCCGATGGTGAG
>DASXDJ010000182.1:0-22820 GCA_036490755.1 Streptosporangiaceae bacterium
CGCGTTCGGCCGCGGGCTGGCCGACTCGCTGCACGGCAGCGGGGTGCGGGTGCTGCTGGTCCGGCCCGGCTTCGTCGCCGGCCGGATGACCGCCGGCCTGCCGCCCGCCCCGCTGACCAGCACGCCCGCGCAGGTCGGCGCCGCCGTCGCCGGAGCGCTGGCGCGGGGCAGCCCGGTGGTCTGGGTGCCGCGCCGGCTCGCGATGCTGGCCCCGCTGCTGCGGCTGATCCCGCGCCCGGCCTGGCGCCGGCTGCGCCGCTAGCGGCCGACCGGCGCGCGGGGCATACCGGCTCCCGGCCGGACTTGTCGGTCCTGCGCCGGGCTGAGATGCTGTGGGCGGCTTGCCCCCGCCTCCCTGGAGCATCGTGCGCCTGCTGACGACATCCGGAGCCGGCACCCTGGCGGGCACCGCCAGCGTCGCGCTGGCCGCGCTCACCATCCAGCTCGCCAGTCCGCTGCCGGCCCCGCCCGCCGCCGCGGCCTCCTTGTCCGCCACGTCGTACTCATCGGCCACATCGCCAGTGTCAGGAACTCCGGCCACGTCAGCCACACCGGTCACCGCGGCCAGTTCCGCCACTCCATCGACCCCGGTGGCACCGGCCGCCTCGCCGACGCGGATTACCGCCAGGGCGGCCGACCTGCTGAACTCCGGCACCGGGCGGCGGCTGTGGAGCCGGCGGCTGAACCACCGGCGGCCGATCGCCAGCATCACCAAGGTGATGACTGCGCTGGTGGTGCTGAGTGCCCCGCGGCTGGAGCGCATGCTCCGGGTTCCGGCCGCGGCGGTGAGCTACGCCCGCGAGCACGACGCGGGCAGCGCGGGCCTGCACGCCGGGGACGTCCTGACCGCGCGCCAGCTGCTGGAGGCGATGCTGCTGCCCTCCGGCGCGGACGCGGCCTACACGCTGGCCCACGCCTACGGGCCGGGCTGGCACGCCTTCGTGCGCAAGATGAACACGACCGGGCGGCGGCTGGGCCTGACCAACTTCCACTTCGCCAACTTCGACGGGCTGCCCTATCCCACCGAGCACTCGACCTACGCCACCCCGCGGGACCTGCTGCTGCTGGCCGCCGCGGCGATGAAGTCGGCGGTCTTCCGGGGCATCGTGCACCAGCGCGTGCACAACCTGGCGCCCACCAGCCAGCACCACGGCTACTCCTGGCACACCACCAACCTGCTGCTGCGCCGGTACTCCGGGGCGCTGGGCATCAAGACCGGCTACACCAGCGGGGCCGGCTACTGCCTGCTGTTCGCCGCGCGGCGGCACGGCGTCACGCTCACCGGCGTGGTACTGGACAGCACGACCACGCATCCCTCCACCCGGTTCACGGCCGCCGCCCGGCTGCTGAACTGGGGGTTCCGCCGCGAGCGCGCTGCGCCGGCCGGCTCAGCGGGCCAAGCTCGCGCAGGCGGCCTCGAACTGCCGCACTGACCCCAAGCGCAGCACCGCCTGCGCCGTTCCGTCATCTGCCGTTGAGGTCACGGTCCGGATCCTGCCGCGGGCGGTGAAGACCTCAGTGAACGCATCGTCGGTGCTGGCCACCCGCAGCACCGGGCCGTGCCAGCGGCCGCTGAGGTAGACCGGGAACGGCAGCCGGGTGGTGCCGTCGTCCAGGGCCAGCGTGGTGCGCGCGCCGCCGGTGCTCAGCCAGGCGTGCACCTCACCGCCCAGGCTGAAGTGGTAGTCGGCGCCACTCTCGGTGCACAGCCGCGCCGTGCCGGAGACGTTGTCGCAGCCGCCGGAGTTCTCGCAGTTGCCGCCGTTGCGGCCGCTGCCGGGCAGGTCCATCCCGCCACGCAGCTGGACCAGCAGCACGTACTGCCCGCCGTTGCTACCGCGCACCGGGCCGTACCCGGTCCACTCCGCCAGCGGGGTGAACCGGCCCCCGATGTGCAGGGCCCACGGGGTGAGCCCGATGTAGATGATTGCCAGCAAGATAATCAGCACGGCCAGCAGCCGCAGCCACTGGTGCCCGCGCCGGCGGGGCGGCCGGCTCCGGCGGGCCGTACCCGGCAGTCCGGAAAAGCTGGGGGCCATGGCCGCTCCCGGCGTCCTGGCTCGGGCGTCGCCCGCGCTCGCTGCCGCCGCGCGGCCAGCCGTGCGGCGGAACCTGAGGACGTTATATCCGGATCCCGGCCGCGGCGGAAGCCCCCGCCGCAGCCGGGCACCCCGGCACGGCGTGATGTCCGGCTTCGTGTTTTCGTATGCTCCTGTCGTAGCGCACGCATCCCTCACGCCCGCAAGGCAGGAAGCAGGCAGCACGACATGACGGGAGCCGAGATCCTCGCCCGGCACGGCCTGGTCAGCGAGCCGGAGGCGGCAGCCAGCCCGGCCCGGTTCCCCGACGGCGCCCATTTCCGGATCGAGATCCCCAGCGTCGAGGGGCCGGCTGTGATGCGCGCGGTCACCGAGGCGGCAGCGCAGGCGGGCGTGACGGTCAACCGGGTGTCGCAGGGCAGCGGCGCGATGCTGCTGCGGGAGGCCGAGCTGGCCGAGATGGCCCGCATCGGCGCCGACCACGGCATGGAGGTGTCGCTGTTCACCGGGCCGCGCGAGGAGTGGGACATCGGCCGGTCGGCGCACGCCGCCGACGGCCCGCAGCTGGCCGGCCAGCTGCGCGGCGTGCGGCAGCTCCGGTACGCCCTCGATGACGTGCTGCGCGCCGTGGAGCAGGGCATCCGCGGCTTCCTGATCGCCGACCACGGGCTGCTGCAGCTGGTCAGCGAGCTGCAGGCGGCCGGCGAGCTGCCCGCCTCGGTCGTATGGAAGGTGTCGGCGGTCATGGCGCCGTCCAACCCGCTGACGCTGCGCCAGCTCGAGCGGCTCGGCGCCTCTACTGTCAACGTGCCCGCCGACGTCACGCTGGGCCAGCTCGCTGAGCTGCGGGCCGCCGCCAGCGTGCCCGTCGACCTGTACGTCGAGGCGCCCGACGGCATGGGCGGCGTGGTACGCAGCCAGGAGGCGGCCGACCTGGTGCGGGTGGCCGCGCCGATGTACGTGAAGTACGGGCTGCGCAACGCCCGGCCGCTGTACCCCAGCGGGCTGCATCTGCAGAATGACGCCGCGGCGATCGCCCGGGAGAAGGTGCACCGCGCCGCGGTCTCGCTGGAGTGGATCCGGCGCAGCGGCGCTGACCTGGTCCAGTCCGGGCCGGGCGCGAAGGGGCTCGGGATCCCCGAACCGTAACCGCCCGGGCGTGACAGCGGCGGTGTAGAACTGGGATTGCAGGGAACACGGCAGGTGTGCTGAGGCCGCGCTACGCGCGGGCCGCCCCGGCTGGTGCACCCCCCTGCGGCCCGCCTGAATGAACTCGCTGCCCCGCCCGCTGCGGCTGGCCGAGGCTACCGGGGTGCTGTCCCTGGTGACCGACCTGTCGATGGGGATGCCCCTGGAGCACGGACTGCGCACCGCGATCATGGCGGTCCGGATCGCCGAGACGATGGGCCTGCCCGAGGATGAGCAGGCCACCGTCTACTACACCGGGGTGCTGCACTTCGCCGGCTGCACGGCCGAGAGCGAGGTCGACGCGCGGTTCTTCGGCGATGAGCTGGCCGCCCGGCCGCAGATGCTGGGCACGCAGTTCGGGTCGCGGCTGGAGCTGATGAGCATGGCGGCGCGGACCGCGCACCAGGGCGCGCCGCCGTTCACCCGGGCCGCGATGATGGCCCGGTCGGCGTTCGGCGGGCTGGCCGAGTTCCGCAAGTGGGCCGCCAGCCACTGCGACGTCGCACGCCTGCTCGGGGCCCGGATGGGCCTGTCAGCCGACGTGCAGAAGGCCCTGAAGCACCTGTACGAGCGCTATGACGGCAAGGGCATGCCGTCCGGGCTGAGCGGCACCGGGCTGCCGCTGGCGGTCCGGCTGATGCAGGTCGCCCAGGACGCCGACGTGGCCTGCCAGCACGAGGGCCCGGAGCTGGCCGCGGCGATCCTGGCCAGCCGGGCCGGCTCGGGCCTGGACCCGCAGGCGGTCACGGCGTTCCTGGATACCGGCCCGAAGATGTACGCAGGCCTGGACGCCCCGTCGGTGTGGGACTACGCGATGGACGCCGAGCCGGGCCCGCGGCCGGTCATCGGCGAGGAGCAGCTCGATGACTGCCTGTCGGCGGTGGCCGACTTCGCCGACCTGAAGAGCATGTGGACGGTCGGGCACTCGCGGGGCGTGGCCCGGCTGGCTGAGGAAGCCGCGGTGGTGGTCGGGCTGCCCACCGCCGACGTGCTGCAGGTGCGGCGCGCGGCCCTGGTGCACGACATCGGCCGGGTCACGGTGCCGGTCAGCGTGTGGGCCAAGCCGGGGCCGCTGACCCGCGGCGAGCGCGAGCAGGTCCGGCTGCACTGCTACCAGAGCGAGCGGGTGCTGGCCGCAGCGCCCGCGCTGGCCCCGCTGGCCCGGCTGGCCGGCTCGCACGGCGAGCGAGGCGACGGCTCGGGCTACCATCGCGGTTCCCGGGCCGCGGACCTGCCGCTGACCGCCTGGCTGCTGGCCGCCGCGGACTGCTACGTGGCGATGCGCGAGCCGCGGGCCTACCGGGACGCGCTGAGCACGCAGGAGGCCGCCGCGCAGCTCAGCCAGGACGCCCAGGCGGGCCTGCTGCCCCCGGAGGCAGCCAATGCCGTGCTGGTCGCCGCCGGCCAGACACCGGGCCCGGTGCGGCGGCCCGCGGGGCTGTCCGAGCGCGAGTGCCAGGTGCTGGGCCTGCTGGCCCGCGGCCTGGCCACCAAGCAGATCGCCCGCCGGCTGGACATCTCGCCCAAGACCTGCGACCACCACATCCAGCGGATCTACGCCAAGGCCGGGGTGTCCACCCGGGCCGGGGCGACGATGTTCGCGCTGGAGCACGGGCTGGTCAGCTACGACGACGAGGGCGGCAGCCGAATGGCGTTCGGGGCCGGATAGGGAATTCTCCCGACTGGCCGGGCCCGCGGCCGGCTCTTAGTGTCAGCCGTGATGCACGCAATCAGGAGGTGTCACGGGTGCTGTCACGGCCGGGCAGCGACGCTCTGGCGCGGGCCCACGCCCGCCCGCTGCGCGCCGCCGAGCTCACCGCGATCAGCGCAGGCCGCCGGCTCTACCGGACCGGGACCATCAGCGCCGACGCGACCGTCAACACGATCATGTTCCACACTCCCAGCCTGGAGACGGCCGAGCTGGATGCGATGGAGCAGGTCGGCCAGCGCTCGTTCGGCATCTGCGCCCGGGCTGGCGTGCTCTACCAGCAGGCCGCTGACCTGCTAGCAGAGCTGCGCGAGGAGGAGCCAGGCGACCCGGCGGCGGAGCCCGGGCCGGGCCGTCCCGAGCTGGTCTGACCCGGTCCGGGCAGGGGCCGGACCAGGGCAGGCCGCAGCGCATCACCAGCACGTCAGCCTGGCGTCGGGGCCGGGCCGGTGAGGATCAGGCAGCCGCGTTCCGAGCGGGCCTGGTGTCCCCGGGCTCCCCGGCTGGCCGGTCGAGGGGGGCGGCCAGCCGGGGAGTGATCCCGGAGCCAGGCCGGGTCCGCGGCGGCCCGCGCGATAGCCAGCGCGAGGCCGGCCGCTGGCCCTCCAGGCGCCCGGCCGGCGCGGATTCTCGCGGTCCTGGCCGGCCCGGCCTACCAGCGATCGTGGATCTGGGCCCGGAAGCGCCGGTCATACAGCGCGCTGATGCTGGCCAGCCGGCCGTCATCCAGCGGGGCCAGCGCCGCGGCGGCCGCGTTCTGCCGGGCCTGCTCAGGGCTGCTCGCGCCGGGGATCACCGTGGTCACGCCGGGCTGCTGAATGATCCAGCGCAGCGCGGCCTGGGCCGGCGTCGCCCCGGCCGGGGCGAGCTCGGCGAACTCCCGGGCGGCCGCCACGCCGGTGCCGAAGTCGACACCGGAGAAGGTCTCCCCCACGTCGAAGGCCTCGCCGTGCCGGTTGTAGGTGCGGTGGTCGCTGGCCGCGAAGGTGGTGTCGCGGGAGAACCGGCCCGACAGCAGCCCGGAGGCGAGCGGGACCCGCGCGATAATGCCCACCCCGGCCGCCGCCGCGGCGGGCAGCACCTCGTCCAGGGGCTTGCGCCGGAAGGCGTTGAGGATGATCTGCACGCTGGCCACGCCCGGCCGGGCGATCGCGGTCAGCGCCTCGGCGCAGGTTTCCACGCTCACCCCGTAAGCGGCGATCCGCTCCTCGGCAACCAGCGTGTCCAGCGCGTCGTAGACCTCGGTGCGGGAGTACACCGGGGCCGGCGGGCAGTGCAGCTGGACCAGGTCCAGCCGGCTGGTGCGGAGGTTGGCCCGCGACCGGTCGGTCCAGGCCCGGAAGTTGTCCAGCGTGTAGGCCTCCGGGACCTGCTCGACGCGGCGGCCCATCTTGGTCGCTACGGTCAGCTCCAGGTCGGCGCGATCGGCCAGGAACTGGCCGATCAGCCGCTCGCTGCGGCCGTCGCCGTAGACATCGGCGGTGTCCAGCAGCGTGACGCCGGCCTGCACGGCCGCGTCCAGCACGGCGAGCGCGTCGCTCTCGGCGACCTCGCCCCAGTCGGCGCCCAGCTGCCAGGTACCCAGCCCGATGACCGACACCGGCCGGCCGGTCCGTCCCAGAATCCGCGTTTCCACAGCCGGTGATCTTAGTGCCCGGCCCGGCACCGCCCGGCGGGCGGCCCGGCAGGCCGGCGGCCGGTCCGGGGTCCGGCCGGGCCCGCGATCAGGCCGGGAGCGACTTCAGGAAGTCGATCATCCCGTCGAAGTAGGTCTGCTGGTCGTCGTACATGGCCAGGTGGCTGCCTTCCGGGCAGTACAGGTAACGGCCCTTCGGCAGGCGGGCGGCCATCTTCTCCATGTGCGCGGGGTCCATCGTGTCGTAGCGGGCGCCGATCACCAGGGCCGGGACATTCACCTGGCCCAGGTCACCGGACCGGTCCCAGCGGTACAGGCTCGCGTTCGCGCTGATGCCCAGCTCACTGGGGCCCTGCATGGACACGTAGATGGCCGGGTTGATGTGCGCGAAGCCGCGCTGCACCGGGTCGGGCCAGGTTTCCGGCGGCATCCGCAGCACGTGGTAGATGTAGTGCTGCTCGGCGAGCAGTTCCATGTACCGCGGGTTATCGGTGTCGCCCTGCTCCTCCAGCGCCATGATCTCGGCCAGCTTGGCCTGGTCCATGGCCGGCATCAGCACGTCACGGGCGTAGGCGTTGTAGTCGGGGACCGACGACATCATGTTCGAGATGATCAGGCCGCGCAGGTGCTGGCCGTAGGCCAGCGCGTACTCCAGGGCCAGGATGCCGCCCCAGGACTGCCCGTACAGCACGAAGTTGCCGCGTTCCAGGCCGAGAGCCTGGCGGACCTGCTCGACCTCCTCGACGAAGCGGTCTTTATCCCACAGCGACGGGTCCTCGGGCTGGTCGCTGCGCCCCGAGCCGAGCTGGTCGTAGTAGTAGTACTCGATCCCGGCCGCGGGCAGGAAGCTGTCGCACGCCTCGAGGTACTCGTGGGTGGCGCCGGGGCCGCCGTGCAGCAGCAGCACCTTCAGGTCGGGGTTGTTGCCGACCCGCTTGGTCCACACCCTGAACTCCCCCGCCGGGGTGGTCACCGGGATCATCCGGGCGCCGCCGCTCAGCTTGTCGTCCCGGCCGGAGTAGTCCAGGTACCCGCTCATCCGCATGCTCCCTCTCGTCACCGGGGGGCCAGCAGACTGCCCGCGGTGCCCCGGCTTCATGATCGCCGCCAGCCTAGGCGAGCAGGACCCGGCGGGGCTAGGGGCCAGCTCAGCGCCGCCGGCTGGCCCGGTAGCTCAGGCGACGGCGTTGGGGCTGGCGGTCAGCGGCACGGCGGCCAGCAGCCAGCCGCCGATCCGGTCCAGCAGCGCCGGCGTGGTCCCGGACTCGGCGTGCCCGAAGCCGGGGATGATCCACAGCTCCTTCGGCTCGCGGGCCGCGGCGAACAGCTGCTCGGCGTGATCCACGGGGAAGAACTCGTCCCGGTCGCCGTGCACGATCAGCAGCGGGACGGGCGAGATCCGGGCCGCGGCGTCGGCGGGCGGCATCGGCACCGGGTCCCACCGGCCGCTGCTGATCCGGGTGCCGAGGAAGTTGCGGGCGATGAACCGGCCCGCCCGGCGCTCGATGGCGAAGTGCACCCGGCGCATCGGCTTGGTGCCGCGGTAGTACCAGCGGCCCGGGCTGCTGACCGCCACTACGGCGTCGACCCCGCCGGTGAGCCCGGCGTGCCGCAGCACGATCGAGGCGCCCATCGAGAACCCGACCGTGGCGATCCGGGTGTAGCCCAGCTCGCGCGCGTAGGCCACCACCGCCTCGATGTCCCGGACCTCCCGGTCGCCGAGGGTGGAGGCCCCGCCGGAACGGCCGTGGCCGCGAAAATCGAAGGTGAGCACGCCGCCGAAGCGGCTCAGCCGCCGCACCACCCGCCACACGGCCGGGCGCTGCCAGTTCAGCGTGAACCCGTGCGCGACGATGATGGCCAGCTCGCCGTCACCGGGGACATGGACCGCCTCGATGGGCACGCCATCCTCGGTCACCAGGGTCGCGGCCTTCAGCACGGGCTTGCTCATCTCTCTATTGTGCTTGACCGCCGACTTCGACAATCTGGTGGATGCCTCGCGCCGGCGGCCGCCGCGCGAGCCCGACCGCCGCAGGAGGCCGCCTTCATGTCCGTCCTTGACCAGTTCGTCACCGCTCTGGGGTCCGGCGCGATCGAGATCGTTGACCTGACCGCCCGGCTGGAGTCCTCGACCCCGGTGATCCAGCTCCCGCCGCCGTTCGCGAACACGGTGCCGTTCTCGCTCAGCGAGGTGAGCCGCTACGACGAGCGCGGCCCCGCCTGGTACTGGAACGACATCACCACCGGCGAGCACACCGGCACGCACTTCGACGCCCCGGTGCACTGGGTCACCGGCCGCGACGGGCTGGACATCGCCCAGGTGCCGGCGGCCAGCCTGATCGCCCCGGCCGTGGTGCTGGACTTCAGCGAGCACGCCGCGCAGGACCCGGACTTCCTGCTGGAAATCGAGCACGTCAAGCAGTGGGAGGCCGAGCACGGGCCGCTGCCCGAGGGCGGCTGGCTGCTGTACCGCACCGGGTGGGACGCGCGGTCGGGCAGCCAGGAGGAGTTCCTGAACGCCAGCGAGACCGGCCCGCATACGCCGGGCATCTCGGTCGCGTGCGCGCAGTGGCTGGCCGGGCACACCGCCGTGCTCGGGCTGGGCACCGAGACGGTGGGCACCGATGCCGGCGCCGCGCACTCGTTCGACCCGCCGTTCCCCTGCCACTCCTCCCTGCTGGGGGCCGGGAAGTACGGGCTGACCCAGCTCCAGAACCTGGCCCGGCTGCCCGCCACCGGCGCGGTCGTGATCGCCGGGCCGCTGCCGATCATCGGCGGGTCGGGCAGCCCGGCGCGGGTGCTGGCCCTGGTCGAGCACAGTGCCTGATGAGCACCGGGCCTGACACCGGGATGCTGGTCAGCGACGCCGTCGCCGAGGTCCTGACCGGGCTGGGCGTTGACACCGCCTTCGGGCTCGTCGGCAGCGGCAACTTCCACGTCACCAACGCCCTGATCGCCCGCGGCACCCGGTTCATCGCCGCGCGGCACGAGTGCGGCGCGGCGAGCATGGCCGACGCCTGGGCCCGGCTCACCGGCCGGCCCGGCGTGCTGACCCTGCACCAGGGGCCGGGGCTGACCAACGCCCTGACGGCGATCACCGAGGCGGCCAAGAGCCGCACCCCGCTGCTGGTGCTGGCGGCCGACGTGAGCGCGGCGGCGAAGCTGTCCAACTTCCGCATCGACGTAGCCGCCATCGCCGCGGCAGTGGACGCCACCCCGGCCCGGCTGCACTCTCCCGGCCTGGCCATCGATGACACGGTGCGGGCCTACCGGACGGCTCAGCAGGAGCGGCGCTGCGTGATCCTGGCGCTGCCCCTGGACATCCAGGCCAGTCAGTGCGCCTGGCCGGACGGCGGCATCGCGGGCCCCGCGGGCGGCGGCGCGGCAGCGGGTGCGGCAGCGGCCGGCGAGCCGGATCCGGCGGCCGTGGCCGAGCTGGCCGGGCTGCTGCGCCGGTCGCGGCGGCCGGTGTTCGTCGCCGGCCGCGGCGCGCGGGCCAGCGGCGCGGGCGCCCGGCAGGCGCTGGAGCAGCTGGCGGACGGCTGCGGCGCGCTGCTGGCCACCTCGGCCGCGGGCAAGGGCCTGTTCCGGGGCAGCATGTGGGACCTGGATGTCAGCGGGGGCTTCGCCACGCCGCTGGCCGCGGAGCTGATCCGGGACGCGGACCTGGTGGTGGGCTGGGGCTGCGCGCTGAACATGTGGACCACGCGGCACGGCAGCCTGCTCGGGCCGGGCGCCGCGGTGGCGCAGGTCGACATTGACGGCGGCGCGCTCGGCGCGCACCGCCCCGTCACCCTGGGCGTCACCGGCGACGTGACCGCGACGGCGCTGGCCGCCGCCGGACTGCTGGACGAGCCGGCCGCGGGCTACCGGACCGCCGCGGTCGCCGACCGGATCGCCCGCGAGGGCCGCTGGCGGGACGTGCCGTTCGACGACGACAGCCGGGACGGCCGGATCGACCCGCGCAGCTTCACCATCGCGCTGGATGACCTGCTGCCGGCCGACCGGGTCGTGGCCGTCGACTCGGGCGACTTCATGGGCTACCCGAGCATGTACCTGTCGGTCCCCGATGACGGCGGGTTCACCTTCACGCAGGCCTACCAGTCCGTGGGGCTGGGCCTGGGCTCGGCGATCGGGTCGGCCATCGCGCGGCCGGACCGGCTGACGGTGGCCGCGCTGGGCGACGGCGGCGCGCTGATGGGCGCCAGCGAGCTGGAGACGGCCGTCCGGCTGGGCCTGCCGATGGTGATCATCGTCTACAACGACGAGGCCTACGGCGCGGAGGTGCACCACTTCGGCCCGGACGGGCATCCCCTGGACACGGTGCGGTTCCCGCCCGCCGACCTGGCCGCGATCGGCCGCGGGTTCGGCTGCGCGGGCGTGACCGTCCGGGAGCCGGGTGACCTGGGCCCGGTGCGGGACTGGCTGGCCGGCCCGCGGGACACCCCGCTGGTCATCGACGCGAAGGTCACCGGCGACCGCGGCTCCTGGTGGCTGGAGGAAGCCTTCCGCGGCCACTGACACGGCGCTAGCCCGGCGATCCCGGATGCCGGGACCCGGCCGGCCCCGGGGACGGGCTGCTGCTGGCAGCAAGCAGTCCGGGCTGCCCGCCGGCGACTGCGGGCAGCCCGGACTGGCCGGGCAGGTACCAGCCGGGCCTACTCGGTCAGCACCTTGTCCGATCCGGGAGCCGTCCCGTTGCTGGCCGGCCCGGGCAGCTCGCCCTGGTGGTCGGTGGCCGCGCCGGCCATGGCCGGCGCCTTCTCCGGCTCCTCCTCCGGGTAGGCGACCTCGCCGTGCACGGCCAGGTCACCGGTCTCCAGCTGGGCGTCGTCCATCCGCAGGCTGGTGAACAGCCTGATGATGCGCAGCAGCACGTAGGTGCCGACCGCCGACCAGGCGATGACCGACAGCGCGGCGCCGGCCTGGATCAGCAGCTGCCGCGGGTGGCCGTAGAACAGGCCGGCCGTGGTCACCGGCGGGTTCTTGCCGATGCCCAGGTAGACGATCATGCTCGGGTTGGCCAGCAGGCCGGTCAGCAGGCCGCCGAGCAGCCCGGCGAAGCCGTGGGTGTAGACCACGCCGAGGGCGTCGTCGACCCGGTTGAACGGCCACACCTTGCGCGGCAGGTAGGTGAACAGCCCCCACACGAGCACCGAGCAGACGGCGCCGATAATGATCGCGCCGACCCCGTTGACATAGCCGGCCGCCGGCGTGATCCCGACCAGGCCGCAGATCATGCCGTTGACGCCGCCCAGGAACGTCGGCTTCTTGTCCTTGCCGAACGACATGTCCATGACGAGCCAGGCCATCGTGGCCACAGCGGCGGCCAGGTTGGTGTTGATGATCGCCGCGGTGGCGTCGGCGCCGGCGAAGTACGGGTCACCGCCGTTGAAGCCGTTCCAGCCCAGCCACAAGATGCCGGCGCCGAGCGCGATGAACACCAGGTTGTTGGGCCGTCCGTGCTGGCGGTCCTTGCGCAGCCGGGGCCCGACCACGGCCGCGGCGACGAAACCGGAGACGCCGGCGGCCAGGTGGATGACGTAGCCGCCGCTGAAGTCCAGGGCACCCTTCTGCGCCCAGAAGCCGCCGCCCCACAGCATGAACGCGTTCACGACGTAGACGAAGGTGATCCACAGCGGGACGAAGACCAGCCAGACCTTGAACTTGATCCGGCCGAGCACGCTGCCGATAAACAAGATCGGCGTAATGGCGGCGAATACGAACTGGAAGTAGACCAGCGAGCCCTGCGGGAACCTGAAGTCCGGCATCAGGCCTTTCAGTTGCGGAATGCTGGCCTGGGCCTGCTCTCCGGCGGCATTTACTACCGGGCCCGGCTTACCGAGGAAACTCCCGATCCACGGTTCACCGAAGCCCATCTTGAACGCGAACAAGACCCAGGCGATGAGCGTGAGGCAGAACGCGCTGAACACCATCAGCATGGTGTTCACAGCCCATTTGCGCTGGACGATGCCGCCGTACAGGACAGCCAGGCCGGGGATGCTCATCAGGCCGACCAGCGTTGCCGCCGTCATCTGCCAGGCGTTATCGCCGGGGCTGAGCCAGGCTGCGTAGGGATTCAACTCTTCGCCTCCAGAGGCTGAAGCAAAGGGCGCCGGGCGCGGCCAGGCGTCGCTGACCAGCACGGTCCCAGCCGACCGCTTCGGGTGTCATCAGTGCTTTTCATGTCTCCCATGCATGCGTTTCCGGCACGTTTCCTGGCCGTTACGCGGCCGGCACAATGCACGGCCCGCCGGGCCCGTTTGTTGCCGCGCTGTTACCGGGCCGGCCGGATCGCGCGCCGGGCGGGCGGCGGCGGCGCAGCCGGACGGGCGCCGGGCCGGCCCGGGCCGGGCCCTGGCCGCGCGGGTGGCCTGCGCTGATGTCCGGACGGGCGGTCTGGCCCGGAGATCATCTTGTTGTCACGGTTATGTAACAGTGACGCGTTCGCTCTTTGAGTACGGATACGTCCGGATCTACGCTCCTGGCAGCGCTTCTGGTAAGCGCTTACCCCGACTCCGAGACGGCGGTGTGAAAATCATCGCTGCGCACGGCCAGCGGCCGGGGTAAGCGCTTACCGGAGCTGACCAGGAGGAACATGTGACGACGGGCACCGGCAGCGAGACCGGCCGCACGACGGGCTTCCCGGCCCGCCCTGCGGCGGGCCGCATGACCCGCGCCGTGACGGGCCCCCCGGCCGGAGCCCCGGTCGCCGGCGCCCTCGGCGGCACGCCGGGCCAGCCGCCCACGATCTACGACGTGGCCCGGGCGGCGGGCGTGTCGATCGCGTCGGTGTCGCGGGTGCTGAACGGCCGCCGCAACCCGCGCGAGGAGACCCGTGACCGCGTCCTGCAGGCCGTCGCCGAGCTCGGCTTCGTCCCCGACGGCGCGGCCCGGGCGCTGAGCGTCCGGCTCAAGGAGGTCGTCGGCGTCGTCGTCCGGCGCCCGCAGCCCTCCCGCAGCGACGGCGTGTTCGCCGACGAGGACGAGAACCTGCAGTTCCCCGACATGATCAACCGGGGCATGGAAGTCGTGGCCCAGCACTACGGCTACGACCTGCTGATCCGGTCGGTCGACCTGCACGAGAGCGACGGCCGGCGGATCTTCGCCCTGGCCCGCAAGAGCGACGGGCTGATCCTGCACGACCAGGTGATCAGCATCGAGCAGCTGACCCGGCTCGGGCGCCAGGTGCCGGTGGTCACGCTGGCGTTCGTCCCGACGCCCACCACCGTGAACGTGCGCAGCGATAACGAGGCCGGGATGCGCGAGCTGATCCGGCACCTGGCGGTCGACCACGGCTACGGCTCCATCGGCTACCTGTCCGGTCACCTGGACAGCCCCGACAACCTGGCCCGCTCGGCCACCATCCGCGCCGAGGCCGAGGCCGCGGGCGTGCAGTTCCTGAACGGGCCGCCGTGGCAGGGCGACTACTCGGCGGCCGGCGGCGCGCGGGTCATGGAGCGGCTGCTGGCCAGCGGTGCCGAGCTGCCCCGGGCGATCGTCTGCGCCAATGACCAGACCGCCATCGGCGTGCTGTACGCGCTGGGCCAGCGGCGGATCGCGATCCCCGGCCAGGTGGCCGTGGCCGGCTTTGACGACATCCCGGTGGCCCGCCACCTCAACCCCCGGCTGACCAGCGTCCGCCAGCCGATCCAGGACCTGGGCGCCACCGCGTTCGAGACGCTGCACGCGCTGATCAGCCCCGCGGCCGGGGAGCAGGACCTCCGGGGCCGCGACATCGTGCTGCCCACGCGGCTCAACCGCCGGGAAAGCTGCGGCTGCGGCCCGGGCCACCCCGACTCGTTAGTGCTCGCGGGCACGGAAGGACTGCTCCCTTGACTACACGTCGACGCGGACGACGATTCCGACCCTCGCGGGTCGGGTTTCCTGTTTCACTGCGGTCTGCACGGGAGGTGCCTCGCCGTGTCTGATGTCCGCTCCGCAGGCATCACCGCCGTTCCCGGCGGCTGCCGCCAGCCCGGCGGCAAGAATGTTCTTCGCGGCATTGTCATCCCGGTCATGCCGGGCGCCGCAGCCGGGACACGTCCACTGACGCGTCCCCGGGTCCAGTTCGGCGAGCAGGAACCCGCACGCCGAGCACATCTTGCTAGACGGGTACCACCGGTCAGCAATCACCAGGGTGCGACCGTACCGCTGGGCCTTGTACTCCAATTGACGCCGGAACTCGGCCCACCCGGTGCGGGAGATGGCCCGGGCCAGCGCCCGGTTCCGGACCATGTTCTTCACGGCCAGGTCCTCGACAGCGATGACGCCGTGCCGGCGGACCAGGTCCGTGCTGGCCTTATGCAGGAAGTCGCGGCGTGCGTCGGTCACCCGGGCGTGCGCGCGGGCGACCTTCCGCGCGGCCTTGGCGCGGTTGGCGGAGCCTTTCTGGCAGCGGGCCAGCCGCCGCTGCCACCGCTTCAGCCCCTGCTCATGCCGGTCCATGTGCCGCGGGTGCGGGATGCGCTGCCCGCCGGACAGGACCGCGAAGTCCTTGAGCCCCAGGTCGATGCCTACGGCGTCGCCGGCCGCGGGGAGCGGTTCAGGGTCGGCGACCGCGGCGCGGAACGTCACGAACCAGCGGCCCGCCGCGTCACGGGTTACTGTCACCGACGCGGGATTGAGCGCGGCGAGGTCGTTGCCGGGCCAGGTCCACACGACCTTCAGCGGCTCGCTCATCTTCGCCAGCCACAGGTCTGTGCCCTTCATCCGGAACGCCGACCTCGTGAAGGTGGCCGACTGGCGGCCGCCCCGCGACTTGAAACGCGGGTAGCAGGCCCGCTTAATAAAGAACGCCCGGAACGCCGAGTTCTGATGGCGCAGCGCCTGCTGCAGCGGGACCGAGGAAACCTCGTTCAGCCACCCGAGCCCCGGGTCGCGCTTCATCTCCGTCAGCGCCCGGTCCGTCGCAGCGCAGGAGGTCGACCTGCGCTCGGCGGCATACCGGGCCTGCCGGGCGGCCAGCGTCCGGTTCCACACCACCCGCACGCACCCGAACGTGCGGTTCAGCATCACCTGCTGCGTCCCGTCCGGGTAGGCCCGGCACCGATATGCCGTCCTCATCCGTCTATGATGGCACTAACTGCTCTAAGAGCATGCAAGGCGCGCCACCTTCACGGGCCTATCTGCTGGCCCCGCTATCCGGGACGCCCAAATCCTCCCCGGCCTGCAGGCCACCACTTCCTCCGGAGGACCCGGTGAAGATGTTCACGCGGAAACTGGCGTTCTACATCGTCACCGCGATCGCCGCGGTCACGGTGGACTTCTTCATCCCGCATGCCATGCCGGGCAACCCGGTCGCGGCGGTGCTGGCCCGGATGGAGGGCAATGTCACCCCGGCCACCATCCGGTCGCTGGAGCTGACCTACGGGATCGGCTCGCACCAGGGACTGTGGAGTCAGTACCTGGACTTCTGGACCAAGCTGCTGCACGGCAACCTGGGCATCTCGACCAGCAGCTACCCGGCCACCGTGGACAGCGTGATCTCCAGCGCGCTGCCGTGGACCCTCGGCCTGGTCGGCACGGCCACCCTGATCAGCTTCTTCCTCGGCACGGCGCTGGGCATCCTGGTCGCCTGGCGGCGCGGCACCTGGCTGGACAACCTGCTGCCGGCCACCACGTTCTTCCAGGCGGCGCCGTACTTCTTCGTCGCCTTCCTGGCCCTGCAGCTGTTCTCCACCAGCCTGGGCTGGTTCCCGTCGGTCGGCGCCTACAGCCAGGGCCTGGTGTTCCCCGGCTGGGACGCCAGCTACATCGGCGACGTGCTGCACCACGCGGTCCTCCCGGCGCTGACCATCGTGCTGTGCTCGGCGGCGGGCTGGATCGTCGGCACCCGCAACGTGATGCTCACCACGATGGACGAGGACTACGTGCTGATCGCGCAGGCCAAGGGGCTGTCCCGGCAGCGGGTGATCTGGTACGCCGCGCGCAACGCCGTGCTGCCCAGCGTGTCGGGGTTCTCGCTGGCCATCGGCTTCGTGGTCTCCGGCGCGCTGCTGACCGAGATCGTGTTCAGCTACCCGGGCCTGGGCTGGATCCTGCTGCAGGCCGTCGGCAACCGCGACTACCCGCTGCTGCAGGGGATCTTCCTGATCATCACGTTCGCCGTGCTGGCCGCGAACCTTATCGCGGACTGCGTGTACATCTTCCTTGACCCGCGCATCCGGCAGGAGGCCTGACCGATGTCCGTCGTCACCGGCACCACGCCGCCCGAGGCACCCGAGGCACCCGTCCCGGTCGTTGCCCGCGGCAAGCTCCAGCTGCCCCGCTCGCCGAAGCTGCTGATCGGCCTCGGCATCCTGATCGTCTTCATCCTGCTGGCGATCATCGGGCCGCTGATCGCGCCCTTTGACCCGTCGGCCAGCCTGTCGACCACCAACGGCGTACCGCAGGCTCCATCGGCCGCGCACCTGCTCGGCACCACCCAGGTCCAGCAGGACGTGCTGTCCCAGCTGCTGGTCGGCGGGCGGAGCACGATCGTGGTGGCCTTCGTGGCCGGGATCATCGCCACGGCGCTGTCGGTGCTGCTCGGCGTGACCGCCGGGTACCTCGGCGGCCTGGCCGATGACCTGCTGTCGATGCTGGCCAATATCTTCCTGGTCATGCCGGCGCTGCCGCTGCTGATCGTGGTCTTCGGGTTCCTGCCGTCGTCCAGCGGCAACAGCGACCTGCTCATCGGCCTGATCATCGCGTTGACCGGGTGGGCCTGGGGGGCCCGGGTGCTGCGCTCCCAGACGCTGTCGCTGCGCGAGCGGGATTACGTCACCTCGGCGAAGATCATCGGCGAGGGGAGCTGGCGGATCATCAGCTGGGAGATCCTGCCCAACCTGCTGCCGATCGTGGCCTCCTCGTTCCTGTTCACCGTGCTGTACGGGGTCGGCACCTACACCGCGCTGGCCTTCCTCGGCCTGGTCAACACCGGGAACTGGAGCTGGGGGGCGGTCATGTTCTGGGCCCAGTCGTCCTCAGCCGAGATCAGCGGCTACTGGTGGTGGTACGTCCCGGCGGGCCTGCTGGTGGCCCTGCTGGGCACCTCGCTGGCGCTGCTCAACTTCGGCATCGACGAGTTCATCAACCCGCGGCTGCGAGCGGCCGGGCTATCGCGGCGGCGGGCGAGGCGGGCCGGCCAGGCGGTGCCGCCGCGCCGGTTCGTGCTGGGCCTGACGCCCGTCGTCCGGCCCGCCAGTGACGGGAAGACGCGGTGAGCGCGGGACTGGCCGGGACGGGCCCCGGCAGCACCGGCCGCTACGCCGGCGACCCGCTGATCGAGGTGCGCGGCCTGAAGGTGGACTACGGCGCCGGGCCCGGCGTGGTGCACGCCGTCGTCGACGCCGACCTGACCCTGAGCAGCGGCACGGTGATGGGCCTGGCCGGGGAGAGCGGCAGCGGCAAGTCGACGCTGGCATACGCCATGACCCGGCTGCTGCGCGCGCCGGGCATGATCACCGGTGGCGAGGTCTGGCTGCACGGCGGCCGGGACGGCGACGCGACCTACCGCCTGGACCTGCTGGCCGCCGACGAGGCCCAGCTCCGCGAGGTGCGCTGGTCACGCATCGCGGTGGTGCTGCAAAGCGCGATGCACGCCCTCAACCCGGTGCTGACCGTCGGCAGCCAGCTCACCGACGTGCTCAAGGCGCACATGCGCGGCCTGGACCGGGACGAGCGCCGCCAGCGTGCGGGCCGGCTGCTGGAGATGGTCGGGATCGGCGCCGACCGGCTGGGCAGTTACCCGCACCAGCTATCCGGCGGGATGCGGCAGCGGGTCATGATCGCCATGGCGCTGGCCCTGGAGCCCGCCGTCGTGATCATGGACGAGCCGACCACCGCCCTGGATGTCGTCACCCAGCGGGAGATCCTGCAGGAGCTGACTGAGCTCCAGCAGCAGCTGTCGTTCGCGGTGCTGTTCATCACCCACGACCTGTCCCTGCTGGTGGAGATCGCCGACTCCATCGCCGTCATGTACGCCGGGCGGCTGGTCGAGCAGGCGGACGCCGCCGCCCTGTACCGGGCGCCCCGCCACCCCTACACCCTCGGGCTGCTGAACTCCTTCCCCGGCCTGCACGGGCCGCGGACCCGGCTGACCGGCATCCCCGGCTCGCCGCCGGACCTGCGCCAGCCGCCGCCGGGCTGCGCCTTCCACCCGCGCTGCGGCTTCGCCATGGACATCTGCTCCGCGGAGGTCCCGGCGCTGCGCCCGCTCGGCACCGGCCGCCGCACTGCCGCCTGCTGGCTGCAGAACGGGCACGGCACCGTGCCCGCCGAGCTCGCCCGGCCCGAGCCCGGCACCTCGCACGCCGCCGGCACCGCGGCCGCGCCGGGCCAGGCGGCCCGGCCCGGGGCCGACCCGGCCGGGGCCGCCCAGACCGAGGCCGCAGGGAGCCAGGCATGACCACGACGCAGCCCGCCCCCGGCACCGCCAGCGCCCGGCCCGGCGCCCAGCTGGAGGCACGGAGCCTGACCCGGCACTTCACCGTGTCCCGCGGCATCGCCCCGCGCGGCCGCAAGGACCAGGACAAGCGGGCGCACACGGTGCACGCGGTCGACGACGTGTCGATGATGCTGGCGCCGGGCAGCATCACCGGCCTGGTCGGGGAGAGCGGGTCGGGCAAGTCGACGCTGGCCCGGCTGCTGGCCCGGCTGGTGCCGCCCAGCTCCGGCGACCTGCTGCTGGACGAGGCAGCGCCGGCTGCCGGCCGCCGCGGGCACCGCGCGTACGCCCGCTCCGTCCAGCTGGTGCTGCAGGACCCGTTCTCCTCGCTGAACCCCGTGCACGACGTGCGGTATCACCTGGCCCGGCCGCTGCAGGTCCAGGGCACCTGCCCGCCGGGGCTGTCCCTGGATCAGGCCATCCTGGGACTGCTGGAGCGGGTCGCGCTGACCCCGGCCAGCCAGTTCATCCGCAAGTACCCGCATGAGCTGTCCGGCGGGCAGCGCCAGCGGGTCGCCATCGCCCGGGCCCTGGCCGTCCAGCCGCGGGTGCTGCTGGCCGACGAGCCGGTGTCGATGCTGGATGTCTCGATCCGGCTCGGCGTGCTGAACCTGCTGGCCGACCTGCGCGAGAACGACGGCCTGACGATCCTGTACATCACTCACGACATCGCCTCGGCGCGCTACCTGTCCGACGACATCGCGGTCATGTACGCGGGCGAGATCGTCGAGTCGGGGCCGGCCACCCACGTGACCGACAGCCCGTCCCACCCCTACACCCAGCTGCTGCTGTCGGCGGCGCCCGACCCGGCCCAGCCGCTCAGCGACCCGCTGCCCGGCCGCGGCGCCGCGCCCAGCCTGGTGGCGCCGCCGTCCGGCTGCCGGTTCCACCCGCGCTGCCCGCACGCGATGGCCATCTGCTCGGCGCAGGCCCCGCCGGCCGCGCGGGTGGCCCCCGGTCATGTCAGCTCGTGCTGGCTGCACTCGCCAGAAATCGGCGGCGCGAGTGCCCAGCCACCGCGTGGCGAAGGGAGTGATGAGCCGCCGCCTGAGGTCACTGACAACGCCTGACCCATCCCCGCAGGGAACGGCCACGCCCGGCCGGCTCCCCTGCGCGACCAGCACCGACAGACCCCGACACGGTCATTCGAAGAAGGCCGGCGACAGCCGGCCGGGCAAGACGGAGCTTAGTCAATGAGAAAAAACACGATGAAGGTCCTGGCCCTTGCGGCCGTCGCGAGCATGGGCCTGGCTGCCTGCGGCAGCTCAGGCCACTCCGGCTCGACCGGGGGCTCCCAGGCCACGGGCAAGCCGCTCGTGGTCGAAAGCACGCCGCTGTCCCCGTTCACCGACACGTTCAACCCGTTCTCGCAGTCCTCCACCGGCTATGCGGTGAACGCGAGCTCACTGGCCTACGAGCCGATGTACATCTACAACGTCATGAAGCCGACCCAGACGCCGATCCCGATGCTGGCCTCGGGGCAGGCGAGCTGGTCCAACGGCGGCAAGACGCTGACCGTTCCCATCCGGTCCGGCGTGAAGTGGAGTGACGGCAAGCCGTTCACCGCCTCGGACGTCGCCTTCACCTTCAACATGATCAAGGCGAACCCGAAGCTGTACACCGCGGGCGCTCCCGTGGTGACCAGCGCCTCGGCCGCCAGCCCGACCTCGGTCACGCTGAACTTCGCCCACCCCGAGTACGCGAACCTGTTCGCGATCGGGCAGGTTTACATCGTCTCGCAGCACATCTGGTCGGCCGTCTCGGACCCGTCCACCTACGCCGACAAGACCCCGGTCGGCACCGGCCCGTACATGCTGGACAAGTTCTCCCCGCAGGGCATCCTGATGAAGGAGAACACCAAGTACTGGAACAAGGCCTCGATCCACGTGCCCGAGGTGTCATTCCCGTCTTACAACACCAACTTCAACCTGGTGCAGCCCATCGCCACCGGCCAGATTGACTGGGCCGGCAACTACGTGGCCAACATCAAGGAGGACGTGCTGGCCAAGAGCCCGCAGAACCACACCTACCTGTCGGATGTCCCGTACTTCGCCGACAACAACGTGGTCGGGCTGGTGTTCAACACGACGAAGAAGCCGCTGAATGACCCGGCGGTCCGCAAGGCCATCAGCCTGGGCATCAACCGCCAGCAGCTGTCGGTGCAGGGTGAGACGTCCTACGAGCCGCCGGCCACCTCCTCCGGCGGGCTGCTGCTGCCGACCGACAGCAACTACCTCGTGCCGTCGCTGGCTAACGACCTGCCGCCCACCGGGGACGCGGCCAAGGCCGCGGCCGTCCTGAAGGCCGACGGCTGGAGCAAGGTCGGCGGCAAGTGGACCAAGGCCGGTCAGCACATCGCCTTCTCCATCTCCGACCCGGTTCCCTACAGCGACTACTACACCGACTCCCAGCTCATCTCCCGGCAGCTCAACGCCCAGGGCTTCCAGGTCACGGCGAACGGGATCGGCAACCCGACCACGTGGGCGTCGGACTACGCGAACGGCACGTTCGACACCGCCATCCACTGGAGCAACTCGGGCCCGAACCCGTACTTCATCTACGACGGCTTCGTGGACAGCTCGCTGGCCGCCCCGATCGGCAAGCCCGCCGCAGGCGACAACGGGCGGTTCAATGACAAGGCCACGCAGCAGGCGCTGGCGCAGTTCGCGGGCACCGCGGACCCGGCGGTCCAGGCCACCGCGATCAAGAAGCTGGAGAACATCATGTCCACCCAGGTCCCGGTCGCGCCGCTGCTGTACGGCGGTGCCTGGTCGGAGACCTCGACCCGGAACTACACCGGGTGGCCCACTTCCGATAACCCCTACATGACGCCGCAGCCGACGGCGCCGTACCTGGAGTACACGATCCTTCACCTCAAGCCGGTCTCCTGAGCAGGCACGGCCTGATCAGGACCGCGGAAGGATACGCGCACTCAGATGAGCAGCTCAGCTGAGCAGCAGGCCCCGCCTGGCCGGATCTCCGGCCCGGCGGGGCCTGCCCCCACCAGCCCTGCCCCGACTCAGACCCTGACCATCCCGGACCCGGCCCCGGCGCCGGGGCCCGTCCGCGCCGCGGCGGCGGCGGACGGCGACGCCGACCGCGTCCTGCTCACCCGGCTGTCGGTCGCCGACAAAATCGCGCTGCTGACCGGCGCCGACAGCTGGCGGCTGCCCGGCTGCCCGGCCATCGGGCTGCGGCCGGTCATTACCTCCGACGGCCCGGCCGGCGTGCGCGGCATCGCCAAGGACGAGCGCACCCCGTCCGCCAGCCTGCCGTGCCCCTCGGCGCTGGGCGCCACCTGGGACCCGGCCCTGGTGCGCGAGCTGGCCCGCGCGCTCGGCCAGGAAGCGCGCAGCAAGAACGTCGATGTGCTGCTGGCCCCGACCATCAACCTGATGCGCACCCCGCTGGGCGGCCGCGGGTTCGAGTGCTTCTCCGAGGACCCGGTGCTCACCGCGACCCTGGCCGCCGCCTACGTCCGGGGGGTGCAGGACGCGGGCGTGGCGGCCACCCCCAAGCACTTTGCGGGCAACGACAGCGAGACGCGCCGCTGGATCTACGACGCGCAGATCGAGCCGCACGTGCTGCGCGAGCTGTACCTGGTGCCGTTCGAGGCCTGCGTGCGGGACGCCGGCGCGCACCTGGTGATGGCCGCCTACAACTCGGTCAACGGCACCAGCATGACCGAGAACACCGCGCTGCTGCGCGACCTGCTGAAGGGCGAGTGGGGCTTCGACGGGGTGATCACCTCCGACTGGGATGCCGCCCGCAGCACGGTGGCCACCGCGCTGGCCACGCTGGACATCTGCATGCCCGGCC